>CALAOT010000093.1 GCA_937889545.1 uncultured Opitutaceae bacterium
GCCGCGGCGCTTGCGCTGGGCAGCCGGAACTACGCCGGGGTATTCAGGGACGACGAGACATTCTGGGCCTATGCAGCTGCAAGAAACCCCGAGGCATGGATTGCGCACAGCAACCTGGGCCTCGCCATATATCGCAGGGGCCTGGTGCCGGAAGCGGTCTCGCACTACCGGGAGGCGCTTCGCCTGAAGCCGGACTTCGACGCGGCGCACGTCAATCTCGGCAACGCGCTGGCGCGCTCTGGCAGGGAGGCCGAGGCGGCCGCCGAGTTCAACGAGGCGATCCGGCTGCGGCCCGACAACACGGATGCCCGCACCAACCTCGGGAACCTGGCCCTCGCCGCGGGGCGCTACGGCGAGGCGGTCGGGCAGTATGAGGCGGTTCTGCGCATCCGGCCCTCGGACGCGGATGTCCTGCGCAGCTGCGCCGAGGCCCGCTACCGGAACGGCAATGTGCTCGGCAACGCCGGCAGGGTCCGCGAGGCGGCATCCGAATATGCGAAGGCCCTGCGCCTTTGGCCCGGATTTGCGCAGGCCCACGCGAACCTGGGCCTGGCCCTCGCAACCGAGGGGAAGGCTGCCGAGGCAATTGCCGAGCTCGGGCAGGCGCTCCGGCTCAAGCCCGACTACGCCGAGGCACATGCCTATCTTGGCCTCGCCTTCGCCGGCGCGGGCCGCCTGACGGAAGCCATCGCGCAGTACGAGGAGGCGCTCCGGCTCAAGCCCGACGCCGCCGAGGTCCATTACAACCTTGCCGTCGCCCTCCGGAGCTCCGGCCGCCTGCCCGAGGCCGCGGCGCATTTTGAGGCGGCCTCCAGGCTGGGCGCCGCGCAATAGCAACCCACGGTCATGCAAGGATTTCCGACGATCGTGCATCTCGACGCCGACGCGTTCTTCGTGTCGTGCGAGCAGGCGCGCGATCCCTCGCTGGTAGGCAAGAAATGCGCCGTGGGCGGGCGGGAGCGCGGCATCATCTCGTCGGCCAGCTACGAGGCGCGCGCGTGCGGCGTATATACGCCCATGCCGACCGCGCGCGCATTGCGCGTCTGCCCGGACCTGATACTCATCCGCCACACCCAGGGACTCTACGGCGACGTCTCGCTGCGGATGTTCGACATGTGCGAGGCGCTGACGCCGGCCGTCCAGAGGAATTCAATCGACGAGGGCTACCTCGATCTCGGACCCTGCGGGTTCCCGGGGCTCGAGTCCCTCGAACGGGCGGTGCGCGACCTGCAGCGGAGAATCTGGGATGAACTTCGGATTCCCGTCTCCATGGGGATCGCGGCGAACAAGCTCGTCGCGCAGATCGCCTCCAAGCTGCGCAAGCCGAGGGGGTTCGTGGTTGTGCCTTCGGGAGGGGAGGAGGCGTTCCTGGCTCCCCTGCCGATCGGCCGGCTGCCAGGCGTCGGGACGAAAACCGAGGCCGCGCTCAACCGACTCGGGCTCCGCCTTGTTCGCGACCTGTTCGAGCGCAGCGAGCGCGAGCTGTCGGCGGTCTTTGGCCGCGGCTGGCGCGGCGTGCTCGAGCGCGCACGCGGCCAGGACGACAGCCCGGTGGAGACCGCGAGCGAGGAAGCGAAGAGCTATTCGAAGCAGGAGACCTTCGCCGCAGATGTGGCGGACTTTGCCGCGATCGAACGCATCGCTAAGGGGATGCTGGACGAGCTCATGCCCAAGATCCGAGCCGACCGCGCCAAGGTGAGGACGATCACGGTCATGGTGCGGTATGCGGACTTCAGCCAGGAGTCGCACGGCCGCAGCCTCAAGTGTGCGACTGACCTCGAGGCGCCGTTCTATCCGCTCGTTGGCCCGCTGCTGCGCGCCGCATGGCGCCGGCCGCGGCCGCTGCGACTGGTGAGCGTCCGGCTTTCAGGGGTCGATGCGGGTCCGGCGCAGCTGGAGATGTTTGGCCAGGCGGATGAAAAGCGGCGGATCCTGGCGGGCGTCCTGGACCGGCTCAACCGCGGCGGCCGGGACCATGTGGTGATGCGCGGGCATCAGCTCCCGCCATCAAGTATTGAGAAAAAGGATACTTAATGACCGCAGGAGGCCTCGGGGCCGGCTGAAAAGGTGGAGGGAGAGCCTGGGGGCCCTACCAGGGCCGTTGGGGGATGCCGGAGGGGTTTCCCGCCCGGGAGGCGCGAATCAACAATAAAATTCACATTCGAGGCCTACAAACCTGTTGACGGCGGAAAACCGAGGCTCAATAGGTTGTGGCCGTCCGAGGCTTTGACCACATCCTGTTGTGGTCAACAACGCGTAAATAAGTTCCAGCAACTTTAGGTCGCCTAGGCTCATTTCGCGTTGGAAATAGCCCAGGTTAGCCCCAATTCGCACCCACTTTAACGCCAGATGCCATGCAAAAGATTTTCCAGGTAGGAACCAAGACATTCGTACTCGATCAGGAGAAGGCCGAGGCCGCGTTTGCGGCGAAGCGCGTGATCAACGGGCGGCAGACGATGACGTTCAACCTGCTGCCGCTGAAATACCAGTGGGCCTACGAGCTGTACCGGAAGATGAAGGCCAACCATTGGGAGCCCGAGGACATCCCGATGGGAAAGGACATCGAGCAATGGCGGGACGCGAAGGCCGTCTCGGACATTGAGCGCTGGATCATCCGGATGGGAATCGGCTACTTCTCGGCTGCTGAGGGCATCGTCGGGGACAACATCCAGCACGTCGTTCGGGAGCTTGTCACGGCGCCCGAGCTCAAGCTTGTGCTCGGGCGCCATGCCCACGAGGAGAACATCCACGCCGATTCGCTGCTCTACATGATCGCCTCGCTCGGGATCAATCCGCACGAATGCGAGGCCATGTTCGAGGACGTGGCAACGATCGTTAGGAAGAACGAGTTTGTAACCCGGATTTCACGGGAACTTCGCAGGGATCTGGACCTTACGCGGCCGGAGAACAAGAAGCTGCTCGCCTCGAACATATTTGTCTTCGGGCAGTGCATGGAAGGGACGCAGTTCTACGGGCTTTTTGGGATGGTCCTTTCCCTGTACCGGCAGAACAAGTTCCCCGGGATAGGCCAGATGTTCCGCTACACGCTCCGGGACGAGTCGAACCACATCGAGGTCTTTCGCAACCTGTTCATGGACTTGGTTGAGGAGAACCGCGACATTTGGACGCCGGAATACAAGGAGGAGCTGCGCGGCCTGATGCGCGAGGCGATCACTCTTGAGAAGGATTTCATACGCGATTGCCTGCCCGTCAACGCGGTGGGGCTGTGCCTCGAGGATTTCGAAACCTATATCGACTACATCGCCGATCGCCGCCTTGAAGGCTGCGGTCTGGCTCCGCTCTCGGGCGGCATCAAGAATCCACTGCCTTGGCTCGCCGAGATGATGGATATCACGAAGGAACAGAATTTTTTCGAGGGCAGGGTCACCGAATACCAAAAAGCGTCCTCATTGACTGTCGCCTCGGACGACGAGCTCTGACAACGGGCCGTTTGAACCGGGCATCCTAGCACCGACCGTCTTCCCCAATGCTTTAGAGGACCCTTTGTCCGGCGCCGCAGGCGCGTGGGGGTCGTCAGCGCCCCGCTCTAGAAACTGCAATTGCAACTCTTTTATAAATTGGAACTTAGACCATGAATAACATCCCGCTGGCCCAGGATCTCGCGCTCAAGCGAACGGTCCACGCCCCGCTCGAGCAAAAACCCGTATACGCCTGGCGGGACGTCCTTGCGGCCGGGGAAATCTCGCTGCCGCCGATCATCCTCCTGTGCCCGCACGGAGAGGAGCGCTTCGACATGACCGAGGTCGCCGACACGCTTGGAAAGGCGTTCACGAACGTCTGCATTTCCCAGGGAGAGATGGAGATTTTCACCGACAAGAACCGGGCTTGGGTTGCGCAGATCTGCCGCGAGCTCGGCGGCAACCTGACGGAGATGGCGCGCAAGCAGAACCCGCTCCGGCTTACGCTCAACGGCCTCTACGAGCTGATCGAAAAGACCCTGGTCGACAACAACGCCTACATGGTGGCAAAGAGCCTGCTGCTCAACCGCTCGCGGAAGCTCTCGGTCAGCCGCGAATCGGCCGCCCAGAGCACCATCCGCGTCATCCGGCGGAACAGCCAAGTGGTCCCGTGGAATGACAGCAAGGTCGAGATTGCGGTGCGCAAGACCTTCCTATCCCTCGCGCGCGATTCGGCGCCCGCAGTTGCAATCGCAAAGTCCGTATCGGATCGCGTCCAGGCTTCACACCAGGCCTTTGTGAGGATCGAGGAGGTCCAGGACATCGTGCAGGAGGAGCTGATGAAGGCCGGGCACTACAAGGTGGCCGAGGCTTATATTCTCTTCCGGGCCGAACGTGCCGCTGCGCGAGCCAGCTGTGCATCGGAAACAATCGACGCGTCGCTGGAACCGGCGGCATCCGGGCAGGAAACGCTGGTTGTCGTCAAGCAACCGAACGGGGAGACCGTGCTCTGGGATGGCGCCGATCTGCGCAAGAGGATCGAGTTTGCCCGGGTGGGACTCGATCTATGCCTCACAAGCGAGGAGATCGAACACGAACTCAGGCGGTCCATTTACGACCAGATCTCGCAGAAGGGCCTGGATTCCACGATCATCCTCAATTCAAAGACGCTGATCGAGCGGGATGCGGATTTTGCGAAATTCGCGGGACGGATCCAGCTCACCTACATCTACGAGGAGGTGCTTGGCTGGGACATCATGAGGGACGGCGTGGGGAAGCTTAAGGAATCGCACCTGAAGATCTTCAAGAAGTACATCGAGCACGGGATCGCCATAAATCGGCTGAATCCAAGGATGGCCGAATACGACCTTGCGCGGCTTGCGGAAGCGCTCGATCCGTCGTCGGACCTTGAGTTTGATTTCCTTGGAGTACAGACGCTTTATGACCGCTATCTGATCGTTGACAAGGTGTCGAAAACGTCGCGGCGGATCGAGACCCCGCAGTACTTCTGGATGCGCGTAGCAATGGGGCTGTTCCTCGACGAAAAGGGGGACCGCGAATCCAGGGCCGTTGCGCTCTATGATCTCTACAAGACCCGGCGTTTCTGCTCGTCGACGCCAACGTTGTTTAACAGTGGCACCGTGCACAGTCAGCTCAGTTCGTGTTTTCTGTATCATGTTGATGACTCGATAGAAGGGATATTCCAAAGGGGAATAGCTGAGAACGCTTACCTTTCAAAATGGGCCGGCGGCCTGGGCGGATCGTGGACGTCGGTGCGCGGTACCGGAGCCTACATCGGCGGGACAAACGGCGAGTCGCAAGGCGTCATACCTTTCCTAAAGCTTCACAATGATCAACTGGTCGCTGTGAACCAGTGCTTTGCCCCGGAAACTATCGTGTACACGGCTGACGGCCCGAGAGCGATTCGTGACGTAATCGTGGGGAATCTAGTCTTGGGAAACAGCGGCACCTACCGCGAGGTGACCGAAAAACTCGCCTATGCTCAGCACGGTCCGATGGTGGCGGTGAAGATAAAGCATTCCATTGCCCCTGTTCGAGTCACAACCGGGCATCCATTCTTCGCGATTCGCGGTGTACCGATGGAACAGGCCTGTGCGCGCACCATGCAGTGGTTGGCAAAAGGCAACGTCAGGAGCCAATGGATCGATGCGGGCGAGCTACGGCCCGGTGACTACGTGGCTCAAGTTATTCCCACCCAGGTTATTCCCGTCGACGGCTTTTCCGAAGACGATGCCCGCATGTACGGCATCTTATTGGGCGACGGTCATCTTTCAAAGAACGGTCATCAATGGGGTGTCTCCGGCCATCCAGAACGTGACGCACATATGCAGTTCGTCCGGCAATATCTTGCCGAGCGGGGCGTTCATTTTTGGGAAACCGGTCGCGGCGAGACCTATCTGCAGATTCATTGGGCAAGCGGCCGCGGAGTTGTGCGCGATGGCACCACGGGGCGCATTGCGAGCGCGGGGCCCGCGACCATGCCGTTCGGATATGATGATCTTTACGATCAAGACGGGAAGAAGAGCCTATCGCGTCGTTTCACCCACCTACAACACGGACATGCCCGTGCATTGATCCAGGGGCTCCTCGAGACAGACGGCGGTATTTCCCGTGGTACCGAGATATCCTTCACCAATACGTCGCAACCGCTCGTCGAGGGGCTTCGTTACCAGCTCCTGCGACTTGGAATCCCGACAGCTGGACAATTCCGCCGGCGCGACGTTTCGCACAAAGGCAAACGGTCTGACGGTTCTGCTGTCGAGTTTAAGGGAAACTGCGACTGCTATGATGTTCGCATCCCCGCAGTGATGGAGATTGCGGCGCTGGTCGGATGCAGACCGCTCACAAAGAGAAATTGGATTTTCAACGATGGATGCATCTATTCACGGGTGAGGGATGTCGTAAGTATAGAGCCCGATCCGTTTGTTTTTGATCTTAAGGTGGAGGGCGACGAAACCTACATGACCAACGCCGCCTTGGTTCACAACGGAGGCAAACGCAAGGGATCCGGCTGCGCCTACCTCGAGAGCTGGCACAACGACATCTTTGAGTTTCTCGAGCTGAGGAAGAACACGGGAGACGACAGGCGCCGCACCCACGACATGAATACGGCAAACTGGATTCCGGACCTGTTCATGAAGCGAATGGAGGCACGCGGGTCCTGGACCCTGTTCCACTCGAACGAGGTGCCTGACCTCCACGATTCCTACGGCAGGAAATTCGAGGAGCTCTACCTCAATTACGAAAAGCTCTCGGAGGAGGGAAAGATTTACGGGCACAAGGTCGAGGCGTTGGACCTCTGGAAGAAGATGCTCTCGATGATCTTCGAGACGGGGCATCCGTGGATCACATTCAAGGACCCGTGCAACGTGCGCTCGCCGCAGGATCATGTGGGTGTCGTGCATTCATCTAATTTATGCACCGAGATTACCCTGAATACGTCCAAGGAGGAGACGGCCGTGTGCAACCTGGGCTCTGTCATCCTGGAGACCCATCTCCTTCCTGACGGCTCGCTCGACCATCGGAAACTCCGCGAGACGATCCGGATGGCAGTCCGGGCGCTCGACAACGTGATTGACATCAACTTCTACCCGACAGAGGCGGCGAAACGTTCAAACATGCG
Organism: uncultured Opitutaceae bacterium; assembly: GCA_937889545.1. Taxonomy (GTDB): domain Bacteria; phylum Verrucomicrobiota; class Verrucomicrobiia; order Opitutales; family Opitutaceae; genus Palsa-1447. The sequence continues at coordinate 7,063 of CALAOT010000093.1, forward strand.
CCACCGGCCGATTGGGCTGGGGTTGATGGGACTAGCGAACAGCCTTTACATGAAGGGCATCGCATTCGCGTCGCCAGAGGCGGTCGAGTTCAACGACGAGGCCATGGAGGCGATCGCCTTCTATGCCTACGAGGCGAGCTCGGACCTCGCCGCGGAGCGCGGAACCTATTCGTCGTACAAGGGTTCGAAGTGGGAGCGCGGGCTCCTGCCGCTGGACTCGGTGGAGCTGCTCGAGGAAGAGCGCGGCCTTCCGATCAAGGTGTCGCGCAAGGCGCGGATGGACTGGTCGCCGCTGCGCATGAAGATCGCGGCCCAGGGCATGCGCAACAGCAACGTGCTCGCGATCGCGCCGACGGCGACGATTTCGAACATTACGAACACGTCGCCCTGCATCGAACCCACGTACAAGAACCTCTTCGTCAAATCGAACCTATCGGGCGAATTCATAGTCCTGAATCCGTTCCTGGTTAAGGATCTCAAGGCGCGGGGCCTTTGGGACCGGGACATGATGGACAGCTTGAAATACTTCGACGGGGAGTTGAAGGACATCGACCGTATCCCGGCCGACCTGAAGCAAAGATACCTCACGGCGTTCGACATTGACCACAAGTGGGTCATCGACGCGGCGGCCCGCCGCCAGAAGTGGATCGACCAGTCGCAGTCGGTTAACCTCTGGATCAAGACGCCGGACCTGAAGACGCTCTCCCACATGTACCGTTATGCGTGGCACGCCGGGCTCAAGACGACGTACTACCTGCGTGGGCTTGGCGCCTCCAACATTGAAAAGGCGACGGTGCAGGTGAAGAAGGAAATGCGCGGCGCCGCCGGAGAGACCGTCGCGGAGACCGCGACGCGCGACGCCGCAACCTTGCTCACCGCGCCGCCCTTCCCGGTAGGCGGCTCGGGGGCTCCAAAGCAGTTCACTGCTGAGGAGAAGAACGCCTGCTCCATCGAGGCGATGCGCAGTGGCGGGACGTGCGAGGCGTGCCAGTGAATACAGCCCTCAGCTGAAAGTTCAAAGGCCCGCTTCGGCGGGTTTTTTTTCCAGCGCCACTCCTTCGGAATGGCCTTGGTGCTGCGCGAATCACCCGAATATGTCTCAAACCGTCCTAGCCGGCGAGCGGCAGGCCTAAACGCGCCGCGGCCTGGAGCATACGGAGATCCTTGGAGAACAGAGGGCCAGTCTCGATGCTCAAGTACGTCGCCAAGTGAAGAGCATCAAGCGTGCGCAAGGGCACACTGGGATGCAGTTCGCTCAAGAGGTCTGCAGCATCCTGGACCAGCAGGTCATTCAGGGAGACGAAGCGTATCTTGAGGGCCGCGATATCCTTTTCGAACTCCTGCCATACCTCGGCCATCAACTCGGCGGAGATTACCCCGCGCGATACCTTGCCCAAGAGCGCGGATCGAAACTCGCAATAGAGCAGCCGGGAGGACACCAGCGTCGTTCCGACGACAATCGCCTCGCAAGCCTCGGAATCAGGTTCCTCGACATAGAGCTTAACCACCGCCGAGGTGTCTATGTACATGGCTTCAATAGTCACTGTCTCTCATCTCGCGGATGATCGGGGTCGAGTCCTCGGAGACTCGGGTTTTCTGGCGAAGGGCCCGCCGTGACGTCCACTTGGCCCCTTGGATCATGGGCCGGTAGCGCACGATCATCGCCTTTGGTCGACCGTCGCTGGTGATCACAATCTGTTCTCCGCGCGCAGCTCGATCCAGGAGACTCGACAATTGGTCCTTCGCTTCGCGCACGTTGACGACGTCGCAGTCCACCCCGAAGGCGGCAGCGGCCTCCTTAATCTCGAGTTCTTGCGCCTTGGCCTCGGGGTAGGTTGAGCGCACTCTTCGTTTTCGATTCATGAGGCTACATGTGTCCATATAATCCTCGAAGTCAACCAGACGTCGGAGCCGGTTATCACCTGCGCCGCCTGGCGGGAGATCCCTTCCGAGAAGCGCCCGGCGGCTGCGGCCAGTGCAACGACGAAACCCCGGCAATAAACCACACGCCACTAATATTAGACTTGTCTAACAAGCAGAGTTAATCATCTCATCCGCACCATGATCATTCAGCGCCCTCGGCAGATCGCCCTCATCGCAATCCTTGCTGTAGCAGCCACGCTCGCATCCCGGGCGTATGGCCAGGCAACCAGCTACGCTTCCGAGTCGGCCGCGATGGGGCCGGGGGGCTTCGTCGTGAACTTCGACGTCCTGTGGACCTGCGATGACGACCCGAGGGGGACGGCGGGCGCTCCCGGGCGGATCGACCTGGTCGACGGGAGCGGCAACCTGGTGGGGCAGGTGATAGCGACTGCCGCCAATGGGACGCCGTCGGTCTCAGTAAATGGCGCAGGCACCATCACGAACGCCAGAGCGTCGATCCACCTTGACGGCGCAGGCGGGACACCGGCCGACGGAATCCTGCATGCGACTTGGACGGTGCCCTTTCTTGGTTCCGGTTCCTACACATTCCGATTCTGGTTTAGGCAAAGCTTCGTTCATGGTAACCCGCTCAGCGTCATATCGACGGACGCGCTGAACGCGGGGGGAGGGGGCCCCGTGGGGAATGCGCCAACCCCGACGCCGACTCCGCCGCCGCAGCCCCCAGCCGTCACCCTATCGCCTCCTCCGTCCGCGACAGTTTTCCAGCAGGTAGGCATCGGCGCCGCCGCCCAAGCGCCCCCGAACGGCAACCCGCTGGCGTCCGTGGTCATCGACGTCTCCGAGGACGGCGGAATCACATGGGTCCGAATCGACTCAAACTCCCACCCCTCCAATCCCGCCGATTCGGAGAGGGTCTCATATGCGTTTGGCGCAGCCGGAACCGCGACCCTGAGGGCCACCGCGACCGACTCGACGGGGCTCGCCGGCTCGGCCCAGGGGACGCTTGCGGTTGGAAAGGCGGGCCAGCCCGCGGTCGCGATAACGCCCGCAAGCGCAGCCGTAACGGCGGGCCAAAGCATCGGTTTCGCCGCCTCGGGCGGCGCCACGGGCAACTATGCCTGGGCGGGCGCGGCCTCCGGGCAGGGATCGTCCCAGACGGTCACGTTTTCCGCGCCGGGCACGTATACGGTCACGGTGGTCGACTCCGGAAGCGCGAACTACAACCCTTCGGCCGCCGCGTCGGCCACGGTTTCTGTCACGGCGGCATTCTTCACGCTTTCCATAACCGCGTCCGCTGGCGGTTCGGTGTCGGGCGGAGGCAGCTATCCCCCCAACGCCCTGGCAACCGCAGCGGCCTCCGCAGGCCCAGGCAACGCGTTCGCGGGCTGGACGGGGGACGCAACGGGAGCCGCCCCGACCCTCTCGGTCGTCATGAACTCCAACAAGTCGGTCATGGCCCATTTCACCCCCCTGCTTTCGCAGACAATCTCGTTTGTCCCGCCGGGCTCCGTCACGACCCGCGCGCTCCCGTTCACGCTCGTGGCCACCGCCTCCAGCGGCCTTCCCGTGGCCCTCGCGCTCGACTCGGGCCCGGTCGCGCTCGCGGGCAGCGTGGTGACGCCGTCGGGATCCCCCGGCGAGGTCGCGATCACGGCGACGCAGCCCGGAAACGCAGCGTACCTTCCCGCACAGCCCGTTGTCATCGTGTTCGCCATTGGCTCGCCGCCCCCCGGCGTGTTGCTCACGGACGACTCGGCGGAGACAAAGCGAACCGACAAGACAACGCGGACCACCAGCTTCAGGAGCGGCCCGGCAGATTGAAGGAGCCAACGGTGCTTCCCCCGACACCTTTCGCCTGGATGCCCGGGTACGGTGGCCTGGGAGGGCGCGTTCCGCCCCCGGCTACCGGGGGACGGCCCGCAGGCGCTCGATCATCTCGCGAGCCTGCACCAGGTCGGGTTTGTCCCTGAGCGCGGCTTCGAACTGTTCCACAGCCTCGCCCGTCCTCCCGGGGATGCCCGATAGGGCAAGCCCCAGGTTGTAGTGCGCCTCGGCGAAGCCGGGCTTGAGCCTCGCCGCCGTCCGGAACTCCTCGATCGCCTCAGGCATCCCCCCTGGCAACCGGGCCAGCGCGATGCCCAGATTGTAGTGCGCACCGACGAAATCGGGCCTGAGGCGCGCTGCCGTCCGGAACTCCTCGATCGCCTCCGGCAGTCCGCCCGGTATCCCTGCCAGCGCGGTCCCCAGGTTGTAGTGCGGTCCGGCGAGGTCCGGCATGATCCGCACCGCGGTCCGGAAATCCTTGATAGCCTCCAGCGAACCCCCGGGCGTCCGTTCCAGCTCAATTCCCCTCTTGTCGTAGTTTTCCGCGAAGGCGGCGAGGATGCGCACGGTCTCCTGGAGCTCGGCGCCCGCCCCGGGTGCGGAGGACTTGGACATGGTGGCAAAAAGGTTGGCGTGCGCGACCCAGTTGTTCTCGGTGACAGCTAGGGCGTGCCGGAATAGGCTCGCACCGTCCTTCCAGAAGCTCAGCTGCCGGGTGGTCATGGCGGCGAGGACGACGAGGACCGCGCCGGCCCCAAGGCTTCGCACGCGGCGCCTGTGCGGCCAGGATGCCGTCGCGTCGCCGGCTGCCCATGCCGCCATGATAAACACCCCGATCAACGGCACGTAGGTGTACCGGTCTGCCATGGACTGCCCGCCTATCTGGACCAGGCCTATCACGGGCATCAGCGTGCCCGCAAACCACAGCCAGCCGACCAGCAAGTACGGCCGTCGCCTGGTGAGGGCCACAGCCGCCGCGGTCACCCCGGCCAGCAGAGCGCCAGCCAGCAGGGGCTCCCAGAGGGGTGGTTGCTCGGGAAAAAAGGGATAGAACACCGCGAGCTTCGCCGGGACGAAGCACCTGCCCAGGTACCGGCAATACGCGATCAGGGCGTTGGCAACGCGGACGGGCCACGGAAAGTCCTCCGTCGACGAAACGGCTCCCCCGCTGCCCTGCGCGAGCAAGGTGACGGCGCTCGCCGCGGCCGAGAGCGCGAAGAATGGGATTTTCTCGGCCAAAAGGGCCCAGCGGGCCGCGGCGGAGGTGGCCTCCCAGCGGCGCAAAGGCCAGTAGTCCAGGAGCAGCAGGACGCACGGAAGCGTGACGAGCATCGGCTTGCACATCAGGCCGAGGGCGAAGAACAGCAGGGCCAATCCGTAGAAGACCGGGGCGGAGCGACCGCGGGCCCTCGCGACCTGCGCCCGGCGCGCATAGGCCCACAGGACCAGCATCCAGAAGATGGTGCTCAGCACGTCCTTGCGCTCCGAGACCCACGCAACGGATTCGACGTGGAGAGGGTGAAGGCCAAAGAGGGCCGCCACGAGCAGGCTGCGCCAGAGCGCCCCGGTCATCAATCGGAGGGCGGCAAAGAGCAGGACGGCGTTGGTCGCGTGCAGGAGCACGCTCGTGAGGTGATGGCCCCAGGGATGCAACCCGAAGACCTGGCAATCCGCCATGTGCGACAGCCAAGTCAGCGGATGCCAGTTGGAGGCCTCCGTGCTGTGGAACGCCCACTCGACGTTTGCCCAGGTCAGGCCGCCTTTCACGTGCGCGTTCTCCGTCACGTACACGGGGTCGTCGTAGGTGATGAAGTCATGCGAGACGGCCGGCAGGAAGATGCCCGCCACGAGCAGGAACAGCAGGGCGCCGAGGAACATTGGCCCACGGCCGCCCGGCTCGGCGCCATGGCCCGCCGGGTCCGCAGTCCACCTGGGGTTCGAAACCTTCATTGTTGCTGAGCGTTTGGCTTTTTCCTGCGCGGATTCAAGGGTCCGGAGAAGGGCCGCTTCCCGAGGCGCCGTCTGGGAAGCTGTCCTGCCCGAGCAGGTCATTTCATGCGGAACCGGCTGGGTTTTGACAAGGATCCGGATATCCGGGGCGGCGCAGTGGCCCATGCGGCCCCGGGGGCAGACTTTGCTTGCGCGGCCGGACCGGGCCCTCAAACGTCATGAAACCGGTGATCTACGGTGCGAAACTGTGCGTGGTCCTTCCCGCGTTCAACGCCGCGAGGACCCTCGCCCGTACCCTCGAGGGGCTTGACCGGGCGTTGATCGACGAGGTCATCGTCGTGGACGACGCGAGCACCGACGAGACGCGCGAGATAACCCGCAGGCTCGGGGTCCGTTTCGCCTTTCACCGCCGCAATCTCGGATACGGGGGCAACCAGAAGACGTGCTACGCGCTGGCCCTTGAGACGGGCGCCGACATAGTGGTCATGGTGCACCCCGACTACCAGTACGAGCCGCGGCTGGTCCCGGCCATGGCCTTCATGGTGGCATCCGGGGTCTACGATGTGGCTCTGGCCTCCAGGATACTGGGCCTGGGCGCCGTTTCGGGCGGCATGCCCCGCTACAAGTACGTTGCCAACCGGTTTCTGACGCTCGCCCAGAATCTGCTGATCGGGCAGAAGCTGTCCGAATACCATTCGGGTTTCCGGGCCTTTTCGCGCCGGGTCCTTGAGACGCTTCCCCTCCTTGCGAACTCCGACGACTTCCTTTTCGACAACCAGATGCTGGTCCAGTGTCACTGGTGGGGATTCCGGATCGCCGAGATCTCGTGTCCGACAAAGTACTTCGCCGAGGCCTCCTCGATCGATTTTCCCCGGAGCCTGAAGTACGGCGTCGGGACGCTCGGGGTGAGCGTCCAATGCCTTCTTTGCCGGGCGGGCTGGCGCCCGCCGGCCTACCTGGACCGCAGCTTCGGGCCGGCATCGAAGCTTTCGGTCGCCTCAATCCGGGAACGGGTTTCCGAGACCAACATCAACGTTTGAACCAGGCCACTGCAGGAAGCCGTCCCTGCGCTCGAACACTGACGGGCCGCAACTTTCCCCGCCGTTCGGCGGGGGCCGGGGCCTGCCGGTGCCCAGGATGCTCAGTGACAGCCAAAGATTCCCCAACCAGAAAAACCGACTACCATGACCACCCGAGACCTGGACATACGCTCATCCCGCCGCCCCATCTTGGGGTTGACCGCCACCTGCATCATGTTGATTAGCGGGGTTGCCATGAAGGCACAGACGAATCCCCCTGCTGCGAAGCGCTGGCTGGAAAAGGCCGAGCTGGCGCGGCCGTTTGCGGTGCCCGCGTCCCGGGAGGCGTGGGAGGCCGAACGCCGGGGAGTACGGGCCCAACTCTGGGCGCTTCTCGGCCGGCTTCCGGCTCGGCCGAGGACACCCAGGGTGGAGACCCTGTCGCGCGAGGACCGCGGCTCGTACATCGTCGAAAAGTTTCGGTTCGACAACGGGGCGGGCGCGACCGTGCCCGGCTACCTGCTTCTGCCGGAGAACGCGCCGGGAAGGCGGCCCGCGATCCTCTATTGCCACTGGCATGCCGGCGAATACGACCTCGGCAAGGAGGAGCTGTTCCAGGCGAAGCACACGCCGGAGGCGCCCGGGCCGGCCTTCGCGAGGCGCGGCTACGTCGTCGTGGCCATAGACGCGAGCGGCTTCGGCGAGCGCAACGGGCAGGGCCCCGACGGTCCGGCCGAGACGAACTACACCGCCGAGGAGACGGCCAGCAAGTTCAACCTCTGGGTCGGACGCACATTCTGGGGAATGCTGCTGCGCGACGACCTGATGGCGCTGGACTATCTGGCGTCCCGGCCCGAGGTGGACCCCGACCGGATCGGCGTGACGGGCATGAGCATGGGCGCAACCCGGACTTGGTGGCTGATGGCGCTGGACGAGCGGATCAAGACCGGCGTCGCGATCGCCTGCCTCACCCGCTACCAGAACTTGATCGAGCACGGCGCGATCCACGAGCACGACATCGGCTATTTCGTGCCCGGCATGCTGAACCACTTCGACACCGAGGCCGTGGTCGCCCTCATCGCCCCGCGGCCGCTCCTGTTCCAGACCGGCGACAAGGACGGCGGCTCGCCCGTGGATGGCATTCGCGCCATCGAAGCCGCCGTGAGGCCCGCATATCGGCTCTACGGCAGGGAGGACGCGTTCCAAAGCCTCATCTACCCCGGCCTCGGCCACGTCTACACGCCGGAAATGTGGGAAAAGACCCTGGCGTGGATGGACGAGCACTTGGGTGCGTCGGCAGATCGGCGCTGATCCCCCCAGTGTCCCATAGCCTGGGAAGGCGCCTGCTGCGCGGGCTGGCCTGCAGGCGCTCTTGTTCTCGACGTGGCGGAAACGCGCGCGCCATTGGGGGAAGGGGGAGCTTCCGCGGAATGGGAATTCGTGCGACCCCCGCCAACGAAGGGGGACCAAGACGTCCTAGGTCCACGGCATCCAGCCTACGATTCCCCAATAGGCCAGATACGCCGCGACAACCGTAAGGACCGCCGAGGCCGCGAATGCGTGCCACCAGACAAGGCGGCGTATCCCGCGATTTCGGGTGCTCAGCGCGAGCGCCAACCCCAGCACCGCGAACAGCGCGAAGGCGGTGACGGACCCAAAGATCCCCACGGACCAGAACGTCGGCAGCCCGAGCCGCTCTATCGGGGCGCTCAAGGCTGCTGTGACCAGCGCGAAGGCGACCAAAAATGAAAGCGCCGCCAGCACCGGCATCGCGCGCACGCGGAGGTGGCCCACGGACTTCAAGTCCCCGAAGATCTTTCGCGGAACCCAGACCAGCGCGAACACCACCGAACTCGCCATGAGCAGGAGCGCCGCGGCGATCACCGAGAGCTCGAGCCACGGAAGCCATTGCGGAACGCTCCGGAAGGTTCCCCCCGGCATCTCAACCAGCGTTCCCTCCACCCTGTCCGCAATGAGCGCGAGCGTCGCCACCGTCTGAGAGTCGCGGCGGAACAGCCGGTCGGAAACGGCGATGAACTTGCGTTCCCCGCCGAATACGCCCCGAAGGCGCAGGCCACCCTTTTGGACGGCCATTCTCGTCAACCCCAGGATGCGCACCAGGAACCGGGCCCGCTCGGGGCGCACGCTGATGGGCTCGTACCAGCCGGCATAGTCGTGCGCCGGACCGGAAGGCACCGCCGCCTCCGGAGGAAGAGCGGGCTTTGGCAATGTCCGCGTGACATATCCGCGGATAAGGTCGGCGATCTGGGACAGCGCCCCGGGATTCGCGGAATTGATCATGACGACATAGCCGGCGCCGGCGTCCGGCAGATACGCGAGCTGCGTCAAGCCGCCCTCTACGCCTCCGTCGTGGCCGTGGAACACCCACCTGTCCTTCACGGTTACGTAGTTGCCCAGGCCGTATCCCGCCTTCAATCCTTCGCGGGCCGCATACGTGGACGTCGGCAGTTCCATGCGATCAATGGCCTCCGCGGGCAGCAGCTGGATGCCTCCAAAGGAGCCGCGGTTGAGATAGAACTGAACATAGTTTGCCATCTCCCGCGCCGACGCGTTGACCGCGCCCGCCGGCCTCACGATGATGTGCCAGTAGGGGAAGGGCGTCCTGCCGTCCTGGTGATAGAGCTTCGTCAGGCGGCTCACCACTTCCGGCGTGTCGAGGTAGCTGGCGGTGTCCATCCGCAGCGGCTTGAACCAGTTCTGCTCCACATAGTCCTCGAACCGCTGGCCGGTGACCTTCTCGACCACGTAGGCCGCCGCAGCCGGCCCGGAATTCGCGTACGAAAAGCGGGTGCCGGGCTTCCAGCGCGACGTCCGCGACTTCGGGTAGTACGCCAGCCCCTCCCGCAGCGTCAGCTCCCGCTCCGGGTTGTACGCGTACTCCCGCAGGGCCAGGTCATCCCATCCGGAAGTGTGCTCCAAGAGATTCACGATGCGCACCGGATCGCTTGCCTCCTATGGGTTCGTGAACTCCAGTTCGGGCGCCCGAGACCTCAGCGTGTCCTGCAGGCTCAGCTTGCCTTCCAGCTGCAGCTTCAGGACGGAGAGCGAGACAAAGCCCTTCGACACCGAGCCGATGCGGAAGAGCGTCGCCGGCGTAACCGGTGCCTTGGCCGCGACATCCGCGAGTCCGATGCCCGCCACCCATTCCGGTCCCTCGCGCCTGACGATCGCGACGCCTGCGCCTGGCGTAAGGGTTTGCTTCAATATCTTTTCAACCTGCACCTGCAATTCAGCCGTGGTTGCAGGCGGCTTAGCCTTGGCGTCCTTCGCCCATGCGGGAGTGGCGATCAGGAGGCAGAACAGGGGGATCCGGACGGTCCACATGGAGCCGGAAGGAGGATGGCTATGCGCGGGATGCCTCAAGGGGGAAAGCGGGCCTTCGTGGGCATTAAGGGTCTTGAGCCGGGCGAGCCGAGCCAAATCAGGCGGCCGCGCGGGCGTCTTGACGGGTTTTCGGGTGAAAGGTTTACTTTGGCATGATCTGGCTGCCGCGTTTTGTAGCGAATCGCATTTGTGCCCGGACCGGTGTTGCCGCGTTCGCCGCATCGCTGCTGGTTTACGCCTCTGTGTGGGCCGGGCCGGCCGCTTCCGGGGATGAGCTGCAGCTGGCGATCATCCTGACCCGGCACGGCGTCCGGTCGCCCCTGAAGACAAACGAAGCAATGGCGCGGCTTGCCTCCCAACCCTGGCCCACGTGGGAGGTCGCGCCGGGAATCCAGACGCCCCATGGCAACGCGCTGATCGCCCAGATGGGCGACTATTATCGCGCGCGCCTCACCGAGTCCGGCGCCCTGTCCGGCGATCCCGCCGTCGACGGCCAGCGGGTGTTCATCCGCACGGACAATGACCAGAGGACGATCGAGACGGGGCGCATCATCGGCAAGTCGCTCGTCCGGCTCGGCGAGCCCGACGTCCATTCTCTCGCTGCGGGGACGGCCGACCCGCTGTTCCGGCCGGTCAGGGCCCAAGTCGGGCATCCCGACAAGGCCCGGGCGGTGGCGGCCGTGCTGGGTCGGATGGGGGGGGACCCCCGGAGGGTCGATCGCGCCTGCGCCACCCAGCTTGCGCAATTGAGGGGAATCCTGTTCGGGCCGGGGGGCGCGCCGACGGGAGCCTCGCCGTTCGACGAACCGACCGCGGTCGGTCCCGGAGAAGGGGACAATCTGGTTACGATCTCAGGGCCGGTCTACGCCGCGCTGCAATGCACCGAAAGCCTGATCCTCGAGTACGCCGACGGGATGCCTGCATCTGACGTGGGCTGGGGCAGGGTGGACGAACGGGCATTGACCGACCTGCTCGCCCTTCATGAGCTCTTTTTCGACCTGGCGCAAAGGACCTATTACCCCGCGCAGGTCGGGGGATCCAACCTGGCGAGCCATATCGTCGACACCCTGGAACAGGCGGCCCTTGGCCAGCCCGTTCCGGGCGCCTTCGGCCCATCCGGGGAGCGTGTGGTCGTCCTCGTGGGCCACGACACGAACATTGCAAACATAGGAGGTCTTTTTGGCATGGGCTGGTGGATTCCGGGGACGCAGGCGAACCCGGTGGTGCCTGGCGGAGCCCTGCTGTTTGAGCTGTGGAAGCGAGGGGGCCAGCAGAGCTCGTTTTATGTGAGGACCAGCTACGTGGCCCAGACGCTCGTCCAGATGCGCGAGGCGAGCCCCGTCTCTCCGGGCAATGCCCCGGCGCGGTCCCCGATCTTTGTCCCGGGGTGCAGCGGCGCGGGACCGGACTTCGACGCGCCCCTGGCCTCCTTCGTGCGCATGGCCCGGCGCGTGATCGATCCGGCGTTTGTCACCGAGGAACCATGAGGCGGTTGCAATACCCGTCGGCCGCCGGATGATGCCGGGATGGTAAGGATCACCGGAGAATACCAGGGCGACCTCCACTGCTCGGCCGTCCACGAGCCCTCGGGCAGCGCCCTCGCCACGGACGCCCCTAAGGACAACCAGGGCCGGGGCGCGGCTTTCTCGCCCACCGACCTGGTCGCGACCGCGTTCGCGACCTGCATCGCGACCACCATGGCCATCGCCGCCCGCAGGCACGGCGTGGACATTGCGGGCATAAGATACGAGGTGACCAAGGAAATGGCCGCGGATGCGCCCCGGAGAATATCCAGGCTCTCCGCACGCTTTTGGCTGCCCGCGTCTGCGCGCGGCGTGCCTCAGGGGGTGCTTGAAAGGGCGGCCGCCACGTGCCCCGTCCACCAGAGCCTCGCGCCCTCGGTTGAGAAGACAGTCGATTTCGCCTGGGAGTAAGGGCTGGAGGCCGCCTGCAACTCGTAGGTCGTGTCGAAGGTGAGGAAGAGCCTCTTCGTCACATAGACGCGCACCCGGATCCTGCCGCTCGAAGGCCCGGTCGGGGTCGCGCGCCCCTCGAGCTTTCGCTCGTCGCCGGACTCGCTGATTCCGCGGCCCGTGAAATCGGCGGGCTCGCCCACGGCGATGCGGAGGAGCTTTTCCCACGGGAGCGTGATCGAAATCCGGCCGCTCTCGCTCCAGAAGAAATAGGGGAACACCCTCGCCGAATACGTGGATGAGAAGACGGTGTCGCGCCGGACAAACGGCGGCATCGTCATCGTTACCGTTGCAATATAGATGGACGCGGTCGTCGGCTTGATGGCGACCACGTTGAACCGCTCCATGGCGTTGTCCGCGCTCCGTGCGGGCGCGAAGGCTACAAGGGCTATGGCGGCGAAGGCGGCATTTCGGAGCACCCTCTTAATCTGGGCAACGGGCGGCGGCGGGCAAACCGGAAAACGGCTGGGAATCTTTCGCGTTGCGCCTTCGCCCCGCGAAGGGTCATCTCGTCCCCAGTCATCTATGGCCAAGCCAATCCAAGCCACCTGGGGGGGGCGCTTCAAGTCGGGCCCCGCCGACCTGATGCTCAAGTTCAGCGAATCCGCCTCGTTCGACCGGCGCCTGGCTCCGTTCGACATCATCGGAAGCAAGGCGCATTCCGCGATGCTGGCCCATGTCGGGCTGATCACGGCAAGGGAGCGCGATGAGATCCACGCCGGCCTCGATGAGATCCTTGCGGACATCAGAAGCGGGCGCTTCGTGTGGGACAGCAGGCTTGAGGACGTCCACATGAACATCGAGCACGCCCTCGCGAAGCGGATCCCTGCCGCGACGAAGCTCCACACCGCCCGCAGCCGCAACGACCAGGTCGCGACCGACATGAGGCTCTTCTTCAAGTACGCCTGCGCGGCGCTGGGCGTCAAGGTGCTTGGGGTCCAGCGCGCGCTTCTGGCCGTTGCGGATGCGAACCGCAGCGTGATCATCCCCGGGTACACCCACCTCCAGCGGGCGCAGCCCGTCTACGCCTCCCACCACCTGTTTGCATGGATCGAGATGCTCGAGCGCGACCGGACGCGCCTGTCGACGGTTGCCGACAAGGCGAACGAGTCTCCCCTGGGCTCCGGAGCCGTTGCGGGCACGACCCTTCCGATCGACCGGGAGTTTGCGGCGAGAATGCTGCGGTTCGTCGACCGCAGGGGCCGCCCGCGGGTCACCCAGAATTCGATGGATGCCGTGGCGGATCGGGACCTCTTCATCGAGTTTGCCTCTGCCTGCGCCCTCTTCGGCGTGCACATTTCGCGAATCGCCGAGGACCTGATCATCTGGAGCAGTTCCGAGTTCCGGCTCGTGGAGCTGCCGGATGAATTCTGCACGGGCAGTTCGCTCATGCCGCAGAAGAGGAACCCCGACGCGTGCGAGCTCCTTCGGGGGAAGGCCGCGCGGCTGCAGGGGAACCTCCAAACCCTCCTGAGCCTGGTCAAAGGCCTTCCCATGGCCTACAACCGGGACCTTCAGGAGGACAAGCCGCCGGTCTTCGACAGTTTCGACCAGTCGGCGATCTGCGCCGATGTCCTGGAGGGGACGGTGCGGGGGATGTCGTTCAACCGGGAGCGCTGCGCGGCTGCCGCGTCGGATCCCGCGCTACTCGCCACGGATCTCGCCGATTACCTCGTGTCGCGGGGCGTTCCCTTCCGCGAGGCTCATCACGCGGTCGGCGCGGTCGTGGCGCTTGCGGAGAGAAAAGGCTGCGCGATCCCGGATCTTTCGAACGCCGAGGTCAACCGGCTTCATCCGCGCTTCGGGACTCGCTGGGCGTCCGTATTCGACCTCGATCGCGCCCTCTCGATGCGGAAGGGAACGGGAATGCCCGGCCCCTCCCAGATTGCCCGGCAGTTCGGCCGCTGGAGGAAGATCCTCCGGTAGCTGCGACCCGCTGCGCGCTCGAGAACTGGAATGGCCAAAGTCCGAATCCTGCCAGAACGGGTGGCCAACCAGATTGCCGCCGGGGAGGTGATCGAGCGTCCGGCAGCCGTGGTGAAGGAACTGGTTGAAAACGCCCTGGATGCAGGCGCCACGCGCGTTGTTGTCGAATTCGCACACGCAGGCCAGTCTCTCATCCGCGTGGAGGACAATGGGTTAGGAATGTCCCCTCAGGATGCCCGGACCGCCCTCGAGCGCCACGCGACAAGTAAGATAACCGATGCGGCCGATCTCGACCGGCTTGCCACCTTCGGATTCCGGGGCGAGGCGCTCCCATCTATCGCGAGTGTTTCGCGCTTCACGCTGCAGACCCGGGAGGCGGGGCAGGATTCTGGGACCGAGATCGCCGTGAATGCGGGCAGGGTGCTGCACGAAAGGGCGTGCGGCCGCCCCGTGGGCACGCGAGTCGACGTCGAGCATCTCTTCGAGCCCGTTCCGGCGCGCCGCAAGTTCCTCAAGACCGACCGGACCGAATCTGGGCACATCGTCAACTGCGTGCGCCTTTACGCGCTCGCATGCCCGGCGGTCTCATTTGCGCTTTACGAGGAGGGGAGGGAGGTCTTCCGGTCGCCGGAATGCTCCAGCCTGTCCGACCGCGTGGCGGAGATCTTCGGGCGGCAGGCGGCCGAGGGGCTCCTGCCGATCGACTTCGCCGAATCGGGAATGCGCCTCGCGGGACTGATCGGCCGCCCAGGGGTGGGGCGCGCGACCCGGCACGACATGGTGGCGTTCGTGAATTCGAGGCCTGTCGACAGCCGGACGCTGAACGGGGCATTGATCGAGAGCTACCGCGAGTCGATTCCCCAGGGGCGCTATCCGGTCGCGTATGTGTTTCTGGAATGCGGGCCGCACGAGATAGACGTGAATGTTCATCCGGCCAAGCGCGAGGTGCGTTTCCGGAAGGAGGCCCTTGTCCGGGGGTTTGTCATACGCGCGGTCCTCACCGGGCTGCGCCAATGGACGAGACGGGGCGCCGCGGACGGGATCGCGGCTGCCGCGCCCACTTTTCTCGGGGATCCGGGCCCGCTGCCGGCTCCGTTCCACCCCTGGGCCGGCGAGCCGGCCCAGTCGGCGCCGCTTGCACGGCCGGCCGCGGCGCCCTCGGGACCGGCGCCCTCCGGAGCGAATCGGGAGGTCGCTCCCGCGTGGCGGTTCCTGGGAACGGCGCACGGCGGCTACACGCTCTTTGAGACGCCCCAGGGACTCGTGCTTCTCGACCGCCGGGCGGCCCATGAGCGGGTGTGGTACGAGCGGCTGAAGGGGCAATTCGGAACGGGCCGGGTGCCCGTGCAGCGCCTGCTTCTTCCGGTTCCGATAGAGCTCAACCCGGTGGCCTCCGCCGTGCTAATTGACAATCTCGGGTTTCTCCTGGCGCACGGGCTGGAGATCAGCGAGTTCGGCCGGAACTTCTTCCGGGTCGATGCGCTTCCCGCCTGGATGGAGCCCGGGGACGCCGAGGATTTCATTCGCGATCTTGTCGGCGCGTTGCGCGAGGGCCGGATGCCTGGCTCGGACATCGACCTGGCCCGGGACGAACTCGCGCGCCTCGCTGCGGCAAAGGCCGTGCGGCTCCCGCCCGCAACGGGCGAGGCCGAGGCGCTGGCCCTGCTGCGGGATCTGTTCGCCACATCCTCGCCGATCTCCAGCCCGGCGGGGCGCCCCACCTACGTGGAGCTCAACCATGGCGAACTCGCCAGGCGCTTCCAAAAATGACGCCGCGGTTCGAGTTTTGGCGTGACCGTTACCCCCTGGCGGCGTGAGTCTTGTCCCGGCCGCAGGCCCGTCTAACATGCCATCTCTACAAAAGGACAACAAGCTGAGCGACTCGCCGGCGGTGATCATGCGTTCGCTGATCCAGCGCCACCTGACCTCGACGCTCGCCCGTCACGGGCCGTCCGCCACTCCAAGG
Organism: uncultured Opitutaceae bacterium; assembly: GCA_937889545.1. GTDB lineage: Bacteria > Verrucomicrobiota > Verrucomicrobiia > Opitutales > Opitutaceae > Palsa-1447. The sequence goes on from CALAOT010000093.1 coordinate 22,950, forward strand.
GATTGGTGGGTAGCGGCTTCTCTCGCTGTCAGGGATACGATCCACGAGAGGATGATCGGCACGCAGAGTGTCCACAATGAGCTCAATACGCGGCGGGTGTACTACCTTTCGATGGAGTACATGATGGGCCGGCTCTTTGAGAGCAACCTGCTCGCAACGGGGCTCACCGAGGCGGTGCGGTCGGCACTCGACTCGCTTGGCGTGAGTTTCGAGGAAGTGCGCGAGTCCGAGGTCGACATGGGCCTTGGCAACGGCGGGCTCGGCCGCCTTGCGGCCTGCTTCCTCGATTCGCTGGCGACGCTGGACTATCCGGCCCTGGGATACGGCATCTACTACGAGTTTGGCCTCTTCAAGCAGGAGTTCGTGAACGGCAACCAGGTGGAGCATCCCGACCGATGGATGCTGTTCGGGAACCCGTGGGAGGTCATCAGGGCAGACTACACGCAGGAGGTGAGACTCTACGGGCATGTCGTCAACGAATTCGATGACCGCGGGGACTCGAAGCCGAATTGGGTCGGCTTCCGGACGGTGCTCGGCGTCCCCCACGACATTCCGGTCGCCGGGTTTGGCACGAAGACGGTGAACCTCCTGCGCCTTTGGGCCTCGCGAGCGACTGAGGACTTCGACCTGGCGGTGTTCAATTCGGGCGGATACGTCGACGCCGTTCGGGAAAAGGCCATCGGCGAGACGGTATCCAAGGTCCTTTATCCAAACGACAAGACCGAAAACGGAAAGGAGCTCAGGCTCGTCCAGCAGTACTTCTTCGTCGCCTGCTCCATTCGCGACATCATCCGGCGCCACTTCCGGTCGCCTGGGAATTCGTGGACGAATTTCGCGGACAAGGTGGCCATCCAGCTCAATGACACGCATCCGGCGATCGCGGTCGTGGAGCTCATGAGGATCCTGATCGACGAGCAGGAGGTGGATTGGGACACGGCCTGGGACATCACGGTCCGAACGATGGGCTACACGAACCACACGCTGCTCCCCGAGGCGCTCGAAAAGTGGGGGATTCCGCTCTTCGAGCGCGTTCTTCCGAGGCACCTTCAGATCATCTTTGACATCAACGTGCGCGTCATGGCCATGTGCGAGGCGAAATGGCCGAACGACAACGAGAAGAAGAGGGCTTGCTCGCTGATCGAGGAGAATGGCGAGAAGAGGGTGCGGATGGCGCATATCGCCGCCGTGGGCTCCCATGCCGTCAACGGGGTGGCGGCGCTGCACACCGAGCTGCTGCGCAAACACCTCTTCCCGGAGTTTGACGCCCTCTTCCCGGGAAGATTTCAGAACAAGACGAACGGAATCACGCCGAGACGCTGGCTGCTGCAGTGCAACCGCCGCCTTGCCTCCCTGGTCACGCGCACGCTCGGGGACGAGGACTGGGCGCGCGACCTAGACCGGCTGCGCGCACTGGAGAAATTCGCCGACGACAGCGCCTTCCGGCGCGAATTCATGGAGGTGAAGCGGGCGAACAAGGTGGACCTTACCCATGTAATCCGGGCCGAGTGCGGCATAGCGGTGTCGCCCGACGCCATCTTTGACGTGCAGATAAAGCGGCTCCACGAATACAAGCGCCAGCACTTGAATCTGCTGCACATCATGTCGCTCTACCGCCGGCTCCTGCACGACCCGTCGTTGGACATCGTGCCCCGCGTCTTCATCTTCGCGGCAAAGGCGGCGCCCGGCTACGACGTCGCAAAGAATCTGATCCGGGCGATCAATACGGTCGGCGTCCGGGTCAATTCCGACAGCCGGATCGGGGACAAGATCAAGATCGCCTTCCTCCCGAACTACAGGGTTTCCCTGGCCGAAAAGATCATCCCGGCCGCCGATCTCTCCGAGCAGATCTCGACGGCCGGCAAGGAGGCGTCGGGAACGGGCAACATGAAGCTCGCCCTCAACGGTGCGCTCACGATCGGAACGCTTGACGGGGCCAATGTGGAGATCCGCGAGGAGGTCGGCGACGAGAACATCTTCATATTCGGAATGACCGTGGAGGAGGTCGAGGCGCTGCGGGCCCGCGGCTACAACCCCTGGAACCTGCACAGGGACGACGAGGAGATCAGGGCCATATTGGACTGGCTGGGAAGCGACTACTGGACGCCGGGCGAGCACGATGCGTTTTCCGCGGTCCACGACACGCTGCTCTCCGGCGGAGACCCATTCATGGTTCTTGCCGATTTCCGGGCCTACAGCGACTGCCAGAAGAAGGTGGACGCGGCCTACCGCGACAGGGACGGCTGGGCCCGCAAGGCCGTGCTGAACATGGCGCGGGTCGGGAAATTCTCGAGCGACCGCACCATCCGCGAGTACGCCCAGCAGATCTGGAGCCTCGCCCCGGTCCCGGTCCCGTGAAAGCGCAGCGCGTGCTGCCGGCCTCGATCCGGGACGGATACAGGAGTCGCCATGGTTCGAGCCTGGTGTGACGCCGCCGTCCGGGTTGCGACAAAAAAACCGGCGCAGTTGCGCCCGGAAAGGGCCGACCCGATCCCGGCGCGGAGCCCGGCGGCCCTATTGGACCAGAATGGATTGACGTAAGCCGCGCGCATCCCTTTCTCGTGATGCCGCCGGGCGGCCGCACGGGACCCCTCACTCGCAGCCAACGACATGCATCATTTAACCGGAATCCTCGGTCTGATCGCCATCGTGGGATCAGCGTTTCTTTTCTCCACGCGCAGGAGCGCGATCAAGCTGAGCATCCTCCTATGGGGACTGGGCCTGCAGTTCGGCTTTGCCTTCCTGGTGCTGAGGACCGGCTTTGGCCGGGTGTTTCAGCTCATCAGCGAGGGCGTGAACGCTCTCCTGCACTTCGCGGTGGCCGGCAGCAGCTTCGTGTTCGGCGAACAGCTGGGCTCTCCCAGCGGCCCGTTTGGCGTCGTCTTTGCCTTCCAGGTGCTGGCGGTCATCATCTTCATCGCGTCGTTTTTCTCGGTCATGTATTACGTCGGCATCATGCCCTGGCTCGTGCGCGTGATGGCGGTCGGAATGCGCAAGACCATGCATGTCAGCGGCGCGGAGTCGCTCAACGTGGCGGCAAGCATCTTCATGGGGCAGACGGAGGCTCCGCTCACGATTCGGCCCTTCCTCGCGGGCCTGACGGAATCGGAGCTCTTCACCGTCATGACCTGCGGCATGGCTCACGTCTCCGGCTCCATCATGGCCGCCTATGTCCTGGTGGCCCACGTGCAGATCGTGCATCTGCTGACCGCCGTCATCATGACGGCGCCGGCCACGATAATGCTGGCCAAGCTCTTCATCCCGGAGACGGGGACGCCGGCAACGGCGGGGGGAGCGGACATCAAGGTGGAGCAGGGTGCGGTCAACGTGATCGACGCCGCGGCCCGCGGCGCCAGCGACGGTCTTCACCTGGCCCTGCAGGTTGCCGCGATGCTGATCGCGTTCATTGCGCTGGTCGCGCTGATGAACGGCGTGCTGGGATGGGCGCACTCTTTGCCGTTTCTGGGCTGGTTGCCCCGGACCCTGCAGGATCTCCTTGGCACGATCTTCGCGCCGATTGCCTGGCTGATGGGGGTGTCGTGGAAAGACGCGGCGGACGTCGGCAATCTGCTGGGAACGCGCATGGTCCTGAACGAATTCATCGCCTTCAAGCTCCTTGGGCCGATGCAGCCCCACCTTGATCCCCGATCCTTCACGATCGCCACATACGCCCTGTGCGGCTTCGCGAACTTCAGCTCGATCGCGATTCAGATTGGCGGAATCGGAGCTCTCGCACCGAGCCGAAAGTCGGATTTGGCGCGGCTGGGGTTTCGCGCCATGATCACCGGCACGCTGGCGAACTTCATGTCGGCGTGCATCGCGGGGCTGCTGCTTTGAGCTGCGGCCAGCCGTGGAGCTCGAGCATCGGAAAGTCCGGGACAGGCCCAAGTGAACCCGCAGGCATGAATCCGTCCTTGCGACCTGTGCTCCCGGGGCCAGGCGGGCCCCCTGTCCCCGTGACGGGCAACGCGCCGCGCAATGGCGGGGACGCGCGCCCATGACGCTCAGGGAGCGGCTGCGGCGGCATCTGGGCCGGACGCCGGACACGTCGGGGTCCATCTTCATCGCGGCCAGCGCGACAGTCATCGGCGATGTCGTGCTTGGGCCCAAGAGCAGCGTGTTCTACGGATCCGTTCTTCGGGGAGACATAAACGCGATACGGGTGGGGGAGGGGACGAACATACAGGACAACGTGGTCGTGCACCTCGCCGACGGATTGGGCGCGCGCATCGGCGCGTGGTGCACGGTCGGGCACGGCGCGATCGTCCACGCCTGCAGGATAGGCGACGAATGCCTCATCGGGATGGGGGCGACTGTCCTCGACGGGGCCGTAATCGGGGCGCGCAGCATCGTGGGGGCCAATTCCCTCGTCGGGCAGCGGTTCAAGTGCCCCCCGGGCTCGCTTGTCTACGGTTCGCCCGCCCGTGTGATCCGGTCGCTGTCGGCCGGGGAGCAGGGCGGGATCCGGAAGTGGGCGCAGAAGTACGTCGAGGTCGCAAGGGCGCATGCGGCCCGCGTTGGGCCCGGCTAGCGCTCGAGCGTGAGGAAGGTGTAGCGGAAGTTCTCGTCCTCGCCGTCGTGCCGGTGCACCTCGCGCCACTGGAGATGGCGCCATTCGGGGAAGCACCTGTCGCCCTGGACCTCCGCATGGACGAGCGTCAGGTGAAGCCGCATGGGCCGGGGCAACGCCAGAACCTCCTCGAAGATCCGCTCGCCACCGTTCACGTAGACCTCACCCGGCATCGCCTCGGCGATCTCAAGCGCCTCGGGCACGGAGTGTGCGACGCGCACCCCGTCGCGCTCAAGAGAGGGGTCGCTCGTGATCACGATCAGCCTCCTGCCGTCCTCCCGCGCCCGCGGCCAGGTCTGGTAGCAGATGCGCCCGAGGATGATCGTCCTGCCGGCGGTCTGCCTGTGGAAGAACTGGGAATCTTCGGGAATCCGCCAGGGAAGGCGGCCATTGCGGCCCATCACGCGGTTCTCGGCGCAGGCCACCATGAGGTTGATCATCTTGGGCATCCCCCCTGTGCATGAGGCAACAAGGGCCGGATTCCAAGCTCGGGCCCGATGCCGGGGCGCCTCTTGAAACTTGTCACCCCGATGCGCCGCCGCATGATCTGCGCATGACAATTGGAGTACCCAAGGAAATCAAAATCGGGGAGACGCGGGTCTCGATGACCCCCAGCTTGTGCCGCCGCTGCGTGTCCCTGGGCGCCAAAGTGCTGATCGAGAAGTCCGCCGGTCTTAGCTCCGGATTCACGGACGCGGAATACCGGGCCGCAGGGGCCGCGATCGTGGCCGAAGCGGCCAGGGTGTGGGGGTCGGCGGAGCTGATCCTCAAGGTCAAGGAGCCGCTGCCCGCGGAGTACGCGTTCCTGCAGGACGGTCAGGCCCTGTTCACCTACCTCCACCTTGCCGCCGGTCCGGCGCTCGCCAAGGTCCTTCTCAGGAAGAACATCCTGGGGATCGCGTACGAGACCGTCGAGGGCGCCGATGGGTCGTTCCCGCTGCTCAAGCCGATGTCGCAGATCGCGGGCAGGCTGGCGATCCAGGTTGGGGCCTATTTTCTCCAGACCCAGCACGGGGGCTCGGGCGTCCTCCTCGGGGGGATTCCGGGCACGCTGCCGGGGCACGTCGTCGTGGTCGGGGCGGGAAACTCGGGCGCGCACTCGGTCCAGATGGCCGTCGGAATGGGGGCCCGGGTCACCGTCCTCGACCTTGACACGCGCAAGCTCGAGCTCCTCGACTCGGAATACCGGGGGCGGGTCGTGACGTTGATGTCCAATTTCTCAAACCTGGAAAGCTGCGTTGCCGACGCCGACCTGCTCGTGGGCGCGGTGCTCATTCCAGCCGCGAAGGCGCCCACCGTCGTCACCAGCGCGATGGTGTCGAAGATGCGGCCCGGCAGCGTGATCGTGGACATCGCGATCGACCAAGGCGGCTGCATCGAGAGCATCCACTCCACGTCGCACATCGAGCCGGTGTACAAGCACCGCGGCGTCATCCACTACGCGGTGCCCAACATGCCCGCCCTCGTCGGCCGGACCTCGACGCAGGGGCTGACGCAGGCCACGGAGCCATATGTGGCCCTGATAGTTCAAAAGGGCGTCGCGGCCGCGCTTGCCGGCCACAAGGGGCTGGCAATGGGCGTGAATACCCGCGAGGGGCGCATCACTTACGGGGCGGTCGCCAAGGCGCTCGGTTACGCCTAGGCGCAACGCCGTCAGCCTTTGCGCGCCGCAGGCCCGCCAATGGCGGACCCGGGACCCGTCGGGAAGCTCTAGCCCGCTGCCGGTACGATCCTGACGCTCTCCACGCCGACCCGCTCGACAGGGGTGCTCTTCTCGCTTCCCCCGCCGGTCGGAACGTTGGCGATCCGCTCCAGCACGTCCTCCCCGGACACCAGCTCGCCGAACGCCGTGTACTGGCGGTCCAGGAACCGGGCGTCGCCATGGCAGATGAAGAACTGGCTGCCCGCAGAGTCCGGACTGGCCGAGCGCGCCATCGAGATTACCCCGCGGACATGGGGCCTGGCGTTGAATTCGGCCTTGATCTGGTAGCCGGGGCCGCCGGTTCCCGGCGTGTCGCGCCCGCCCTGCTTTGTGTTGGGGCAGCCGCCCTGGATCATGAACCCCTTGATTATCCGGTGGAATGCTGTCCCGTCGTAAAACCCGTTCCTGGCGAGTTTCTTGAAGTTCTCAACTGTCTTGGGGGCGGCGTCGGGCCAGAAGGCCACAGTCATCTCGCCGTAGGACGTCTTTATGACTGCCTGTTCGCTGGGGGGTTGGTTTTGGCTCATGGGAAAGAGGCTTCGATCAATTCGCAGAAATAATGGATGAGGAACAGGTGGGACTCCTGCGCCGAGGTCCCCCTGCTGCCTGGTATGATGAGCTCGCAGGTCGCGAGCCCCTTGGCCTTGCCGCCCCCCCGGCCGAGAAAGGCGATGGACTTCAGGCCCAGTCGCCCCGCCTCCTGGAGCGCAGCGACGATGTTCGGCGACCTGCCGCTCGAGGTGACGACAACGACAAGGTCGCCCGGTTTCGAGAGCCCGGCGACCTGCCGGGCGAAGACCTGCTCAAAGCCAAAATCGTTCCCGATGCATGTGATCAGGGAGCCGTCCGAGGAGAGGGCCACGGCCGGGAGCGGTCGCCGGCTGCGTTCGAAACGCCCCACAAGCTCGGTCGCAAAATGGGCCGCCTCCGCCGCGCTGCCGCCGTTTCCGCATATCAGGAGCTTGCCCCCTGCCCGGAGGGTCCCGACGATCAGTTCCGCCGCCGCGTCAATGGCCGGCCGGATCTCCCCGAGGGATTCAAGCGTGCGGATGGCCTCCGCCAGCGATTTCTCGAACGTCATCCCGCAAGCAAAGAGGGCCGCAGACGAGCTCGCGACAGAATTTTTCGATGTTTTGGGGCGCTTTCAACCCGCTCCCGGGCGTCGGGGCAGGGGAGCGTGTTCTCGGTTGCGGAGGGTAGGATCCGTGCCGAGCATGGGGGGATGGGGGCTGCAGTTTGACCTTTCACGCATGGCAATGGTGCCTGGCGGCGCTTGGGGCGCTCCTCGTGGGCGTGTCGAAGACGGGCGTCACGGGGTTGAGCCTGATCTTCGTGTCGATCTTCGCGGCGATCATGCCCGCCAGGCGCTCGACGGGCCTTGTCCTGCCGCTCCTCATGCTCGGGGACATCGTAGCGGTCCTCTCGTATCGCAGCCACGCCCAATGGCGGCATGTCTGGCGGCTGCTTCCGTGGGCCGGGGCGGGGGTCGTGATCGGGTATTTCGCATTGGGACGCATGAACGAACCCCAGGCGCGCTTCGCCATCGGGTCGATTGTGGTCGGCCTTGCCGTCCTTTACATCGTCCGGCGCATGCGGCCGGGAGGCGACCAGGAGGAGCACGCGCCATGGTTCGCGCCGGTGATCGGGATCCTGGCGGGGTTCACGACCCTCGTGGCCAACGCGGCGGGCCCCCTTACGGTGATCTACATGCTCGCGATGCGGTTGCCCAAGATGAAATACATGGGCACCACGGCCGTCTTCTTCCTGCTCCTCAACCTGTTCAAGCTGCCTTTCATGGTCGGACTTGGCCTGATCACGCGCCAAAGCCTCGCGGTGAGCATCGTGCTGGCCCCCGCTGTGCTCGCCGGGACGTGGCTGGGGAAGTGGCTCCTCGGCTGGATCAACCAGCGCGCCTTCGAGGCCATCATTCTTGCGCTCGCGCTCTTGGCGGGGGCGAGTGATGTTTATCTGACAGCACGATCATGGCTAAGATGAGCTCAAGGCAGATGTGGACCGCCAAGCTGACTGGCAAGCCGGGCGCCGGCCGGCCCGCCGCGACGCCGCGCAGGGCCGTTCCTGACGGGGAGCTCTATCAAAAAAGGGCCTTTTGCGGGCTCGTCCTCGGCATCGATCCCTCGCTCCGGGGGACCGGGCTCGCCCTCGTTGATTTTCAGGCGAACCGGATGCCGGTCCTCCTGCGGTGCAGGACCGTCCGCGTTCCCGCCGGCCGGACCTTGGCGGTCGCCCTTGCCGAGATCCACCGCGCCGTCGCCGAGTTCATCGCAAGCGGGGCCGGCGTGCGGCACGTGGCCCTCGAGCGGACGATCTATGTGCAGAACTTCCAGACGGCGCAGATCCTTGGCGCGGCCCGCGGCGCCGCCATCGCGGCAGCCGCCCTCGAGGGGCTGCCGGTCTTCGAGTACCCGCCGCTCCGCGTGAAGCAGGCTGTCGCCGGAACGGGGAGGGCGAGCAAGGAGCAGCTGGCGCGCTCGGTGATGGCCCTCCTCGGGCACGGAAAGGCGCTTGCGTTCGACGAGGCGGACGCGGCCGGTGTCGCGCTTTGCCACGCCTTCACCTGGCAGCCGTGAGCGCCGTTTCCCGTCAGCCTAGGACCGCCTTGAGCACCTTGCCCAGGTCGGCGACCCGGTAGGGCTTCGTCAGGTAGCCGCAGAAGCCCATGTCGAGGTATTGCCGGGCCATGTCCTCGTTGTCGTAGCCAGTCGACACGATTGCGCGCACCTCGGAATCGAGCTCGCGCAGGACCCTGAACGTTTCCTCGCCGCCCAGGCCGCCCACCACCGTCAGGTCCATGATAACGGCGTCGTACGGGCGGCCGATGTTGAGGTAGCGCTTGTAGAAGGCGATCGCGTCCTCGCCGTTCTTCGCGATGTCGAACTTGTAGTCGAGGCTCTGCAGCATCGCGGCCGTCAGGGCGCAGATGTGATCGTCATCGTCCATGAAGAGCACCCGCCCGGTGCAGAATCGCTGCGACGGGGCGGGGCGGGCCTGCACGTCGACGGGCTGGTCGGCTATCGGAAGGAAGACGCTGAACACGGTCCCGACACCAACGGTTGACTGCACGCCTATCTCGCCGCCGAACTTCCGGACAATGCCCATCGCGGTCGACAGGCCGAGGCCCGTTCCGTGCTTCTTGGTCGTGAAGAATGGGTCCCAGATCCTTTCGAGATTCTCCTGGCTGATCCCGCTCCCGTTGTCGCGCACCTCGAACTCCACGTATTCGCCCGGAGCCAGGGACGCGATCTGGCCTTCGACAAAATGGACGTCCGCAGCCCTCAGCTGCAGGCGCGCGCTGTGGGGCGCGGGTGGCATCGCCTGCAGGGAGTTGAGAATGAGGTTCTGGAAAACCTGCACGATCTGGGCGCGGTCCACCTTCACGGCCCCGGTCCCCGCCGGCGCCTGCACGGTGATCTCGGCCGTGGAGCCCGCCGAGGCCATCTTCACGGCCTCCTCGAGAATCTCCTTCGAATCGCAGACCGTGACGGCGCCCGTCCCGCCCCTCGCGAACGTGAGGAGCTGCTTCGTGAGGTTCTTTGCGGTGAGGCACGCCTCCTCGGATTCGGCGAGCCCCGAAGGGTCGCGGCTATCCTTTGCGAGCGACAGCCCTCCGAGTATCTTGGTCAGCAGGTCGTTGAAATCACTCGCGAACCCGGCGGCCAGCTGCGCGAGCGACGCGTATCGGTTCGCCCGTATCAGCTCTTCCGGCGTCAGACCCATCTCGTCGGGGTTGCGGAACACGATCACGACACCGAGGAGACTCGAGTCCGGGCCGTACGAGGCCCGCGCCGTCCAAATGACGGGCACCGGCTCGCCGCCCACGACCGTGACCGCCTGGTCGGTGATGAGCGGAAGCGGTCCGCTGGCGGAGAGCGCCCGATCAGCGGCATTGTCGCCAGGCCTGCCGCTCTGGCGGTCCACAAGGGAGAACACTTGGTCGAGGGGCCGGCCTGCAAATCCGTCGACCGGTATCCGCAGCAGGCGCGAGGCCGTCGCGTTTCCAAAGAGCACGTGCCCGCCCGAGTCGGTCGCGAGCACGCCCTCCGACAGGGTGGCGAGGACCTCCTCGATGATGCCGTTGGAAGGAGCCGCCGGCGCCACCTCGGGGAGTGCCGGCGCAGGGGACGCCGCCGCGGCCCCGACTTGCTGCCGTTCAGGAGCCAGGCAGGCGAAACCGACAACGCGGGCCAGCGCGCGCTTCCTGGTAAGCGTGCGATTGAGGCTGAGGAGGGCGGGAAGAGACCGGCCATCCTTGGTGCGAAGGCGGACCTCCTGGGAAAACGACGACTGGCCGGGCTCATGGCTCAGGAGCCACGCTTCGATTCCGCCGGGGAAAGCCTCGGGCGCAAGCGCCTCGGCCAGCGCGGCCACGCCGTTCTCGGGCGCGGGCGCTCCTCCGACCAGCCGCAGCCACGCATCGGAGAACCACGATGTCTTGCCTATGATATCCAGCTCGAACGCGGCCAGCGACCCGTCGTCCGACAGGGCGCGCAGGCGGGCATCACTCGCCAGGGCGGACTCCTCCAGCTCCTTGCGCTCCGTAGCGTCGATGTGGATTCCGATGACGCGCTCCAGGTCCCCCCACGGGCTCACCATCTGGAGGCCGGCGCACTGGATCCACGCCCAGTGCCCGAGCTTGTGCTTCATCCGGAACTCGACCCCGAACGGGCGTGCGCCGACCTTGAACTTCCGGCCGGCCTTGTCGGGCGCAGCCGCCGTGTCCTCGGGGTGGAGCAGGTTAAGCCATGCCTCGTAGGTGTCCGCAAGCTCGGCATCGGCGTATCCGAGCATCCTCTTCCAGGCTGGGGAGTAGACGGCCCGGCGGGCCTTCAGGTTCAAATCGAAGAAGCCGACATCGCCCTTCTCGGCGAAGAGCTGCAGGGCCTCGGCCTGGTCGTCCGGAAATGCTGGGGACGCCGCGCCGGGCTTGAAGGGCGACTCGATCACCACGATGTACGCGCCTGCTGCGCCGATCGCCTTCTCCGCCCGCACGGTCATCGGCCGCGGCGCGCCTTCCTTGGGCTGGATGGATAGCACGGCGCTCTTGTCGAGCGTGGCCGCAAGCAGGACGTCCCACTGGGCCTCCACCATCCTGGGTTCGTCAGAGACGATATCTAGCTCAAAGAGTCCCGGGAAGGATTCGCCCACAAGCTCCCCAACGCCCGTCTGCCACAGCGTCTTCGCCTCCTGGTTTGCGGCGATGACCTTCCCGGAATCATCCAAGACCAGCACGGCAATCTGGGGTTCATTCGTCCCGGGTTTTACTGTGGTCACTGGTGTATATATGAACGGCTGGCTCAGAGCGCGCCGCTATTCAGCCACTTTTGCACACGGTTTGCGAGGAATTCGATATAGGCAGGATGGTCATTTGGACAAAGTATCTTCTCAAAGTGTTCTCCTCCAGCTCCTAGAAACGTTTCACGGCCGACTATGGAAATTTCTTCAAGCGTTTCAAGGCAATCGGCGACAAAACTGGGGCAAATTACCAGCAACCGCCGCACTCCCGCCTTAGCAAGCCGGACGAATTCCAAGTCCGTGAAGGGCTCAAGCCAGGGCTCTCCCGCGAGTCGCGACTGGAACGACATCGAGTATCGAGCGGGATCGAGGCCGGCCCGGCGGGCAAAGTCCGCTGTCATGCGCACGCACTGAGCTCGGTAACACGTGGCATGGGCGGGCGAGCAGGTCGCGCAGCAATCGGCCACCACCATGCAATGCGCATGAGATGAATCCGCCTTGCGCAGATGGCGCACAGGTATGCCATGGAAGCTGAACAGGAGGTGGTCGTGCGGCACCTCCAGAAAGGGCGAGGCGACCGTGTGGAGGAGCTCGATGTAATCCGGGTCGCCGAAGAATGGCTGGACACAGCTGATTCGCATTCCGGGCGCCTGCCTTGCGGCTTCCTCATAGACCCGCACAACCACCGTTTCCCAGGACGACATCGCGTAGTGGGGGTATTGGGGGACGAGCAGGACGTCGTCGCAGCCTGCGGCCACCAGCGTGGCCACCCCGGACGCAATGGAGGGATTGCCATACCTCATTGCGGCGTGGACCGCCACGCCGGGGTCGAGCGACGCCGCGAGATCGCGGCGGACGCGCTCCGAGGTCACGACAAGCGGCGAACCCTCGGGCGTCCAGATCCTCGAGTATGCGTGGGCCGTGCGCTTGGGCCGCGTGGGCAGGATGATCGCCTCGAGGAGGAGCCACCGGAGCGGCGCCGGCAGGTCGAGCACCCGCCCGTCGCCCAGGAACTCGCGCAGGAAGCGCCGCACATCGGGAACGGACGTGGAATCCGGGGACCCGAGGTTGGCAATGAGGACGGCGCGCTTCGGCATCTCTCAATTCCACTCGCCCGGCTGCTTCCGCGTCAAGCCGCGCCTCGTCACCAGTCGGCCGTGAATCAAGGGCTCCATATCGGGTTTAATTTTGCGTCGCAGCGGTCGACACGGGCCCCACCGGTGGTATCTTCAACAATCCATGAACACTCCGCGCAAGCCCGTGCTCCTCGTCATCCGAGACGGCTGGGGAAAGAACCCCGACGCCAAGCAGGACCGCTTCAACGCCGTCGCCCTGGCGAGGAAGCCCTGTGACGACATGCTTCACGCCCGGTATCCCTTTGCGCTCGTCAGGACGTGCGGCCTCGATGTCGGGCTTCCCGAAGGCGTGATGGGAAACAGCGAGGTGGGCCACGAGAACATTGGTGCGGGCCGGATCGTCAACCAGGAACTCGTCCGAATCAATGCGCTCTTTTCCGAGGGCCTCGTTGCGTCGAATCGCGTCTGGCGCGGCGCGGTGGACCGGGTGAAGGGCCGGGGATCGAGGCTCCACCTCATGGGGATCGTCTCGGATGCAGGCGTTCACGGCATGCTGGAGCACCTTTACGGCTTCCTGGCCCAGGCGAAGGCCGACGGAATCGCGCCCGACCGCGTGTTTGTGCACGCGTTCACGGATGGGCGCGACACGCCCCCGACCAGCGGGCTCGGATACGTCGGCAAGATCGATGCGAAGTGCAGCGAGTTAGGTATCGGGCGCATCGCGACGGTGAGCGGCCGCTTCTGGGCCATGGACCGCGACAACCGGTGGGAGCGGGTGTCCAAGGCCTACGCGGTCCTGACGGGCAGGAAGGTGGAGGCGTCCGCAGGCAGCGCGGAGGAGGCGGTCCAGGCCTACTACGACCATCCGCTCAGCGCGACCCAGACCGGCGACGAATTCGTGACCCCGACGGCCGTCGTGGGCAAGGACGGCAGGCCCGTCGGCGCCATCGCCGACGGCGACGCGGTCGTCTTCTACAATTACCGCGGCGACCGGCCCCGTGAGCTCACCAAGGCCTTTGTGGCGGACGGATTCAGCGGATTCGACCGGGGTCCGAAGCTCGACCTCTATTTCGCGACGATGACCGAGTACGAGGCCGGCCTTCCGGTGCACGTCATCCTCCCTAAGCCCGAGAAGCTGAAGAACATACTTGGCGAGGTCGTGGCCAAGGCCGGCCTCGCGCAATTCCGCTGCGCCGAAACGGAGAAGAACCCGCACGTCACATTCTTCTTCAACAACTACCGGAAGGACCCGTTTCCGGGCGAAGAGCGCGAATGCCCGGCCAGCGCGAAGGTGGCGACCTACGACCTCCAGCCCGAGATGTCCGCGGTCGAAGTCACCCGTCTCGCAAGGGAGGCAATCCTTTCGGGCAAGTACGCCCTCATTGTCGTCAACTTCGCCAATCCCGACATGGTGGGGCACACCGGGTCGCTTCCGGCGGCGATAAAGGCGGTCGAGACGACGGACAAGGCGGTCGGCGAGCTTCTGGGCGCCCTTGCGCAAATGGGCGGAAGCGCCGTCGTCGGAGCCGACCACGGAAACTGCGAGCAGATGTGGGATCCCGTCCACAACGCGCCGCACACCTCGCACACGCTCAACCCCGTGGAGTTCTTCGTCGTAGGCGAAGGCTACGCGGCCGGGAAGACTCGGATGCGCGAGGGGGGCCGACTGGCCGACGTGGCGCCGACGGTTCTCCACCTCATGGGAATGCCCAAGCCCCCCGAAATGTCGGGCCAGTGCCTCATTCTAGGGTGACTCCCGGGCCCGGCCCAAGAATCGGGTTGCCCCTGACCGCCCGGGGCTGCTTCCTCTAGCGTTTACACGCAAACCGAGATGATGAAGCGCTCCCACCATTGTGCCCAGCTGAGGACGGCCGACATCGGCGCCGCCGTATCCCTATCGGGGTGGGTCGATTCCATCCGCGACCATGGGGGAATCATCTTTATCGACCTTCGCGACCGCAAGGGCGTGACCCAGTTTAAGTTTGATCCCAAGAGCAACGCGGAGCTCGGCGCCCGCGCGGGCCGCCTCAGGCCCGAGTCGGTGGCAAGCGTCGCGGGAAAGGTCGTGGCGCGGCCCGAGGGCACCGTGAACGCGGCCATGCCCACGGGCGAGGTCGAGGTGAACGCCGCGGAGCTCGAGATCCTCAACATGTCGGAGACGCCGCCCTTTCCGCTCGACGACGAGGGGGGCGACCGGGTGAACGAGGACCTGCGGCTCACCTACCGATACCTCGACCTCCGCAGGCCGAAAATGCGCCGCAACCTGGCGGTCCGGCACCGGGCCACCAAGTCGATCCGCGATTACTTTGACTCGCAGGAATTCATCGAGGTCGAGACGCCTGTCCTGTTCAAGAGCACGCCCGAGGGGGCGCGCGAATACATCGTGCCCTCGCGCATCCACGCGGGGCAGTTCTATGCCCTTTCGCAGTCCCCGCAGCAGTTCAAGCAGATCCTGATGGTCGCCGGGGTGGAGCGGTATTTCCAGATCGCGCGCTGCTTCCGGGACGAGGACCTGCGCACCGACCGCCAGATGGAGTTCACCCAGGTGGACGTCGAGGCGTCGTTCGTCGACCGCGAGGACATCTACGCGCTGTTCGAGGGCATGCTGAAGAAGCTCTGGAAGGACGTCCTCGGCGCCGACATCCCGACGCCGTTTCCCCGGATGCCATACGCCGAAGCGATGAACCGGTTCGGGGTGGACAAGCCGGACCTCCGTTTCGGATTCGAGCTCAGGGACCTTTCCGAGACGTTCAGGGCGTCAAAGTTCAAGTTGTTCCAGGCGACGGTCGCGTCCGGCGGCGCCGTGAAGGCGATCAACGCCAAGGGGCTGGCCGACCTCACGCAGGGCGAGCTAACGGCGCTGGAGGAGGTTGCCAGGAGCCTGGGCGCAAAGGGCCTCGCCTTCATCAAGGCGGAGGGGGGCGAGTGGAAGTCGCCCATCGTGAAGTTCTTTTCGGACGCGGAGCGGGCCGCATTGACCGCATCGCTCGGGATTTCCGAGGGAGACATGATCTTCTTTGCGGCCGCCCCGTGGGAGAAGGCCTGTGCCATCCTGGGCCGGATCAGGCTGGAGATCGCCGCGCTCCTTCAGAAGCGCGGCAAGCTCGAGCTCAGGCCCGACGACTGGAAGTTCCTCTGGGTCGTCGACTTTCCCCTGATGAGCTTCGATGAGCAGGAGAAGCGCTATGTCGCGACACACCACCCGTTCACGGCGCCCGTGGTCGAGGACACAGGGCTGCTCGATTCAAACCCAACGGCGGTGCGCGGCCAGCATTACGACGTCGTCCTTAACGGGACGGAACTCGGCGGCGGCTCGATCCGGATTCACCGGCCCGACGTCCAGAAGAAGGTTTTTGAGGACGTCCTGAAGATCCCGGCGGACATGGTGGAGAACCGGTTCGGCTACCTGCTTCGCGCCTTCGCCTATGGAGCGCCCCCGCACGGGGGCATTGCGTTCGGGCTGGACCGGCTGGTGGCCCTGCTCTGCGGAACAACCAGCATCCGCGACGTGATCGCCTTCCCCAAGACGCAGAAGGGCCAGGACCTGATGACCGGCAGCCCGACCCCGGTCACGGAAAGGCAGCTGAGGGAGCTGCACATCGCGATCCTGGAGTCCGAGCGCCCATTGGCATAATGAATGCTGGGGCACCTGCATGCATTTGTCACCTGCGCCGCTGGCAAGACGCTTCAGGGGAGGAACCAGTGCTTGCGCGGGTCGCCGGTCCGCCCTAGGTTGAACGCCAGGATTCGGTAATCCCCAAATTCCACCCGAATGAAACTCATCATCGCCATCATCAAGCCCTTCAAACTCGAAGAGGTTAAGGAGGCCCTGGCCGAGGCCGGCATCGAGGGCATGACCGTTACGGAGGTCAAGGGCTTTGGCCGGCAGAAGGGCCACACGGAGATTTACCGGGGAAGCGAGTACACGGTCGATTTTCTCCCCAAGGTGAAGATTGAGATCGCCGTCGCCGATGACATGGCCGGCAAGGCGGTCGACGCGATCGTGAAGTCGGCCAAGACCGGCAAGATCGGCGACGGCAAGGTGTTCCTGGTTCCGCTCGAAGAGGTCATCCGCATCCGCACCGACGAGCGCGGCGAGTCCGCGGTCTGAGCCTTCGGCGGCCGGCGCGCTAGGTCGCCTTCTTTCCCGAGAGCGACCGCGAGCGGATCTCGTCCTGGATTTTCGCGAGGAACCGCTCGAACGGCTCCGCCCCCTCGTCGCCCCGCGCGCGGCTGCGCACGCTGGCTGTCCCGGCCTCGGATTCCTTTGCGCCCAGGACCAGCGTGTAGGGCACCTTTTCCATCTCGGCCCGGCGGATCTTGGCGCCCAGCTTGTCGTTGTGCTCGTCGAGCGAGGCCCGGACGCCCCCGGACCTGAGCCGGTCGAGGAGAGCGCGGCCGTAGTCGAGCGTCTTCTCGCTGATGGGGACGAGGCGCACCTGCTCGGGCGAGAGCCAGACGGGGAAGTCGCCGCCGAAGTGCTCGATCAGCACCCCGCAGAACCGCTCCATCGAGCCGAAGGGCGCTCGGTGGATCATGACCGGCCGGTGAGGCTGGTTGTCCGCGCCGCTGTACGTCAGGTCGAACCGGACGGGGAGATTGTAGTCCACCTGGACCGTACCGAGCTGCCATTCGCGCCCGATCACGTCCTTGACGATGAAGTCGATCTTTGGGCCGTAGAACGCGGCCTCCCCGGGCTCCTCGGTGAACGCAACCCCGAGGGTCTTCGCAGCCTGCCGGCACGCGTCCTCCGCCTTGTCCCAGTTCTCCTTCTGGCCGATGTATTTGCTCGAATCGGGATCCCGGAGCCCGACGCGCACCCGGTAGTCGCTCATCCCGAGGGTCGTGAGGACGACCTTCACAAGCGCGAGGCATCCGAGAACCTCCTGGGCGACCTGCTCCTCGGTGCAGAAGAGGTGGGCGTCATCCTGGGTGAACCCGCGCACGCGCGTCAAGCCGTTCAGCTCGCCTGACTGCTCCCACCGGTACACCGTGCCGAATTCGGCGAGGCGCACAGGAAGGTCGCGGTAGGAGTGGGGCTGCGACGCGTAGATCTTAATGTGGTGGGGGCAGTTCATCGGCTTCAGCAGGAAGCCGTCGAGTATCTGGTCATCCGGCCTCACCCGGCCGGGTGCGATGGTCTCCCTGCCGGTGCGCTCGTTGATCTGGGCCGCGAGGCGCGACGACATGGACTCGAGGCGCACGACCATCTCGGCGCACGAGCAGCCCTCGTGGAGCATCCTCGCGAGCGACTCATTCTCGACGACGGGCGTGAACTGAGAGTCCTTGTAGAAGGGGAAGTGGCCGGATGTCTTGTAGAGCTCCAGCTTGCCGATGTGGGGAGTGAACACCTGCGAATAGCCCTGCTTGCGCAGCTCCTCGCTGATGAAGGTCTGCAGCTCCTGCCGAATGATGGATCCGTTGGGCGTCCAGAGGATCAGGCCCTGGCCCACGTCCTCGTCGATGACGAAGAGCTTGAGGTCCTTCCCGAGCTTGCGATGGTCGCGGTGCTTGGCCTGCTCGACCTGCTCAAGGTATCGGGCCAGCTCCTCCTTGGTCGGGAACGCGGTGCCGTAGATGCGCTGGAGCTGCTTGTTCTTCTCGTCGCCCCGGTGGTACGCGCCCGCGATGGAAAGCAGCTTGAACGCCTTGATCTTCGAGGTGTAGCGGACATGCGTGCCCGCGCAGAGGTCGACGAACTCGCCGTTCTGGTAGAACGAGATCTTCTCTCCCTCGGGGATGTCGGCGAGCCGGCCGAGCTTGTAGCGCTCCTGGCCGATGGACTTGATGATCCCGGCGGCCTCCTCGCGGGCGACCTCCCTGCGGACAAACGGCTGGTTCTCGTCGGCGACCTTCTTCATCTCGGCCTCGATCCTCGCGAGGTCCTCGGCGGTGAGCTTGTGGTCGAGGTCGACGTCGTAATAGAACCCGGTGTCGGTCGGAGGGCCTATGTCGAGCTTGGCATCGGGATAGATGCGAAGGAGCGCGGTCGCAAGGACGTGCGAGGCCGAGTGGCGGAGTTCTTCGAGCGGTGTCATCGGTCGGAGGCTTAACGATGGACGGCGGGCGGACAAAGCCAAGTCAGGCTTTCCTCAATGGCTCCAGCGTGGAACCGTTCTTGCCGTCGCGCATGGACCAGCCGGCCGCGGCCAGCTCGGCGCGAATCCCGTCGGCGGTAGCAAAGTCCTTCGCCCTCTTTGCGGCCAGGCGCCTGTTTGCGAGTGCGGTGATCTCAGGGGGGCAAAGCACGGGCATGTCCCCGGTGGCCAAGTAGGGTGTCTCGAAGCCCAGGGCGTACAGGACGCGCTCGAACGCCGCTCGATCGGCCTGCGTGGCGGCCCCTGCGCCCAAGCCGTTGATTACGGTGAAGAGCGCTCCGAGAGCCGCGGGCAGGTTGAGGTCGTCGCGGAGCGCGGTAAAGACGGTATCGAAGATCCCCGACGGGGCGATAGGGGGATTGCCTTCCCCGGCCGGTTTCAGGCCCTGCGAAAACCGCTTCAACGCGCCCAGCGCGCTCCCGGAGGAATGCAGCGAATCGAGCGTGAAGTTGAGCTGCTTGCGGGGATGGCCGCCAAGGAGGGCGTACCGGACGGCCATCGGCGAGTACCCTTTCTCCACGAGGTCGCCGAGCGTGTAGTAGTTGCCCTTGCTTTTGCTCATGGTCGTGCCGTCCACGAGCAGGTGCTCGCTGTGGTACCAGTGGCGGACGAACACGGCGCCGTTGCAGCACTGGCTCTGCGCGATCTCGTTCTCATGATGCGGGAAGAGCAGGTCGACGGCGCCCGTGTGCAGGTCGATGGTGTCGCCGAGATGCTTCTTGGTCATCGCGCTGCACTCGATGTGCCAGCCGGGGCGGCCCTCGGCGGCGCCGCTCGGCCCGGGCCACTTGACGTCGCCGTCCTCCTCGGGCTTGTAGGCCTTCCAGAGCGCGAAGTCGCCCACGTCGTCCTTGTGGTCGGCGTCGAAGACGCTGTTGGTGACCTTGAGCTCGCGCTCCTTGATGCGTGAGAGCGCGCCGTAGGCGGGAAAGGAGCCGATCTTGAAGTAGACCGATCCGTTGGGGGTTCGGTACGCGTTTCCCTTCCGCAGGAGGACGTCGATCATGTCGACCTGCTCGCGGATGTGGCCGGTCGCCGCCGGCTCGACGTGCGGCTGGAGGCAGTTGAGCGCCACACAGTCGGCGTGGAACAGATCCGTCCATTTCCTGGTGATTTCGGCCAGGGGGCGGCTCTCCTGCCGGGCCTGTCCGATCGTGCGGTCGTCCACGTCCGTCAGGTTGCGCACGTGCTTCACCTTCCCGGGGAACTCAAGCTCGAGAAGGCGGCGGAGGACATCGTTGATGACGAAGGTGCGGAAATTGCCTATGTGGGCGGACGCATAGACCGTCGGGCCGCAGTTGTAGAAGCGGAATATGCCATCGGGCTGCGCCGGCCGGAGTTCGCGGGCTTCCCGCGAGAGAGAGTCGAAAAGCTTCATGGCCATGGGTGGGTGAAAGGGGACGTTGGATTGCTACCGCATATTCAACCGAAGCGGAACGCTGTTTTTTGGCCGACAGCGTGCCGGTGGCGCGCGGCTGTGCAAAATCTTGTGGCGACCCGGCGGATGGCGTGCTTCAATGGATGAGCCAACGAAGACATGCACAACCCATTCAAGCTCAATCTAGTTCACCGCCCGAGGCGGCTGCGGCGGACGGCGGCCCTTCGGGCGCTTGTCGAAGATACGGTACTGCGGCCCAGCGACCTGATCGCCCCGCTCTTTGTCATCGAAGGCAAGGGCCGTCCGGAGCCGGTCGCGTCGATGCCGGGGGTGTACCGCCTGTCCATCCGCGACCTCGTCAGGGAGTGCCGGACCTTGAGAAAGCTCGGGATCCTGGCGGTGGCGCTTTTCCCAAAGCTCGATTCACGGCTGAAGGACGAGGACGGCACCGCTGCGCTTCGGGAGGATGCTCTCATCCTGCGCGCGGTCCAGGCGGTCAAGAGGGCCCTGCCGGAAATGATCGTCATGACCGACATCGCGCTCGACCCGTACACGGTTCACGGGCACGACGGCGTGCTGACCCCGGACGGGAGGGACGTGGACAACGACCGCACGGTCGGGATTCTTGCGAACATGGCGGTGCTCCACGCGTGTGCCGGCGTCGACCTTGTGGCACCGAGCGACATGATGGACGGCAGGGTCGGGGCGATCCGCAGGGCGCTCGATGCCGCGGGCCGCGAGGGCACGGCAATCATGGCGTACACCGCAAAATTCGCCTCGGCCTATTACGGGCCTTTCCGCGATGCGGTTGGAAGCGCGCGTGCCGCCGGAACGCGAAGCCTCGACAAACGGACCTACCAGCTCAATCCCGCGAACTGGCGGGAGGCCCTCACCGAGCTTGCGCTCGATGAGGCCGAGGGCGCGGACATCATGATGGTGAAGCCCGCGGGCCCCTATCTCGACATCATCCGCGAACTGCGCGGCGCGACGAGGAAGCCCATCGCCGCCTACCAGGTGTCCGGGGAATACGCGCAGATCCACGCCGCCGCCAAGCTGGGGTGGCTTGACCTCGCCCCGTGCCGGCGGGAGTCGCTGACGGGCATCAAGAGGGCCGGCGCCGGCATCATCCTGACGTATTTTGCGAAGGAGATGGCGGCCGAGCTGGGGCGCGGCGGGCCCTAGAACGCAGAGCGCGGCACCTGCACCGAGTCGCCGGGCTCGAGCTTCGGATCCTGGGACGGGTTCTTCTGGGCGAGCTTGATGTCGAGCTCGTAAAGGATCTGGTTGCGCACGACGCCCACCTTGTCCTCCTTGGCGTAAAGCGTGAACCCCCCCGCCGCCTGGATCGCCTTGGAGGCCGTGAGGTCGGGCGTCCATACGATCCGGCCCGGTTTCTCGACCTCGCCGCCGACATAGACGTAGCGCTCGGTGACGCTGACCGAGATGTCGACGGACATGTATATCTTCTGGGTGACGTAGGCCTGCCGTATGCTCTGGGTGAGGCCCGCGGCAGTCTCGCCCGATGCCTTGACGGTTCCGATGAACGGAAGGTTGATGAATCCACGGTCGTCGATCTGAACGTTGTTCGTCGTGGGATCGGGGACGCCGATGATGGCAACGGTCAGGCTGTCCCCCGGGCGGAGCTGGGAGGCCGAGGCCGCCGAGGGCATCACGGGATTGCGCCCGGTTGGGGCGGCGTTCTCGCACCCTGCGAGGACCCCCAGGAGGGCGATCGTCGCTACGCGAAGCGATTGCATGGCGCGTGCGGTCCGGCTCAGCGCTTGCCGCGCGACTTGCGCCGGGGTTTCGCGGCTTCGTCGTCCGCGTCTGCCTCCTCCTTGTCGCTTGCCTCTTCCTTCTTCTCCCCGTCCTCCTTTTCGTCCGCCTTCTCGTCGTCGCTGTCCTCATCCCATTTCAGGGACTCGTCATTCTTCAGCTTCTCCTCCTCCTCGGCGTCGAGCGTGGGGAGGTCGTCGTCCTCCTCCTCGGCCGCCTTGGACGGCTGTTCCTCGTCGGAGTCCATCCCCTCCGGCATGAAGTCTAGAATGGCGCACAGTTCGGTGAACGTGTGCACGGCCTTGCCCTCGATGAAGTGGGTGTTCTGCTCCTCGCGGATCTCGTCCTCGACCTCGTCGACGGTGAGCTTGCTTTCGAAATTGAAGAGGTCGTTCAGCATCTTCACGCGGCAGCGGGTAAGGTGGTCGAGCAGGTCCGCATACGGACCGTTCTCCTCGTCGAGAATGTCCGGCAGCACGAAAAGCTTCTCCTCCGTTTCAAAGATGGACTCCTTGACCCGCTTGAGCCTCACCTTTCCGGCGCCCAGGTCCTTCTCGATCCGGAACGGGATGAATGCGGCCTCGAAAAGGTCCTGATGGAAACCGTAGTCGCGAAGCGCATCCACAAGGTCGATCAGGTGCGCCACCTGTCGCGGGTCGACTAAGCTCAGGCCGTCCACATCCCAGCGCACGGGGTCGCTTGTCTCGCATACCCACCAGTTGTGGTCTTCGCCGAGCCGGATGACGCACCATTCTAGGGTGGATGTGGTTTTAGCCATGGATTTAGAATCGAGGGGGATTTTAGCCGCAGCGTGCGAGGGGGGGGGCAAATAACAAGCACAAAAGCACCGCGGAGGTCGCCGCGTTGCGGGATAATGGAACGCATTGGCCCGCCGGGTGTTTCACGAGCAGTACTTGCGTTTTCGCGGGCGGATTTCACGCTGGTGTCGCATGGGTTCGCTTTACGAAAAGATCATGCGGCCCGTCCTGTTCCGCCTCGATCCCGAGCACGCCCACGAGCTGGCGGTGCATTCGATGGCGCTTCTGGGCCGGTTCGCGCCGGTCTGCAGGATGATGGAGGCGCTGGCGCGCGTGTCGCCGGCAAGCTTCCGCCCGGTGGAGGCGTTCGGCGTCCGGTTCCCAAACGCGGTCGGCCTGGCGGCCGGATTCGACAAAAATGCGCGGGCGTGGCCTGCGGCGGCGGCGCTCGGATTCGGGCATGTCGAGCTGGGAACGGTGACCGCTGCGGCGCAGCCGGGCAACCCGAGGCCTCGGGTATTCCGCTACCCCGGGCAGGAGGCGCTGATCAACCGGCTGGGCTTCAACAACGAAGGCTCGGAGGCGGTTGCGGCGCGCCTAGCTGGGCATCCGCCTCCCGGAAAGAGGCGGATTCCCCTGGGAGTGAACCTCGGCAAGTCGAGGGTCGCCGAGATCGACCGAGCGCCGGACGATTATCTGGCGAGCTTCGCGCTGCTGGCGGACTACGCGGACTATGTCGTGCTCAACGTCTCCAGCCCCAACACGCCGGGCCTCCGGCAGCTTCAGGACGAATCCCGCCTTAGGGAGCTTCTCTCCGCGGTCGTCGGGGCGAACAAGGGGCGCGCCTCGTCGCCCGGCAGGACGCGCGTCCCGATCCTCCTCAAGATCGCGCCGGATCTCGGTTTTGCCCAGATTGACGCCGTGCTTGCGGTGGTGGCGGACCACGGGCTCGACGGGTTGGTAGCGACGAACACGATGCTGGCACGGCCCGGCGTGTTTGCCCGCGTTGCGGAGGAAGGAGGGCTGAGCGGGGCTCCCCTGCGCCGGCGCTCGACCGAAGTGGTCAAATACGTCGCCCGCGCCACGGGCGGCAGGCTTCCGATCATCGGGGTGGGAGGGATCACGGACATTGAAAGCGCCGCCGAGAAGCTGGATGCTGGCGCGTCCCTGGTCCAGGTCTACACCGGGATGGTCTATCGCGGGCCGTTTTTCGCGGCCGAGCTCGCGCGGGCGCTGGCAGACCGGCAGCGGCGCTAGGCCGGCCGGGGCGCTCTCAGATCACCCAGTCTTCGACGTATCCGACGAGGGCTTCCTTTTTCTGGCGCGGCCGGATGACCAGATCATCGCTCTTGAAGTAGGCGATGCTGTTCGCGGGGACCGACTCCAGGAGCCAGACGTTTCCCCCTATGACGGAATTCGCGCCTATGGAGGTGTCGCCGCCGAGGATCGTCGCCTGCGCGTAGATCGTCACGTGGTCCCCGATGTCGGGGTGGCGCTTCACTCCCTTGACCGGGTTGCCCTGGGTGTCGGTCTCGAATGATTTAGCCCCAAGGGTCACGCCCTGGTACAGCTTGACATGCGAGCCGATGGTGGCCGTTTCTCCGATGACGACGCCGGTGCCGTGGTCGATGAAGAAATGCGTGCCGATGCGCGCGCCGGGATGGATGTCCATGCCCGTGCGCTCATGGGCGAATTCCGTGATCATCCTCGGCAGGAGAGGGACGCCGAGGTTGTAGAGCACGTGGGCGAAGCGCTGGAGCGAGATGCCGAGGACGCATGGATAAGCCAGGATGATCTCCTCATAGTTGCGCGCGGCTGGGTCTCCCTGGTAAGCCGCCTCCACGTCCGTCCGAATGGCCTTCCGCAGATCGGGGAGCCTTCCGAGCGCTTCCAGGGTCAGGGCGCGGGCGTGCGAGGCGGGATGGGGATCGCGAGAGAACCGCAGGCATTTCTCGATTTCGACCTCGAGCCTCTTCCCGATGTGTTCCAGCAGCGAATCGACCAGGTCTGGAATGTCCTTTTTCGAAAGTCGCCTCTCCTCGAAATAGCCGGGGAACAGGAGATGCATGCACTGGCGCGCGATCTCGTTGACCGATTCCTGGGACGGCAGGTTGACCCCGTCCAGGTGGTTGATTCCGCCGTCGGTCTCATAGGAGGCAAGGAGCGCCGCTTTGATTGCGTCGAGTTTCATGGAAGGACGACCGCCGGGAAGGTTCCCCATGAAGGCGAGTGCGTCAAAACCCAATTTCAGGGCTGGACAACCCACAACGGTTGCCGCTGATTACCCGCTCCCGGCTCAATATGCTCAGGTGGTGGAATTGGTAGACACACACGTTTGAGGGGCGTGTGCCGTAAGGCGTAAGGGTTCGAGTCCCTTCCTGAGCACCAATTTGTAAGTCATTCCTATTTAATGGTGCGCAAGACCCCAGTCGTCGCAGGCCTGGCGGCGAACTCACGTCCATGATTCATAGCATGCGTCGGCAGGGAAAGGACCTGGGCGCCTTTTCGCCGGAGGAACTTCGGCGTCACCGCAATTCCGGGGAATTGGCCGGGAGCGAGAATGTCCAAAGGAACGGGATGCCAGGCCGGCAACCTTTGGTTCTGGTGTTGAAGCAGGATCTCCTCAGTGCCGCGCTGCAAATGCCGGCAGCAGCCCAAAGGGCGGAATGAGCAAGCGCGCCTTTGGGCTCATTATAGCCGGCGGGATGATAATCCTGTTTGCCACCGCTGTCGCGTTCATCGGGCATTTTGCGACCAAACCGATTATCGAGCCGCCGACGGGCGGAATTGCGGCCGCAGGCAAGCCCGTGCTGCCGACCTCCGCAACGCCAACCTTCCTGGAGGCTCAAAAACGAGTCCGCGAATTCAGGTCGCGCCAGTGGCTGGAGGGTTACGAGAAGCGAGGCCGGCGCAACCCGGCCTGCGACGCGGAGGCGGAACAATTCATCCGCGCCTTTATCGCCGCAAATTCGGGAGGTCCGGAGGAGACCCTCCCGGTTTCGCTGGAGACCGAAAGCGAGAGGCTCGCTCGAAACCCCGATTGTACCGACCCGCTCGTGTTGACGGTGGCAGCCGTCAATACCCTTAACTTGTTCGATAAAGCCCACCGCTACGAGCGCGCCCTGGCGGCGTATCCCGGGACCGCCCATCGGGCGTATCCGATATTCTACGCTACGGTCAACCTCATGAGCCAGTCGAGGGACAAGGCCGGCCCGAAAGGCGAGCCGAACACTTCTGCGTTGGGGCTGCTGGCGAAGTGCTTTGCCGATGCCAGCTTCGCGCCTGGGGACCAGCAGGAAATCGCGGAGATCTTCGTCAACAACTGGGGCCACGATTTCTTCGAAAACAACGACGCGCAAGTCTGTGAAATCGTGCATCAGGCGGGCCCCTCCTATAGATGGCTCTCGCTCGTCTTGGACGGCGAGCGGCACATCACCGAAGCCTGGAAGGCGCGCGGAAGCGGCTACGCCGGCAGCGTCACCAACGTGGGATGGCAGGGCTTCAACAGCAACCTGGCGGAGGCGCGAAAGATTCTGACGGAGGCCTGGAATCTGCAGCCCCGCTTTCCACTCGCGCCGTGCCGGATGATCACGGTGTCCCTGGGCGACTCCGGCATCGGGGAGATGCGGGTCTGGTTTGACCGGACTCTGGCCGCGCAGATCGACTACCCCGGCGCCTGGTCCAGTATGCGCTGGGGTTTGCGCCCGCGCTGGTATGGAAGCGAGGCCGCCATGCTCGCGTTGGGGAAGACGGCCATCAGCACGGGGCGCTTCGACACCGATGTCCCGCGCAAGTTCTTCGACTGCGTCTCGGACGCGGAGTCGGAGGAGGCATTGCCGGCGGGCCGGCACATTTACGGCCGCCCCGACATCTGGCCGGAATTCCAGAAGATGTATGAGGGATACATCGCAGAGCCGGCGCAGCTGCCCTGGCGCGATGGCTGGCGCACCTCGTACGCGGTGGTCGCATATTTCGCCGGAAGATACGATGTGGCCCGCGGACAGCTGGAGGCGCTCGATTGGAAGCCGGTGCATCGAAACCTGGACGGTTGGGGCGTCGACCTCTCGTCGATGCCGCTCGAGGTCGCCGCCCGCACCGGGCCGCTTGGCGCGAAAATTGCCGCCGCGGAATCCGCCCGCGCCGCCGGCCAGATCGCACCCGCTCTGAAACAGTATTCCGATATGGCATCGGCGCCCGCCGCCGATGCGCGTTCGAAGGAGTTCATCCAGCGCCGGCAGGCCCGGCTTTCGGTCGAGGAGCGCCTGCACGAGGGCAAATGGGTCGATTTGCTGCCTGCAGACGACCATGACCCCGATTGGGTGTACAGTTTCGGCAAGACGCACCGACTCGCGGATGGCGCGCTGGAGGTCGAGTTCGGCCCCAAGGGCCACATGCTGTTCTCAACGGTGCCCGTGGGCAGGAATTTCGAGGTGCGCGGCCGTTTTGAGACCGTCCGTTCATCCAACAAGAACTTTCAGGCGGGCCTCGTCTTGGGTGTGCCGGATTTCGACAGCTACAACTGGTATGGCTTCCGCCTCAAGCGGCATGACGAGGAAGGGGATGTCGTTTGCCTTGGCATCGGCTGGTCAAGGCAGCAGATCGTCCAGCACGTCGTGTTGAATGACCTCACGAACTCGTTCGACTTCATCTTCCAAGGCGGAAAGACGACCGCGTCCGTCAACAACAAGGAGGTCTTTCACCAGGCGGCGCCGCCGGCGGCGATCCGCGTGCCGGACAATTCCTATCTGGTTGGACTCGGCGCGTTCAGCGACAGCGCCGACGCCGTGGTCCGTTATCGTGACGTGCAGGTGCGGCAGCTCCATTGAATCTGGCCAGTCGGGGAGGGCATCAAATGAATGAGGACAACGGTGTCCGGGTTAGACGGTTTAAGGTTTCTGGCCGTTCGATCAGCCTGCCTGCGCGCGATTGGGAAACCATCCGGCGGCAGGAGGCATCGAGCCTCTTTCGCTAGGCGCGCCGAGGACTGAGCGCGCGGACTTGCGGTTTGCGCCTCGAGAAGGGCTCAGTTGCCGGAGCCCACGGAGCGCATTTCTGCCGAAATCCTTTGGGCGAGCTTCGGATCTCCCGTTAACATTGCTACGCGCTCCGCCCGCGTGAGCTCGACGAGCGCGTCCGTCGGCCTGTTTGATTTCATCAGGTGGCTGGCGAGGTATAGATGGATCTGCGCATCCGCGGGCCCGCACAAGGTCGCCGCGCGCAGGCACGCGGCGACATTCTCCTCGTCGCTGCGCTCCATGTAGATCTTGGCGAGGTCCACATTATTCTCAAAGTTGAGAGGCTGGGTTCGCCTGGCCTCCGACATCAGGGCGAAGGCCTCCTCCGTCCGTCCCTCGCCCTTAAAGAGTGACACCAGGCGGCGGAGCGCGTCGGCATTCTCCGGGTCCCGCGCCAGCACGGTCCGGCATTCGCCAGCGGCCTCGTCGCGGTCTCCGTGAAAAAAGAGCAAGTCAGCGTAGGTCAGCCGGATATAGCTGCTTTCGGGATTCCTGCCGAGCGCTGCTGACAGGGTCGCCCGCCCCGTTTCAAAATCCCTCGTCTTTCGCAGGACCTCGACGAGCTCCGTGTAGGACGGCAGGTGGTAGGGGTCCATCCGGAGCGACTCGAGGATTGCCGCCTGCGCTTCGCCGTAGCGCCCGAGGGCGACCAGGATGCGGCCGCGCTGCACGAGGAGGTCCGGGAACCGCGGCTCGATCTCCAGGACGCGGTCGACCAGCTGGAGGGACCGGTCGGGCAGGCTGGAATAGTCATCCACCTCTGATAGGCGCAGCGCGAGGTTGGGATCGTTCGGATCGTGCAGCAAAGCGGCCCCTATCTGCTCCCGGGCCCGCGCGAGTCCTTCCGCCGAGGTCGCCTTCCCGGTTGCGAGCTCGACCTCCCGATTATGGCGCACCTGGTCCTCGCCAAACGTCAGCTGACCCGTGAAGGGCGGCTTTCCCCAGAGGGGTTCCATCTGCCTGAGCGTCCTAAGCCTTCCGAAGTCGGTGTAGCCGACGGCCGCGGCGCAGCCGGCGTCGTCGAGCCAATTCCCCGGGGGCGGGCTGGCGCCGAAAAGCGCGAGCGCTGATTGCTCCGCAACCATGCGACCGATGCGCTTGTCGCCCTCCCAGTTGAAGTGCACGTGCTCCAGGAGGATCTCCCGTCCCGCGGGAGGGCCCGCAGATGCGGCATCGGAGCCCATCATGAGCGCCGAGTCCACGAGGAGGACCGATCCTGCCGACTCGGAGGCGACCCTTCTTATGATGGCATTGATCCGCGCATCGGGCCGGAATCGGAGCGCATCCCAGTGGAGGGCTTCCAGAAAATGGGTGCGGGCCCCGGGGACGTCGCCCTTGTCCTGGAGCAGCTTTCCCAGGACATAGTGGGCGTCCGCGTATTCGGGGTCGATCTTCAGCGCCGCGTTGAGGGATTCGATCGCTTCGTCCGAAAGGCCCAGCTCCCAAAGCTTCGTGCCCGTTTCGTAGGACCGCCTCCAGCGGTCCAGCTGCGGCCCGGTCATCCCGTCGCGATGAAGGGAGGTGAACGGGGCGCTGTCCCTGAGGTTGGCGACGACGGTCGCGAGGACCGTCTTGATCCCGCTCCTCGAGGCGACGCCGACGATGTCCCGCAGGTTGGCCTCGAAGTTCCGGTAGACGCCTTCGAGCCTGGGGTCGTCGCCCCGCACGGTCCTGCCCGTAAACGTGCTCATCCCCCGCCAGTCGGCAGGATGGTTCGCGGGCTTCGCGAGCCTGCCCAGGAGGCGGGCGATGAGCTGTCCCATGCGGGTGCCGCCCGTCCAGATGGACGCCCGAATAACGAATAACGGAGGCATCGCAGACAGGTTCGCGGAGCCCGGACCGTAGGGGCCGACGACCTCGTTGTTTCCCATGTAGACGACAAACAGGTCGGGTTCGAATTTGGCGGCCTGCCGGGCCATCTGGCGGACCACGTGCGAGTTGATCGCGACGATGCCGAGGTTGAAGACTTCAAACTGCCTGCCGGGATAGGCGGCCCGCAGCTGCGAGCCGAGAAGCGAAGCGAAGCCAAAGCCCGGCTCGGGGGTCCCCTTGGCCGCGGACTCCCCGAGGACGAAGATTCGCACGTGTCCGGGCTCCTTGTGGCGGGGAATCCGGAAGTTCAGGGGGTACAGGTCAAACTGGGCCGGGAAGAAGGGAGCCGTGAAGTTGGGATTCGTCCGAAAACACCCGGCCTTCACGTCGGGCACGAACAGGTCCGTGTTTTTCCCGTAGCCGGCGATCCTCAGCGACCCCTCAAGCGCGAGCGCAAAGGCAATCGGTGCCCCGACGGAGAGAAGGCAGCGCATGAGCCAGACCTTGCGCTTGGAAGGCCGCCCTGGGCCGTTTTCGCCCGGCTGCGAGGCTATGCCCATCGAGTTTGGCCCGCTCCCTGCGCAGGCAGCGCCGGGCCCGGGAGTTTCAGTGGTCGGTCGAGCATGATGGCGTCAGGCTCCGCCCAGCCTGCTGCCTCTCCGGCCCCCATCAACGAGAAACCCAGCGAGCGGCTTGCGCCGCCGGCTGGGTTTCGGCTAAAACGGAACCTCAGGACGAGCCGTCGAATCAGAACTTCGTCTGGACCGAGAACGAGAACTTGCGCGGCTCAAGGAAGTAGA
Source organism: uncultured Opitutaceae bacterium (assembly GCA_937889545.1). Classification (GTDB taxonomy): domain Bacteria; phylum Verrucomicrobiota; class Verrucomicrobiia; order Opitutales; family Opitutaceae; genus Palsa-1447. The sequence continues at coordinate 53,182 of CALAOT010000093.1, forward strand.
AGTTCGATCCCTGGGTCATGCTTCCGTTCTGGTTATACCCCGTGAAGACGAGGTTCTGGTTGTTGGTCAGGTTGTCCACGTTGAACTGGTAGGTGACGTGGAGCTTCTTGCCCGACACCCCATAGACGGTCGCGTACTTGAGAAACGCGATGTACGTCGTGTAGGCGGGCGAGTACAGGATGCCCCCGGTCGAGGTTTCCTGCTCGCCAAGAGCGGTGGCGCCGGCGCCGATCGTCAGCCCCTTGACCAGCGTGTCGGTGAAGGTGTAGGCCGCGACCACGTTGAACGTGGACTTGACGGTTCCCTGGTTGTTGGCGGAGACAGCCGTGTTGGTCAGCTCGAGCTGCGCATTGGCGAGGTCCTGCTTGACCTGGCCGTCCAGCGAGGTGCCGCCATTGGCGACCGCCGACCATTCCGTGAGGTGGGCCGCAAAGTATCCCCGGCTTCCAGGCAGGTCATTCGTCGACACCGACTTGGGCTCTGAATAGCTAATCTGGATCTTCCAGTTGGGCGTCGGATTCGCAACGGCGGATATTTCGTAGCCCGTGTCCTTCAGGTCCTCCGTGTCCGCATAGTTGAACTGGGTATCGTAATTGGGGGGGGTGCCCGAGAGCTGCCCGGCCGGCCCGATGTCCGTCGCCGTGCCGCCCGCCTTGTAGTAGTCGTTCCAGATTCCCTGGATGCCGATGCCGTCGTTGCTGATCCGGCCGTGCGAGACGTCTTTGTAATAGTCGGTCGTGATGTAGTACTTCCCGTCGTCGGTGGAGAAGCGCAGGCCGACCGAGTTACCCTTGCCGACCGCCGGACCAAACTGGGTCCCGGAAAGGCTGGGGGAGACTCCGTTGGCGTTGGGAGCAAAGTTGCTCGAGTAATTGTAGGTGGCGGCGATCTGCTTGGTGATGAAGCCGACGAGGCCCGCGGAGTAGCTATTTCCGGTGTCGTTCTCGAAGCTGTGGCCCTGGGGGTACGGCAGCCCGAATGGGGGCCGCACGCTCTGGAGCAGGTCGTTCGAGTAGGCGTCGTGGCGGGCGCCCAGCGTGACATCCAGCCGGTCGTCCCAAAGGCGTGTCTGCGAGACGGCGCCGAAGTACTTGATCTCCTCGGCGAGGTCGTGGTCGAACCAGTTGAAGCCGAGAGGCTGGTAGACGATCGGATGGCCGTTGAAGGAGGACGGCAGGTTGATCGCGTCGTTCGGGTGGTCAAAATACTCGCGCGCCCAGATCATGTTCTCGGTCCATGGGCCGGTGTTCCAGTTTGCGGGGAAGTTGTCACCAAAGCTGGCGATGTACTGGCGGGTCAAGAGGAGGTGGAACGAGTAGCCGCCCGAGAAGCTCAGCCACTCCTTGACCGGAATGTTGAACACGCTTGTGTCGAAGTGATAGTTAAACTGGCCGCGGAATTCGTTCACCGAGTGGTCCTGCTGTTGCTTGTCGAGGAACATGTCGGCGTAGAGCTGGCCGAACTCTGGGTTCGGCGCCCCGTTCGGCAGCTGCTTATTGATGTCGACCGAGACGTTTCCGGGGGACTCGAAGTTCTTTGAGACCTCCGTGTCGGAGTAACGGTACGCGGAGAGCTCGAGCTCGCAGTGCTCGTTGATCTTCTGGTCGATGTACGCCGTGAGCGTGTAGTAATTCAGCGTGTTGTTGCCGTTGGAGGGCCCGATTGTGAAATCCCTGCTCTTGAGCGCCGGAACCGTCTGGCTGGTGCCGACAAGGGTGTAGGGAGAGGGCCTCAGCTCGGCGGTGGAGTAGTAGGGCGCGTCCGCAAGGCCGACGCCGTTGTAGCCCGCCGACCAGTTTGCCATGGTGCCCTCGGCGGGAATCCAGAGGTAGAAGGGGTTGAACGGACCGCTCCATTGGGACATGCCGTTCGGATTGTACGTCGTGCCGCCTGTGGGGGTCGCGCCCCAGGTCTGGGAGGCGGTCTTGCCGTCCCACTGGGAGTAGTGGTCCTGCAGGTTCTCGCTGAACTGGGGAAGAACCACCTTGTAGATCTCAGCGTCAAACCGGACGGAGGTGTTGTTGGAAACCTTGAACGTGGCGGCCTCGGATGCGCCCCACCTCTTGATCAGGTCCGCCTTGCGCCAGTCCTCGTCGCGGTCGCCGAGGAGGTTGATGCGAATGCCCAGGTCGTCCTTCTTCAGGATGGAGAGGCGTTCGTTCACATCGAACGTCAGGCGCACGCCTCCGAAGCTGTTCACGACGAGGTCCGCCTCCGAGAAGTCCTGGTCGAAGCGCGGCTTCTTGGTGTAGGAGGCGACGGACCCGCCGAGGCTGCCGACGCCGAACAGGATCGAGTTGGGCCCGAGGTTGAGCTCGAAGCGGTCGACGTTGAAGAAGTCCTTGATGGCGTAGATCGGGAAGTAGTTGACCGTCGGCGCAGTGCCGCCCTGTGGGCCGGAGCCTGCACCGCGCAGGTTGACCGCCCATGAATTGAACTCATTTCCGCTTCCAACGTTGGGCGTCAGGTTCTGGGGAATCGCGTTCATCGTCCACTTGAGAGCGTCCGTTGCGTTCGTCAGCTGCAAGTCGTCAATGAATTCTGCGGTCAGCGCCGAGACCGTCGTGGGCGTGATCGCGAGCGGTGTGTTGTTGCGCCCGCCCGCAAGGGAATTGACGGCGACGTAGCCCACGTCCGTCGAAGTATCGACGGTGAACGCGTTGAGTACAACCGGCGTTTCTGCGGCCGCCTGGGCTTGCTGTTCCGTGGAGGCGCCGCTCGGGGTGACGGCTTGTGCCCTCAACGAGGCACCGAGGCCGAGCGTCAGCAGGAGGGCCAACGCGTATCTGCAGGGATGTAGTTTTTGCATGTGGTGGTGGGTAGGGACGGACATTTCGTGAATCCGCAAAGACTTCTCGCAAAGCGAGGAGGGGGGTACGGGGGACTAGCGTTGCGGCCTGATTTATATGACAACGTTATCATTGCAACAAAAAAAATGTCGGCCCTCAATTCCCCTCTAAATATCCCATGGCCGGGCGCCAGTAGCCGCAAACGTTATCAGTGGATTGATTCTGGCGCGGGCTGGGCCGCCTAGGGCCTCGGGCCCCGGTCCGGGGAGAAGCCAATCGCATCGAGCGCCGTCCGTATCTCCGGGTTGGCCATGAAACACTTCCACGCCAGCCCGGACCGGTGGTTCTCGATCATGACAACGATTTGCGCCTGATTAAGTCCCATCCAGACCGGTTGATACCAGTCGTCCGTCTCGTTGAAGCCATCATAGAAGCCGTAGATGCCCCATGTCTTGGGCCCCAGATCGCGGTAAAAATGCTTGAGGGCGGCCATTGACTCCTTCGGCGTGTAAGGAAACTCCCCCAGGGCCGCCGAACAGCAGATGGTTCCGTTGTCCGCGTTCGGCTGCGGCATTCCGCCGCCGGAGTTGATTCCGGCCGATAGGCCCCAGCAATCCGGCCCATAGCCTCTGAAATGCCCGGGATTGGCGATGCAGTAGGCGCGGTTGACGAGGGCGATGTTGCGGTTGTTCCAGAAGTAGTTCGTGAAGCGGTCCCTCTTGCCGCGCGGGTCGAAGCCCAGGAAGGAGAACTGCGTGAAGAACAGGCTGCCCCCGGAGCCTTCCCCGACATCGAGCTTGATGCCGTAGAAATTCCGCCCGCTGGCATAGTGGTCGCCAATGGTCGTGCGGCTCCAATTCCGGCGGTATTGGACCGCCGTGTCGGACTGGCCGGCCCAGCCCGTGTAGTAGAGGCTCGCGGGAACCGGATGGGTCGGCGAGGCGATGGCGAGCAGGTAGGCAACCATCGTCTCGTTCCAGCCCACCAGCGGGTGGCTGATGTACCAGCCGTGGTCGGGCGACCAATGCCAGTACAGGAAGTCGCCGGTCGGGCTCTGCCGGTACCAGTCCCACTCGACCCCGCGCCAGAGGGAAGTGACCGTCTCGCGGATCTCCCTCTCAGCCGGCGTGTCGCGGTCGAAGTACTGGCGCGCCGTCAGGAGGCCCTGCATCAGGAACGCGGTCTCCACGAGGTCGCCGCCGTCGTCATAAGGGCCGAAGTAGGGAATGACCTTGCCCGTCCGCCCGTCCAGGAAGTGCGGCCAGACGCCGTGAAACCGGTCGGCGCCCTTCAGGAAGCGCACGATCCTGAGGATACGTCCGGCGCCCTCCTCGCGTGTGACGAATCCCCGCTCGGTCCCCACGATGAGCGCCATCGCCCCGAACCCGGAGGCTCCGAGTGCGACAAGGTTCGGGTCGCCCGGCACGATTTCCGGGGCCATGCCGGCATTGGGGTGGCCCCGCTCCCAGTAGTAGCGGAAGCAGGCCTCCTGCACCATGGTGAGAAGGTCGTTGTCGCCGAGCTCCCGAGTTGTGGCCGACACGGCCGGGGACTCTGGGGATTCGGCGCCTGCCGGGGACACAGCGCTGACCTTGAAAAACGCCTTCAGCCCCGGCTTGCCCACAAATGCCGCATAGCGGTCGAGGTCCCCCTGCTGGATCCCGATCGGGTCGAACGTGATGCCATCCCAGGAGCGGTAGACCTTGTAGCGCAGGACATCGTCTTTTGGGTTCAGCGCCCATTTCAGATCGAAATGCCGCTCGCCCGCCTTTATCGCGAGACCCGCGGGCGCGGCGGGCGGCGGCTTCGCGGCCGCGCTTTCCCAACCGAACTGAACGTCGTCGATGAAGAGCGTGTGCGCCTTGCCGTCGTCCAGCCCCTGCTCAAACACGGCGTCCGCCAGACGGCGCACGTCGAACCGGCTGTCGTCGGTGCTTCGGTAAATCGCCCGGAAATTGGCGATCGGCAGCCGCACCTGGGCCCATTGGCCCGCCTGCAGCGCCCCGCGCCCGGAAAGCATGTTGATCGTGAAGGTCGCCGCGCCGTCTGCGTCCTCCAGGCGGATGCGGGGCGCGTCGTCAGGCGCGAGGCCCGTCGGCGAGAGGCACCAGAAGGTGATCGTGTCCCCGTCGAAGTCGTTGAGGAGGCCGTAGCGGGAGCGGGTCTTGAGCTTCGCCTGCCAATCGCCGCCCGTGGCTGATTTCCAGGTCAGGCGCAGGGAGGTCGGAGGGACGACGAAGTGCCCCGAGTCGAGGGGAATCCTGCCGTTGACTAGGTCGAATGCACTTGGAGCCGTTACCGTTCCTTCACTCAGACTGTAGGAGCGGGCCGGGACGTTTTGATCGAAGACGACGTGGCGGTCATAGCTCGACTCGACGGGTCTCCGCTCGGACGCCGCCAGCAGCGGGCACAGGATAAGAGGGGCGAGGGCAAGGACGCGCATGGATCGGGGAGGGAGAAAGGGGCAAATGCTCTTTTTGATTGCGATGCAAATGTTGTCAAAAGGATACTTCCCCATGCGGGGACCGCTTGATCTCGCGCCTGCTGAGCCTGCATCCCGAAGCAATCATGCAACGAAATCCCTCGATCATCCCCGTTCTCGTTTGGCTGCTACCTCTGGCCGTGCAGACCGGTAGGCTCGCCGCGCAGACCGGGGACCTTGGGCCGCCGCAGGCGCAAGCCCGCGTCGACGCCCTACTCGGGCGGATGACTCTCGAGGAGAAGGTCGGCCAGCTTAACCAGATTTCGCCCGATTCGACCACCGGTCCGAAGCAGGCGGTCGAGAATGCCGATGAACTGATCAGGAATGGGTCGGTTGGCGGCATGCTCAACGCGGTGACCGCCCGCGAGACCAATGGCCTTCAACGGGAGGCGGTCGAAGGGTCGCGGATGCACATTCCGATCCTCTTCGGGCTCGACGTGATCCACGGGTTCCGCACCCTCTTCCCGATCCCGCTGGGCCTTTCCGCGAGCTGGGATCCGGCCCTTGTGGGGCAGACCGCGCGCTACGCAGCCCAGGAGGCGTCGAGCCAGGGTGTCCGCTGGGTTTTCTCGCCGATGGTGGATATCGCGCGCGATCCCCGGTGGGGCCGGATCGCAGAGGGGGCCGGCGAGGACCCGTACCTCGGCTCGGCATTCGCCCGCGCATACGTCCGGGGCTATCAGGGAGAGAGCCTGGACAACCCGACCTCGGTCGTCGCGTGCGCAAAGCACTTCGTGGGATACGGGGCTGCCGAGGGCGGACGGGATTACAATACGACGGAGATATCGGAGCGCACGCTGCGCGGCGTGTACCTGCCGCCCTTTCAAGCGGCGGTCGGCGATGGCGTGGGGACCGTCATGTCCGCGTTCAACGCAATCAATGGAGTGCCGGCCAGCGCCAACGCCTTCACGCTCACCCAAGTGCTGCGCACCGAGTGGGGTTTCCGGGGGTTCGTCGACAGCGACTGGACTGCGGTCCGGGAGGTCATGCTTCATGGCATTGCAGACGACGAGAGGACCGCGGCGCTCAGGAGCTTCCTCGCCGGGGTCGACATGGACATGCAAAGTGGCATCTACTTGCACAATGTCGCTGGCCTGGTCCGTTCGGGCCAGGTGCCCATGGAGCGCCTTGACGAGTCGGTGCGCGCGATCCTGCGGATCAAGGTCGCCCTGGGGCTCTTCGAGCATCCCTATGTCGGCGAGGCAGTCGTCCCGGACCCGGCGGCCGCTGCGCTGGGCGCGACGCTTGCGCGCAAGGCCGCTGAGGAATCCTTTGTTCTCCTTGAGAACCGGAAGTTCGGGGGCGCTCCGCTGCTTCCCCTTGCGGCGTCAAAAGGCAGGAGGATTGCATTGCTCGGCCCGCTGGCGGACAGCGCCGAGGACATGCTGGGCTGCTGGTCGTGCCAGGCAGAGCCCAGCGACATGGTGACCCTGCGCAGCGCGTTGTCCGAGCGCGCGGCGCGCCAGGGGATGCATTTGTCCTTCGCTCCGGGAACGGAGGTGTCAGGCACTTCAGAGGCGGGGTTTTCCAAGGCGATGGATGCCGCGAGGAACGCCGACGTGGTTGTGATGGCGCTGGGAGAGAGCGGCCATAGCTCCGGCGAGGCCTCCTCCAGGTCCGACATCAACCTTCCTGGAAACCAGGAGAAGCTCCTGGAAGCGGTCGTGGGGACGGGCAAGCCCGTCGTCCTCGTTGTGTTCAGCGGGCGGCCGCTTTCGATCGCGTGGGCTTCGGAGCACGTCCCGGCGGTCCTGATGGCCTGGTTTCCGGGTACCCAGGCGGGCCCGGCGCTGGTGCGCACGTTGTTTGGCGATGCAGAGCCGGCCGGGCGGCTGACCGTTTCAGTCCCGCGCTCGGTCGGACAAGTGCCGATCTACTACAACCACCTGAACACCGGCCGGCCCCGCGTAGACCCGATCGGCCTGGGCGCGACCAAGCCGGACCCCTATTTCGTCACCGGATACATAGACCAGGAGAACACGCCGCTCTATCCGTTCGGCTATGGGCTCACCTACACGTCGTTCAGCTATTCCCCCGCCCACGTGAGCGCCGCCACCCTCAGCAGCAAGGACATCAACCTTGGGAAGGCGCGGCTGGCGGTTAGCGCCGAAGTCAGGAACACCGGCAACCGCGAGGGGACGGAAACGGCGCAGCTCTACATCCGGCTGCGCGGAACAAGCGTCGCGCGCCCGGTGAGGGAGCTGAAGGGCTTCCAGCGCGTGCATCTTGCACCCGGAGAGAGCCGGCGCCTGGAATTCGAATTGGGCCGGGACGAGCTCGCGTTTTGGAACGCGGACATGAAGGAAGCGGCGGAGCCCGGCTCTCTCTACGTCTGGGTGGCGCCTGACAGCGCGCGGGGAACGCCCGCGAAAGTGGAGCTGGCGGAATAGCTCCAAGCCCGGTGCCGAGGGGAGCCTGCCGGGAGACGGCGAGAGCGCGGGCCCGGGCTCGCAAGCGCTCCCGTGAGCGACGGGGCCGCCCCGTGTCAGAGCTCGACGACAATCACGTTGTCGCCGGAGGAAAGAAGAGCCTTCACCGCATCCTCCCGAAAGCGCAGGCCCCCGACGCGGTACGGACTGGCCTCGCGCCGTCCCCCGGTGAGCTCAACGCCGTTAACGGTCACCGAGCCCGGGGCGAATGACCGGCCCTTGACCCGGTAGCGAACTTCGACGGGCCGGCCGCACAAGGTCACCCGGGCGGCGATCCCGTCGAGGCTCCGCGGCAGCACCGGGTCGAAGACCACGTCGCCGAACGACTCCCGCAGCCCGAGCAGGCAGGCGCGGACAGCGTGAATGAACAATCCTGGGCCGCTTGAATAGAGCCGCCAGCCGCCGCGCACGCGCACGGATCCGGTCCGCAGCTCCTTCCACCGGAGCGCCGCCTCGACGCGATCATGGAAATCGGCGTCCGAGCTTGAGAAATACACATTGCTCTGCCTGGCCATCGCGTGGGGGACAACCTCCCTCAAACCCACCGGATTGACCACCTGCAGCGCGGTCCAGAGCCGGTCCGCGTCCCCGAGCTTGGCAGCGGCCTCGGCGTAGCGCAGGTGCGCGTGGACGTATTGCAGCCCGATTTCGCGGCCCACGTTCGCAGCCGTATCCGCCCGCTTGAAGAGGCGCTCCATTCCGCCGCCATAGGTCGTCGGTTCGCTCATTAGCCGCGCGCCGTCGGGGTACAGGAGCTCCTGGTTCACGATGGCCATGTGCCTCGCAGCCTCCTCCAGCGTGAAGAGCTCTGCCAGGATTGAGCGCGTCATCGGAAGCAGCCGGTAGCGGATGCCGGTCACGGCGTCCGAAGGATGGAGGAGGGGCCGGGTTGTCCCGTCGGCCTCCGCCACCAGGAACCCCGCGACAACGGAGCCCGGCATCAGCCGGTCCGCAAAATCGCGGCGCATGCGCGCGAGCACCATCTCCAGCCGCGCCAGGCGCGCCGGCTCTGATGCCCGGCGGAGGACCTCGGCCAGCTGCCTGAACGTCTGATACGAGAGCTCAACGGTCCAGGCGCTGATCATGCGCGTGCGCATCGCCGGGTCCGCGGGCTGCAGGGTGTCGTCCCAGTCCCCATCGCCGTAGTTGACGAGCGCCGTGCCGGGGACAAACCGGGCCTCGCATTGATCGACGACCCGGTCGCAGTGCTGGAGCAGGGTCTCTTCGGGGCCCACCGGGCCGAAGCTCTCCGGGTCCGTGTAGCCGGTCCTCCATCCCAGAAACGCCAGGTCGTTGCTGGCCTCAATGTAGTCACACAGCGCCTTCAACGGCCAGAATAAGACGTCGCCGTGGCTGTGGGTCTGCTGGATGGACCGATACGGCGGGTGCATGAACCACTGTGGCCAGGAGCCGTCGCGGACATACTGCTGCGAGAACACGGTCTCAAGCATGCGGCGCGCGATCGGCCACTCGCGCTCGGCGAGAAGCCATTCGGCCGAACCCTGGCAGACGTCGCGCACCCCCCAGGCGGCGCCGCCCTGCTGCTCCAGGCCATGCGGGGCCGAGAAGTGGATCGCGGCGTTGTGGGCAAGCCACGGCAGCATTTCGTCGAGCCTGGCCACCGCGGGCGCCAACCCGTCTCGGTCCCGCGGTTTTCGGGGGGAGGGGGACAGCGTCAGGCGCACCGGCGCGGGAGGAGGCGCAGCCGGTTCGCATCCGGCCCTCCATTCGGATCGCGCCGCCTCCACAGCGGCCGGGAGCAAGCCCGTGCCGTCCAGGGTCCCGCAGAGGATCACCCCGAATCGGCTCACCTTGGCTGTGCGAAGCACCAGGCAAGGCTGCCCCCGGGATCGCCCGTCCGCATAAAGCAGTCCATCGTCTCCGATCTGGGTCTCGCAGCCCGCATCGGCCGCGGCGATGGCAAAGCAAGCTCCGGGAAGATGGCTCCCGACAACGCTGGCAGGGTCCGGTTTGCATGCGGCCCATCGCTCGTCGTGGAAGACGCGGACTTCTCCGGAGTGGTCGAATTCGTTCACGTCCAGCGCAAGGGTGTGCGTGACCAGGAATTCGGCCGGCTGTCCCCCGGTGCCCACCTGCAGCTCCAGGAATGCGGCGGCGCGTGCGCGGGAACACCATACCCGGGCCGTCACGACTTCGGCTCCCGAGCGATAAATCCAGCGCACATCCGATGGCGTCATGGCGAACGCCGATGGCACGCCAAGCTGCTGCCAGGAGCCCGCGCGGCGAATGAAGACCCGCTGGCCCGTCGCCCGCCCCAGGCCCAGCGTTTCCCGGAGCACCGGAAGGAGGCGGGCAAACGTCGGGTTTCCCAGATAGGTCTGGACCGAGAATATTCCGGCCGCGTAGCACGTCGTGCCGAACTGGCCGGGATCGATCCAGCGCCAGGTGCCGCTGCGAAGGATGTGGCCGTGCGGCCGCGCAACGGCCGCCTCCTTGTCGCGCCCCACGACATGCGTCGCAACCCCATGGAAGAATGCGAGGAGCCCTCCGTCGGCCCCGCGCTCCTCGTGGCGGCGTTCGCCCGGGAACCATTCGGACCATTCGTTTTCCAGCGGCCGGTCCCCGTGAAGCCAGGGTGCGGTCACAAAAAGCGACGGCGTGGCCGGCGCCGCATCGTTCGCCAGGCCCGCGGCGCAGTGGGCTGCGACTCCGGGCGACCAGTCCGCGGGCAACACCTCGCGCAGGCGGTCGAGATCCGCGGCACAAGAGGCCTCGGGATGGTCGGGGAGGAAGCGGGCCACGAAGACGGTGTCGCTTGACGCGCCTGGTTCCAGGTCAACGGCCCGGCTCTGGAGCCCAGCCAGGGCGGATTCGTACTGGAGCCGGCGCGACTGCAGATTCCTGTTCCTCACGGCAGCCGGCACGCTGGCCAGGCGATGGTCCGAACCGAAGAACTGCCTTGCGTCCGTGCAGAACGCCGCGGCCCCGCCTGCGCAAGCGACAGCCAGCCACGGATGGCAGCCGCCGGCCGTCGGCTGATTCTGCCGCGCCAGCACGGCCCACCCCAGCCGCGCGTCCTCGATCGGAAGGACGTCTATGTACTGCGAAGTGAAGGCTTCGCTGTTGCGAACGGTTGCCTCGTCGCCCAGGCCCAGGTCCTGGGCCTGAAGGATATCGAAATTTAGGAGGCGCTCCGTCGTGTTGGCCAGGCGCACCCGCCAGGCCCATGCAGCCAGCTCCGGGTGCACGGTGAGCGTGACCGTACACCGCAATCCGGCGCATGGAGACTGGACCCATTCCATCGACGACGAGCCGCTGCGGCGGTGTGCGACGCCCGAGCCGACGAGCGGCGCCCAGCAGGCGGCGCCGTCCTTGGCGCGCCAGCGGAGGATCAGGCGGAAGAGCCCGTCCTCCGCGGGCCCCGGCAGGAACTGGTTGATCAGGGTGGGCCCATGCCGAAGAGCAAAGAGCGCGCCGCCGGGCGTGACCTGCGCCACAAATCCTGAGCGGGATGCCAGCTCCGACAGCCCGAAGCCCGAAGCCTTCTTCAAGGTCGTGACAGTCGACCGGCGCGAAACAGACCGCCGGTCCGCCGCGGCTGGACCGTCGTCCAGCGGAACGACATCAGAGTGTGAAGCGGGCACTGAAGGGATAGTTGCGCGGATCCGCGAGGTAATGGTCCATCGGGGTCAACGGGTCGTTATGCGAATGGCGGGCTGGAAAGATCAGCTAGGTCGCGTTTTGGGGTTGTCGTCTACTGGTCGGCTGGATTCGGCATCAGGGGAGGCCGCTGACCGGTAACGGTATGCTTGCAGTGATCATACAAGGAATTATATGACAACGTTTGCAAGGCAACATTAATCAGGCCCGGGGCGTCCTTGAATGCCTATTCCGATCCCGGGAAAGCCCGGTGCGGACTCCTCTGAAACGAGGCGATCACCGGGCCAACCTGGCGGCTCCCGGCGAATGGCCGCCGGGCGCACCCGCGCGGGGCTTGGCTGAAAATGATTGCGCCGATGGCGCCGCGCTAGGAGGCCCGGCCGATGACCTGTGTCGAATCCCGGATCACAAGGGCGGCCGGGAGGTCGCTCAGGACGCCGGAGTGCGGCTGGGGCGGCCGGGTCGCCGCCTCAATCAGCAGGCCGACCGCGCGCTCGGCCAGGTCGGCGAGCGGCTGGCGAACCGTGGTCAGGGCAGGGCGGCACGTGGTGGCCCACAGGCCGTCGTCAAATCCGACTACCGAGAGGTCCTTCGGGCAGCTGAGGCCGGCCGAGCGCGCCGCGTCAATCGCGCCGAAGGCTATCTCGTCGTTCGCGCAGCAGACAGCGGTCGGCAGCTTTCCCGTTCCGAGGAAGGCCCCGATCCCGCTGCGGCCCGTATCAGCGCTGAAAGGCCCCTCATACACCCATTCGCGGCGCGGCTCGACGCCGTCACGCCGCAGGATTTCAATATACCCCTGCTTGCGCTCGTGCGCATCCCGGGAGCCGGGGGGACCGAGCAGCAGGCCGATCTCCCTGTGCCCCAGCTGCAGCAGTAAGCTGGCCGCGGAACGGGCGCCCCCCTGGTTGTCAATGCCGACGACGGGCACGCCGAGCGACGCGGGATCCACGTCGGGGGGAAGGGCCGACTTCGTCAGAACCAGGGGCCGGCGGTAGTCCCGCAGCTTCTGCACATCGCCCTCCGATAGGGGCTCCGCCAGGTAGATGATTCCGGATGAATCGAGACCGAGATGCTGCAACGCCTCGCGGAAATCCATCCTCGGCGTCTTATGCAGCGTGCAAATGTGAACATCCCAGCCGCGGGTCGCCGCGGCGTGCAGTGAACCCGACAGGAAGCGGCCGTAGAATTCCGAGAAGAAGATGTTTTCATCCAGCGGCACGACCACCGTCAGCGTGGGGTTGAGACCCTGGCGAAGGATCCGGGCGCCGGGGTTGGGTGAGAACCGCAGGCGGTCCGCAAGGTCTAGTATTTCCTTGCGGCGGGCCGCGCTCACCAGGTGCGCCGTCTCCTGCCGAAGCGCTCGTGAGACCGTGGACGGCGACACTCCCAGACGAGTCGCGATCTGCACGATGCCGTCCTTTTGCTTCTTGGCGCGGGTGTGGAAGGTCATGGCGCGGGGCGGCGAGAGAGGACATCAACTCGGCGATGCCGCCGCAAGCAAACTCTTGCAATCGTTTGCAGCGGTGGCGCTCGGAATGTGCACAGATAAATTTTGCGATGGAAGGGAAAATATTATTGCCGTGACCACGCCGGCATAAATCCTGTCGCAAGCAGCTTTCCCGCCGACATAACCGTGTCGGGAGCGGACCTAACCCCTCCTCGCCAAAACCCGATTCGCTTTTCATGCTCCGAGCCGTCCTCCGGTTGTTTTGCAACCCATTATTGATTAATGCGATCAGGCTTTGGCTCCTGCTGAACCTCGGCGTGCAGGCTGGGGGGGCGGAAAACCGCCCCGCCCCCTGGCCCGGCGCGCGGCCTTCCGCGGTGCTTTCGCCCGAGGACGACTCGCTGCTCGACGAACTGCAGCGGTCGGCGTTCCGGTATTTCGTGGAACAGGCGGACCCGCGGACCGGCCTCGTGCGCGACCGCGCCCGGTCGGACGCATCCGGGAGCGCGGGCAAGGCCAGCATCGCCGCCTCCGGGTTCGCGCTGAGCGCCTGGGCGGTAGCCACGGAGCGGGGATGGACGGACCGGGCCACGGCTGTCGACCGCGTGCGCCTTGCGCTGCGTTTCCTGGCCGAGAAGGCACCCCGCAGGCACGGCTTCTTCTACCATTTCATGGAAATGGCCACGGGCGAGCGCGCGTGGAAGTGCGAGCTGTCGCCCATCGACACGGGGCTGTTCTTTGCCGGCGCGATCATGGCGCGGGAATATTTTTCCGATCCGGAGATCACTAGGCTTGTCGACGGATTGTTCAACGACGTGGACTGGGAATGGTTCCTCAACGGCGGCCAGACCCTTGCGATGGCCTGGCATGACGAGGAGGGATTCTCCCGGTACAGGTGGGACCACTACTCAGAGGACATGATGCTCGGATTCCTCGGCATGGGGGCCGTGGAGCGGCCGCTGCCCGTGGGATACTGGGACGCCTGGTCGCGCACGCCGGTCGGCACGTACGCAGGGTTTCACTTCATCGAGGGATCCCAACTCTTCATCCACCAGTTCACGCATGCCTACGTCGACTTCCGCGACCTGCGAGACGCGTACGCGGACTATTATCGCAACTCGGTCCTGGCTTCGCTGGCCCAGCGCCGCTTCTGCAGCGATTTGAGGAACGAGTTTTCTAGCTGGGGCGTGCGGCTGTGGGGGTTGACCTCGTCGGATTCGGCAACCGACTACAAGGCGTGGGGCGGCCCCCCGAGGACCGAGGACGCCAACGCCCTCGACGGCACGATAGTCCCCTGCGCGGCCGCCGGTTCGGTGGCGTTTGTGCCGAACGAGGCGATGACCACGCTTCGCTACATGCGCACGGCCTACGGCGACAGGATATGGAGCCGCTACGGTTTTGTGGATTCGTTCAACCCGGAGACGGGCTGGGTCAACTCCGACGTAATCGGCATAGATCTCGGCGTCACGCTGCTTCAGGCGGAAAACGCCCGGAGCGGGCTTGTCTGGGCTGTCTTCATGCAGGCGCCGGAAGTCCAGCGCGCGCTGGCGCGCGCTGGGTTCCTGTCGCAGAAGCGCGACCTCCCGTGGGCGGATCGGGAAAGGCTGCGCGTGATTGCGTCGCAGGCCTGGAAGTCGATCGAGTCCGAACCGGTCGACGCCCGTTACCTGGGCGTCCGGCTGTCCTCGCTCCTGGCCGCCGGCGCGATCGGCCTCATTCCCGAGGGGGACGCGGTGAACCGCGTCACCGCCATGCTCAAGGCGACATCGGTCCCGGAAGACGAACGCGCGCTTGGCCAGTATGCGGCCGGCCTTGTCACTCTTCGCCAGGCGATCCCGAGCCTGGCGCCCGAGGCCACCCGGCGCCTTGCGGCCATCGATTGGAAGAAGGTCCCGAATGAATCCAACCTGCTCGGCTCCATCAACCGGCTGGCCGTCTTTTTCCAGGTCGCCACAGGAGCCCGGCCGGCGTCGGCATGGACGGATCTCAAACGGATGTCCGAGGCCGAAGGGCGGGTGTATGTCCTGGAGCCGGCGCAGCTGCGCGACCAGCTGGTGCCGGGACTATGGCTGGACGAGCGTTTTATCGTCACGGGTGCGTCCGCCTCGCAGATGGCCTACGCCATTGCGGTCGAGTTCCGCAAGAGCTCCACCGCGACCTTCCCCCTGGACGTGCAGAGCACTGCGCTGCTGCTCGAGCATTTTCCAGCCGAGGTTGCCGGCGGCCTCAAGAGGGCCAATCTGCCGGCCGGCTGGATCGGGCAGGCAACCCCCGTCGACCGCGCCCTGCTGCTCCTAAGCCTGGCAAACCTGCTCGCGCCCGACTGCCTGCGCGAATGGTTTCAGCAGGACCCGCTGGCTCAGGCGGGGCGGACCGCGATTGGCGAGTTCGGCCAGGCGGCGTTTGGCGGCGAGAACTCCCTGTTTGCGCGCAACGAGCTGGCGGTCCCGACGCCAGTGCCCCCGGAGCGCCTTGCGAGCGTCGTGAGCTCGGCCATCCCGCGCGACGAGTGGAAATGGATCCTGGTGAAGGGACTGGATTACAAGGTTTCGGAGGCCGACGTCCGGCCGGGCGATCCCGCCCTTGAGCTTCGCTTTGCGCTCACGTGGGACAAGGAGGCGCTGCATTTCCACGCCGATGTGGTGGACACGCCCCCCGGCTTCTCCGTTCCGGCAGGGCGGCGCTCCGTGGAGCTGTTCATAAACCCGGATCGCAACGGGCTGCTGTGGCTGACGCCGGACAACTTCCAGTTCGCCTACAATCCGGACGGCACGGCGATGGAATGGTTCCACAACCGCCCCGCCGTGGCGCGGATTCGCGCGGCGGAACACGGGTACTCCGTGGACGCGGACATCAAGTGGACGGAACTCGGCATCGCCCCGCGCCCCGGCCTCGAGTTTGACCTTACGGCCAGCGTGACCGCGGGAGGCATCCACGAGTGGGATCCCGCGCTGGAGCTCAGCTGGCGCTATTATGGGCGCCCCGACGACGGCTTTGGCCTCGGCACCGTCCGCCTCGAGTAGTAGGCTCGATTCCGCCAGGGTCATGTCCGCCATGCCCGCAGCCCCCCCACGCTGGCTATCGCTTGCCGCTGTGCTCGCAGCGAGCCTCGCGGGCTGCACCCGCCAAGCGGTTGACGGCGCCGCGGGCTCGCGCGTGACCGTGGACTACTGGGAGAAGTGGAGCGGCTTTGAGGCCGACGCGATGCAGGCGGTCGTTGACGACTTCAACCGGAGCCAGGATCGGATCGAGGTGCGGTTCCTCTCGGTGAGCGAGGTGGACACCAAACTCCTTCTCGCGGCATCGAGCGGACATCCGCCCGACGTCGCCGGACTCTGGTCGGAAAACATCCCGGATTTCTCCGAGAAAGGCGCGCTGACCCCGCTCGACGGCGGCCTCGCGGCGGCCGGGATCGGGGCCGACCACTACATCCCGGTGTACTGGGAGCTCTGCCGCCACCGCGGGTTCACCTGGGGACTGCCCACAACGCCGGGCTGCGTCGCGCTCTTCTACAACAAGAAGCTTTTCCGCGCGGCCGGCCTGGATCCCGAGCGCCCGCCGAGGACCCTCGCCGAGCTCGAGAGCATGAGCCGACGCCTCACGGTTGTCGAAATCGAGCGGGCCGGACGCCGCGTGCGCCTCTCGTTCGCGGACCTGACGCCCGAGGAGCGCGAGGGAAGGCACTTCAACCTGGTGCAGCTCGGCCACCTGCCGCAGGACGCGGGCATGTACGTGTCGGCGTGGGGGTTCTGGTTCGGCGCCAGATACTATGACGGGGACCGGCGCATCCTCGCCAACGATGCAGGCAACCTGGCGGCATTCCGGTGGCTGAAGGAGACGACGCAGGCCTACGGCGTGGACAACCTGCGCGATTTCGGCGCGAGTTTCGGCATTCAGCAGTCGGGACAGACGCCTTTCCTGGGAGGACTCGAGGCGATGGTGGTCCAGGGTCCCTGGTGGCCAAACTTCATCGAGAAATACGCTCCCGGCCTGGAATGGGGCGTCGCGCCGTGCCCCGCCGCCGACGGCGTGGCTGGCGGCGCGCCCGTGACCGTCGCGCAGGCCGACGTCGTCGTGATCCCGAGGGGAGCCCGGCACCCGCGCGAGGCGTTCGAGTTCATCCGCTACCTTCAGCGCCAGGACGTGGCGGAGAAGCTGGCAAGGTCCCAGCAGAAGTTCACCGCGCTGAGCCAGGTCTCCGAGGGATTCCTCGCGACCCATCCCAATCCGTCCGTCCGGCTATTCATCAGCTTGGCGCGGAGCCCGGGGGCCCGAGCCCTGCCGCGCCTGTCGATCTGGCACGAGTACAATGCCGAGATGTCGGTGGCGGCGGAGCGCGTCCAGAACCTGGGCTACACCCCTGCCGCCGCGCTGGCCGAGGTCCAGGAACGGGTGCAGTGGAAGCTCGACCGCGTGTCGAAGCGCTGGGATGCGGTGGGCAGGGAGCGCATGGCGGAATGGAGGGCGTATGGCAACTGGTGAGCGCCCGCGCACCTGGTTGGGCCTCGCGTTCGTGAGCCCGTGGCTCCTCGGCGTGGCCGCCTTCACGGTCTACCCGGTCGCGGCGTCGCTTTACTATTCGTTCTGCGACTACGACGTGCTCTCCAAACCCGTATGGGTCGGACTTCTCAACTACAGCGACATGGCCTCGGACCGCGTGTTCTGGCAGTCGGTCGGCAACACGCTCCTGTTCAACCTGATGGCGCTGCCGCTCGGACTTGTCTCGGCGCTGGCCCTCGCGCTGCTCCTCAACCAGCCCGTGCGCGCGCGGGGCGTGTTCCGGGCCGTCTACTATCTTCCGTCGCTCGTGCCGGCCGTGGCGAGCGCCATGATCTGGCTCTGGATCCTCAACGGCCGACTGGGGCTCCTCAATGCCGCGCTCGGGGCCGTCGGAATCCATCACCCCCCGCAATGGCTTGCGGACCCCGCGTGGACAAAGCCGTCGCTTGCGATCATGTCGCTGTGGGGCTGCGGGAACACGGTGGTGATCTACCTCGCGGCCCTGCAGGGGGTGCCCCGTTCGCTGCTCGAGGCCGCGATGATCGACGGCGCCTCGGCATGGGATCGGCTGGTCCACGTGACCCTTCCGGCCATATCCCCCGTCATCTACTTCAACCTGATCATCGGCATCATCGGCGGGCTGCAGGTGTTCGTCTCGGCCTTCGTCATGTTCGGGGGACCTGGGCCGGACCGCTCGGTCCTGTTCTACGCGGTTTACCTCTACCAGAACGCCTTTGAGTACCGCCAGATGGGCTACGCCTGCGCAATGGCATGGATGCTCTGCCTTCTGATTCTGGCGCTCACCTGGATGGCGTCGCGGTCCTCGCGAAGGCTCGTGCACTACCAGGGGGAGTAGGAGACCATGCGCGGACCCGCAAAATTCCTCATCTACGCGCTCCTCTTCGGCGGCGCGGCCGTGTTCATCCTGCCGTTCGCGTGGATGCTCTCGACCGCCCTGAAGCCGCTTGACCAGACGCTCGCGCAGCCGCCCGAATGGCTGGCGCGCCGCTATGAGGCGCGCCTTGGCGGCCGGCTCCAGGAAGTCCTGCCCGGCGCCCTGGTGACCGAGCCGAGCCTCTGGGCGCGTGTGCGCGGGGTCGCGCAACCGGTGGTGCTCGCGGCCGCCTCGGTTCGCGGCGGCGCATGGCAGCCTGCTGCGGGGCTCGCGGTGCCGGTTCAAGTCCTGAAGCCGATTCCGGGCTCGGCCACTGCGCCGTGGCGCGAAGTCAGCGATCTGTCGGGGGGGCAAAAGGACGTGGTGCCCGCTGCGTCGGTATCCTCGCATGTCTCATTGCGGTGGGGGAATTTCCCCCGGGCCGTCCGCGCCATGCGCCGCTTCCCCCGCTATCTGGCCAACACGCTTGTCCTCTGCGTCCTCAATGTCGTCGGCACGGTGCTTTCCAGCGCGCTCGTGGCATACGGCTTCTCCCGGCTGGAGTGGCGGTGGCGCGACCCGCTGTTCGGGCTCCTTTTAGCGACAATGATGATCCCGTTCCCCGTCGTGATGGTGCCCCTCTACGGGCTGTTCCGATGGCTCGGCTGGATCGGAACGCTGAGGCCGCTGTGGGTGGGCTCGTTCTGCGCCAGCGCCTTCAACGTTTTTCTGCTCAGGCAATTTTTCCGGACTATCCCGAGGGACCTCTCGGAGGCCGCCCGGATCGACGGCTGCGGCGAGTTCAGGATCTTCTGGCAGATCATCCTGCCGCTGTGCCGGCCGGCGCTCGTGGTGGTGGCGCTGTTCACTTTCATGGGCACGTGGAATGACTTCCTCGGCCCGCTCATCTACCTCACGGACGAGCGCGATTTCACCCTCGCCCTCGGCCTGCGGGCGATGCAGACGACCGGCTCCGGCGGCATCGAGTGGAACTACATGATGGCGGCGAGCACGCTGGTGATCCTGCCGGTTATCACGCTCTTTCTCGTCGCGCAGCGCAGCTTCATCGAGGGCATCGCCCTGACCGGAACCAAGGCATGACGCGCATGGCCGTCAGCCCCGCGGCAATGGCCGTCCTTGCTGCTCTTGGACACTGATCTCGGCCGATCGCACACCTGTTATGTGTCTCGTGCGGCGCCGTGTCCGACTCGCATGATTTGTAGGTCCCGACGAATTGGTCTCAGTATTTCCGGAAGATGATTGGAGGGCCTTGTATCTATTTGAGGGCTAATATGTGGCTTAGTCTCATAAAAACCAGCTGGTTGCAGTTTTCTCGGTCGCGAGCGTGAACCTTTCTTAGGCTAAGACATTCAACTTTTACGAAGGCATCTAGTGTCCGAACCCATCAACAACCTTGTCCAATTGGCCCGCAACAACGACGAATCTGCTTGGGACCAACTTTTCCGGGCGTATCAGCTGCGCATTTTTACGGTTCTTCCGGTTTCTTAGTGGCTGAGAGGAGCTGAGGCATGCAAGCTTTGGAGA
>CALAOT010000094.1 GCA_937889545.1 uncultured Opitutaceae bacterium
TGGCGCCCTCAAGGGGAATTGAACCCCTGTTTGGGCCTTGAGAGGGCCCCGTCCTAGCCGCTAGACGATGAGGGCGTGTGGCGGAAGGGAGAACGCTCCAAATTTGACGGCGATCGTCAAGCCGCGAGTGGGCATTTTGCGCTTTAACGGATTCTCAACTTTCGATGATACTCGTCCCGTGCCTGACGCTTTCAGGAAGATTCTCGGGGTGAGGTTCTACATCTCCGATCTCGAGGGCCTTATCGAGCTCGTGGCAGGGGGGGGGCTGATCGTCGTGCCATCGGCCCCCGTCATGGTCCGGCTCGCGGATGACGCGGCCCACCGCAAGGCTATGGAGGGCGCGGATTTCGCGGTCACCGACAGCGCATTCATGGTCCTTCTCTGGCTTGTCCTCACCGGCGAGCGCGTGAGGAGGATCACCGGGCTGCGGCTTCTGCGCGGGCTTTTCGGCCGCGGCGGGTTCCGAGGCCGTGGGGAAACCTTCTGGGTAATGCCGTCGGCGGAGGACTCCGATGCCAACCTTGGCTGGTTGCGATCCAAGGGATTCGACCTCTCCGGGGACGACGCCTATGTGGCGCCGATATACCCGAGGGAGGGCCCGATTGCCGACGACCGGCTCCTGGGGCTTGTCGACACCCGCCGGCCGCGAATGATCGTCATCGCGCTCAGCGGCGGCGTCCAGGAAAGGCTGGGATGGGACCTGCGCAACAGGCTTGGCTACAGGCCGACGATCCTCTGCATCGGAGGAGCCATCGCATTCCTTTCGGGGCGCCAGACGCGCATTCCTGTTTGGGCCGACCGACTGGCGCTCGGCTGGCTCCTGCGCTTCCTGTCCGCCCCCCGGGCGTTCGCGGCAAAACTAAAGGGCACCCATCGGCTGATCCCGATGATATGGAAATACAGGTCCCGGAGCGTTCAAGGCGGCTGAGCTCCATCAAGGCCGGGCGGTTGATTTGGGCTGCGGAAGAACGGCGCCCCGGAATCTCCGGGAACGTGTTCGACGCCGGGCAGGCGCGCGTAAATCTGCGAGGCCGGGGGAGGCGCAGATGCAGGACCGAGTCACCCGGGGGCCCTCCCATGCGGCAGTTGAACTCCGGGCGTTTTCCGTATCCTATGGCCACTCAACGTAATGGTCCTCGGACTTACCGGAGGTTTTGGCTGCGGCAAATCGACAGCGGCGAAGCTATTCGTCGACCTGGGATACCGTCATGTCGATTCGGATATCATCGTCCGCGAGCGGGTGCTCCCGTCTGATAAGGTGAAGGCGGCATTGAGGGCGCACTTCGGGGACGCCATTTTCGGGCCCTCGGGAGACGTCGACCGGCCTGCGCTCGCCCGAATCGTCTTTTCGGACGATGCGGAAAGACAATGGCTGGAGGAACTTACACACCCTCGGTTCTTCGAGATAGTCCGGGCGACGCTCCGGGCCGGTCCGGATGCCGATTTTCTCGTTGAGGTGCCACTTCTGTTCGAGAAGTCGCTCGAGAATTGGTTTGATTTCACGGTCTGTGTCGCATGTGATCCACTTTCGCAACTCGCCCGCTTGGAGCAGCGCGGTATGGACCGCGCGCTCGCCGTGCAACGCATATCTAAGCAATTGCCGCTGGCTCGGAAGATCGAGCTGTCCGATTTCGTCCTTTGGAATGACGGTTCAACCGTTTTCCTCAAGGCCCAGGTCGACCGCATCGTGGATTCCCTGGAAAGAGCCAAGGCAGGCGCCCCCCTCAAATAAACCTGATGCCTTTCCCCCCCAAGACAGACGACGAGATTTCGGCGGCCGGCGACGACGCTGGCGCAAAGCCGGCCAAGCGCGGAAGGCCGCGGATGCGCAAGCCTGACGGGGAGACGGAAACGGCGCCCGCAGCGGTCTTCGTTCCCGAGCCAACGCCCGAACCCGCCGCGACGCCGGCCGCGCCCGCAGCGCAGCAGGAGCCGGGCCCGGCCGCGAACGGCCCGGATACGCGCGAATCCGGACCCGACACGGGCGGCGGGGACGGCCGGCAGGGCGGAGGGCACGGCGACTGGCAGGACCGCAATTCGTGGAAGCGCAACAAGCGCAAACGCGGCCGGCACGGCGGGCATTGGCAGCCGGGGCCCGGAGGACCCGCCTCCCATTACCCCCCGCAGCCCCCGCCTCCCGCCCTGGCGCCGGTGTACGGCGACCTGCCGGATCCTGCGCGGTTCGCGGACCTGGCGGCGCTCGACGCGCTCGCCAAGGAGATCTCCTCGGGCAAGGGGGAGCCCCTTTACCTGGACCATCTCTATTCGCTCAACCTGGCCGACCTGACGGCATTCGCGCGTGAGCTTAAGGTTCCGTTCGAGGGCGCCCCGAACCGGCTCCAGCTGATCCTGCAGATATTCGGCGCGGCGACCAAGGACCGGCGCCCGCTCGCGGACCGAGGCTACGTCGACATCACCGACCGCGGCGCGTTCATCGTCCACGAGCAGGTCAATTACCGCCTGTACCCGGAGGATGCCTACCTTCCGGAGAGCCTGATCCGGCGATACGGGCTCAAGCGGGGCCACCGGGTCGAGGTGCTGATCCAGCCGCCGCGGGAAGGGGAGCGCTGCCCGTCGGTCGTGCGGATCGACAACGTGATGGGGCTCGATCCCGAAGAGATATCAAAGGTCGTCCCCTTCGAGGAGCTAATTCCCTATTACCCGCTCAAGCGGATCCTGCTCGAGGACACGGAGGTCCAGAAGGACGTGTCCATGCGCACGGTGGATATCCTCACGCCCATCGGATTCGGCCAGCGCGGCCTCATCGTCGCGCCGCCCCGGACGGGCAAGACGATCCTCCTGCAGAACATCGCGAATTCGGTCTCCGAGAACAGCCCTTCTGCGAAGCTGATCTGCCTGCTGGTCGATGAGCGGCCCGAGGAGGTGACCGACTTCCGGAGGCACACGAAGGGCGAGGTCGTCTCGTCGACGTTTGACGAGGCCCCCGAGAACCACGTCCACTGCGCCGAGATGGTCGGCGAGAAGGCCCGGCGCCTCGTGGAGCAGGGGGAGCATGTCGTCATCCTGCTCGACTCGATCACGCGGCTTGCGCGCGCCTACAACGCGCTTGCCTCAAGCTCGGGAAAGATCATGTCGGGCGGCCTCGAGTCCAATGCCCTCCAGAAGCCGAAGCGGTTCTTCGGCGCCGCCCGGAACATCGAGGGCGCCGGCAGCCTGACGATCATCGCGACCGCGCTCGTCGACACGGGCAGCCGCGCCGACGAGATCATTTTCGAGGAGTTCAAGGGCACCGGCAACATGGAGCTCCACCTCGACCGCGGCCTCGTCGAGCGTAGGATCTTCCCCGCCATCAACATCGACCGCTCCGGCACCCGAAAGGAGGAGCTGATCTACCATCCCGAGGAGCTCCAGCGGATATACGGCCTGAGGCGCGCGATGCAGGGCCTGGGGCCGATCGAATCCATGGAAATGTTGATTCAGCGCTTGAAGAAGACCAAATCCAACGCTGAATTCCTATTGAGCCTCAGCCGGCAGTAGCCCCCATGGCAGCACCCACCGTCAATTACGAGATGAATGAGCTGCTCGAGCTTGTGGTCGAGCAGAATGCGTCCGATCTGCACCTGCAGGTCGGGCAGCCCCCGACGCTGCGCCTGAGCGGCAGCATGACCCCCATCGACGGGCCGCCGCTCACGGCGCTCGACACTGAGAAGCTCATGCTGGCGATCACCCCTGACATCCACGTCCAGGGCACCAAGCTGAACGGGGGCGCCGACTTCGGGTTCTCCTACATGGACAAGGCGCGGTTCCGGGTGTCGGTGCTCAGGTCGAAGGGCAACTACGGCCTTGTCCTGCGCCAGATCCCGAACCGGATGTTCGGCCTGCGGGACATCGGGTTGCCCGACAAGGTTCGCGAGCTGCTCTACCGCCCCCGCGGGCTCATCCTTGTCACGGGGCCGACGGGCTCGGGCAAGTCGACGACCCTGGCCTCGATGATCAACTACGTGAACGAGAACCGGGACGGCCACATCATCACGATCGAGGACCCGATCGAGTACTACCACACGCACAAGCGCTGCGTGGTGACCCAGCGCGAGGTCCACGTCGACGTTCCGAGCTTTTCCGAGGCGATCCGGCGCGGCCTCCGGCAGGATCCCGACATCATACTCGTGGGCGAAATGCGCGACCTCGAGACCATCGAGGCGGCGATCAGCGCCGCCGAGACGGGTCACCTCGTGTTTGCCACCCTCCACACGAACGGCGCGGCCAAGACGATCGACCGCATCGTGGACGCGTTTTCGGCCAACATGAAGGACATGATCCGGACGCAGCTCGCCTCGTCGCTGGTCGCCGTGATCTCCCAGGTCCTCTGCAAGAAGATCGGCGGCGGCCGCATCGCCAGTTACGAGATCATGGTTAGCACGAATTCAATCTCGTCGCTGATCCGCGAGAACAAGACCTTCCGCATCAACTCCGACATCCAGACGGGCGCGAACCTCGGGATGATCACGATGGACACGCACCTCATGAACCTCGTGAACCGCGAGCTCATCTCGCCCGACGAGGCGATGGACAAGGCGCAGGACCAGGTGATGATGAGGGACAAGCTGGTCCAGATGGGCGCCCGGCTGCGGGAGCTCTGAGCGGGCGCGTTGCGCCCGTTCAGCTTGGAAGCCGCCGGACGAGGAGCGGCGCGTCCAGGCCGAGGATCCGTTCGGTGAATTCATCGCCGGGCGGCGCGTTGCGCAGCGCCCGCTGCACCATGCCCATCCTGGCGTCGAGCTCGTCGACCTTCGAGACGAAGACCGCCTCGGGCGTCGCCGCGAGCGCCGCGGCCCCCCATTCGAGCTTTCCCTGGTGGCTGAGGATGATGTGTTCGAGGCGCTCGGCCCGGTCGGGGTCGAGCTTCGCCTTGATCGCGGCCCTGCGCACGAGCTGGTAGCCCAGGACGACATGGCCCTGAAGGATCCCCCGCCGGCCCCGCCTCGTCGCAAGCGCCCCCTCGTACTCGATGGCCTTGCCCGCGTCGTGGAGGAGGATGCCGGCCATGGCCAGCTCCGGGTCGACCTCGGGATACAGGGGCAGCAGCACCCTGGCGGCCCGCGCCATGTGCACCGTGTGCTCGAGGAGCCCGTGGCGGTAGGCGTGGTGCATCAGGGTGGCCGCGGGCGCCGTCCGGAACGCCTCGCCTATCTCGTCAAGCACGTGCCGGACGGTGGCCTTGAGCTCGCCCAGGGCGATCGAGTCGACGAAGCCGTTGAACTCGCTCCAGAGGGAGGCCGCTTCCTCGGGGGCCGTTTCCACCAGGCTCGCGACCAGCTCGGCCGACGAAAGCTCCTCCGGCGGCACGACCGAGGCGCGTGTGATCCTGGGGGAGAGCCGGCCCTGGTAGGAGTCGACCCGGCCCTCGACCCGGAGCACCGCTCCCTCCATGGCGGCGCGAACGGCGTCAAACGCGGGGCTGTCGGAGAACACGGTGCACGTGAACGATCCTGTCCGGTCGCCCAGCTCGGCGTTGAGGTACGGGTTGCCGTTTGAGGCCGTCTTGGCCGACAGCTTCCTCAGGACGAGGACGCTCGCGAATGGGCGCCCCGCGGACACGTCCGCGGCCTTCAGGTCGCGAACGGACGACAGGGGGGAGGGGGATTCAGGCATATTCTTTGACGAGTTCCGTGTAGGCCCTGAAGAAGGGGTGGTCCGCCCCCCCCAGGATCGAGTAAAAAACGGTCTCCGCGGGCAAGACGTGGACGCCGGCGCGGGCGAGCGCCTCCAGGCACACCCGGGCGTCAGACTCGCGCCGCGCGCCGACGCAGTCCGCGAGGACTGTCACCGAGAGGCCGCACTGGAGCGCGTCGACCGCGCTCTGGTAGACGCAGACCGGGGTTTCCACCCCGCAGAGGATCAGGTGCTCTACGGCCTTGCCGGCGAGGATCAAGCTGCGCGCGTGGCTGCCGGTTGCGAGGGCCGAGAAAGCCTCCTTTGCGTGGACCGCCGGCGCCTCGACGAGGGCCAGGAGGGCCGGATCGATCGCCCCGAGCTTTTGCGGCACCTGCTCGGTGAATGCCACCGCGATCCCCAGCCCGCGCGCCGCGGCCACCGCGAACTGGCAGCGCCTGAGGACCTGCCCTCCGTTGGACACGGCGCGCAGGAACACGGGCTGCAGGTCCAGGCACAGGAGCAGGGCGCCGTCGGCGGGCTTCGCGGCCTTCATGAGAAATATCTCTGGTGGGCCTTGACCTGAACGAGCCGCTTTTCCGGGAACACGAGGGCGGTCAGGTGGCCGCCGAGGACGCAGCCCGTGTCGATTCCGATGGACCACTTGAGCTTGTAGACCTCGGGTCTCGGCGTGTGTCCGTAGACGACGTACGGCGGCCCCCCCCAGAGGTCGGCCCAGGCGGGCGCGTCCGGCGCGTCGGCGCGCCGTCTGGGCTCGCCGTCCTTGTCGACGACCTGGATTCGGGTCACCACCTCCGCGGTCTGCCTCTGCCAGGGCTCGCTCGGAAGGAACCCGCCGTGGACAAAGACCGTGTTTAACTCGGCCTCCTCGTACGTGAGCGGCATCGACTCCATGTAGGCCCAGTCCTCCGGCCGAAGCTTGTCGAAGGTCTCGAGGTCGCGCTCCTTGAGCCACTTGTCGTCGCCGGTCTTCCGAAACTTGAGGAGCCTCAGCTCGTGGTTGCCCAGGAGAGAAATGGAGCCGGCGGCGCGCGCGAGGTCGATCACCTTGACGCTGTCCGGGCCGCGGTTAACGAGGTCGCCGAGGAGAACGAGGCGGTCCCCGCCCTTGAGCTCGAGCTGCTCGAGCATCTCGGCGAATTCGATATGGCAGCCGTGGATGTCTCCAACGGCGATGAGGCGTCCGGTCATGAATTGTGCCGCGAGTGGCGTTGCGGCGCAAATTTGCTAGCGTCCACCCGCCGTGGAAGTAAACAAGAAAGGCTCCAACCCATGGAAATGTACCTCCAACCCCGGGCCGCGTCGTGCTCCGTGTCCGGCCACGCCTTCCGCGACGGCGACCGCGTGGCAAGCCTCCTGGCGCGGACGGATTCCGGGGACGTCGTGCGGTACGACGCCCTCGAGTCTCATGCGGGCTCGCTCCAGCCCGGCGGATTTGTGGCGTGCCGCTGGGTCCAGGTCTTCCGGCAGCACCCGAAGGAGGAGAACCCGGAGCGCGCCCTCAAGCTCACGGCCGAGACTCTTTTTCTCACGCTTGTCGACCCCGCGACCGAGGCGACCCCCGAAACCGCTCGGCTCGTCCGTTTCCTGGCGCTCCTGCTCGAGAGAAAGAGGCTGCTCCGCCCGAAGGGCCGGACGCCCGACGGCCTCCGCGACCTTTATGAGCACGCCCGCACCAAGCAGCTCTTCGAGGTGCCGGCAATCGACCTGAGCCCCGAGTTCTTCGTGGCCGTGCGGGAGCAGCTCACCGTGCTTGTGGGAGAGCCCAAGGCGGCGCAGGCGGCGCCCGGAACCTGATGGCCTCCCTGCGCCTCGAGCTGCCTGCGCCGGTTGCCGGGCGCATCGGGACCCTGGACGAGCTCAAGGGCGTGGCCATCCTCCTGGTCATCCTGTACCATGCCGGCGGGGTGCTGGGGCTGACGAACAGGGCGCACGGCGACGTGGGAGTCGACATGTTCGTAATCCTGAGCGGCGCCGGCCTGACGCTGGGCTCGGCGTCGTCGTGGGGCGCGGGCCGGTTCCTCCTGCGCCGGTTCTGGAGGATCTACCCCGCATACTGGATCGCGCTCACGGGGTTCCTCCTGGGGGACGCCTATATCTGGAACAGGCATTTCGCGGCCGCGGACATCCTCCTGCACTTCGTCGGCATTCACGGGTGGTTCGGCGACGCATACGCCCTGAGCATCAACGATTCGTTCTGGTTCGTGACGCTCATCGTCACCCTTTACCTCCTTTACCTCCCACTCAGACGGTTTGTCGACCGGCCGGACATTCTCCTCCTAGTGGGATCCCTGGTCTCGATCGTGCCGGCGGTATATTACTACCAGACCCGCCAGCCCGTTGAGTTCGACCATCTCTCGCTGCGCATCCCGGGATTCTTCCTCGGGCTTCTCTTCGGCCGGCTGCTCAAGGCCGGCCGCCTGGAAGTGTCCGCGACGACGGCGCTGGGGGGCGCCTTCATGGTCATGTTCTACGTGCCCTTCACCCAGAACTTCGTGTTCGCCTCGGTCTGGGTCGGCTCCGCGCTCATGGTGGTGTACGCCTTCCTGCTCCGGCCGTTCCTGAGCGCGGTGAGCCGCGGCGCCCTCAAGTTCCTCGGCGAGCGCTCCTTGGAGATATTCCTGATCCACCAGCCCCTGATGCGCGAGTATAACGGCTTCGTGCACCGGCAGCTGTTCCCGAACGCGGCCCTGACTCCCTGGTCGGTCACGGCGGGGATGCTCGTCGCGCTGGCCGTCACGATAGCGATAAGCGACGGGCTTCACAGGCTGCTGGAGAGGCTTCCGATGCCCGGGCGCGATGTCCCGCATCCCGGGATCGGCCTGACGGGCCGCTAGAGCCTGACGGCCACGCCCCGGTCCGACAGGTAACGCTTGACGCCCGGGATCGTGAGGGTCCCGAAGTGGAAGAGGGACGCGGCGAGGACCGCGCTCGCCCCGCCCCTGTCGAGCACGTCGGCAAAGTGCTCCAGCCGCCCGGCGCCGCCGCTCGCGACAACGGGCACGGGCACCGCGTCGCTCACGCGCCGCGTGAGCTCGATGTCGTAGCCGGACTGCGTGCCGTCCCGGTCCATGCTCGTCAGGAGGATCTCGCCCGCGCCCATCTCGACGCCCCTGACGGCCCAGTCGACGGCCTCGAGCTCGGTGGGGTTGCGTCCGCCGTGGGTGAACACGCGCCAGCGCGGCTCAGGACCGGGCTCGAACTTGGCGTCAATCGCAAGGACGATGCACTGGGAGCCGAAGCGGTCGGACGTTTCCAGGATCAGCCCGGGGTCCGCGATCGCGGCGGTGTTCAGGGAGACCTTGTCCGCGCCGGCCTTGAGCATCGCGCCGATGTCATCCGCCGAGCGGAGGCCGCCGCCCACCGTGAGGGGCATGAAGCAGCGCTCCGCCGTCGCCGCCACGACGTCGCGCATGATCCTCCTCCCGTCGCTCGAGGCCGTGATGTCGAGGAAGACGAGCTCGTCGGCCCCCTGTGCGTCGTAGGCGGACGCGCACTCGACAGGGTCGCCCGCGTCGCGCAGCTCCTGGAACCTCACGCCCTTCACGACCCGCCCCGCTGTGACGTCGAGGCAGGGGATGATCCTGCGCGAAAGCATCAACCTTCCTCCCGCGCGATATCCGGATCGAAGCTTACGGCCAGCCGGTACACGTGGCCCGGCCTCATGATGAGCGGGTGGTCCCTGATCAGGTACTGGAGGTAGTGTATCTTCCCGAAATTGGTCCGGTAGGTCGGGTCGGCGCTCACCACCTCGGTATCCTGCCAGGTGGCCTGGAAGTCGTCCTTGATGACGCTGCAGCGGTGGCCCAGCGGGCCGAGGACCGGGGAGCCCGGCACGCGGTACTTGGAGTGCGGGGCGGCGACCACCAGGACGTAGCGGAACTTGTCGAGCGTGACCTGCTGCTTGACCGTGTAGGCGAACTCGCACGAGACCTTCTTGCCGGAGAAGTTCCACTGGACCTTGACGCTTCCCAGGCCTCGGGCCATCTCCTCCTTGGTCGTGATCAGGTCGGGCTGCTCGTAGCGGAAGAAGAAGCTGTTGCGCATCCCGAGCCCCGTGACGCAGTTCTTGCCGTAGAACGCGGGCAGGGTGACGTGGTCTCCGAAGGTGAGCTCGGGCATCATGACCGGCAGGTACACGTTGTTCGGCCAGTCAAAGACGCCGGGCGAGTGGGGGAAGGGCAGCGGGTCGCTCGAGAGGAACCCCCCGCAGCTTATGAGCGGGAGCGTGAGGTGAAGGCCCGAGTCGGCGTCGCGGTAGAGGAACAGGCCCTGCTCCTTTCGGTTTGCCTTGTCGAAGATGACAAAGCGGCCGGACGTGCGGGGGGGCTCCGACCACGGGGCCCCCGCGGGCATCTGCACGGACTTGATCAGGCGGGACCACTGGCAGAGGTAGCGCGCGGCGTCGAAGTTGGCCATCCGCGTCGTGTGCGGCTCGTAGGCCGTCCGCTCCTCGTCGCGCAGGTCGAGGAAGCCCTGCTCCTGGTCGAGGTACGTCTGGTAGAAGAACAGGAATATCCTCCGCAGGATGTCGAAGTACTTGAGCCTTTGGTCGTCGGGAATCCACCCGTCGCGCAGGCCCTGCAGGATCAGGCTCACGCAGTGCATCTGGCCGTAGACTCCCGCTGCGCGCCCGAACGCCCAGCCCAGGCCGTCGGCCCGGACCAGGTCGGGCATCATCCGGATGTACTTCTCGCCGTAGGTGCGCAGCGTCGGGAGCTTGCGGTCGCGCACGCCGCTGTTGGCGTGGAGCTGCAGCGCCGAGCGGATGAACACGAGCGACCACACGCCGTAGAGGTTGAAGTTTCCGCCCAGCCCCGCGACCGAGTCGTCGAAGAAGCCCGCCGAGCTTGTCTGGTTGATCCGGTCGACCATGCGCTCGATGAGCCTCGAGGTCTCGTCCTTCTTCGAGAGGCCGAAGCTGAAGCGGGCCACGGCCTTGGCGATGTTGAACGCCTGCCAGTGGTTGTCGTAGTCGCTGCGGTGGAGCAGCTGCTTGTCTATCCGCTGCTGGGTCTCGTCGACCAGGCGCTCCCAGACCGGGTTGCGCTCCTTGGACGGGCCGAAGCAGAGGAGGCCGAGGGCGGCGTAGGCGAGGCCGTTCTCCGCCGGCGGATCGGTGAACATCTGCGCCGTCACGCACCGCGCGGCGAGGTCGATGATGTCGAACCCCTTGAGCGTCGTCTCGCCCGTCGCGCGGTAATACTCTCCGAGCGCGCACGCGACGTGCCCCGGCTCATCCGGGCGCGACTGCTCGCCTGGGGTGGGAAGAACGGTTCCGTCGGGTTGGATCGAGTCGAGATTGTGCCCCAGCATCGAACGGGCCATGTCGAGGCATTGCTCGGAGAAACTATGCATGCGTTTGGTTCAGCGGTAGGTGGGTGCGGAGGGGTCAGGGTGCCGATCGCGCGCGGGGGCGCGCAAGAGCGAAGTTTTGGTCAGCGGGCGATCAGCTTGAGAAACTCATCGTTGGTCTTTGTCTTTGAGAGGCGGGCGATCATCGTCTCGGTCGACTCCTCGATCTTCTGCTGCACGAGGGCGCGGCGGAAGAAGTGGATGCCCTCGAGCTTCTTCGCGTCGATCAGGAGCTCCTCCTTGCGCGTGCCCGACGAGGCCACGTTGATGGCGGGCCAGAGCCGCATCTCGGCGCACTTGCGGTCGAGGACAAGCTCCATGTTGCCCGTGCCCTTGAATTCCTGGAAGATCACGTCGTCCATCCTGCTTCCGGTTTCGACAAGGACGGAGGCGATGATCGTGAGCGAGCCGGCCTCCTCGGTGTTGCGGGCGGCGGCGAAGAGCTGGCGGGGCCGTTCGAGGGCGCGGACGTCGAGTCCGCCCGAACCGGTGCGCCCGGTGTTGCGCTGCGTGTTGTGGGCCCGCGCGAGGCGGGTGATCGAATCCAGGAAAAGGACGACGTGCTTGCCCGCTTCGACGAGCCGCTTGGCGCGCTCGATGCAGAGGTCGGCGATGCGCAGGTGGTTCTCGATCTGCTCGTCGTTCGACGAGGCCCAGATCTCCGCGGGGACGCTGCGCTTGAAGTCCGTGACCTCCTCGGGGCGCTCGTCGACCAGGAGGATCATCACGTGGCACTCGGGATTGTTCTCAAGGATCCCGAGCGCCATGTCGCGCAGCAGGATCGTCTTGCCGGTGCGGGGCGGTGCCACGATCAGTCCGCGCGTCCCCTTGCCAATGGGGCAGAACAGGTCGACGGCGCGCGTCGTCATCCGCCCGTCCTTCATTTCAAGCTTGAGGTGCTTGTCCGGGGAGACCGTGGTCAGCGCGGTGAAGTCCGGCTTGCCGCGCCGCTCCTCGAGCGTCATCCCGTCGACGGTCTCGATGTAGCGCATCTTGGGGTTCGGGAAGCGGCCCTCGGGGGGGAACGCGGATCCGCCGACCAGAGAGCCTGCCTTGAGCTTGAAGCGGCGGATGAGCTCCTTGGGCACGAATGTGTCCGTAGGGCGGCGCTTTCCGTTCTTCGCCATGTCGAGCAGCTGGCCGTTGCCGCCCTTTGTCACGTCGATGTCCAGGATTCCCTCGACATGGATCGTGTTGTCAACCGGCGGCGTGGCGGTTGCTGCCGCTTCTGGAGCGGCCGGGGCTGCGGGTGCGTCCGGTGGGGGCGCAGCAGGCTGTTCCGCCGAGGCGGAAAGGGATTTCTTTTCCATACAAAATGAAGGCAGGGCGCGCCCGCGCTTGACGCTCAAAACTCAAGGGGGGATAAGTGCCGCGTCTTTCGAGCGTCCTTAACCCCCAATCAGCCATATTGTGACCGACCAGACGATTACCTCAATTTCCCGGGAAACCCGGGTTGTCAGGCCTTCGGCCGAGTTCAAAGCCCAAGCTAACCTTGGGAGCGAAGCATCGTATAAAAGGCTCTACGCCGAGTCTGTCAACACTCCCGAGAAATTCTGGGGCAGGCAGGCCAGGGAGCACCTGACCTGGCGCCGTCCGTTCAAGAAGGTGCTAAAATGGAAGTTGCCGCATGCCAAGTGGTTCGAGAGCGGGCGGCTGAATGTCGCGGAGAACTGCCTCGACCGCCATCTCACTTCGGGGAGGGCGAACAAGGCGGCGATCATCTTCGAGGGCGAGCCGGGTGACGTCCGCACCCTGACCTACCGGCAGCTGCACGGGGAGGTCTGCAGGATGGCGAACGCCCTCGCCGGGCTCGGCCTCGCGAAGGGCGACCGCGCGGCGATCTACATGCCCATGGTTCCCGAGGCGGCGATTGCGATGCTCGCGTGCGCCCGCTTGGGGGTCGTCCACACGGTGATCTTCGGCGGGTTCTCGAGCGAGGCGATCAAGGACCGGGTGAACGACTGCAAGGCGCGGGTGATCATCACGGCGGACGGCGGCTGGCGCCGCGGCAAGATCATCGAGCTGAAATCGAGCGTGGACCGCGCCGTCACCGCGACGCCGAGCGTCGAGCACGTGGTCGTCCTCAAGCGCACGGGCCAGGAGGTGGCGATGGCCGAGGGGCGCGACCTCTGGTGGCACGACCTCGTCGCGGCAAGGTCCGACTCGCACAAGGCCCAGGCCTTCGGCAGCGAGCACCCCCTGTTCATCCTGTACACGAGCGGGTCCACGGGAAAGCCCAAGGGTGTCCTGCACACGAGCGCGGGCTATCTCCTGGGGGCGACGATCACGATGAAGTACGTCTTCGACCTCAAGGAGGACGATGTCTTCTTCTGCACGGCGGACGTCGGATGGGTCACGGGCCACAGCTACGTCGTGTACGGCCCCCTCTCGAGCGGCGCCACCGTCTTCATGTACGAGGGGGCCCCCAACCACCCGGAGCCGGACAGGCTCTGGGAGCTGATCGACAGGCACCACGCGACTATCCTCTACACGGCGCCGACGGCTATCCGGACCTTCATGCGCTGGGGCGACGCCTACGTCAACCGCCACCGGCTCGATTCCCTGCGCCTGCTCGGCACGGTGGGCGAGCCCATCAACCCGGAGGCGTGGATGTGGTACTACACGGTCGTCGGCAAGAAGCGCTGCCCCATCGTGGACACCTGGTGGCAGACGGAGACGGGGGCCATCATGGTGACGCCCCTACCGGGAATAACGCCCCTCAAGCCGGGCTCGTGCACGCGGCCGTTCTTCGGGGTCGTGCCGAGGGTGCTCGACGAGGCGGGCAACGACGTCCCGCGCGGGAGCGGCGGCAGGCTGTTCCTTGCCAAGCCGTGGCCCTCCATGCTGCGGACGCTCTGGGGCGACGACGAGCGGTTCAGGATGCAGTACTGGAGCGAGCTGCCCGGATACTATTTCGCGGGGGACGGGGCCCGGTTCGACGAGGACGGCTACCTCTGGGTTGTCGGGAGGATCGACGACGTGCTCAACGTGTCGGGACACCGGATCGGAACCGCCGAGGTCGAGAGCGCGATTGTCTCGCACCCCAGCGTGGCGGAGGCGGCCGTGGTCGGCCGGCTCGACGACCTCAAAGGGCAGGCGCTGGTGTGCTTCGTGACCCTGAAGAACGGGGTCGCGGCGACCGCCGAGCTGAAGGAGACGATCCGCGAGCACGTGGCGCGGGAGATCGGCTCGCTCGCCCGCCCCGACGACGTCAGATTCGCCGCGGGACTCCCGAAGACGCGCAGCGGCAAGATCATGCGCAGGATCCTGAAGGAGATCGCGGCCGGCGGCGCGGTGAAGGGCGACACGACGACGCTCGAGGACTTCAACGTGGTCGCCGCGCTCCAGGCCGAGGAATAGGGCTCGGGAATCAGGGCGATCCGTTTCACCCGTAGCGGGTTACGCGACAAAAAACAGGGGATTTGGGCGGAACCTTGAGAAACCGCCATGTTCTAAACTCGTCAGACTACTCGAATGAAATCCAAGCCAATCTTAGCGATAGCAATTGCCGCAGCACTCTGCACCGGGTGCGTCGGCACCGGGCCCAACACGCAGAACGGAGCCGTCGCGGGAGGCGCCATGGGCGCCTTGGCGGGAGCCATCCTCGGGAACAACAGCGTCGGGCACAACTCGGTGGGCGGCGCCGCCCTGGGCGCGGTGGCCGGAGCGATCGTGGGCGGAACCATAGGCAACTCGATCGACAACCAGCAGGGCACGATCTACCGGTCGGAGTACGAGGCGACCTCGCGGGTTGCGATGCCCCAGATGCCCCCTCCTCCCGCGGCCCAGGCCGACTACGTTACGCCCCAGCCGACGCCCTCCGCGCTCTGGATCGCGGGCTACAACACCTTTGACGGCTACCGCTACGGCTGGGTCCCGGGCCACTGGGAGATTCCGCCGCCCGGTGTCAACGAATTCGTCCGGCCACACTGGGTCTACCGCGGCGGCCAGTACGTCTTCATCCGCGGCTACTGGCGCTAGCGCGCCTGCGCGTCGGCCGGCCGGAACTCCTTGGCCGCCGAGTCGAGTCCGCGGCCGTACGCGACGATCAGCCTGTCCCAATCTGCGCAGGCCTCGAGATCGATCTGCCGCCGCGATGCGTCGGCGTCGAACCATGATACGGTCCGCGCGATCCCATCCCGGTAGCGCGTGGTCGCGACGAAATCGGGCACGAAGCGGCGGATCTTCGAGTTGTCGAAGACCGCGGAATGCGACTTGTCCCCGAGCAGCGTCCCGGTCATCGCGGGAATGCAGGCCGTGATGAAATCGGAGGCGATGTGGACAAACCTGGGGGAGGGGACGCCGGCCGCCTCGGCCGTCATCGCGTAGATCTGGTTCCAGGTCAGCGCCTCCTCCGAGGTGATGTGGAACGCGTGGCCGATCGCCCCGGCGTGCCCGAGGAGACCGACCAGGCCCTTTGCGAAGTCGGAGTTGTGCGTGATCGTCCAGAGCGAGAGCCCGTCGCCGGGAATGATGACGGGCAGACCCCTGCGCATGCGGTCGATCGCCGTGTATCCCTTCAGCCAGCTGTTGACCGCAAGCGGCACGATCCAGTCGCTGTAGGTGAGCGACGGGCGGATCGTGGTGAAGGGGAAACCCTCCTCGCGGTAGGCTCCCATCAGCCGTTCCTCGCATGCGATCTTGTTGCGCGAGTAGTCCCAGAGGGGGTTGGCGAGCGGGGTCGACTCTGTGATGAGGTAGTGGGTGAGGGGCTTCTGGTAGGCGCTTGCGGAGCTGATGAAGACATACTGCCCGACCTTGTCGCGGAAGAGCCCCAGGCGCGCCTCGACGTCCCTCGGGTTGAAGGCGATGAAGTCGACCACAGCGTCCCAGGTCGCGCCGGCGAGCGCCTGGGCCGCGGCGCCCGGAACGGAGACGTCGGCCGCGATCGTCCGGGTTCCCGGGACCGGGCTGCGCTGCGAGCGGTTGAGGAGGGTCACCTCCAGGCCGCGGGCGACCGCGAGCTCCGTGCACGCGGTGCTGATGATCCCCGTTCCGCCGATGAAGAGTATTTTCATGCGAGTATCGCATTATAGCGCAGGAGGCCGGGCCCGGTACAGGCCCGAATTCCGGCGGGAGCGAGCGGCGTGGATCGGGCGCGGGCCGTCGAGGGCACGCCTCAAATCGGGCGTTGGCCATCCGGGCCGCAGGACCGGCCCAGGCCGCCGCTGGCCGGGGCCCAAGTGCATTCCGGTGGCAAAGTGGCCCGGGGAGCCCACTCGCGCTTGCGGGTGGGGCCGGCATCTTGTTACTTGGGCACTCGGCATGCGCATCCACGTCGTCGAAGACGAACGCCAGCTCGCCCGGCACGTCGCCCAGGCGCTGACGCGACGCGGGCACTCCGCCACGTCCCACTTTGACGGAGCGGAGGCCCTCAAGGCCGCGATCGCGCACCCGCCCGACCTGATCGTGCTCGACCTGAACCTTCCGGGACTCGAAGGGCTCTCCGTCCTTGCGGGGCTGCGCGAGGCCAATTGCCCCGCCCGCGTCCTCATCCTCACCGCGCGCGGTGAGGTCGAGCAGCGCGTCAAGGGCCTGAACGCCGGCGCGGACGACTACATGGCAAAGCCCTTCTCGATGGACGAGCTCGTGGCCCGGATCGAGGCGCTCGGCCGGCGCGGCGCGACGCCGACGGCCGCCGACCTGCTCGATGTGGCCGATTTGCACATGGACGTGCACCGCCGCCGCGTCGGGCGGGCAGGGCGGCCGGTCGCGCTTTCCCCCCGCGAATTCGACGTGCTGCAGCTGCTGATGCAGGAGCCTGGCAGGGTGTTCTCGCGGACGGAGCTTTGCGAGCGCGTCTGGCAGCGGGACCACGAGTACGATACGCGCACAGTGGAGATATTCATCACCCGCCTGCGCAAGAAGGTGGACTCGGGTTTCGCGGCCCCCTTGATCCACACGGTCCGCGCGGTCGGCTACACGATTCGTCCCCCGCCATGACCGCGCCGGGCCTTCGCCGCCTTGCGGCTGTTCTCGCCACGCTGGCGCTGCCCCCGGCCGCGGTCGCGCAGGCGTCGGCCGAGGGACGGGTGGAGCTGGCGAAGGCCCTTCATGCGCCCGTGATGAACAAGCGCTACGGGATCGTCGCGCACGGCGGCGTCCTCTCGCCGTTTCCCCCGGTGGCCGTGGTGTACCTCGAAGGGCCTTTTCCGCGTCCCTCAACGCCGCCGACGGCGCAGATGGCCCAGAAGGACCTCATGTTCATGCCGTGGCTCCTGCCGGTCCAGGCCGGATCAAGGGTGGAGTTTCCCAACCTCGACGACACCTACCACAACATCTTCTCCTACTCGCCGGCGAAGCGCTTCGACCTCGGCCGCTACCGCTCCGACGAGCGCCCGATCCCGTCGGTGCTGTTCGACGCGCCCGGGCTCGTGACGCTCCGCTGCGACATCCATGAGCACATGCGGGCGCTCATTCTGGTGCTCGATACGCCGTACTTCGTGGTGAGCGACGCCCAGGGCCGCTATCGGCTCGACGGGCTTCCGGCCGGCCGCTACGTCCTCAAGGCGTGGCTGGACAGCAAGACGACACTCGAGCGCCCGGTGCTGCTGCAGGGCGGGGCAACGCTCCACGCTGATTTCCCGTGATCTCGCCGCCGGAGCCGAGGAGTCCCGGTTTCGCGAGCTTCCGAACGAAGCTCGTGGTGGCGATGATGCTGGTTGTCTCCGGAGTCGCGGTTGCGGGCCTCTTGTTCGCGCAGCACAACGTCGCCGAGAACGTGAGGCGGGATTTCGAGCGGGAGTTCCAGGGCGAGCTCGCCGCGCTGCACGCGGTGCAGGAAGTGAGGCACGCCGTGCTGGCGGAGCGCTGCCGCGCTCTTGCGCGACGGCCGCGAATCCACGCGGCGCTCGAGGACGGAGCGCTCGACCTTCTGTATCCAAGCGCCCGAGACGAGCTCCTCGACGTGATGGACGCCGGGGACGCGCGGTCCCGGGAGCCCGGGACATTCGCCCTCCGAGCCCGCTACTACCGCTTCCTTGACGGGAACGGCCGGGTTATCCCGCCTCCAAATGCCAAGGACGTGGGCGAACTGGGGCCCCGCGAAGGGTCCCAGCTCAACCTGCGCGCGCTTCCGGACAGCCCCCAGGCCGGATACGTCACGAAGGGGGAGGGCGGCGCGGGCGAGGCGATCGACGAGGTCATCGCGATGCCGATCATCTCCTCGGAGAACGGCGAGACCATCTCCGCCATCGTGCTCGGCTTCAAGCCGGCCAACTTCGGCGGAGGGCGCGCGGGCATCGAGAGCGGGATATGGCTGAATGGCCGCCTGGACCTGCCGTCACTGCCCGCATCCGCGAGGCAGGCGCTCGCCGTCGAAACGGCCCGCGCGATTGCCGCGGCAGGCCTGACGGAGGGCGGCTACGAGGTGCGCGCCGGAGGCGCGCCGTATATGCTCTTCTGCAAGCTCCTGAATCCGGGCTCGCTCTTTCCACCCGCCTACGAGGTCTCGATCTACCCCCTCGCCGACTCGCTGGCGCGCCAGCGTATCCTGGCCTGGCAGTTCGCCGGCGCAGGCGCATTGCTCATGATGGGCGCCTTCGCCGCCAGCCACCTTCTCTCAAGCCGCCTCTCGAAGCCGGTCGAGAAGCTCGCCGTGGACTCGGAGGAGAATCGGGCGCAGCGGTACCGCGCGGAAGCAGCGCTGGAGTCCACCAGCCGGGAGCTGCAAAGGTCCGCCCGCTTCTCCGCCGATGCCTCCCACCAGCTCAAGACGCCCGTCACCGTCCTTCGCGCAGGCCTTGAGGAGCTGCTCGCGGGAGAATCCCTCTCCGCGGAGGCTCGCGAGGAGGTCTCGGCCCTCGTGCACCAGACATTCCGGCTCGCTGGCGTCATCGAGGACCTGCTGCTTCTCTCTAGGATGGATGCGGGCCGCCTCCAGATTCAGTTCAGCCGGCTGGACCTGACGCCCCTGATCGAGGCATGGCTGGACGATCTCGGGGCTCTGCCCGACGCGCTCGATCTCAAAGTCGACGCCGATTACCCTCCTTCGCTATGGATCGCCGGCGAGAAGCGCTATGCGACGCTCATCCTGCAGAATCTCCTCGAAAACGCCCGCAAGTACAACCGCCCCGGCGGCCGGATCAGCATCGCCGCCCGCGCGGATGGGGATTGGGCCGTGCTCTCCATCGGCAATACCGGCCGCCCCGTGCCGGCCGCTGCGCAGGAGCATATCTTCGACCGCTTTCACCGTGGCTCCGTCGGCGAGAATGTCCCCGGGCACGGCATCGGTCTGAACCTAGCCAGGGAGCTCGCGCGCGTTCACGGGGGCGACGTGCGGCTGGCTCGCTCGGACGAGGCGTGGACGGAGTTCGAGGTTCGGTTCCGGCTGTCCCAGGCCTCCGGCGACCCGAGCGCACCGGCATGAGCACGGACGCCCGCACCCGGATGTCCTCCATCGCGAGGGCCATTGGCGCCGCCGCTGTCTGCATGATGGCGCCTGGCGGGGCTGCTCTCGGCCAGGACGACCCGCTCGACCGCCTCGATGATCGGCTCACGTTCGGGGCATGGAACGACAACCTGCGCGCGCGGCTGAGCGGAACGCTTGACCTCGAGGGCTATTACCTGCGCCAGCCCGCGCCGGGCCTCATCTTTTCCGAGGGAAACGAGGTCTTCAATCCGCGCCTGAGCCTCTTCCTCGACGCCCAGGTGGGAACGCATGTCTACGCCTTCGTGGAATCGCGCGCGGACAACGGGTTTGATCCTGGCGAGCCCGGCCCCCCGGTCCGGCTTGACGAGTACGTGCTGCGTTTCACGCCGTGGGACGACGGGCGCTTCAATCTGCAGATCGGGAAATTTGCTACGGTGGTCGGCAATTGGTCGCTCCGGCACGGATCGTGGGACAACCCATTCGTCACTGCGCCGCTGGCCTACGAGAACCTGACGGGCGTCTGGGACACTACGGCGGCCCGTGAGACCAGCGAGGAGCTGGCGTGGGCCGGCCTCCGGCCCGCGCCCACGTACGGCGGCGAATACCTCCAGGAATACCACGACGTACCGATCATCTGGGGCCCCAGCTACGCCAGTGGCGCCGCCGTTTTCGGTGAGATCGGGAAGGTCGACTACGCATTCGAGCTGAAGAATACTTCGCTCTCGTCGAGGCCCGAAACTTGGGCGCCGACCGAGACGCAGTGGCAGCATCCGACCCTCAGCGGGCGCGTCGGCTTCCTGGCTGGGGAAATGTGGAATTTCGGCTTTTCCGCCAGCGCGGGGACTTATCTCCAGCCAATGGCGGCGCCGACTCTCGCCCCGGGGAAAGGTTTCGACCAGTATCTGGAAGTGGTTATGGGTCAGGACGTAGCCTTCGCCTGGCACCACCTGCAGATCTGGGCGGAGATCTATGAGGCGCGCTTTGAGATACCGGAGGTGGGCAACGCCAGAACCCAGACCTACTACGTCGAGGCGAAATACAAGTTCACGCCGCAGCTTTTCGGCGCGCTGCGCTGGAACCAGCAGCTGTTCTCCAGCCTTCCCACCGCCACGGGAACCGCCCGATGGGGCCGGAACGTGGAGCGCGTCGACGTGGGCACCGGCTACCGGCTGACGCCGCACGTGGAGGTCAAGCTGCAGTACAGCCTCGAGCACCAGGACGCCAATCTGCAGAATTGGGGCGACATGCTGGCCCTGCAGTTCACAGCGCGGTTCTGAAACATAAGGGGCGGCGGGCCGGGACTGTAACAACCCCGTTACGGTAGGAGCCTTCCGAAGCCGGCGCACGCGCCCGAGAATTGGGGCGGATGACGAACCGCCTCGTGCGCCCAGTCCCTTCCTCCGCCATGCTGGCGGCGACTCTGGCGCTGTGCCTGCCGCGCCCGTCGGCGCGCGCCGACGACTCGATCGAATACAAGTTCGAGAACTACCGCGAGGAGGACGGGCGGATCACCGTGGAGACCCAGAGCGGGCGGGCCGACCAGGATATCGGCGCGGACACGCACCTGACGCTCCTGGGCACGATCGACGCGGTCTCTGGCGCAACGCCGACGGGAATTCCGGCGCCGCCCGGAAGCGCCCAGGTCAATCTTTCGGAGATACACACGCGCCGGAAGGCATGGAGCGAGGACCTCTCCCAGCAGCTCAAGAACGTCAACGTGGACCTCGGTTTCGCGGAGAGCCGCGAAACCGACTATGTTTCCTGGGGCTGGTCAGTGAACACGCTGACCGACTTCAATGAGAAGAACACGACGCTGCGCGCCGGCATGGCCGGGACCTACGACCGCGTCGAGGTGTTCTTCGAGCTCGCATACCTGCCCAAACACAACCACGAGGCCATAGTTGGGATCACCCAATTGCTCGGCCCGCGAACATTCGTGACCCTCAACGTCACGTGGGGGCGCGCAACCGGGTACCTCGCCGAGCCGCACAAATACGTGGAGAAGGACATTGAGATCTTCACGAACATCTTCCTTCACGAGGATTTCGGCGAGAACGCCCCGGGCACGCGCGACAAGGGGTCGGTTTTCGCCTCCGTCAACCACGCATTTGCCGGCGTCAACGGGGCCGCCGAGGCCAGCTACCGCTTCTACGCCGACACCTTTGGCGTGGTTGCGCACACGCTGGACGCCACCTGGCTCCAGCACCTGGGCAGAGACTTTATCCTGGAGCCATCGGCGCGCCTGAACGAGCAGGGCGCCGCCAACTTCTATTACTACGACCTCAACGAGACCCCGATCATCCCGGATCACGTTCCGACGGTGGGTCGGGGGCCGTTCTACTCCTCGGATTTCCGGCTCTCCTCCGTGGAAAGCTATGCGTACGGGCTGAAGGCGGTGTGGAAGCCGAAGAGCTGGGTGCAGCTCGACATGGCATACGAGCAATACGTCATGCGCGGCCGAGACGGAGTCACGCCTCAGAGCGCCTATCCGCGCGCAGGCATCACA
This sequence comes from uncultured Opitutaceae bacterium, assembly GCA_937889545.1. GTDB lineage: Bacteria > Verrucomicrobiota > Verrucomicrobiia > Opitutales > Opitutaceae > Palsa-1447. The sequence goes on from CALAOT010000094.1 coordinate 21,867, forward strand.
ACCGCTGGGGTCAAGTTCCTATGGTAAACGCGCAGACACGGCTGGCATCGCTTCTTAGGGGATCCGCCGCCGCGGCTTTCGCCGCGCTGGCGGCCGCCCTGCCGGCACAGGTGGCGCCGGGGAGCGTATTCCCGCCGATCGCAGCGGCCGGGCTCACCGGGGGCGCGCTTCGGGAAACGGCCGGCAAGGTGGTGCTCGTCGACTTCTGGGCGTCCTGGTGCGGGCCTTGCAAGGCATCCTTCCCGGCGTACGCGCGGCTGAGCGCGGCGTACGCGGAGCGCGGACTCGTCATTGCCGCCGTAAGCGTCGACGAAAGCCCGTCCGCCTACGCGGCTTTTGTTGCGAGGCTAAAGCCGCCGTTCGCCACGCTGCACGACTCGAAGCAGGCGCTGGTCCGGGTGGTTCAGGTCCCCACCATGCCGACGAGCTACCTAGTCGACCGAACGGGGAGGGTGCGGTTCATCCACCCGGGATTCCATGGGGAGCAGACGGAGCGCGAATTGCGCGGGGAAATTGAGGCCCTCCTCAGTGAAAAGGCCCCGTTGCCATGAAGCCCCTTCGCGCACGTTTCCTTGCGATCGCGTTCCTCGGCGGCGCAGCTGCGCTCCTCGGCGGCTGCTCCACGCCGGCGGCGGTGCGGGTGCGGCCGTGGGAGCGCGCGGCCCTGGCCGACGAGGCGATGAATCCCGACCGCGACCCGCTGGCGTCGGCGATGATCGAGCACGTGTATTTTTCGCGCGAGGCCGCCTCGGGGGGCAAGGGGGTGGGGGGAAGCGGCTGCGGCTGCAACTGAGCGCGCATCCTCCTGCCCAACGATGAACCGGACGCCCCTCAGCAATTGAACCACAGGAATCAGACCAAAACAAAATCACCATGAAAATCATCGAACACGTCCGGCGCCGCTTTGCCTGGATGAACCTGTCAACCCTCACCCTGCTCGCGCTGCTGCAGCGCTCGCCCTCCGTCCGCCTCGCCGCAGTGGCCGACGACTTCGTCGCGGCCTCGACGACCGGCGCCCTTGTGAGATTAACGGGCGCGACCATTGCCGCCCTCGGGGCCATCAACTCCATCGCAGGCGCCACGATTCTCGCCTCGAGCCTGACGCCCAACCCGACCGGCCCGCTCCCCACGTTCGACGCCACGGTCGGAGTTCAGATCGCTCCGCTGGGCTTCACGATCACCAACACGATGAACGTCGCCTCATGGGCGGTCACGGGGAAAATCCCCCCGGGTCTCGATTTTGAGGCGCACGAGAACCCCAACATGGTGCTCAGCGGGCCGGGCATCCTCGACGCCACCACGTCCGGCACGAACGACCCCTGGACCGGGATGAGCTCGGGCGGGAACAACACAACCACCCCCATACTCCTCGGAAAACCGACTGCGCCGGGCACCTACACGTTCACCCTGCAGGGCTTCGCGGAACCCGGCGAAAAGGGCGGTGGCGGGGTGTCGGGATTCACCGGGACCGGCATATCGAGCGTGTTTGATTTCACGGTCGTGGTCTCGCCTGCCGTGAGCGGCGCGCCGGTCTTCACGGTTCAGCCGATTTCCGCGACCGTGCCGGGCGGGACGGTGGCGCTGGTCGCCGTGGCGTCCAACTCGCCCACCTACCAGTGGATGCTCAATGGCACGACACCGGTCTTCGGGGCGACAAGCCCGATTCTCCTGTTGGGCAACGCGGTTGCCGGCGTTGGAAGCTACACGTGCGTTGCGACCAATTCCGCGGGGGCTGCGACGAGCAACGCCGCAATGGTCGCGATCGACAACACGCCCGACATTGGGCGCCTGATTAACATCTCCTGCCGGTCGACGGTCGGCACGGGGGCGAACGTCTTGATCGCCGGATTTGTCTTGGGCGGGGCGGGTACCTCGGGCTCGGAGTCGCTCCTGATCCGCGCGTCGGGCCCGGCTCTTGCTCCTTTTGGCGTCGCGGGCACTCTCCCCGACCCTCAGCTGCAGCTTTACTCCGGATCGACCATGACGGGCAGCAACGATGGATGGGCGGGCAACGCCCAGATTGCGAGCACCGCGGCTTCGGTGGGCGCATTTGCCTGGAGCAGCCCCTCGAGCCACGACTCAGCGCTCCTCGAAACGCTACCAGGCGGAGCCTACACGGCCCAGATCGCCGGCCAAAGCGGCGACACCGGCGTCGCGCTCGCCGAAGTCTACGACGCCACGCCTGCGGGCACGTACACGCCGACGACCCCGAGGATCGTCAATATCGCAGCGCGGGTCCAGGTGGGCACGGGGGCAAACATCCTGATCGCCGGCTTTGCAATAGGCGGCAGCACCTCCAGGACGGTCCTCATCAGGGCCTCGGGCCCTGCGCTCGTTCCCTTTGGCGTCCCGGGGACGCTGCCGGACCCGCAGCTGCAGCTCTATTCCGGCTCCACTGTGATCGAGAGCAACAACGGATGGGGCGGCAACGCGCAGATATCGGCCACTGCCTCAACGGTGGGAGCGTTCGCGTGGGGATCCTCCACGAGCAACGATTCGGCGATCGTCGTCACCCTGCCGCCCGGGGCGTACACGGCCCAGGTTTCGGGAGCGAGCGGCGACACAGGCGTGGCGCTTGTAGAGGTTTATGAAGTGCCATAAAGTTCTTCTCGCTTGGGCCTCAAGCCTGCTGTCGGCCCTGCCGGCCGGCGCCGTCACGGCGGTGCTCCTGCCGAACCCGCAGGTTCCGGGATTCCGCTTTCCCGAAAGCGAGGCGACGATCGTGAACTGGGTCTATGAAATGGGAAACGGCCCACCCGCGGACGCGGCGACTGCGTTTGAGAACATGAACCTCCATGGCTGGGGACTCTGGACGGCCCTCACCATGGAGACGGCCCAGGTCGACAACGGCCAGAAGCTACGCGTATTCGAGACTTGGTTCACGCCACAGGAGCTATCCGACGTGACTAACACGCGACTTTCCCCCGCGCTCCCGAGCCTGCCGCGGCCGCGATCGGCCTTGAGGCACTTCAACCAGTTCCAGCACGGGAGCGACGTCCAGGAGGAGTCGGGCTCGGCTGCGACCGAAGGCTCCGAGACCGTGTTCGGTTACGTGAAGTTCGATCCGACGGCGACCGACCATATTGTGAGGGAGCAGCTGCTCAGCATTGCCGCCCTAAACCAGCTCGGACAGAGCGGCGCCCAGCAGATTCCTCCCTTTCCGTCCACGGCCCTCACCCTCAAGTCGGCGTTTCAGGTCATAACTGTCCAGACGCTGGTGAACGGCCGGTATTACCGACTCAACGCGTGGTCCGGGCCGCCCTCGACGCCCCAGGCGTGGGGCCCCGCCATGTGGCCGGGCGTCGCCTGGATTGACGTGAAGGGCGGCGGCAGCGGCAGCGGGCAGATCGACACGCAGGCCGCTGCGGACGGGAGCTCGCGCACGGACGAGACGACGTATCCGGTGTCGAGCATGATCAACCACCGTCTTTCGGCGCTCGAGGCGGCACAGTTCAATGCGGAGCAGCCGGGAGCGAGCGCTAGCGCCGGAGACTACGCGGTCCTGGTCGCCATGCACGTGGCCGGCCGCGAAATCGCGCGGTGGACGTGGCAGACTTTCTGGTGGACGCCGACGCCGAACAGCCCGCAGGTGCCGAGCTCCGAGGCAATAGCCGGCCTGCGCCCGGCACAGCTCGCGGGCGCGCCGCGCAACTACGCCATGGCGCTCGGGTACGACATGCTGACGCCTGGCCAGCCAAGCGTCGGCGGCCAGAATTCCGGATCGGCGATCTACACCTACAATCCCTACCTCGAGGCGCGATTCAGCCCCGCCAATCTCCCGGATTCCCTGCCGGGAAGCGGCCCGGATGGCCGACCGGCGAGCAACAACGTCGGGGTCAACTGCAACTGCATGAGCTGCCACATCCGGGCCAACTACAATCCGGCCGGGCTCGCCTCTGCGCCGCGATACTCGGGCGCCCGCTACACCGGCATGGACGACCCTCAGTTTGCGGGGACGCTGCAGGTCGACCTTCTTTGGTCGCTGCCCGAGATTGCGAGATAGCCTGCGGCCGGGCGACCGCGCGGGCTGCGCCGGAGGCGCGGCCACGGTGGCTGCTGTTGACCTTTCGGAGTTTTCGGGGAGAATCGGCTTCCTCCATGAAAACTCCACTCGTGCCACTTCTTCTCGCCATGATGGTTCCCGGCGGCCTCCTTGCGTCCCCAGAAAAGAGCGACGATCCGGCAAGCCTGCCGAGGAAGCGGGTGCTCTTCTTCACGAAATCTTCGGGGTACGAGCACTCCGTGATCAAGGATCCCTCCAAGCCATTCACCGCGTTCCCGGGAAGCGCCGTGCCGGGCCTGTCCTTCCAGGTCCTCAAGACGCTGGGCGCCCGCAACAACATCGAGTTCGTCTTCTCGAAGGACGGAAGCCTCTTCAAGCCCGCGTACCTCGCGCAGTTTGACGCGTTCTTCTTCTACACGACGGGCGACCTTACGGAGGCGGGCACCGACGGGAACCCCCCCATGACGGCCGAGGGCAAGGCGGCGTTCCTCCAGGCAGTTTTCGAGGGGAAGGGCTTCATCGGGACCCACAGCGCGACCGACACATTCCATTCGCCCGGAGGGAAGGACATAAAGGGGGACCGGTTCAGGAGCGACGGCGACAATGCCGACCCGTACATCAAGATGATAGGCGGCGAGTTCATCAGGCACGGCCAGCAGCAGCCCTCGCACCTGATCGTGGTCGACCCGAAGTTCCCCGGGATCATTTCCGTGCCGACCGACAACCGGATGCTCGAGGAATGGTACACAATGAAGAACTTCGCGAGCAACCTGCATGTCCTGCTGGTGCAGGACACGTCGGGGATGACCGGGCCCGATTATGCGAGGCCCAACTATCCCTCGACCTGGGCGCGCATGTACGGCCAGGGCCGCGTCTTCTACACGAACCTCGGCCACCGCGACGACGTTTGGGCGAGCCCGATGTTCCAGGCGATCCTGGTGGGAGGGATCGACTGGGCCTTGGGGCGCGTCGATTCGGACGTGGCCCCCAATATCGACCGGGCCGCGCCGCGGGCGGGCGAGCTGCAGGCTGTGGCCGGCCCGTAGGCTGCGGCGAAAGCGTCGGCGGCGGCCGCGGGCCTCGCCCATCCTCAAGGAACGAAGGGTATGAGCGCCTTTGTGCGCTTCCTATACTCGGGGTACGCCTGCGGAAACTGGCGCAGCATCAGCGCCTCCTCGATCCGCAGCTTGGCCCAGAGAGAGATTAGCGCCAATCCGAGAACAAACAGCTGAATCACCTGGCCGCCGCCGATGCCGGCCCCGGCAAAGGCGGTGAGTATGCCTGTGTAAATGGGGTGGCGGACAAGGCGGTAGGGCCCGTCCACGCCAAGCTCATGGCCCACCTTGATCGCCGGGTTCCCGCCCCTGTTCCTTCCCAATGTGCGCCGCGCCCAGATGGCTAGCGCCACGCCCGCGGCGCAGACGATGATCCCCGCCGCCCCCGCCGCGCCAGATGGCGCGTGGAGGGGGCGCCGGAAAAAGCCCGGGTAGGCCCTGAAGATGAGGACGAACAGCCAGACCATCCCGACGCCGGCCAGCGCTCTCCACGACGGGTTGGCCCGGTACACCGTGGGCTTGTTTTCCCACGCGGAGAGCACCCAATAGGCGACCGCGATCATCCATATGAGGCCGATGGCGAGGCTGTAGGACATTCCCAGCACGCCAATTTGACAGCGGGGGCCGCTCCGGCGAGCCCAAGATGAAGCCGCGGGACACCCCGGGCCCGGGCCGCGCCGCCCGCGCCTTGCGGAAGTAATTTTATTGCCTGCCGCCACTCCAGGCAAAGTGTCTCAGGATTCCCAGTCATCCCACAGACCCGTCGGTCGCGAGCCCGCCGAGATTCTCGGTTCGGCCGATCCTGGTGGTCGGCCTGCTGTGCGCCATCGTGGGGGTCTTCTTCGCGTACGCCCGCTCCGACGTCGACTGGGAGATTCTCCAGACCAAGCACTACTGGTCTGCGGACAAAGCGTACTACGGCGGCTACGCGGCCCAGTTTGTCGCGACGCCGACCGGGTACAGGACGCTGATTGCGGAGGGGCTGTGCAACTACACGAACATGCTCGCCCTACGGGAGAAGCTGCCCGCCGAGAAGACCCGGCACCCCGTGCAGGGATTCCCCGGCACAGAGCGCCTGGCCTCGCCCTTTCTGGCCTACGCGCTTCTGCACCTGCCGGGCGAGGAGGCGGACTCGTGGAGCGTCTTCTGGCAGGCAAACGTCCTGCTCTGGCTTCTCAGCATCTACCTCGCGCACAGGGTTGCCGCGCTCTTCTTCGCGGACCGCTGCACCCCGTGGATTGCCGCGATCCTTGTGGCCCTCTATCCCGCCCTGACGCTGACCTTCAATGCAATCAAGCAGCAGACGCTGGGAACGACCTACCTGCTCCTTGGCATGTACCTGTTCGAGGGCCGCCTTAGCAGGGCGGGCCCCTTGTTCAGGGTCGCTGCGCTGGCGGCGCTCATGTTTCTCGGCCAGTTTGCCGACGGCGGCTGGTGGTTTCTGGCCGCGTTCATCTTTTTTCGGGCATGGTGGATGCCGGGCCGGAAAAAATGGACGACCATCATCTGCCTGGGAACTGCCGTGGGTCTCTCCGAGCTCTGGCTGGCGTGGCTGGGGGGAATCTACCACCTGCCCTCGGTTACGCATGCCCTGGGGTTCAGCTATGGCAGGGTGCTCGGGGAAAGCTGGACGTGGCTGAACGCGTGGGCCAGGGGCGCCGACGTGAGCCAGCTGAGATTTCTCAATTTTCCAGGCTTCACCTTCTTCAGCGTGTACTGGCCCGTGATCTGCAGGGGATTTCTATCGGTTCACGCCCCGCTGCTCCTCGTCGCGGTGGCCGGGCTTTTCCTCGAGCCGCGCTCGAGGATGTTCACGTGCCTCGCCGTTCCAATGCTTTTCGTCGGGCACAGCGGGATGATAATAGCCGGCTGGCTCTTCTATTACGGCTACCTCTCGTTCCCGGCCGCGATGATGGTGATCTTCGCGGCTGCGGGGGCATTGGGAAACCTTGCAGGCAGGACGGCGCTCCTTCCCCGGGTCGCGGCTCTGGCCATTGTCGCGGGCGCATGCTGGAACTTCACCGGCCTGAAGAAGCAGGCGGGGATCTATTACGGCGCAGGCCCCGAATACTACCGGCGCAACATCGAGGTTCACTACGGGAATGAAAGCAAACGCGTCAGCTATTGACCGTCTGCTGGGCCCGGCGGGGCGGATGGGCCATCCCTGGCTCCAGGTGGGGCTCGGCGGGGCGGTCCTCGGGGGGCTTTACCTTCTTGGCGTGAACCGGAACCTATTGTACCTGAGCATGTTGTTTTCTGCCGCCGTCGTGATGTCAGCGCTCCTGAGGCGGTGGTGGGCAGCAATGCTCGGTCTCGTGGCCTGTGCATACCTCGCTTGCGTTCCGGCGCCAGTGCCGGACCTTGGACCCCTTTATCCCGCGCCGCGCGACATACCCGGGGCCGAGAGGATGTGGGTCCGGGCCATCGGAAAAGGGGAGACGTGGACCTATCAGTTCACGGTAGGTGATCTCGTGGGCCACAGCGAGGGGGCCGCCCCGGCCGGATACCTGTATATCGACGGCCGCAACCTGTCCGGCCTGGTCATCGGCGTGCAGGGAAGAACCCTGGTCGGCGCCGGATTCTGCAGCAAGAAGAGCGGCCTCGATCATGTGGCGATACCCTTGGGAAACGATACGGCCAACACCTTGGAGGTGACCCTGCGCGGCATGCCGCAGTCAACTCCCAGGATCTTTCACGGGCCGGAGGTTCACGGGTTTGACGTGTACAGCGACGCGGTCTGGCTCGAGTTCACCCGCAACGAGGATCGCATGATCTACCATGCGAAACGGGCCGTGGCGCCGCGGTAGGCGCGGGTCCCGGACGCGGCGCCGCCCCACCACCGAAACCCGGCCGGTGCGACGCCGCGCGGGCTTCAACGCCTCGGCATGAGGCCGCATGGAGAATTCGCAAGAATTGAAGTGAATCAGCGCCGGAGGGTGTTATGCTAGTATGTCCGACTCCAGCGGAAAAAACGAGCCATGAGAACATCCCAAAGAATCCATTCACCCATGAAATCAATTGCAGCGCGGTTCCTGTTCCCCGCCGTTGTCGTCGGCGGCATGGTGACGTCGGCAACGGCCGGCGCGCAAGAAACGGCGAAGCCCTACACGCTCTTCCTGGGCGCAGAGATATCGGTCGGGCAAGGCAAGGAGCTCTATCCCGTGATCGACGTTTCCGGAGGTTCCTGGGTGGTCGACATCAGCGGGAAACCGGTCCTTGTCTCCGCAAAGAGCGGTCCGATCAACATGAAGGTCGCCTCATCGCTCAGACTCGCGGAAATCGTAGCGACAATCTCCAATCTCAAGGCCGACCGCGCCTACACCTTCGATAATGATCCCGCCGTGAAGCTGACGCGTGCGCTCGACAAAGCCGCGACATTGAACGCGGGCTACCACGCTGCCTTGAGCCAGGCTTCCGCCCTCGATATTCTTTCCCTTAGCAATTCGGGAGGGGGCGGCAACAGTCCATCGGCCAGTGGCGGCATGGCGACCTCCGGCGGTGGCGGGGCGAAGTCGCTCGGTTCTTCATCGGCAACCGCGGACGCGGAGAGCGGCAGTGCGGGCTCAGACCTGTTCTTCAAGTCGCCGACAGGTGATTCGGGTGGGTACGACGCCCTCGATGTTTTGTTCGACGTCTCGGCGGGAAGGCCCCTAGGCGATCCCTATATCGTGATGATCACGCGGTTTCACGAGAGGGGCGCCGAGGCGGGCACCTTCCGAAACCTTGTCTATGCCAAGGAGCTCAACCCAATCGATACAAATGCGGCAAGCGTCCATATCCAGCAGGCGGGGTTTCCGCCGGGCTTTGAGCCGCTAAGCTTCGAGATCCACCTGTACGACCATGGGGACGAAGTCGCGACCAATGTCGCACCGAGGCACGTGGCGTTCACGAGCGAGGAGGCTTTCGAATACGTTAAGACGAAATACCTTGAAGCCCACAAGGGCCAGACACTGCCCGCCGTGCCGGTGTTAGGAAAGCTGCCGAACGACCTGGCTCCCCACCTCGCGGCAGGCAAATACAGCGGGACAATCTATGTCAGGGTCTCAGCGGAAGGCCTTGCCGACGAGCCCTTCCTCGACGCGGCCTGCTCAAAGAGGATCGAGGACCCTTATCTCGAGTCGGTGGTTCGGGGCCTCCGCTTCAAGCCTGCGCTGGAGCAGGGCAAGCCGGTCGAGGGTGTCGCTTCATTGAACCTCAGCCAGCTGAGGCTGTAGATGAGCGGCTTGCATTTCAGGCACACTGCCGAGCCGCGCCTCCGGCCGACCCATCCCCCCCGGCGCATGAACCGCCTGTTACGGCGGGGCGCCCCTTTGGGAACATCGGCTGGAACCCTTTTGAGCGGGCGCCGGTCAGTGATGTGTTGCCGGCCAGGCCTGTCCCCGCGGCGAAGGACCAATTTATATGCATAATCCAGTGAAAACAATCGCAGTGCGATGCCTGCTTCCCGCAATGGCCGTTTGTGGCGCGATGAGCCCGGCAACCACCGGCGCGCAGAACACGCAGAAGGCGTACACGCGCTTCATGGGCGCCAACATATCGGTCGAACTCGCCAAGAACATCTACCCCGTCCGGGACGTCAATGGCTCCTCCTGGGTGATCGATATGAACGGCCAGGAGCAGGTGGTTTCGGGAAAGCAGGGCCCGATCAATCTTAAGATCGTGCCGGTCCTGAAACTGACGGAGGTCTCGGCCACGATCGCTGGTTTCAAACGGGAGCCGGCATTCTCCTTTGCCAACGACCCCAGCGTGAGGCTGACGAGGGGCCTCAACCAGGCGGCGGACGTGAGCGGAGGCTACCAGGCTGCCGCGAGCCAGGCGACTGCCATCAATCCCAGTATGATCAATGCGCCGTCGGCAAGCGGCAACCATGCGCCGCCTCCCACAAACGCGGCCGCGCAGATTTCGGCCGCCGATGCAGGCAAGACCGAGGCGGCCGGAGCGGACGCAAGCGTGGCATTGCAGGGAAAGCAGCAGGAGGCGGGATACGACGCGATGAGCGTGGATTTCGAGATCTCGTCGCCAAGGCCGCTTCAGGACCCCTACGTAGTCACGATGACGCGCTTTCATCCGAAAGGCAGCGAGCCGGGCACAGTCCAAAACCTTGTCTATGCAAAGGCGCTGGATCCGATCAGCGCGAATCCGACCAAGGTCCATTTCTCCGAGGAGGGGTTCCCTTTCGACTACGAGGTGACTGGTTTTGAGCTTCATCTCTACAATGGCGGCATCGAGATCGCGACGAACGTGTCGGAAAAGCGCGAGGTGATGACCCCTGACCGCGCCTTCGAATATGTTAAGAAGACCTATATCGAGGCCCACAAGGGCGACACGGTGCGCGCGGTGCCCGTGATGGGCGAGCTGCCTGCCGACCTTGCCAGCCATGTCGCGTCGGGAAAGTACGCTGAGACGGTATATGTCAGGGTTTCAAAGGACGGCCTTGCCGACGAGGCCTTCACTGACAGCGCATGCTCGAAGAAGATTGAGGATCCATATCTCGAATCGGTTGTGCGGAGCATCCGTTTCAAGCCCGCGCTGGCCGACGGCAAGCCTGTGGAGGGCGTAGCCTCGTTGAACCTCAGCAAGCTGGGATCCTAGGGAGCGGTGCCCGGATTATCTCCGCTCCCGTGCGCCGTGATTGCTGTCTGGCGCACGGAACGGCATCCCGCATGTGGATCGATTCTAAGGCACGGTAGTACAACAGGCTCGGAAGTTCGCCTGGATGGTCTGGCGGTAGGGCAGGGGACATTCCAAGGTCATACTCAATTCGCCAGGAATCTGCCGCAAGGTGTGGGAAGGAGGTGCAGAACGCCGCCCGCACATCCAGCGGGACGGCCCACATCGCCACACGGCCGTGTGCCGCGCAACGTGCGACGAATGGCACGGTGGCATCAGTGAACGCTTAATGGGGTTGTTAACCCATGGGAAGGCAGCCTCGCCAGTGCTACCATCTGTGTGTATGAAGACCATACTAGACTTTCGGCAGGTGGCGTTTGTGTTTGCGCTTGGGCTTGGAGCCCTCGCCCTCGCTGGCACCCGCGCCGTCGCGGCAGTCGTTGGCGCCGAACCCTTCACGGGCCACCTGTGGTCCGAGATCAAAGGCGACACGTATGACCAGCGCGACCATTTCGCCGCGGGTGCCAGCCGGTTGTCCGCCAAATTGGGCGAGCAGATTCAGGAACTCCGCGCAAAGCGCGCCGAAATGACGACCGACACAAAGGAATGGGACTTCAACATGAAGGAAGTCGAGGAGTGCAGCGTGCTGCTCACGGGCAGGATAGAAGAGCTCGCGAAGGCCACGACTCCCGAAACCTGGGTCGATGCAAGGGACAAGATCGGCGAGGCATGGAAACGTTCACAACTCGCCGTGGACAAGATGAATTCGACGCGCACCACTTGAGAGGGGTTTAATTTGGGGGCGGGGTTCAGTTTGGCCCGGCGCTGGCTTCCGGGTGCCGGAAGAGGACCGTGACGACCTCTGCAGGAGTTGGAGATGGCGGCGGCCGAATCAGCACCGCATTGACCACAGCGAGGAAGGCGGCTTTTGCGCCAAGGCCGAGCGCGAACGCTGGGCGCGCAGTGTCGGCAAGACCGGTGTCGCGAATTAGGCGGCGAGACACCACGAGCAGATTACGGAGAGCCGGGACAAGCGGAGGCATCCTGAAGCTTTAATTCGTCGGAAGGTGAAACGTCCGAAGAGATCGTTCAGGGGGGTAAAACCCCATTCCCGAATGTGTAGCCATCAGATATGGTCGCCTTTACGGGA
>CALAOT010000095.1 GCA_937889545.1 uncultured Opitutaceae bacterium
CGGCTGGCGGCCCGGGCGCTGTGGATCGACGGCTACAACGTGCTGACGATGGTCGAGGTGGCCCTGGGCGGGGGCGTCCTCCTCGGCGCGTGCGACGGCACGTACCGCGACCTTGCCAGCATGCACGGCACCTACCGGAAGGTCTCCGAGACGATGCCCGCCCTGGAGCTCCTGGGCCGGGCGATCGCCGCCTGGGGCGCCGGGCCCTGCACCTGGTTCTTCGACCGGCCCGTGGGCAACAGCGGCCGCCTGAAAGGCATCGTGGAGCAGCTGGCGGCGGAGCGCGGCTGGGCGTGGCGGGTCGAGCTGGTCCGGAATCCCGACAGGATCCTCGCCGAGGCGGATGAGATCGCGGCGACGGCCGACAGCGTCGTGCTCGACCGGTGCCGGGCGTGGTTCAACCTTGCGCGCGAGGTCATCGACGGGCACGTGCCGGAGGCCCACGTCGTCCCCCTGGCCGGCCCCTGCGGCGAGGCGGCGGGCCGCCCGGTCAGCCCTTCACCTGCCTGTTGAAGGCGGCGATCAGCCGCTCGAAGTGGACGACCTCCCCCTCGAACATGGCGCGCCAGAATTCGGGGTCCCACTGCGCGTCGAGCTCTTCGGAGGTCCTCCCCTGCTGCTCGACCCACGTGAAGTACTTCAGGTTGTGGATGGCCTTCCTGTCCGCGTAGGACAGCTCCCTGAAGTAGTCGACCGACTGGTGGGCGACGGCGCCCGCGAAGTCGGCCACGGCGGCCTTCTCCGTGTAGGGGCCCCGCTGCGCGCGCAGCTCCGCGAGGCGCGACTGGTAGAGCTGCATCGAGTCGGTGAACACGGTGAAGATCACGTCGCGCTCGCCGAGCTCGAAGTATTTCGCGGCCTTGATCGCGGCCAGGAGGTTGCAGACGCCGGAGATGCCGAGGAGCGGGAGCCGCCTCAGGTGCCTTCGCGCCACGCCGAGCGAGGCGAGGTGCTCGCGCCCGGCGGGCTCGTTGAAGAGGCGCACGATCCTCATGCAGTCCTCGTCGTCGATGGCGGCGACGGCGTCGGTGTTGCGGACGTTGTGCACCCAGGGCACGTGCTTGTCGCCGATGCCCTCGATGCGGTGCGCGCCGAAGCCGTTTCGCAGCAACGTCGGGCACTGGAGCGCCTCGGTCGCCACGATCTTGAGGCCCGGATGGCGGGCCTTGAGGAAATCCCCGGCCGCGATCGTGCCGGCCGACCCTGTCGCGGAGACGAAGGCGGCGGCCCGGAGCCGGCCGTCGCCGAGCCCGGCGAACACCTCCTCCAGCGCGGGGCCGGTGACGTTGTAGTGGAAGATGGGGTTCCCGAACTCCTCGAATTGGTTGAAGATCACGTTCGCCGGATCACGCTTGAGCTCCCAGCACTTGTCGTAGATCGCCTTCACGTTCGACTCGGAGCCGGGGGTGGCGATGATCGTGGCTCCGATCCGCTTGAGCCACTCGAAGCGCTCGCGCGACATCTCCTCGGGGAGGATAGCGATGGCCGCGCAGTCGAGGAGCGCGCAGTCGAACGCGCCGCCGCGGCAGAAGTTCCCGGTCGAGGGCCACGCGGCCCTGTGGACCCCGGGGTCGAACTCGCCGCTCACCAGCCGCGGGACGAGGCAGCCGAACGCCGCTCCGACCTTGTGCGCGCCGGTCGGGAAATACGAGCCGATCAGCCCGATGACGCGCGCCTTCACCCCGGTGACCGCGGGCGGGATCTCGAGGTGGTTCACGCCTCCGTAGCGCCCGGTCCGCAGGTCGTTCTTCCACGTGATGCGGAAGAGGTTGAGCGGGTCGACGTCCGAGAGCCTGACGCCCCCCAGGCGGGCGCGGACGGACGGCGGGATGAGCGACGGGTCGCGCAGCTGGCTGAATGTCGGGATGACGATGCCCCGCTCCCGGCATCGCCTCGCGGTCCTGCGGATCACGTCGGGGTGCAGCTGCTTGATGATCGTTGACATGTCAGTCCTTTGCCAGCCGCCGGAGCGCGGCCGTGTAGTTTTTTACCCGCGCCATGAGGATCATTGCGGCGATGACGAACGGCTTGAATCCGGCCTCGCGGTAGGTCGCGTGCCGGTAGCGCTCGAACACGCCCGCCGCGACCTCGCCCTGCGCGCAGCTCACGCCGGAGATGTCGGCGGGCAGGCAGTGCATGTAGAGCGCCGCGCCGCCGCGCGTCAGCTTCATCTTCGCCTCGTCGCACTCCCATCGCTTGAACCTGGCGTTGTTCGCTAGGCATTCCTTCTCCAGCGCCTTGAGCCCCTCCCGGTCTCCCTTCCGCAGCAGCGGCGTCCGCCGCTGCATCACCGAGAACGGCGCCCACGATTTCGGGTAGACTATGTCCGCGTCGCGGAACGCGTCCTCCATCCTCGACGCGACCTCGAACCCGCCGCCGCTTTTCGCGCTGTTGCGCCGCGCGAGCGCGACGACCTCGGGGATGAGGCCGTAGCCCTCGGGGTGCGCGAGCGCCACCTTCATCCCGAAGCGCGACATCAGGCCGATGATGCCCTGCGGCACGGAAAGCGGCTTCCCGTAGCTCGGAGAGTAGGCCCAGGACATCGCGATCTTCCTGCCGCGCAGCGCCTCGAGGGAGCCGAAGTGCCTCTTGAGCGCGAGGAGGTCGGCCACCGACTGCGTCGGGTGGTCGATGTCGCACTGCAGGTTCACGACGGAGGGGCGCTGGTGGAGGATCCCCCGGTCGAAACCCTCCTGCACCGCGCCCGCGACCTCGCGCATGTAGGCGTTGCCCTCCCCCAGGTACATGTCGTCGCGGATCCCGATCACCTCCGCCAGGAAGGAGATCACGTTGGCCGTCTCGCGCACCGTCTCGCCGTGCGCGATCTGCGACTTCTCCTCATCCAGGTCCGCCAGGCCGAGCCCGAGCGCGTTGACCGCGGAGGCGAAGCTGAACCGGGTGCGCGTGGAGTTGTCGCGGAAGATCGAGATCGCGAGCCCCGAGTCGAAGACGCGCAGCGGCTTCCCCGCCCGGTGCAGCTCCGAGAGGATCTCGGCGACCAGCAGCAGAGCGCGGATCTCGTCCTCGGCCTTTTCCCACGTGAGCAGGAAGTCCTTGCCGCAGGTGTCGGTCTTCAGCTTCCCGAGCTCGGCCAGGCTATTTCGTATGGACTTCATAGGCAAGGGATTCAGACATGGGCCGGCTCGGCCGCCTGCGCCGGCGCCTCCGCCCCGCGGTAGTGGACCGAGGCCTCCTCGATCGCGTCGATGATCTGCTGGTAGCCCGTGCAGCGGCAGAGGTTGCCGTTGATCGCCTTGCGGATCTGGTCCCGCGTCGGCCGCGGATTCTTGAGCAGGAACGCATGCGCCACGAGGACCATCCCGGGCGTGCAGAAGCCGCACTGGATCGCGCCGCGCTCCACGAACGCCCGCTGCAGCGGGTGCAGCGTGCCGTCCGGCGCGGCCATGCCCTCGATCGTGAGCACGCGGTGGCCGACTACGTCCTTCACGCGCTTGATGCAGATCTTCAGCGGCGCATCGTCGACCAGGATGGTGCACGCGCCGCACGCGCCGATGTCGCACGCGTTCTTCGCGCCGGTCAGGTCGAGGTCCTCGCGGAGGAACTCGATGAGCCGCCGCTCGCCGGCGGCATCGGCGATCTCGAGGTCGCGCCCGTTGATGTGGAGCTTCATAGCCGGCACTCGTCGTCGGGCGGTTCGTCGGGCAGCGCCGACATCTTGATCGGGAGCGCTAACTCGCGCCGCCCGGTCGCGTGGAAGATGGCGTTGGCGATCGCCGGGGCGAGGATCTCGTTGGTCGGCTCGCCGATGGCCTTCGCCCCGCTCGGCGACAGCGGGTCGGGGTTCTCCACGATGATCGCCGTCATCTCGGGCAGGTCCGTCGCGCGCGGGATGCGGTAGCTGTTGAGGTTGAGGTTGGTGATCCGCCCGTCCTTCGACCGGATCTCCTCGTGCAGCGCGTAGCCCGTCGCCATCGCCATGCCGCCGAAGAACTGCCCGCGCACCATCTCGGGGTTCACCGCGCGCCCGACGTCGTGGGCCGCGACGGCGCCGAGGAGCTTCACCCTTCCCGACCTCTTGTTCACCGTCAGCTCGACCGCCTGGCAGCCGTAGACCCACGTGAAATAGGCGTCGCCCTGCCCGGTGCGCTCGTCCCACGAGACGGGCGGTCCCTTGAACACGCCGCACGCGTACGGGACGCGCTGGGTCTGGAACATCAGGCGGATCGCCTCGTCGAACGGGATCCTTTCGCCCCCGGCCCGCCCCAGGACCTCGTCGCCGGCAATCCGCACCGCCTTCGCCCGGCACCGCAGCCGCCCGCAGACCGCCTCGGCGATCTTCTGCTTCAACTCCCGCGCGGCGAGCGTAACCGCGCCCCCGCCCATGATCGTTCCCCGGGACGCGACCGTCGTGCCGCCGTCGGGCACGGTCGAGGTCGACGCGCGGCGGTAGCGGATGCGGCCGAGGCTCACGCCCAGCTCCCGCGCGGCGATCAGCGACATCGCCGACTCCGCGCCCTGGCCGTTCTCGTGCACGCCGACCTCGAGCAGGATCGAGCCGTCGGCCTGGACGTTGATTATCGCCGTGCAGCTGTCGATGCCCTCGGCGCCCAGGCTCACGCCGCGGTAGCTCATCGCCAGGCCGATGCCGTAGCATTCCTCGGAGTCGGACGCGCCGTGCGAGCATTTCGCGAGCTTCGCCTCGTAGCCGGTCTCCTTGAGCACGGCGTCGAGCACCTCGCCCATCGCGACCTTGTGCCCGTCGAGCTTCTGGCCGGTGATCGTCACGCTGCCCTGGCGCACCATGTTGCGGCGGCGGAACTCGACGCCGGAGATGCCCACCTTGGCCGCGGCGATCTCCACCATCTGCTCCACGACAAAGTTCATCTGCGGCGAGCCGAAGCCGCGCATCGCGCCCGCGACGACGTTGTTGGTGTAGACCCCCAGCGTGTCGCAGTGGACGTTCTCGACGACGTACGGTCCGCAGCACTGCACGGTGGAGCGCCAGGTGACCCACGGCGTGACCGAGCAGTATGCGCCGCCGTCCGCCAGGATCCGGCACCGCACCGCGGTGATCCTGCCGTCCTTCGTCACGCCCATCTTGTAGCGCACGCGGTACGGATGGCGCTTGTAGCTCTCGCGAATCGACCAGTCGCGCCGGTACATCATCTTCACCGGCCGCCCGAGGATCCTCGCGGCCAGCGCCGCGCGGGCGCAGACGATCGCCGCGGTGTCGTCCTTGCCGCCGAAGCCCCCGCCCATCGGCGTGCCGACCACCTCGACGCCCGACAGCGGGACCCCGAGGCACGCCGACACGAACCGCCTCGTGCTGAACGGGTGCTGCATGCTGCCGTAGACCTCGATGACGCCGTCCGACCGCGGCACGCCGACCGCCACCTCGGGCTCCATGTAGGCGTGCTCCACCGACTGCGTCCGGAACTCCTCCTCGAGCACGAAATCCGCCTGGCGGAAGCCCTCGCGGACGTCCCCGCGCCGGATGCGGTGGGTGTTGACGAGGTTGGAGCCGTGGCCCTCGTGCACGAGCACGGCGCCTGGCCGCAGGGCCTCCTCCGCGTCGAGCACCGCCGGCAGGGGCTCCGCCTCCACCCTGACAAGCGACGCGGCGGCGATCGCCAGGTCGCGCGTCTCCGCGACGACCATCGCCACGACGTCGCCGTGGTAACGGATCTTGTCGTCCGCAAAGATGCGGTAATCGCGGATGATCTGCCCGAAGCGGTTCGCGCCGGGAACGTCGCCCGCCGTCAGGACCCTCACCACGCCGGCGGCCTTCTCCGCGGCCTCCGTTACGACGCGCAGGATCCTGGCGTGGACGAAGTCGGAGTAGGCCGGCGCCGCGTGCAGTATCCGAGCGAACTTGAGGTCGTCGGTGAACTTCGCCCGGCCGGTGACCTTGGCGTCGGCGTCGTTGCGCCAGCCCTTGCCGCTGGTCGCGTTCATCACGGTGGCCCTTTCTCCGCGAGGCGGCCGGCGACGCTTTCGAGCCCCGCCTCGGTCGGCGCGATCGCGGCGGGGATCCGGACGTTCCCAAGCGCCGCGTCGACGTCCTTCAGGCCGTTCCCCGTGACGAGCACGACGACCTGCTCGCGCGGCCTCAGCTCCTTGGCGCGGAGCAGCTTGCCCAGGGCGGCCGCCGCGGCGGCCGCGGCCGGCTCGGCGAACACCCCGCTCGTCGCCGCAAGCGTGCGCTGGCCCTCCAGGATCTCCCTGTCGCTGACGGTGAGGGAGAACCCGCGGCTCCGGAGCACGGCGGCCCGCGCGAGGTGCGCGTTGGACGGGACCGAGACCGAGATGGAGTCCGCAATTGTCGCCGGGTTGCTCGCGTTTCGGTAGCGCCCCGTCGAGATGTATCGGTGGATCGCGCAGGACTTCTCGGCCTGCACGCAGACCAGGCGGGGCAGCCTCGGGATGAGGCCCGCCTCCCGCAGGTCCTCGAAGGCCTTGAAGACCCCGCCGAGGATCACCCCGTCGCCCGTCGGCACCACGATCACGGACGGCACGCGCCACCCGTTCTGCTGCCAGATCTCGAGGCCGACCGTCTTCTTCCCCTCGATCGTGAGCGGGTGGTAGCCCGTGTTGCGGTTCAGCCCGCCGTGGCGCGCGGTGTACTCGAGCGACAGGCGGAACGCGTCGTCATAGGTTCCCCTGACGGGCACCACGAGCGCACCGTAGAGGAGCATCTGGACGAGCTTCGCCTTCGGCGCCGACTGCGGCACGAAGATCACGGCGCGCTTGCCGCCGGCGGCGCAGACCGCTGCGAGCGAGCTGGCCGCGTTGCCGGTGGACGCCGTGACGATCGTCCCCTCCCCCAGCCGGTTCGCCTCGGCGGCAACCAGGAAGGACGCCCGGTCCTTGAGCGACCCGCTGGGGTTTAAGGCGTCGTTCTTGATCCAGACGTCCCCCAGGCCGAACGCCCCGCCCAGCGCCGCCGAGCGGAAGAACGGCGTCGCTCCCATCTCGAAGGGCGGGAAGAACCTCGGCTCGACCGCGCAGAACAGGCCCCAGTCCGGCCTCGTCCTGCGAAATTTCCGGCGGATGGACCGGTAGTCGAACTCCGCGGTGAGCACGCCGCGCAGCGGCATGCCCGGCCGGTACGACCTGCCGCACTCCGGGCAGAGATAGCGCACCTCGTCGCGCCCATAGCGTTTCCCGCATGTGCTGCAACGGTATGCGAATTTGACCATGGCGCTTTAGACCTTGCCGTTCAATTTCGCCACGAGCGCCGCGTAGAACGCCACGGCCGCGCTCAGGTGCTCGACCGGGCAGGCCTCGTCCGCGGCGTGCGCGTAGGCCTCGTTGCCCGGCCCCAGGCCGAGGGTCGGGATGCCCTTGAGGCCCGCCGTGGCGACGCCGTTGGTGCTGAATGTCCACTTGCCGACGAGCGGCGGCCTGCCGAGCACGCCCGCGTAGGCGTCCACCGCGCTCCTCAGGTGGGGCGAGCCCTCCCCGAGCGCCCACGTGGGGTAGTATTTCTCGGTCGGGTAGACCTTTCCCGTATAGGCGGCCTCCGCGTAGTTGAGGACGAAGACCTTCGCGTCCGGATAGCCGGCGCGCGCCGCCGCGTCCCGCACCTCGGCTATCGCGCTTTCCTTCG
Organism: uncultured Opitutaceae bacterium; assembly: GCA_937889545.1. GTDB lineage: Bacteria > Verrucomicrobiota > Verrucomicrobiia > Opitutales > Opitutaceae > Palsa-1447. The sequence continues at coordinate 7,571 of CALAOT010000095.1, forward strand.
TCTCGCCCAGCGTGAGGCGGCGGTCGAGGTGTATGCCGGCCTCGTCGGCCACCGCGCAGAGCGACGGCGAGGACGACTTCACCTCGGAGATCGTGACCGTGCCCTTCCCAAGGAACGGATCGCCGCGGAGCCGCTCGTTGAGCTTCTCGATCTCGAGCGCGATGCGCGCGATCTTGTAGATTGCGTTGTCCCCGCGCTCGGGCGCCGAGCCGTGGCAGCTGCGGCCCTTCACCTCGACGCGGATCTCCATCCGGCCGCGGTGGCCGCGATAGATGTTGAGGTTCGTCGGCTCGGTGATCACGACGAGCTCCGGCCTGATCCCGTCCTCGTCGAGGATGTACTGCCAGCAGAGCCCGTCGCAGTCCTCCTCCATGACCGTGCCGGTGAAATAGATCGTGAACTGGTCGTTCAGCCCGAGCTCCTTGATGATGGCGCCGGCGTGGATCATCGTCGCGACGCCGCCCTTCTGGTCGACGGAGCCGCGGCCGCGGATCTTGCCGCCATCGACCCTCGCGTCGAAGGGGTCGAAGGTCCACTGCGACCGGTCGCCGGGGAGGACCGTGTCCACGTGCCCGTCGAACGCCATCACCCGCGCGCCCGAGCCGATGCGCCCGATGACGTTGCCGAGGCCGTCGACGCGGACCTCGTCGAAGCCGACCCTCTTCATCTCGCGCTCGATGACGGCAATCACCTCGCGCTCCTTCGAGGAATAGGACTGCGTGCGCACCAGGTCGCAGAGGAAGCGCACGGTGTCGTTCTCCATCTCCTTCGCGCGCCGGCGGATCGCCTCGTAGCTGGCCGCCGCGGGAGGCGTCGGGGTGAGCTTGGCCTTCTCGCTCATATTCTTTGCCATAATTTTCCTGCGAGCTCGCGGGCGCGCGCGTTCACGCGCGCCTCGTCGAGGTCGAGCTTGAGCCGCCTGTGCTCCATCAGCACCCGGCCGCCGACGATGGTCGTGTCGACCTGCGCCTGGGATAGGCCGAACACGACGTGGCTGAGGGCGTTTGCTCCCGCGAGCGGCGTCGGCGGGTCGTAGTCGAAGATGGCCACGTCGCCCGCGCAGCCCGCGCGGATCCCGCCGAAGCGCAGGCCGAAGATCCGCCCGGCGACCTCCGCGTTCCCGTTGAACAGCGCGCCCGCGACCTCCTCAAAGCCCTCCGACGGGTCCCCGCTGCCGAGGTGCTGCGCCCAGAGCGCGACGCGCAGCTCCTCGAGCATGTCGGCCGTCATTCCATCCGTGCCGAGCCCGACAAGGACCCCTCGGCGCGCCATCTCGATCACGTCGGCGATGCCGACGGCGTTGTTGAGGTTCGACTGGGGGTTGTGCGCCACCGCCGTGCCGGTCTCCGCGAGCGAATCCATCTCCCTGCGGGACACGTGGATGCAGTGCGCCGCGATCGAGCGCCTTCCGAGGATCCCGAATCGCCTCAGCCGCTGGACCACCCCCATCCGCGATCTGCGCCGCGCGGCGCGCTGGTCTGCCTGCGCCTCGGCGGCGTGGATATGGAAGCCGGTCTGCAGGTCGTGCCCCAGGCCCGCCGCCTCCTCCAGCGTCGCGTCGGACAGGGTGAACGAGGCGTGCAGCCCGAAGAGCGCCCGCAGGCCGGCGCCGTTCTCCGCCTGGCAGCGTCGGATGAAGCGGACGTTCTCGGCCAGCCCCTCCCGCATGACGCGCGCGCCGTCGCGGTCGGAGACCTCGTAGCAGAGGCAGCCGCGCAGGCCCGTCTCGCGCACCGCGCACGCGATCGCGTCCAGCGACCCGCCCACGGCCCCGGGGCTGGAATGGTGGTCGATGACCGTCGTGGCGCCGTGCCGGATCGAGTCGATGAGCGCGACCAGCGCGCTGTAGTAGCAGTCCTCGGTGGTGAGCGCCGAATCGAGCCGCCACCAGAGGTTCCTCAGCACCCCCAGGAAGTCGCGGGCCGGCTTCGTCCCGGTCAGCCCGCGGGCGAACGCGCCGTAAAAATGGGTGTGGCCGTTGATAAGGCCCGGGATCACGACCTTCCCCGCGGCATCGACGCGCCTGCCGGAGAACCGGCCCATCCGCTCGCGCGGCGCGACGCGCGTGATGACGCCCCCCTCGATCAGGACCGAATGGCCGCGCCGGAGGGACGCCGCGCCCCCGGTCGAGAGCAGCGTCCCGTTTTCGATGAGCAAGGAGCGGTTCATGACGGCGTGGGTCAGCATTCCTTTAGCGCCGCCGCCTCGGGCCCGGTCCGCGCCCGCATCGTCAGCGCGCCCGCGAAGCACTTCTGCGCGCAAAGCGAACAGCCGATGCACAGCGCCGCGTCGAACTCCGGCACGCCGCGCCCGTCCAGGGCCACCGCAAGGTACGGGCATCGCGTGCAGTTGCCGCAGTGCTCGCAAAGCGCGGCGGCCACCGCTGGGATCTTCTTCGCCGCCGGCAGCGACCCGAAATCCGCTATCGGGTCCGGCAGCGCCGAGCCTATCAGCTCGCGCACCGAGCGCAGGCCGCGCTCCTCCAGCAGGTGGCTCAAGCCCGAGTGGAGCTCGTCGACGTAGCCGAGGCCGAACTTCATCACGGCGGTGCAGAACTGCACGGTCTCGGCGCCGAGCGCGAGGAAGTTGGCCGCGTCGCGGTACGTCATCGCGCCCCCGTTGCCGGAGACGGTGACGCCCATGCCGGCCACCTTCGCGAGCGTAAGGTTGCTGATGGGCCGCACGCCCTCGCCCGACATGCCGATCACGACGCCCTCGTCCCAGCGGCGGTTCGCCGAGCGGCGAAACGCGAGCGACGGGAAGCTGTTCGCGAGCGTCACGCCGGCCCTCTTGTCCGGATGGCGCGCAAGCACCTCCCTGACCGCCCGGACGATCGGCTGGATCGCGGTGACGGCCCCGGTGAGCTTGAAGAGCTTCGGCACGCCCGGGTCGCCGGCCTCCATGACCCAGCCGACGATCCTCGCCGTGAGCTCGGCGTTCTGGGAGACAAGGTCGCCATTCGTGCCGTCGCCGCCCTGCGGGCAGGAAAGGCTGTACTCAACGCCCATGGCGCCCGCGGCCTCGAGCTTGCGGGTGTTCGACTGCCAGACCGCGCGGTCCGCCTCGTCGCGGCCGGTGACCGGGCCGCCGGTCGACGCGAGCGTCAGGCGGTCGGGGAATTCGCGGACGAGCCGCCCGACCTCGCGGCACACCCGGTCGAGCGTGTGGCCCGACACATTGTCGCAGTTCCCGTAGGTCGCGCGGCCGAGCACGAACATGTACTCCCCCGGGATATGGACCGGCACGTTGTCGAACGCGGTCTTCATCACGCCGCCGGCCCAGCCGCGCCCGTAGGCGGCGCGCATCTGCTCGTAGCCGTCGGTGTGCGGCGCGGCCGAGAGCAGCAGGGGGGAGAGGATCCTGCGGCCGAAGAAGTCGGCGTCGAGCGCCACCGGGCGCGCGCTCCTGCCGGACAGCAGCACGTGGCTCTTGGCGCGGCTCGCGATCCTCAGGCCCGGCTCGCCGCGGAGAAAGGCGTCGGCCTCGAGCGCCGCGTTCTTCCCGGTCGCCACCGACTCGACGACGGTGGACGACCCGAGCACGAGGTCGCCGGCGTAGAAGATCCCCTTGGCCGCCGGGGTAGCCAGCGACGCGCGGTTGCCGATCGCGGAGACGACGACGTCGAACTCGCGGAACACCGGCGGCTCCCCCGCGCTGACGACGAAGTTCCCGGGCAGCGGCGCCCTGCCCCTGGGCAGCGTCTGCCGCGCGAGGCGAAGGCCCTTGACCCGCCCGCCGGCGTGTACGACGGCTACCGGCTTCACGCAGGTCGAGATCTCGACCCCGTGCTCGAGCAGCATCCGGCGCTCGTAGGCCGTCACGGGCATGTCGCGCAGCCGCCGCCTGTAGATCAGCTCGACTGACGCCGCGCCGCGCCGGGCCGCCGTCGTCGCGCAGTCCGCCGCGACCGCGCCGCCGCCTATGATTCCGACGCGTTTGCCGGCGACCGGGGCCTTCCCCCTGCGCTCGAGGAACGGCTGCCACGATATTGCGTGCTCCTCCCCGGGGACGCCGAGCTGCATCGGCTTGCCCAGTCCGGCGCTGACAATGACGGCGTCGAACCTCCCGAGCAGCGAGGCTGCGTCGGCGATGTCCGCTCCTAGCTTGAATTCGATCGCGCCGAGGCCCTTGACGAAGTCGACGTCGGTGCGCACGACCCTCTTTGGCAGGCGGAAATCTGGGATGAGGTTCATCATCCCGCCGAGCCGCCTGCGCTTGTCGAAGACCGTCACGCCGTAGCCGCGCTGCGCGAGGACGCCCGCGGCGCCCAGCCCAGCGGGGCCAGCCCCGATCACCGCGACCTTCATTCCGTTGGCCGGCTCCGGCGGCGAGGCGGGGATGCCCAGTGCCTTCGCCTTCTCCAAGATTGCGGCCTGGACCGCCGGGATCTCGATCGGCCGGTCGAACAACCGGCGCGAGCACGCCTTCACGCAGAAGGTGTCGGGGCAGACCGCCCCGCACACCCCGCCGAGCGGATTCGCCCGCAGGATCATGGCGGCCGACCGGCGGAAGTCGGATTTCTGCCCTTCGCGGGCGGCCATGATGAAGTCGGCCGGTGAGCAGTCGGCCGGGCACGCCTCCTGGCAGGGCTTCTCCTCGCAATAGACGCACCGGTCCAGCTCCTCCCGGAGCTGGGCATCGGTGAGAAAGTGGAAGGAATTGCTCATGCCGGGCGGCCCGTCGACCGCCTCGCACCTATCCTGCCACCAAGCACCCCCCGACTCTCCCCACGTATTGCCGATGGCTGCGCATTTATTGCCCGGGAACGGCTCGGGGATTGACGGGCGGCCGGGCTGGTGGCTCACGATGTAGGCCCATCCGGGCGCAGCCGAATGAAAACCCTCGTCATCGCCATCGGCGGCAACTCGCTCATCCAGGACGCGCACCACCAGAGCGTGTCCGACCAGTACGCCGCGGTGGTCGAGACCGTCCGCCACATCACGGACCTGCTCGAGCGCGGCTACCGCGTCGTCATCACCCACGGCAACGGTCCGCAGGTCGGATTCATCCTCCTGCGCAGCGAGCATTCGCGGGGGATCCTGCACCAGGTGCCGCTGGATTCGATCGTCGCCGACACCCAGGGCGCGCTCGGCTACCAGATCCAGCAGGCGCTCGAAAACGAGTTCCGACGACGCAGGCTTTCAAGGTCGGTGGCGACGATCGTCACCCAGACGCTTGTGGACCGAAAGGATCCGGCGTTCGCAAGGCCGAGCAAGCCTATCGGCGAGTTCTATTCGCCCGATCAGGCCGAGGAGAGGCGTCGCGTCGACAAATGGCAGATGGTCGAGGATGCCGGCCGCGGCTGGAGGCGCGTCGTCCCCTCTCCGCAGCCGGTCCGCATCGTTGAGTCCGAGGTCATCCGCCACCTGGCGGCGGGCGGCTATATCGTCATCGCCGCGGGCGGCGGCGGCATCCCGGTTGTCGCCGATGAAAAGGGGCTCCTGAGCGGCGTGGCCGCGGTGATCGACAAGGACTTGGCATCCGCCGTCCTGGCCGCGCAGATCGGCGCCGACATCCTCGTGATCTCCACCGCGGTTGAGAAGGCATTCCTGCGCTTCGGCACACCCGACCAGATGGCCATCGACACGATGACCGCGGCCGAGGCGAGGCGGCACATCGCCGAGGGTCATTTTGCGCCGGGCTCCATGCTCCCGAAGGTCGAGGCCTGCGTCCATTTCGTCGAGAAGGGAGGAGGCACGGCCGTGATCACGTGCCCGGCGTGCCTCTCCGCGGCGCTCGACGGCCGAACGGGCACGCGGGTGACGCGGTGACCGCGAGGGCGCCGGGCCGGGGCCGGCGCCTATCGTTTGAAGCAATGCCCGCCGCCTATTTGACCTTGATGTTGTCGGGACGCCGATTGTGGGATACATTCTAAAGAGAAGGAGACAAGTGCCATGGAAGGGCAAATCGAGTTCGCTGGGTTGATGCCGCACGCGCCAGTCCTCGTGCCGGGCGTGGGGGGCAGGAACCATGCCCGCGTGGAAGCCACGGCCCAGGCCATGGTCAAGGTCGCCGGCCACGCGCTGGCGGCGCATCCCGACACCGTCGTCGTGGTCTCCCCCCACTCGCCCCGCCAGTCGGGCGCCTTCGGCCTCTGGCACATCCCGCGGATCCGCGGATCGCTGGGCCAGTTCGGGTCGCCGGAGGACCGGGTGGACCTGCCGTTCGACCGGGATTTCGCCGACCGGCTGGAACTCGAGGCGGAGCGCCGCGGCCTCCGGATGTGGCGGATCGCCCACGAGCCCCTGGACCACGGCGCCCTGGTGCCGCTCTGCTATCTCGTGTCGGCGGGATGGAACGGGCCGACGGTGATCGTGGGCCTGAACTTCCCCGGGGAAGGCGGGCTCGAGGAGCTCGGCGACGCCATCGCGGCCGCCGCGAAGGGATTGGGGCGGCGGACGGCCATCATCGCCAGCGGAGACATGAGCCACCGGCTCCTGCCGGCGGCCCCGGCTGGCTATGACCCCGAGGCGCACCGGTTCGACGAGGCGTTCGTCGGCCTGCTGCGCGAGGGGGCGTTTGGCGACCTGACCCGGATCGACCCGGATCTTCAGGAGAGGGCGGCGGAGGATGTCGTGGACTCCACCAGGGTGGCCCTGGCGGCATCCGGCCATCGGACGGCGGGCCATCACGAGGTGCTGAGCTATGAGGGGCCGTTCGGAGTGGGCTACGCCGTGGCGATCCTTTTCGAGCCGCAGGGGCCCGAGGCACCCGGCTTCGCAGGCGGATTTGCCTCGCGCTTCGAGGACCTGCCGGCGGTCGCGCGGCGCGCGGTCGAGGCCGGGCTTCAGAACGGGCCGTCGAAGCCGCCGTTTCGCGCCCGCGGGAAGCTGGCGACGCGACGCGCCCTGTTCGTGACCGTGAGGACCGACGATGGGGAGCTACGCGGCTGCCGGGGGGTCACCGCGCCCCTCGAGCGGGACCTGGTCTGGGAGACGTGGCGCGTCGCCGCCTCCGCCGCATTCCTCGACTCGCGCTTTCCGCCGGTGACGAGCGCCGAGCTGCCCCGCCTGCGGTTCAGCGTCACGGTGCTCGAAAAATTCGAGCCGGTGGCCTCGCCCGAGGAGCTTGACCCGGCCGTGTACGGGGTCGTCGTGTCCGCCGGCGACGGGCGCAGGGGCGTGCTGCTGCCCGCGATCGAGGGCATCGGCTCCGCGACGGAGCAGCTCGCCATAGCGCGGCGGAAGGCGGGGATCGCCGAGGACGAGTTCGTGCGCATCGAGCGGTTCGCCGCAAAGAGCTTCTCGGAGGCTCCGGACGGGCCGGAAGGAGGGGCCTAGGGTGCAGGCCGAGCATCCCCGGCCATCCGCCCACCCCGCCCGGTGGTGGACGATGCGGCCCGACGGCCGCATCGAGTGCCGGCTGTGCCCGCGCTACTGCAAGCTGCAGGCCGGCCAGCGCGGCTTCTGCTTTGTCCGCCAGCGGGTCGGCGACAAGATGGTGCTCGCCACGTATGGCCGGAGCAGCGGGTTCTGCATCGATCCGATCGAGAAGAAGCCGCTGAACCATTTCCTGCCGGGAACGAGCGTGCTGTCGTTCGGCACGGCGGGGTGCAACCTCGGCTGCCGGTTCTGCCAGAACTGGGACATCAGCAAGGCGAGGGAATTCGACCGGCTGGCCGATGCCGCATCGCCGGATGTGATCGCCGGCGCAGCCCAGCGCCTCGGCTGCCGCTCGGTGGCGTTCACCTACAACGATCCCGTGATCTTCGCGGAATACGCCCTCGACGTCGCACGCGCGTGCCGCGAGCGGGGGATCAGGACCGTTGCCGTGACCGCGGGCTACATCACCGGGCAGGCCCGGCCGGAATTCTTCAGCCTCATGGACGCCGCGAACGTGGACCTGAAGGCGTTCACGGACGGCTTCTACCAGCGGCTCTGCTTCGGCCGGCTCCAGCCGGTGCTCGACACCCTGGCGTACCTGCGCAGGGAGACCGGCGTCTGGCTCGAGGTCACCACGCTGCTGATCCCGGGGGAAAACGACCGCAGCGAGGAGATCGAGCGGGCCTCGGACTGGTTTGCCGCCAATCTCGGCCCCGACGTGCCGTGGCACTTCACCGCCTTCCATCCCGACTTCAGGATGCTCGGCGTCCCGCCCACGCCCATCGCCACGCTCCTGCGCGCGCGCGACATCGCGCGCTCCAGGGGCCTGAGGTACGTGTACACCGGCAACGTGCACGACCCCGCCGGCGGGAGCACGTGGTGCCCGTCGTGCGGCACGGTGCTCATCGAGCGCCAGGGGTACGAGATGGGCTCCTACAACCTGGACCACAACCGCTGCAGGGCCTGCGGGTTCACAGTCGCCGGGCGGTTCGAGCGCCAGCCCGGGACCTGGGGGGCCCGCCGCCAGCCCGTGCGGCTGGGCTGACGACCGCGCCGCGCCTTCCGAAAGCGGGAGGGCCCCGTCAGACCAGGGGATAGCGGCGCCGGAGCACATGCTCCGCGCCCTGGGGGGAGAGCCGGCTCAGGCACAGGTCGAAGACCCTGACCCGGAACGGCGCGGTCGAGAACTCGCGGTGGCGGCGCAGCCAGGGCGAGGCGGCCGGCGCCGCGCCCCCCGCGCAGCGCGCGAGCGTGATGTGGGGCTGGAAGGAGCGCACGTCGAGGTCGATCCCGGCCGCTAGCAGGGCATCGTCCATGCGCTGGCGCAGCTGGAAAAGGTGCGGGTGGCCCAAGCCCACGCCGGCCCAGATCACGCGGGGCGGGCCCTTGGGAGGGAACGCGCCCACCCCCTCCACCGGGATGATGAAGGACTCGACGCGGATCGAGGCCAGCCGCTCCTCAATCCGCTCGATCATTCCGGCAGGCACCTCGCCGATGAAGCGCAGTGTGAGGTGGAGCTGCGCGGGGCGCGTCCACGAGACCCCCCGCAGGGGTTCCGCAAGGCCGGAAAGCTCGTCGCGCACCGGGTCGGGCAGCGGCACGGCGACGAAGAGCCGCTCGGAGTCCCGCGGCGGGTCCCCCTCGGCCGCCGGCCGCACGGCCGACTCAGCCTGGGTTTCGCGGACCGTCGGGTGGCTCACGAGCCGCAAATTAGGCCCGGGCCGGGGGGGCGCAAGCCTCCGGCCCCTTTCGCGCCAAGACCGGAAAACGGCTAGAGCGCCAGGCCGAACTCCGCGGCGGCCAGGGCCCTCAGGCCGGGATGGACGGAGGTGGCGCCGGCGGCGCGCAGCGCCGGCTCGTCGTGCGTGCCGGTCGTGACGCAAAGGCAGGGGAGCCCGGCGTTGACGGCGGTCCTGATGTCGAACGGCGAGTCGCCGACGAGGCAGGAATGCGCCGCATCGCCGCCGACCCGGCGCAGGGCCTCCAGCGTGAATTCGGCGGCGGGCTTTCGCCACGGACAGTCTCGGGCGCCGATGATGACATTCAGCCGCGCGGCGATCCCGAGATGCGCGAGCACGGCGCGGGCGTGGTCGCCGATCTTGTTGGTGAGTACGCCGGTCTTCACCCCCTGCGCGTGCAAGACGCCGACCAGCTCCATCGCCCCGTCGTAGAGCACGGGATCCTCGAGCAGGATCTTTTCCGTGTAGGCCACGTGAACCCGGCACGCCTCGGCGACAAGATGCGGCGGCAGGAAGAGGCTCATGGCATGCTCCAAACCTCCGCCCACCGAGCGGCGGACCTCTTCCGCGCTCGGCGCGGGCACGCCGAAAAGGGGCAGCGTGTGGCAGTAGGCGCGGTGGATGGTCGTGAACGCATCCACGAGCGTGCCGTCGAGGTCGAAGAGGACGGTGCGGAAACGAAGCATTAGGCCCTTCAGCGTCATTCCGCCGCGGCCGCCGTCCAAGAGCAAAGTCGCGGGCCGGGCCTAGCTCCTACCGCTCGGGGGCCGATCCGGCCTTGGAGAGAAGCCCCTGGCCACGAGGCGGATGGGGAATGAGCCTCCCGGGAGGAGCGATCCCGGCCTGCCAGGCAATCCCAGAAACCGGGGTGAGAGCCGGGAGCAGGCTCGGGCCGGGTACCGAGCGGGTTGCGGTTTGGACATTTGACGTGACCGGCCCGTCCACCAAACTGATTCCAATGCAAGCCTTGGACGATACCGCAATCGAGGACGCCAAGAGAGCGGGCTTCGATCTCAGCCTCGTGGATGCAAGTTTGAAGCTTTCCCCTGAAGAGCGGGCAAGACAGCATGACCAAGCGCTCGCGCTGGTGCTGGAATTCGACCGGATTCGCCGACAACGCAGTGAACAGCCTCAGTCAACTACTCCAGCGACTTGCTGAATCGGGCGTCGATTTCGTGGTCGTGGGCGGGTTTGCTGGCGTGCTTCACGGTTCCGCGCTCGTCACCCGGGACCTTGATATCTGTGCTGTTCTCACACCGGAGAATATTGAGCGCCTGCGCGAAACGCTAAGGGATCTGCATCCGCATCATCGGATGACGCCTAAACGCCTTTCGTTTCTGAAAACGCCGCCGCCCGGCGAGACCGTCAACAATCTGTACCTCCAAACAGACTGGGGCATTGTCGATATCCTGTCGTCGGTGCTGGGTCTGGGCGATTTTGAGGACCTGAAAGCAAATGCGGAGCGGTTTGAGATCGGCGGAAAAAGCTGCCGGCTCATCTCCCTCCCGGAATTGGTCCGGGCCAAGGAAGCAATAGGGAGCGAAAAGGACTTGCTTGCGGCCAAGGAACTACGCGCTATCGCGGTCAAGCGGGCCCGGGCCAAATCCCGTCCCAAGCCTAAGATCGACTAGCTTTGCCCGGGACGCGAATCGAACCTGCGCGCCCGCCGGCGGCCGGCCCCCCGGCTACCTGAACTCTATGACGGCGTTCTCGATCGAAAAACCGGCCTCGGCGGCACTGCGTATCGGGCGGCCCAGGTACTGCAGGCCCTCGATCACGACGTTCTCGACAGCGTGCTCCCTGTCGAATCCGGCAAGGACGCTGTAGGGCAGCGCCCCCTCCACCACGTGCAGGTTGGTCACCCGGACATCCCTGATGTGCCCCCGGAACCTCGCCCGCTCCGGCTTCTCCTCGGGCGTGTAGCTGAGCAGGCCGTCCCAGGCCCCCCCGCGGTCCAGGCGGCGGGAATTCTCCTCGTCGGTCGCCGGCCGGTCCGCGCCGTACTGCGCGTAGACCACCGCGAAGTCGATCAGCTTGCGGCGCGCGTCCTCGACCCTGATGTCGTCAAAGGCCACGTCCTCGACCGCGGCGGCGTCCCCGTTGTGGATGCTGATGGCCGAGCCCCGCTCCACGTGGATGATGTCGATGTCCTCGAAGCGCACGCCGTGGATCGGCCGGTTCCTTGTCTCGAATCCGATCTCGAGGCCGTTCCCGCCGGTGGGCATGTTCCAGAGGACGGCGCGGCGCACGGTGATGTCGTGCGTGTCGACGTCGCCCAGGTTCTTGACGACCACGCAGTCGTCGTTGGTCCGCACAAAGATGTTCTCCACCAGCACGTGGCTCGACGAGACGATGTCGATGCCGTCGTCGCCGTAGTTGACGCTCGGGTTGAGGATCCGGACCCCGTCGACCCGCGTGCCCGTGGTGCCGGTCATGTAGACCGTCCACGCCCCGTGACAGTTGAAGATGGTTATCCCCTCGATCCTCGCCCCCTCGGTCCCCTCCAGATACACCATGTTCCGCAGCCCGTTGCTGCCCGGGCCCACGACGCCCGCGGCCCCGGGTCCCCCCACGACGGAGCCGTCCAGGATCCCGCGGCCGCAAATGGCGGCGCCCCTTGTGCCAATCGAGCGCACGTTGCCCTTCACCCAGGATCCCGGCGCAAGGTACAGGGTCTCGCCGTCCCCCAGCTCGATGAGGCCGGCCTCGTGCAGCCCGGGCCCGAAATAGCGGACATGGGGCGTGCCGGGCCCCGGGGCGTCCCTCTCGGGCGCGTAGGGGAAGAGGTGCACCACCCGGCTGAGGTCGCCGTTGAACTCCACGGTGAGCGGAACCGTGCCCGCGGCCCGGAACCGGACGCCGTGGTGGTCGCCCCCTATTGCGGGAGTGACTCCCGCGGACCTGGGGCGGACGTTCACCCAGCGGACGTCAAAGCCCGTGCGGATCTCGACCTCGGCCGCCCCGGCGGCCTCGAACAGGCCGAAGGCCCCCTGCGGGAAATCGTGCAGCTCGAGCGGCCGCCCGTTGAGCCTCGCCTCGAAATCCGCGGGGGCCGACGCGGGCGAGGCGGCCCGGGAAGGGGCCGCCGCCGCGAATCCAAACGCAACAACGCACAGTGCCTTTATCAGTTTCATGCGGATCGGGCCTGATTCTGCCGCCGGCCCGGCCGCATACAACCCTTGAAGATCGGACCGGCGGAGGCGGCGGGCCGTGCGCAGGCAGCGCCCGTCCCGGCACAGGCCAGCCCGGTCGTTCCCTGATCGGGGCCTTCACCCGAAGACGCCGAAGCCCCGGAGAAGGAAACCGGCGCCCGCGGCGACGAGCGGCAGGCCCGAAAAGCGCCCGCCGCGCGCGCCAAAGGGGGCCAGTTTCTCGAGGAGGACGAAGACGGTGAGGGCGGCGATCCACCACAGGTTCATCACGCCGCCCACAAACAGAAGCATCATGAGCGCCCAGCAGCAGCCCAGGCAGAAGAGGCCGTGGGCGACGCCGAGGCGGAAGCCCCCCGCCACCCCGGCCCTCCAGTGCCGGGTGATGAATTCGGCGGGCGAGCGGCATGACTCGAGGCATGCGCGCTTGAAGGGCGTGAACTGGAAGACGCCGGCCGCGACGAGAAGGGCGCCGCCGAACCTGCTGTCCTGCGCATCCATCATCGGCGACAGCAGCAGCGCCCCCGCGAGCAGGCGCTGCAGCACCGTCGCGACAAGGCTGAAGACCGTCCAGACGAGGAGGTAGCCGCCGGCGAACGCATAGACATGGGCCGGCGTCCGGTCGCCCTCGGGGCTCCTCCGGATGACGCTGGCGTACAGCAGGAACGCGGGCGCAGCGGAGGGGAGCATCATGCCCGCCATCATCACGACCCACATCGCGAAGAGCAGCGCGAGGTGGCCGAAGTCCCACGTCGCGGTCATCATCCAGGCCGCCGAACCCGTCATCGAGCCGTACATGTCGAACGCCATCGGCACGATCCAGGCCCAGCACAGAGCGATGGCGGCGGCGAGGGCGCCGCCGATCAGCCAGCGGTCGCGGCGCAGGAGGGACTCAAGGGGCGTGCGCTCGCTCGCCGGCACGCGGGGGCGTCAGCGGACCACGCCGTGCGTGCTCCAGTGGATGCGCGCCAGGTGGGCGTGGGTCCCGTCGAATTCGAGCTCGATCTGCCCGGGCGCCCTGGCGGTGCCGCTGACAAACTCGCTCTCGGTGAATTCAAACCCGGTGGGAAGCGTTACGCGGATCTGGTGGTCGGCCTTCGTCATCGGGTTCCGGATCGACTCGGCGCTCCCGTCGATCACCCCGGGCACGCTGACCTTCGCCGTGCGCGCCTTCATGTCGACCGTCAATTCGATGGGCTTGAAGACGGTCGGCAGGAGCTTCGTGACCGTCGTCGAGAACACCTGCCAGATCAGCTTCCCGGGCTCCGTCTCGCGGCCCTGCGACACGGCCTCGAGGGCGGCCCGCTGGCCGGCGTTCGCCCTCTCGTCCACGACCGACTGGAAGGTGCCGTTCCCGAGATGGATCGGCCCCGGCCATGCGGCCAGGATGCCCCAGCGCAGCCCGTCGAGCGGCACGCCGTCGAAGCGCCCCCTGTCGATCTGGACGAACGTGTAGGCGCGGCAGTTCCCGTGGGTAGGGGCTCCGTTGAACTGGCAAGGGCAGCCCCAGATGCAGTTGCAGTTGGAGAATTCGACGCCCTCCATCGACCATTCTTTGAGCTTCATGGGAGTTCCTTTCGGTTATGCGGAGATTAGGCCTACGAATGGCGGCCATCAGCAGGCCTTACAACCCCAATATCTCGGGCCGCCCGGGTTAGGGAACCGGGGAAAACACCAGCTCCACGTCGGCATTTCCGTTGAACGGATCGATCCGCACCGTCTCGGTCGCAGCGTCATAGGCGCCGCCCGTGACGCTCTGCGGCCTGAGCCCCAGGGGATGAGGGAGGCGGATCTCGATCGCGCGCGGCCCGCGTCCCGCCGCGCACACGGCGTGCGCAACGATCCGGCGCTGGTCCGCCGACGATTCGACGTGGAGGGTCGCCGGCCCGAAGTAGGTGGCCACGCCGTCGAGATCAATCCGCTGGCCCCCAGCCAGGAACCTCCGCGGGATTCCCGGCAGGAACCCAAGCGTGTCGCCCTTCTCGAGGTAGAGCATCCATCGGGTCTGCATGAGGAACCACCCCTCCTCGTGCGTCTTGTGCGGGCTGCCGCCGAAGTAATGCTCCCAGAATGTGTACGTCTCGCGGTCGGCCAGGCTGGCAAACTCGTTGTAATAGGCCTTGAGGAACGGCTTCACCTCGCCGCGCCGCAGGTGCGCCCAGTCGTGCCGGCTGTAGTAGGGCTGGCTGAAGGCGGCGTTGCGGATGGTCATGAGCTCATTGTGGGAGGAGATGAGGAAGGATGCCGCGGGCTCGTTCGGGTCAATGACCTCCTGGAATATGAGGTAGATCGGCCCCAGCAGCGAATCCCGGGTCGCTACGGTCCCATGGCTGTCCCAGCTGCCGCCGTCGGCCTGCAGCATCACGGGGCCGCTGTAGCCGGCCCAGGGTGCGGCCGTCGGGACCCAGCTTCCGTCCCCCAGCGGCACGACCGGCGACTTCGCCATCGTCTCGAAGAACGCGGCGCGGATGTCCCTCTTTAGCCCCTCAGCCTCCTCGCGCCACACGCGCGCCTCGGAAGCGTCGACGGGCTCCATCATCTCGGCGACGCGGGCGAATCCCAGGTAGGCGTAGCCGTTCAGCATGAACGACCGGTAGGGATCCTCCGGGTCTGCCGTCTTGCCGTCCAGCAGCCCGTAACCCCTGCCCCGCAACTCCTCCCTCTGGTTCCGGCGCCGCCAGTCGCGCATGTACCGCGCGGACTTGAGAAGCTTCGGCCGGATCGCGCGCACCCACTCCACGTCCCGCGTGTAGCGGTAGTGCTCGCCGAGGCTCCACAGGGCCGCGCCCGTCTCCAGCATGTAGTTGCTGAAGTTCTGGATGAAGCCGTCGTCGTGCTGCTTGTCCAGGAAGTATCCGAGCGACCTGCCCGCGACGTCGTGCCAGCCCATCGAATCCATGAACTGAATGATCGGCGAGCTCTCGGATCCGATCGCGCTATAGATGCCGATCTGCGACGTCAGCGTCCCGCCGGGCTCGAGGCCGTAGGTGACCAGGTCCAGGTGCAGCAGGCCCGCCTGGACCATCCCGTTCAGGCGCTCATCCGGCAGGTGCACCCCCGCGGCGCGGCCGAGCTTCGCCCGCCAATAGGCGCGGGCCTCCTCCAGCCGGCTGTTGAAATCCTGGCCGGCGAGCGCTGGGGCCCGGTCGGCCGGGATAGGCTGGTGCGGCACGAAGAATTCAACCGTCGCCTCCTCGCCGGGGCCGAGCAGAATCGAGACCTCCTCCTGCGGAAGGGGCCGCCCGTTGAGCCTGCCCACGAGGAAGACATCGCCCGTCGTGAGCCGGCTCCATCCCCTCTTGCCGTCGAAGCTGTAGTCCCAGACCGGCCGCGAGTTGCCGGCGGGCGGGCCGCTCGGAACCTTGATGAACGCGTAGCGCGGCACCGCGCCCGTGTTGGCCGCGACTATGCGGCAGTAGAGCACGGTTTCCTCGGGGCGGTTCAGCTCCCCCTTCTTCAGGCGGTCGAACTCCGCCTGCTGCGCGGGGGTGAACATGTGGCCGGCGCCGAGACCGTCCGCCACGATGAAGTGTGTTCCCCGGACCGTGTCGCCGCGCAGGGGGCTCTTCTCGAATGACACGAAGAATGTGGCGCGGTAGCTGATGTCCGCGTCCACCTTCGTTCCCTGGAGGATCGGCAGCACGCCGCCATCCAGGCGTCGGCGGATGTCCTCGCTCGCCCCCCAGCCGCGCCCCATCATCATCTGCAGCTGGGGCGCGTTCGCGTCCCCCTGGACCACCGGGACCTCCGCGTACGGAAAGCGGGGCTGGACCCACTCCAGGCGCGGGCTCACGCCGAATATCCGCACGTCGCGGCCGAGCCCGAGCCACGTCTCAACCTTCTGGTCGCGGACGGCGCCGGCCGCATCCTCGAAGGACTCCTCGGGCTCGGCCTCGATGCGCTCGAGGTCCGACCGGAGGCCGCGCGCTCGTATCTCCTCCGCAATCTGCCGGTAGCTGCGCTTGTCCCGCGCCTCCGTCACCGCCACCCCGAACGCCGGGATGAATATCGGATGCTCGCGCCTCACGTCGTCCAGGAAGAAGGTGAAGGGGTTCCTCTCGCTCTGCACGGTCACCAGGGTTCTCTCCGCGTTCGAAAGCGTGTCGGCCCCGACGACGGACAGCTCGACGCGGAGCGAGCTCGGGCAGGAGAAGGCGCCGGTGGCGGAGACATCGCCGGCTGCTGACTGGGATATCGATCCCCGCCGAACCACGATGCTTCCCGTTGCGCCCGCACCGTTCCATACGATGGCGATCGAGCGAGGCTCGGGGCCGGACGCGTTGACGCAGGCGGCGGCGGCGAGAGCCGCGAACGCAGCGACCGCCCCCCGGCGGCGCATCCAACCTTCCCATCGCCCCGCCGTCGGCTCGCCGAGCATCCTCCCCGGGTTCTGCATGCCATGGTCTTGGGTCTCCAACGTCATATTGCGAATCGGGGGTACGCCCGTTGCCGTTGAACGGCGCTACGCGGATCAGATCGCCTCAAACGGGAAACGCGAGATCGGATGGATCTGGATCCTGTGCCGTTTGGGGAAGATACCGGCGTCGCGGAATAGATACCCTAAGAAAGGCGGCGGTGCCGCCACCTTGGGCCTCAAAATGGCATTGAGCCGGGATGGAGTGACGTGTCTTCCCTGCGAAGAATTCCTTCTTGGGCTGCGCCCAGGACGCTCTCAGCCCTGATAAGGCTCGCTCGCTTCAACCGCCGGCGATCGCTCCAATGATCAGGAAAGGCTCCTTCCCTTCAGCCACGGCCGCTGGCAACGGGCTATCGTCGGGCTCATGGGACAAGTCCTGCCCGCAGGCGAAGAACCTTACAAATGGACGGCGCCGTCTCGTCGAAGGGTCGCGCAACGTCCCGCGCAGCATGGGATAGGTGCCCTCGATCGCGTCAAGGACCGAGCGTTGGGTCACGGCTCCGGTGAGCTCAAGGGCCAGCGCGCCGCTGAGGCCCGCAATGTTCTTCAGGTGGGCCGGGAGGATTACCTTGATCACGGGAGGGTCTGCACCTCGACAGACAGCACTGCCGGCAGGTCCCGCACAATGGGGGCCCAGTTGCCCCCGCTGTCGGCGGACGCGTAGACCTGCCCGCCCGTTGTGCCAAAGTACACGCCGCAGGCGTCGAGCGAGTCGACGGCCATCGCATCGCGAAGGACGTTCACGTAACAGTCCCTCTGGGGGAGACCCGCGGTGAGCGCCTCCCACTCACCCCCGCCCGTCCGGCTCCGGTACACCCGAAGCTTCCCGTCGGGCGGATAGTGCTCGGAGTCGCTCTTGATCGGAACAACATATATCGTGTCTGGCTCGTGGGCATGGACCTCGATCGGAAACCCAAAATCACTTGGCAGGTTTCCGCTGATCTCGTGCCATGAGTCCCCTGCGTCGTCGCTGCGCATGACGTCCCAGTGCTTCTGCATGAAAAGCACTTGGGGTCGCGAGGGGTGCATGGCTATGCGGTGAACGCAGTGCCCGACCTCGGCCGTGGGATCGGGAATGTGCTCCGACCTAAGCCCCCGGTTGATCGGACGCCAGGTGGCGCCTCCATCGTCAGTCCGGAAGGCTCCCGCCGCCGAGATCGCGATGAAAATACGGCCCTTGTTTACAGGGTCCAGGAGGATGGTGTGAAGGCACATCCCGCCCGCGCCCGGCTGCCAGCGCGGCCCGGAACCGTGGCTGCGCAGGCCCGAGAGCTCATTCCAGGTCCGGCCCCCGTCTTCCGAGCGAAACAGGGCTGCGTCTTCGATACCTGCATAGACCACGTCCGGATCCTTGAGCGAGGGCTCGAGGTGCCAGACCCTCTTGAACTCCCACGGGTGCGCCGTGCCGTCATACCATTGGTGGGTGCCTGCGACTCCGTCGTACGCAAATGTGTTTCCCACCGGCTCCCATGACCTGCCGCCGTCATTGGACCTTTGGATCAGCTGACCGAACCAGCCGGTGGACTGGGATGCGTAGAGCCTGGACGGATCCACGGGCGAGCCCTTCAGGTGATAGATCTCCCAGCCCCCGAAGAACGGGCCGTCAACCGTCCAACGGATTCGCGAGCCATCGGACGTCAGTATAAAGGCACCCTTGCGCGTTCCCACCAGGACTCGGACTTGGCTCACTGTAGTATCCCCCTTTGTTTGCGTTCTCCGTTGGAAGTTTGTTGGGCCGCTAAGTAAGTCCCCCGCGCAGGAATGTCTACCGCGAAGTGCTGGTCCCCGGATTTTAGCGGATTGCGGCGCGCCTTTGCCCATGGATTGTAGCACCAAGCTGGTTTTGAGATTGAATAGGTGCGAATCGAATTCAGGAGTATCGCGGTAGCCGGTTCCGGGTGATGGAACTGAAGCCAAGACGAGCCGTTCGGAGTGAGAATGCTCGGGGAGCGTCGAAGCCGAATCCTGCTCTTCGGAGCCTGGCGAGATTTGGGGGTACATGGAGGCTGTCGGGTTCCCAAATGACGGGGGTGGTCACTTTCGAGTGTTTTGCGGGCGGTTTTTTCCTGGTCCAAAGGGGTTGGATAAAGATTTGGGGCAGGAAGATTAGGTTCATCGAATTCATCGGCTATGACGAAGCGGGGGAGGCCTGCACCTCCAGGATGTTCGACAACTTCGGAGACCGGTTCGGATACGAGTGGTCGGTCGTCGGAGACGACATCCGCATAGCGTTCGGCCGAAGGGGCTCCGGGAATTCCTTCACCGGGAAATTCTCCGCAAACGGCGACAGCAATTCAGGTGCATGGAAATGGCCGGGCGGCGGATACAGCACGACCGCACGAAAGGTTCGGAAACGCCCTTGACTCTCCCGCCATCGCCATCGGGGGACGTGTGCTATTTGGTGC
>CALAOT010000096.1 GCA_937889545.1 uncultured Opitutaceae bacterium
TCAATGTCCTAGCGGGCACGGGCGGCACGGTGGACTTCATCCTGGACGTGAACGGGTACCTCGAGTAGGAGATGGAACCCGGCGTTCGGTGACTCCCTGAGGCCGGTGAAGGGCCATTTTGGAGGCGAGTCTGGAGCGGGACCAAGTGGGGTAGCACTCTCGACTCCCGCTCGAACCCGCCTACGCAAGTGGCTGGGCAGACATGGGTTTCCGGGCAGAGAGCGGGTTGAATCTTCACGCTTCAACCAGAGAACGGGGTTCGTGTGGCGGATCGACTGGGGAGCCAGGTTGATCTCTCAGAGCGTCGAGGAGCATGTATTCCCGGCGCTCTGAGTTTTTCTAGGACGTCTTCCGGCGCTGGTCTCCCGTGGATCGAGATTTCCAGGGCGTCCTCGGAGATTTTCACGTTCGCAATCACTAGTCGGATCCCCTCGCGCTGCTGGTAAGGCGGAAGCGCCTGGTACATGGACCTGAACTTCGCCAAGGACGCGAGCACCCCCTCCTGATTCACGGCGTTCCGCTTGATTTGGTCGCCACCAATTTTTTCCCCGCGAACATAAGGCTGTCCGCGGTTGACACGAACCCCACGACAACCTCGCGGGGTTTCGCGCTTAAACCCCAAGCGGTCAGAATGATTTCTGCGTCGATCCCGTAGTCCTGGCGCTGGCGATCGCGGCATGGGAGGCCGAGTGCAAGCCGGGGCTCGCGTATTCCTTCGGCTACGGTCCGCGCGCCGCGTTGTTTCAGCCGGCCCGGTTTCTTCTCGGGGGACGTAAGCTCCGCCTCCCACCCCCGCTGTCCCCGGGGGAAGGAAGGGAGGAGAGCGATGGATGGCGCACGGATTCTGAACAAGGCACTGCTCGACAAGGTCGTGGCGGCCGAGGAAGCCGCGGCCCTGATCCCGGCGGGGGTGACCGTCGGAATGAGCGGGTTCACCGGGGCCGGCTACCCGAAGGCGGTTCCGCTGGCGCTGGCCAAGCGGATCATGGACGCCAACCTCCGGGGCGAGAAGTTCCGGATCAGCATCTGGACCGGGGCGTCGACGGCCCCCGAGCTGGACGGCGCCCTCGCGATGGTCGACGGCATCGAGCTGCGGCTCCCGTACCAGTCGGACCCGGTCTGCCGGAAGAAGATCAACGCGGGCGAGATGGAATACATCGACATCCACCTCTCGCACGTCGGGGCGTTCGTCCGCTCAGGCTTCCTCGGAAAGCTCGACCTCGCGGTCGTCGAGGTGACGGGGATTCTCCCGAACGGCGACCTGATTCCGTCGTCCTCGGTCGGAAACAACAAGGTCTGGCTCGATTACGCCGACAAGGTGATTCTGGAGGTCAACTCCTCGCAATCCGAACGGCTCGAGGGGATGCACGACATCTACGAGGGGTTCGCTCTGCCGCCGAACCGGAAGCCGATCCCCCTCGTCCACCCGTCCGACCGGATCGGGACGCCGTACCTCCGGTGTCCGCAGGAGAAGATCCTCGCCATCGTCGAGACCGACTCGCCCGACCGGAACACGCCGTTCTCCCTTCCGGACGACGCGTCGAGGAGGATCGCGGGCCACATCCTCGAATTCCTCGCGGACGAGGTGAAGAAGGGGCGCCTTCCGCACGAGCTGCTGCCCATCCAGTCGGGGGTCGGGAACATCGCGAACGCCGTCCTTTTCGGCCTCCAGGACGGGCCGTTCGACCACCTGACTTCCTACACCGAGGTGCTCCAGGACGGAATGCTCGAGCTGATTCGATCGGGAAAGATGCTCGTCGCCTCGGCGACCGCCTTCTCGCTGAGCCCGCAGAAGAACGACGAGCTGAACGCGCAGATGGACCGGTACCGCAGCAGCATCATCCTGAGGCCGCAGGAGATCTCGAACCACCCGGAGCTGATCCGGCGGCTCGGCTGCCTCTCGATGAACGGGATGATCGAAGCCGACATTTACGGCAACGTCAACTCGACGCACGTCAACGGGACGGCGATCATGAACGGGATCGGCGGCTCGGGGGACTTCGCCAGGAACGCCTTCATCTCTTTCTTCATGACCCCGTCGACGGCGAAGGCGGGAAACATCTCCTGCATCGTCCCGATGGTGACCCACGTCGACCACACCGAGCACGACGTGCACGTCATCGTGACCGAGCAGGGGCTCGCGGATCTCAGGGGGCTGTCACCGAAGCAGCGGGCCGAGCGGATCATCGAGAACTGCGCCCACCCGGACTTTCGCCCGCCGCTCAGGGAGTACTTCCGGCGGGCTCTCCTGACCTCGCCCGGGAAGCACACCCCCCACGTCCTCGAGGAAGCCTTCAGCTGGCACCGGAACTTGCTCCGCACCGGAAGCATGAGGACATAGGAGCCAGCCGGCCCTGAGACGGATCTGCGCGGCCTGCTCGTCCGTCACCTTAAGTCGCGTGTAAATTCCCTCGCGCCGGCCAAAGCGAACGCCGCGCTCGCGCGCTACGGCGATACCCGCCAGGACGCGCTCCGCCCGGACCTCGGTCTCGTACTGCGCGTCTCTGTTACCGACAGTCCCGTCGGTTCTACAGCCGACGCGCTGGCGCCCAACGCGCAGGTCGCCAGGCGTCATATCGTTATTCCCAACCGCGCGAACGCCGAGGAGCTTCTTCGCTTCTCCGAAATACTCTTCCGGCTTGTCTTCGAGTTTTCGCTTCTCCGACGTGCTCGTCTTCGACGGCGCCTACCACTTCGTCGAGAACATCTTTCCCGCACCGAGCGGCGACAGGATCTCGTACGGGCCTAGACGAGTGCCGAGAGCGAGTGCCACTGGTAAGGCTCTTTCTCTCGCAGGAGTATCTCAGCATTCCGAGGCACCGCTCCGGACGGGGCCGTGGATTGAGAAGAGGCCGAGGGCGTGACTCTGGTTCTCTGCGCGCTGCAGCCGCCGCAATTCCCATTGCGCCCCTACAGTTAGTGAGACCTCCACCGATGGTGTCGTGGACCCGTGGTGGTCTTATGCGAGGCTGATCAGAAGTGACTGAAGAGCCCAATCAGAATGATGATCGGAATCGGAATGCCGAGAAGCAAGAGGAGAATCGAACGCATTTTGTGCCTCCTTGAGAGTTCAGATCGATAAAGGGAAACAGGCCGGACGAGCTCACGCCCAGCCGAGATCCCGCCGCCGTCCGCCGACGATTGCGGCGCAGCTCGCGGAGAACGCTCCGACGAGAAGTGCGACGACCAACCAGTAGAGAGAATGAGCGACGGCCTTTCGCGTCCCGTCTATGGCCTGGCGCTCCGCCGCCACGGTCTGATCCACCCTGCTTGCTCCGTCCGCCGGACTGATTCCGGTGCGGGCCGAGATGAGGTTGCCGAGATAGATCTTGTCCGGGGAATCAATCGTCGGCTGCCGCAACGCCGCGGCAAGAATGAGTCTCGCCTCGGCGCGCGTCGCCTGATCGGGCCGGTCGGCGATAGGGCCGTTGGAACGGAAGAGCTGATCGACAAAATAGTCAGCAGGGTTTGCCAGGTCCTCACCAGACATGCTGGAGAGATCCTTGGCGAGAGCCGCGCCCAGCGATGAAAGAAAGGCGACGGTGATCACGAGGCCGACACACCAGACGAGAAGTCCGTGAGCGGTGTCGCGGAAATGGACCTCGTGCCTGTGAACAGAGATCCACTTCGTTCGGAGGCGTCCAGCCAGAAAGCCGCCGAGCGCACAGGCCAGGGCCTGAACGAGCATGATCCAGATGATCGCGATGGGTGCAACGCGTTGGGTCGAGAATCCCGCTCGAGGCCAGATGGAGATCGAGGAAAGCCCGGCCCCGGCTCCTAGCGTCATGAGCGTGAAGCCCAGAGCCGCGGTTGCGAACGCCCCGGCAATAACTGCGGACCATGAGACGCCCGACGACGTCGCTTCGGGCGCCTCTACGAGATTGGAAGGGCCGAACCCGGGACGAGCAATTTGATCCATTTGCGCCACCTTTCAAGACCGGTCTTTCCGCCAACAAGCGATAGCCGGTTTTTTTCCTCTGCGAAGCCTACTCAAGAAACGTGCCAGGGCATACTTTCGGCGAACTCCATCGCTCTGCGATCCTGTAGGGCGGCGATGGGAATTGTGGCGGGCTGTGGCGCGTAGAGATCAGAATTACGCCCTCGGTCTCTTTCTCGGCGCGCACATTTCAACCTCTAGCCCAAGGCTGTTCGGCCGGACGCCGGCGCACCTGTCCGCAGTCCCGCCTCCCC
>CALAOT010000097.1 GCA_937889545.1 uncultured Opitutaceae bacterium
GGGGCCTCGCGGGCCGATACGGCCGCCACCCGCCGCTGCGGCGCATGGGCCGGCTGGGCGGGCGCCGCCGCAGGCCTGCTCCTCTCGATGTACATCCCGATCCTGATCCCCACCGCCACGAGAAGGAGCGGCACAACCACGTACCGGGTCACGCCGCTCAGGCGTCTCTTCGTCGAGCTGCGATTCGAGGCGGCGCTCATGGATGACTCTGGCATGTGGAGGATGACGGACGCTGCAAGATGAAGTTTCTTTCTTGCGTGCGCAATCCAGTGACATCAAAGGGGCTCCCTGGCGGCACATGCACACCCGAGCCACAAAAGCCCTTCTCGCCCTCGCGGGCGCCCTCGCCCTGGCCGGGTGCTCCCACCTGGTGACGCGCTCGCTGCCCAATTCGGACATCGCGCATTTCAAGCACATCTTCGTGGAGCACAGGCTGGCGGACAGCTACGGCATCGCTGATGAGATGGCCCGGCAGCTCACGGAGATGGGCTACGACGCGTCCGCCGGAGCGCTGACGATGATGCCGAGCAATGCGGAGCTCATCGTGTCCTACGAGGACATGTGGACGTGGGACTTCAACACGTACATGATCGAGATCGACATGCACGTTAGGTCCGCGCGGACGGACAAGATCCTGGCCGTCGGGCATTACTATCGGCCCACCATGGTATTCGGCCACCCTCCCGCCTCGATGATCCACGAATTGCTCGCCAAGCTGTTCAAGCACCCGTGAGTCGGCCGGGTGCCAGGCCCCGCGTCCGGACCGCGGCCGGCCGCGGTCGCGGGAGGAAGCGCGGCCGGGCGCGGTCGCAAGGAAGGGGCGCCCCGGCGCGCCGCCGCGCAGGGCGCTGGAATAAAGGACGGCATGGGACACTCTTATCGGCGGTGAAATCCATGCTCCTCCCATTTGCCTTTTTGGCCGCCGCGGCGACTGTGTCGGCCGACCCCGCCATGAAATCAACGAACCCGGCCGGTTCCCAGGCCCAGGGCGCCCTTTGCGCGGTTGACGGCGCGAAGTCCGCTTGCGGACTCCCGTCCAAGGTCGTCATCGACATGTCCAAGTCCGCCGTGAAGCACACGAATGAGGAATGGCAGGGGCTGCTCACCCCGGAGCAGTACAGGGTGGCGCGCCTCCAGGGGACCGAGCCCGCCTTCCGCAACGCATACTGGGACAGTCACGAGGACGGGGTCTATTTCTCCGTGTGCAGCGAAACGCCCCTTTTCGACAGCCGCGACAAGTTTGACAGCGGCACGGGCTGGCCGAGCTTCACGAAGCCGATCGAGCCGCTCTTTGTCTCCGTCGAGAGGGACACAAGCTACGGGATGATCCGCGACGAGGTGCACTGCGCGACGGACGGCGCCCACCTCGGCCATGTCTTCGACGACGGCCCTGCGCCGACCGGAATGAGGTACTGCATGAACTCGGCGTCGCTGCGGTTCATGCCCAGAAAGCAGTACGAGGCCTGGGTGGCTGCCCGGCCGGCTCCCGTCGCGCCAAAGTGACGCCCGAAGATCGGACCCGCGCCGCCATGTTCCGCATTAGCCGCCTATTCCCCCTGCTTATCCTCCCTGCGATGACGACTCTCACGAACGATTCAAGGGCCGACTCCGTCGTTCTCGGCGGCGGGTGCTTCTGGTGCCTGGACGCGGCCTACAAGCTGCTCCCCGGAGTGACCCATGTGACCTGCGGCTACGCGGGCGGCACGGCCCCGAATCCCACCTATGAGCAGGTGTGCACCGACGAGACAGGCCACGCCGAGGTGGTGAAGGTCGATTTCGACCCGTCCAAGGTCTCGCTGGACAGGGTTCTCGGGTATTTCTGGGACGTGCACAATCCGACCCAGGTCGGCGGGCAGGGCAACGACATGGGGAGCCAGTACCGCTCGATCATCCTCTACGCCGACCCGGCCCAAAAGGCCGCCGCCGAAAGGTCGCGCGCCGAGGCCCAGAAGCCGCGCGACCGCAGGATAACGACCGAGATCGTGCCCTTGGAGCGGTTCTGGCCCGCGGAGGATGATCACCAGGATTTTTTCGAGAAGCACCCCGACCAGGGATACTGCGCCGCGGTGATCCGGCCCAAGGTGGACAAGCTCAGGCACCTGCTCGAAAGCGGGAAATAGGGGCGCGGCGCGGGCAGTACCCGCTTTCCGGGGCCCGCCGGGGGGGCGACGGTTCAATTTGATTACCTGGGAAGTCGAGTATTGGATCATGCCTAGCGAACATGGTCCCGGTATGGTCACCTCTGCCTATGCTTCCGGGCGCCGCGCCCCTGCCGCCTGCGGGCTGGATTGATGGCGGGGCGCTGCAAGGGCCCGGGCGCGCGAGGGAGGCCCTGTGAGACCTGCGCTGGCATGGCTGGGCGACCTCGGGCGGCTTTCATGGGGACTCCTGTACTGGAACCTTCGCAAGTCGGCCTTCCGGTTCCGCGGCGCGTCGGGCGCCGCCCCGTGCCAGCACCCGAGCGATTCGGGCCGGGGGGGCGACACTGGCTGCGAGGCGTGCGCCGGATGGCGCGATGCGCGCCGCTTCCGTAGGCTGTGCCCGCTGCTGGAGGTGGCCGCCGGCGGCCGGCGCATCTGCTCGGCCGACGCGCGCGATGTCCGCCCGTTCTGGGGGCGCGCCCTTGTTTTCTACGGTGGGTCGGCGGCAGTCGTGGCCCTGGTCGCTGCGATCGGCGTGTTCTCGGCCATGCACGCGATTGGGTACCGTGTGCCGTTCTATGCGGTCGCGTGGCCTCCGGCCTGGCATCGCATCCAGCAGGCCCGCGCGGACTATTTCTGCCGCATGGCGGTGCGGGCGTTTTCCGCGGGCGACGCGCGGCAGGGCTTCCTCGCCCTGAATCAGGCCTACGCGCTGGACCCCGCCAACGTCAGCGCGGCCCTGCTCCTGGCCCAGTTCACCCAGGTCGCGAACCCGGATTACTCCGACGCGATCTACTCGCGGCTCATCCTCGAGCGCCGAGGGAACACCGAGGAGACGGCGCGGGCCTGGTTCCGGGCGCTGCTGTCGAGGGGCGATTTTGTTTCGGTGGGCCGCCTTTCGGGCAGAATGCTCGGCGACGGGGCCGCCCACGCGCCCGCGTGGATCCAGGGCATCCTGTTCGCGGAGCGGATGACCGGCGATCCGCGCGAGGTGGACAGGCTGCTTGCCAGGCCGGGAAAGATTCCAGGCGTGGCCCGCTCCGTGCTATCGCTTGCGAGGGACGTGCGCTCGGGGAGCCGGGATGAGATGCTCCGGAGGGTGGGGATGTCCGTGGGCGGCGCCGCCAGCGCCCTTGAGCTCTACAATTCGCTTGGCCGGCTGACCGAGCTCGGGCGCGCCTCCGACGTCGTGGCCCTTCTGGAAGGGCCCGGAGGGGCTTCGCTCGAGCCCTACGACCGCGAGTCGCTCAAGCTCGACGCGTTTTCGGCTCTGGACTGGCGCGTCCTTGAGCGGAAGGAAATCGGCCTGATCCTGGAGCAGGGCACCTCCGCGCCCGCCGCCACGCTCGTTGCGGCGCACCTGATACGCCACCCGGACGCCGACAGCGCCGCTTTCGTCTTCGGTCAGCTTGCGCTCAAGCCGCTGCCGGCCTCGGCCGAAAACGCGGGCGCGCACGTCGCGCTGCTGTGCATGGCGGGGGTCAACGGCCTCGATGCGCACATGAAGCGGGAGGCCGGCCTTCTGGGCTGGAACGCGGGCGGGCAATCCGCCGTGTGGGGCCACATCCTCGAGTTCTTCGGGGGCCCGGCCCGGGACAGGAACCCCGCGCAGATCCTGCCCGCACTCCACCAGCTGCCGCTAGAGGTGGTCTACGCCCTTGAGGCCCACTACCGGGCTGCCGCCCCGGCATCGTCGGGAGGCGCCTCCGCGCCTGGGAAGGCGGCCGGGAGCGACGGCGATCCCCGGGGCTAGGGCGGCGCGGGGCGATTGGGCCGGCGCCCGGACTTGCTCAGCGCTCGTGGCCGTAGGGATCGGACTGGCTTTCAATCAGCCGCTGACGGCGCTCTATTGTGGCGACAACGTAGCGATCGTTGAGCTCGTTCAGGACCTCGTCCACGTCGCGCTCCTGCACGTAATGGGCCAGCGCGTGGGCCCTCAAAACCTCCCAGTAGCTCTCAAGCTCCTTGCCCTCGATTCTCGCGATGGTCTCGAGCGCGGCGGTCGCGCTCGCATGGAAATCGCTCAGCCTCTTCGCGACGACCACGCGCGCGTCCGACTCCATTTCCTGGGCGGAGGGAAGCGCTTCCCGGTCGTGCTTCAGCGCCAGCGCGTCGACCCAGGCCACGACCCCCTTGATGGGAAGCTCGGCCAGCTGCACGTCCTTGTAGGGTGAGTTGACGGCGTACATCGCCATGGTCCGTGACAGGGAGTCGAGCTGCAAGGCGGTCCGGTCCAGGTTGTCCGCGCCCATGCGCAGCTCCGCAAAAGCCTGGGCGCGGTCCGAGAACGCGGAGCGGGTGCCGCCTGCCGCGCCGAGGAAGGACACGGCGACGTTCTTGATGTTGCGAGCCAGGGCGAGCAGTTGCTCGCCATAATGCTCGATCAGCCTGTCCCAGGCCTTGATCGACTCGGCGATCTTTGCGCTGCGGCGGTAATTCTCGGAGGCCTGCCTAAGGTACTCGCGCAGCCGGTCGTGGATGGCGTTCTTCAGCCACTTCTCGATTGCATCGAGCTTGCCCAGTCTGGCCGCGATTCCCGCCTTGTTGTTCAGCAGGTTCTGCATCGACGCCTCAAAAGCCTCCTTCTGCTTCTTGGTGGCGAGGAGCCCAAATGGCGGGCGCGTCTGCGCCACCTGATCCTTCTCGGCAACCAAGCGCTCATTGGCTTCACTCAAGGCGGTCCGGCAAAGGTCGAGATAGGCCTCGTCGCGTAGAAGCAAGATGACGTCGTCAGGCAGCGACATACCCGGAATGAGTGCGGGGTTTCATGGCTGAGCAGTATCTTAAAAACGGCTCAAAGAGCCATGTGGTCAACTGGAAAGGGATGGGTATTACCACTCCAGGGGGCCCGCGGATCCGTCGCATGCTCCCGCTTGACCTGGTTCCTCGGCCGGGAATGATTCAGGCGCATTCCCTGTCCGCATGAACTTCCGCAAACTGGGCCGCACGCATCTCAAGGTCTCCGAAATCGGGTTCGGAGGATGGGCCATCGGAGGGGGGTGGGGGCCGCAGAGCGATGCCGATTCGGCGGCGGCCCTCAACCGCGCGCTCGATCTCGGCGTCAACTTCATCGACACGGCTGCGGGGTACGGCGACGGGAGGAGCGAGCGGATAATCGCCGGCGTCCTCAAGGGCCGGCGCGAGTCCGTGGTGGTCGCAACCAAGACTCCCCCGACGCCAGGCCCCTGGCCGCCGTCGCCGTATTGCGTGGCCTGCGAGCGCTACCCCGAGAGATACCTTCGCGAGAACATCGAGCAGCGCCTGCGGAATCTGGGGACGGACCGGATCGACATCCTCCAGCTCCACACGTGGACCCGGGCCTGGAACCGGAATCCCGAGCCGTTTGCCGTCCTGCGCAAGCTGAAGGAGGAGGGGAAGGTGCGGTTCGTGGGCGTGTCCACGCCCGAGCACGACCAGAACAGCGCGATAGGGCTCATGCGCGACGGTTGGGTCGACGTCGTCCAGGTGATCTACAACATCTTTGAGCAGGAGCCAGCGGCGGAGCTGCTCCCCGCGGCCGCCGAGACGGATGTCGGAATCATCGTCCGCGTCGTCTTCGACGAGGGATCGCTGACCGGCAAGTGGACCGGGGACACGAGCTTCCCGGAAGGCGATTTTCGGCGGAGCTACTTCGAGGGCGACCGGCTCGGCAGGGCGGTCGCGCGTGCCGCGCGGGTCGGCGAGGCGATCAGGGGTAGCGGGTACACGCTGCCCCAGGCGGCGATCAGGTTCGCGCTTGCGCACCCCGCGGTGGGCACGGTCATCCCCGGGATGCGCAATCCGTCGCAGGCCGAGGCCAACTGCGCCGCGAGCGATTTGCCCGCAATGGCGGAGGACCTCCAGCGCAGGCTGCGCGCGCACAACTGGCTCCGCGGCTTCTGGTACGCCGGGAAGTAGGAGGCACCGTCCGGCCAGCCCGGTCATCTCGACCTCGCCGGCGCCCCGCGGGAAGGCAGCGGCGCCAGGAACTCGGCTGGGCCGGGGTTCTGCCGGAAGGAGACCTTCTGCCACGTGCGCCCCGTTCCGCCCCAGAGCCTGCCGTTCTGGAAGACTAGCGCCTCCGAGACGCAATTGTTCTCCGCCCCCCCCTTTCTCAGGGTGGAAAACTCCCTAGGCTGTATCTCGAGGTCCATGTGCTCGCTGCGCCCGCGGCTGGAGGAGGAACCGGCGCTGGGCTGGCTTCCAAGGCTCAGGCTTGCGCCGGTCCCGGAGTTGCGCAGCACCTGCAGCCGCCTGCCTACGAGCTCCGCGGCAAACTGGTTGGTTTCGCGGTCGCTGTTGGCGTGGAATATTTTAGTCCCCATGTTTCCCAGGAGGGAGTCGGTCATCGCTTTTCCGCCGGAGTCGCCGCCGAGGGCTGCGATCAGGCTCGGGTAATTCTGTGTCAGGTAGACGCTTGCAACGCGGGAGGACCGGGCGGTTGCCTGGAAAAGGGAGTCGTAGCGGCTGGCAAAGTGCTGGCACTCGTCCGCCCAGAGGAACAGGGGCCGGCCCAGGCCGCCTCCGTTGTCCGAGCGCCGCTCGACGGCCTTCTGGAGGCTGTATTTCCAAAGGACGGCCGCCATGCGCCCGACCGCGGACCACTCCTTCACCGGCAGATCGACGACCACGATCCTGCCCGCTATCACGTCCTCGGGGGAAATGCTGGACCCCTCGCAGAACAGCTCCCTCATCTTTCCGCGCATGAGGGCCTCCGCGAGCGTCGAGAACATCGCCACGATGCTTCCGCGGGTCTTGTCGCCCAGGGTCGGGAAGTGGCTGAGCCAGTAGCCGGCGACTTCGCGGCAGTCGATTTCCCAGGAAGTTCCGCGCGCCCGGCCTTTGGCGATCTCCAGCCGGCGCCAGCATTCGGACCTGGCTCTCCAGGCAAGCGATCGCACGGCCGATGGCTCCATGGGCGCGCTCCGGATCACGTCGAACATCGCGTGGAGGGACGCCGGCTCGCCGGCCATGAGGAGAATATCCACGCAATTGCGGACAAGCGACTTCATCGCCCGCTCCCAGAATGGGTCGCCGCCGCGCGCGTGCGCGTCGCCGGAGCCGATCGACGAGACCTCCATGAACAGATTCACGAGGTTCTCGGTGAGGCCCGCGCCCTCTCCCGGGCGAAGCGACTCGTGCCGCATGAAGTTGAAGCTCCACGGCTCGCCGCGCCCGAACATCACGAGATCGGAACCTCTGCCCGTTTCGGCGGCGTAGCCCCGCCACAACGCGGGCTCGTCGGGTTTGGCGCAAAGGACCAGCCCGCCAAAGCCCGCCGCAAGGAATGACGTCGCGAGCGCGCGTCCGCTCCCCGACGTCTTGCCCGACCCGGTGCCCCCGAAGATCACCGTGCCCTCGCAGGCGTCCTTGATGCGCCAGATGTCCCCGCCCATGTCAACGAGCCCGCGTTGCTCCGGCCACGCCTCCAGGAGCGGGGGGGGATGGGTGCTCACAGGCCCCTGCCCCCGATCTCCCGCTCGCACGCTGTCTGCGCCAGCGCCGAGCTCTCGAAGAGGTCGTCCAGCGAGGCAAGCGGAACCCGATCCCCGCGGTCCTCGCGGCTGCCGATCTGCGCATCCTCCGCGAACTGCCTCGCCCTTCGGTCGAGCTCCAGGCTGAGGAAGAGCGCCGATTGCCTGAGCTGGTCCGGATCGGCCCCCTCGGGGAGGTGGTCGATGGCCGGAAGGATGCCGCGCAGGGACACCAGCGGGTCGCCCAGGCCGGCCTGGACCAGGCGATCGTTCACCTGGCTGAGCGTTTCCTCGAACTCGCGGACGAGCCAGACCGAGGAGGCACGATCGAGGCCCCCGGGCGCGCGGCCGGCGCCAAGCTCGGGATCGGTCGGCAGCTGGCTCGGGGCTTCGAGCGCCTCGATCGTCGGCGCGTGGCAGTGAGCGGTATCGGTCGGCGGCGTGGAGAATATGGCGGATCCGGAGGGGATTGCCCTCGCGCGCGTCGCCGCGTTGTCAAGGAGCGCAAGCTCTCGCGGGCAGGTGCGGTTCAGGTTCTCGCGCACGGCGCTTCTCCACGGGCCCTCGGAAGGGATGCCTATCTTGGCCGGCTTGTGGAAGGAGAGGGAGCGCGCGAGCGCCGATTCGAGCTGCTCGGCCATCGCCGCGATCACCGCCGGCGGCAGCTCCGCGGCGAATCTCTCCGCCGACGGCTCTCGGTCGCCCAGGACTATTCGTTCCAGCATCCGGAGCACCGCGATGCGCGGCGCCTCCATCGCGGCGACGAGCCTCCCGCAAACCCCGTCGACGCGAAGGGAGGGCGCCGTGTCGCCGCTCACGGCCGCCCCGTACCCGAGCTCCGTGAGCGCCTCGGCCTGCCTGCCGATCCATTGGCGCTTCGCCTTTTCGGCGGCACGCGCCAGCGCGGCAGGGTCGATGCATCCGAGCCGGGCCGGCGCCTCCTCAAAGGACGTAAGGTTGAGCACCCGCGCGTGAACATGCAGAAACGGCATGAGCCATCGGTTGTTGGGCTCCACGAACTGGCCCGTGAGCATGCGCCCAGTCAGGCGGGTGCCTTTGGGTCCCGGACTGCGCGAATGCGCGCCTGTTTCCAGGCGCTTGCAGAAGTCATTCCCCAGCAGTATAAAGCGTTCAATGACGCGCCTGTCGCCCGCGACCAGGGCCAGGGCGGAGAGTGAAGGATCGGCCGACTGGACGAAGTCGAAGGCCCCAAACCTTCTCAGGGGCCTTCCGTAGGCCCGGGGAAGGGGGCGGTGGGGAGCGACGCTGCCGATTTCGTAGTGCTCAGGGCCGAATCCGTCCACCCAGGGAAATGTCCCGTGGAAAAGCTTCCTCCATCTCTGCAGATCCAGGTTCTCCGCCAGCCGGCAAACAGGCCCCGAAAGGGAGCCGGTGCAACAGGGCTTTGGGAAGGGCGCTAGGATCGACGGATCGGCTCCGAGCAGGAACCGATGGTAGTGGGAATGGTGGCTTGAATGCGCCGCCAGCGGGAAGGGATAGGTGGATTTTTCCATGGCCGGATTCCTCAATGGGCAGCACGCCGCCCGAAGCCCGTTGTCAGGGCATCCCGGCCGGGCCTGCTTGGCGCCGCCGGTATATCCGGGGGCGGTGCGCCGATCCCGATCTGCACGGGCGCGAGGGCGTGGGCCGACCCGAGAGACCCTCCAAGGGCGATTCGCCGCGGGGCGTCGAGCATCATGGTTCATATGAGACATCCAACGCAGATGATACGACAAGTCTAAAAACAACGTTTAACGGTTTATTTTCCCGCTGCCGTTGGCTGCTCTCATGGCGGCCCCGGAGCGTACCTGGTCCAGTATGATGAAAGTGCCGTCCAGGCCCCAGAGCCTACGCATCTGAGCTCGCAACGGGGCGCTCGCCCGCCACGGAGGGACGAATCCGTCCCCCGGGTGCATCCGGAGGCCGCCGATCCTCTCCGGGAGCCCGAGGCACCGCGCGGCCCAATGGAGGGGGTTCCAGTCGCCGAACCACCACGGCGGGATCCTGCCGTCTGGCGTCGCCGGCATCGCGATGCATTTCCTGTAGAGCCAGCGGCCCTCTGCCGGGGCAAAGACGACATGGAAGGGTGGGAGTGTCCGCAACTCCCGCTTCGGCACGAACGGCTGCTCCGAGAAGGAGACGTTCGTGGTGCGGCCCGCCTGGCCCCGGGAATAGGAGACCTCGCGGGAGATCCGCGCGCTGATCAGCTTCGAGCTCTCATCGGCGCATTCCTCGGTGGCGGCCTGGCAGATCCAGCGGTTGCGAAGGTTGGCGAGGAGCGGCGCGGCATTTTCCCTTCCGCCAAGCTTCAGCCAGACGGCATTCTGCGACTGCGTGGCCGCGTAGACGGCGCCCTGCGCCTCGCGCACCACGTCGGCCTCGCAGTCGGCGCGAACGGCGTGCCTCTGCCACTCGTCCTGCTCCACGAGGATGACGTTTCGGTTGAGCCAGCCTGGATCGTCTCCGCGCCCGTCGAAGCGCTCCAGGATGATCTGGTAGGCTAGCGTCTTGAGGAGGGTCGCCACGTACCGGCGCTGGACCGAGAACCTCTGCGGAACGGCGAGGCAGACGACCTTTCCAAGCTGGATGTCGCGGAGGTCAAACGTGCTGTCCGAGCAGAAGACCTCGGCGATCTCGGGCTCCGAGAACGGGACGAGGAAGTTGTAGAGCGTGCTACGAACGCCTCCCAGCTGGTCCGGCGGCTGGTTCCAGTAGTTGTTCTCCAGCTGGAAGCGCGCTTCGCAAAACGCGCTGGATCCGGGTAGGCTCGGGTGCTCTTGCGAGCATCGGAGTAGGTACCGCCGATAGCTCTCCTGCACGGTGAGGATGTCGAAGAGCGTCAGCAGGGTCGGCCCGGCGCCGCGCGTCGCCCGCGGCGCAGCGGATCTCCCGGCGGCCTTCACGGCCCTTACCAGCCTGATGCCCCAGGCGATCTTGTCCCGCGCCTGGGGGACAAAGAACTCGTCGCGCGTGTCGGACTCCTCGACCGACAGCCCGGTGTCCACGATCATCTTTGCCGTGGTGTCGGCCGGTATCTCGTCCATCGAGATCAGGTTGAAGCGGACCGAAGGGGACCAGTCGCGCGGCGCCCAAGACGGGCGCGTGCGAAGCAGGCAGAGGTCCTCCCCCCGGCCGTGATGGCGCAGGAGCGATTCGATGGCCTGCCATTCGTTTCCCTTTTCGCCGCAGACAAACCCGCCCCAGGGGGGAACCCTGTACCTCATCGCGCGGCACGCGTCGGCGCCATCCTGGAGCTTCCGGTCGAGGCGCTCGCAGAGGGCCCTGAGGCATCCGATCTCCGCGTCGAGGCTCTCCGCTGGGCCGCCTGCCTCCGCTGCTGCCGGGCCCCCGGCCTGGGCTCTCCGCGCGACGCATAGCAGGTTGTTCCGCTCCTCGGCCTCGCGGCGGGCGGACCCCAATCGGCAGATCCGGTCGTTTGCGTCCGCCGATTGGGCGCGGTTCTCCCGTTTCAGGTCGTCGAACTCGGATTGCGCTTGGCTGCCGGGCCATTCCGGGCGCTCGGCCCCCGATTCGTTGACGCAGAGCGAATGCAGCCGCGGAATGATGCATGCGAGGGTCTTTCCCGACCCGGTGGCCCCGGTGACGCAGCCCCCCCTGCAGCCCGCGTTGCGGTCGACCTTGATCCCGGCGTAGGCGTACATGGCGCCCGGGACCCTGCGATAGATCGGCCTCCTCTGCTTGGGTCCCAGGATGAGGTGCGCCATCACGGCCCAGCTTGCCGGCCACGCCCACCACCCGATGAAGTCCAGGGCGCGCGCAGCCTGCGGATGCCGTCCGGCCGGCATCCAGGCGGGCGCCAAGTGAACGGGGGAAAGCCGGCCGAGGCGCTGGAGAACGTGGGCAAGGAATGCCGCAGCGGCCGCGACCAGAAGCGCTTCGGCCAGCCTTGCGAGGACATAGCGCGCATACTGGACCCGGTTCACGCCCGGGAGCGGACGTTAACACCGATTATTAGACAAGTCTAATATTCTTGCTGCGGCCCGCCCCACCGGCGCCGGCTCACCGCCAGCGGCCGCCGCGCCAGACCCAGCCGCGTGCCCCGCGGGCCCATCTGCCGGAGACCCATGCGGCACCCCTGAAGGGCGGGCGGGCGTAATGGCCGGCGTTCCAGTACCAGCCGCCATGCCAGCCCCAGAAGCCGGCGAGCCAAACGTAGTCGGGATAGGGGCTGGCGGAAACATACTCGACGATCGGGGGCGGGGGCTCATAGCCCACCGCGGTGCCGTCCTCCATGGCCGGGGCGGGTGGGGGCGTCGAAGGAGCGGGCACCGCCGAGGC
>CALAOT010000098.1 GCA_937889545.1 uncultured Opitutaceae bacterium
TCGACGCGGCGAACGTCGTGACGCTCAACCAGTTCACCTTCGGGGCGGCGACCGCGAGCCCGGACGCCACAGCGCTGGCCGTCCGCCTGGGCGTGGCGCTGCTCAAGGACATCGACGGGAGGGTGGTCATCGACCTTCCCGTGCAGGGAAGCCTGGGCGATCCGGAATTCCGCATCGGGAAGGTTGTGCTTCGGGTCATCGTCAACCTGCTGACCAAGGCCGCGGTCTCGCCGTTTTCCCTGGTCGGCTCCATGTTTGGCGGCGGCGGGGAAGAGCTGGCGTTCCAGGAGTTCGCCCCGGGTAGCAGCGAGCTGCTGCCGCCCGAGATCCCCAAGCTCGAGACGCT
Organism: uncultured Opitutaceae bacterium; assembly: GCA_937889545.1. Classification (GTDB taxonomy): domain Bacteria; phylum Verrucomicrobiota; class Verrucomicrobiia; order Opitutales; family Opitutaceae; genus Palsa-1447. The sequence goes on from CALAOT010000098.1 coordinate 347, forward strand.
GGAGAAGGCGCTGGCAAACCGGCCCGCGGTCAGCCTGGACCCCGAGGGGGGTATGACTCCGCCGCGGATGCGTACGCCCTCAGGCGCTCGAAGCTTGCCGAGCTTGTCCGGCGCCAGGTCTGGGAGGAACGCCACGCAGCCGACCCCAACATACCGCCTCCGGACAAGCTATCGGTTTCGCCGGACAAGGACGCCGCCATGGTGAAGAAGCTCTTCGACGAAAAGTTTCCGCCCGGCACGCAGTTCGGCACGCCCCTGTTTGCACCGCCCGCCGTGAAGGGGCCGCCCCCGGGCCCGCCGCCCGGGCTCGTCGCGCGCATCGTGAACCTGGTGACATTCAAGAGGCAGCGGGACCAGGCGGCCGCGCGGAGGCAATCCGATGCCCTTGCGGCCCGGCATGAGAGGGACGTCGCGAAGGCCGTCGCCGCGGGCCTGCCCCTGGACCAGATGACCGGAAGGCTGGCGGAGTCGATGGAGGTGACCGGCAACGACCTGAGGGCGCTGGCCACCGAACGCGCCCAACGCGTGCGAAACCGCCTGGTCAACTCGGGCCACATCGCGGCCGAACGCCTCTTCCTTGCGCAAAGCGCGGACCCGGCGAGGCAGGACAAGGGGCCGCGCGTCCTCCTGACGCTCCAGTAGGCGGGGGGGCCCCGGGGCTTGCGGCTTGCCCCGGGGGCGTTTGAGTGGGCGGATGGCAAAAGCCGAAGAGCCCAAGGTCATCTTCTCGATGATCGGCGTGTCGAAGAGGATCGAGCGCAAGGAGATCCTCCGCGACATCTCCCTGTCATTCTACTATGGCGCGAAGATCGGGGTCCTGGGGCTGAACGGTTCCGGCAAGTCGTCCCTCATGCGCATCCTAGCCCTGCGCGACAAGGAGATCGACGGCCAGGTGCACATCGAGCCGGGCTACGAGGTCGGCCTCCTCGAGCAGGAGCCCCAGCTCACCGCGGGAACCACGGTGCGCTCGTGCGTGGAGGAGGGGATCAGGCACCTGACGGACCTCGTCGGGGCGTATGACGCGACCTGGGACGAGTTGAAAGCCGCCGCCGGCGAGGCCGCGAGACAGGCCATCATGGCCCGGCAGGGCGAACTCCAGGAGAAGATCGAGGCCCAGGGGGCGTGGGATCTCGGCCCGCAGGTGGAGATGGCGATGGACGCCCTCCGCTGCCCGCCCGCCGACCAGGTTGTCGACCAGCTCTCGGGCGGCGAGCGCCGGCGGGTCGCGCTCGCGCGCCTGCTCCTGAGGAAGCCCCCGGTGCTTCTCCTCGACGAGCCGACCAACCACCTCGACGCCGAGAGCGTCCAGTGGCTCGAGCAGCACCTCTCGCGCTACGAGGGGACGGTGATCGCCGTCACCCATGATCGGTACTTTCTCGACAACGTAGCGCAGTGGATCCTCGAGCTCGACCGCGGCCACGGCATCCCGTGGAAGGGCAACTATTCCTCCTGGCTCGAGCAGAAGCAGATGCGGCTCGCCGTCGAGCAGCGCACCGAGGACCGCCGCCAGAAGGCGATGGCCCGGGAGCTCGAGTGGATCCGCAAGTCGGCCGTGGCCCGTCGCGTGAAGTCGCAGGCGCGCATCACGGCCTACGAGGCGATGCTCAAGGAGGGGATTGGGGAGAAGGAAAGGGACTACGAGATCGTCATCCCTCCGGGCCCGAGGCTCGGCACGCTGGTCGTGGAGGCGAGGGGCCTTTCGAAGGCCTACGGGGAGAACCTGATCTTTGAGGGCCTGTCCTTTTCGCTCCCCCCCGGGGGCATCGTGGGCGTCATCGGCCCCAACGGCGCCGGAAAGACGACGCTCCTGCGGCTGATCACGGGCGCCGAGCGGCCCGACAGCGGGACCCTCCGCATCGGCGAAACCGTCAAGATCGCCCACGTCGACCAGTCGCGCGACTCGCTTCCCGGTCAGTCCACGATATTCGAGGCGATCAGCGGCGGCGAGGAGGTCCTGAGGCTGGGGGGGCGCGAGGTCAACGCCCGGGCCTATTGCGCGCAATTTGGATTCACCGGCCCCGACCAGCAGAAGAAGGTCGGAATCCTCTCCGGGGGCGAGCGCAACCGGGTCCACCTCGCCCGCCTGCTCAGGTCCGGGGCCAACCTGATCCTGCTCGACGAGCCGACGAACGACCTGGACGTGAACTCGATCCGCGCGATCGAGGAGGCGCTTGAGAACTTCGCCGGCTGCGCCGTGGTCGTGTCCCACGACCGGTGGTTCCTGGACCGGGTCGCGACCCACATCCTCGCATTTGAGGGGGAAAGCGCGGCCCAGTGGTTCGCGGGGAACTACTCGAGTTACATCGAGGACTTACACCGCAGGCGCGGGAAGGACGCGGACCAGCCGCACAGGATCAAGTACCGGCGCCTGACGCGGTCCTGACCGCGATTGGGTCAGTCCGCCTTCAGCAGCGACCTCAGGTCCGCGAGCGAGATATTCCCCGTGGCCGCGTCGCTCGCCTCGAAGACCCCGGCGAGAAGCGCGCGCTTCCCCTCCTGGAGCGCGAGCACCCTTTCCTCGACCGTCTCCGGGCAGACCAGCTTGTAGCTCGTGACGACCCGCGACTGCCCGATCCGGTGCGCGCGGTCCGTCGCCTGCGCCTCGGCCGCGGGATTCCACCATGGGTCAAAATGGACGACCGTGTCCGCCCCGGTGAGGTTGAGCCCGGCCCCTCCGGCCTTGAGGGAGAGAAGGAAGACGGGCGCGTCGGCCGACGACTGGAAGCGGTCGATCTCCTGCTGCCTCGCCGCCGGCGGCATGGAGCCGTCGAGGTAGCAGTGGGGGACTCCCTGTGACTGGAGCTCCTCCCGCAGCAACGCGAGAAGCGAGGTGAACTGCGAGAACACGAGGAGGCGGTGGCCGCCGTCCGCGGCCTCCGCGAGGATCTCGCGAAACGCCTCAAGCTTCGCCGATCCCCCGAAGGGCGCGGCGGCCCCGCCGCCGGGGGGCTCCTCCTTCTCCCGAGCGACGAGCCTTGGATCGCAGCAGATCTGGCGCAGCCTCAGCAGCTGGGTAAGGGCTTCGAGCCGCAGCCGCGCCTCCGCGGCCCCGGAAGCCTCAAGGTCGAACAGCTCGCGCTCGGACTTCTCCTGGAACGAGCGGTACAGCGCGGCCTGCTCGGGCTCAAGCGCGCACCAGACAACCTGCTCGATCCGGGCGGGAAGCTCGGGAGCCACCGCCTGCTTGGTTCGGCGCAGGATGTAGTGCGCCGTCTTTGCCCGCAGCCTTCCGTCGAGCCACGCGCGCTCCTCGCCGCGCGCGTCGCGGGAGACCCGCTCAAGGTAGCCCGGCAGTATGAAATCAAAGAGGGAGCGCAGGTCGTCGAGGGAGTTCTCGACCGGGGTGCCCGTGAGCAGGAACCGCCCGCGCGACCTGAGGGAGTGCAGCGCCCGGGCGTTCTGCGACCGGCTGTTCTTCACGTGCTGGGCCTCGTCGCCGACGACGCACGCAAACTCGACGGACGCAAGAAGGTCCCGGTCGCGCGTGAGGGTTCCGTAGGAGGTGATCACGAGGTCCCAGCGAGCAAAGTCATCCGGGCCGCCCAGCCGTCGGTCCCCGTGGTGGACGAAGACGCGAAGACCCGGCGCGAAGCGCGCCGCCTCGCGCCGCCAGTTCTCGACAAGCGAGGCGGGGCAGACGACCAGGCTCAACCCGCCCCCAGCCTGCACGGCGCACAGGAGCGCGAGCGCCTGGGGCGTCTTGCCGAGCCCCATCTCGTCGGCAAGCACGCCGCCGAGGCCGTTGCGATGGAGATGCCAGAGCCATGCGGCGCCGAGCCGCTGGTACGGGCGCAGGAGCGCCTCGAGGGCCGGCGGCGTGGGCGCGGGCCGGAGCTGGGAGAGGTTGCGCAACGCCCCGGTCCGCGCGAGCCATTCGTCCGGCGGCCGGAATCCGGGCGAAAGCTGCTCCAGCATCGACTCGACCTCCGCGGCCCGCGCCGCGCCGACGTGCTCCGTCCGGCGCGCCGAGGCCGCCGCCGGCCCTCCGTCGCCGAGCGCCTGCTGCGCCTCAGCGAGCCGCCGGACGCGCGCGGGGTCGAGTAGGATTATCCTTCCCCCCGCCTCAAGGTAGGCGCGCCCGGCCGCGATCGCCTCGCGGATCGCCTCATCGGCTGCCGCGCCGGCGCGAAGGCCCAGGGCGACGTCCCATCCCTCTCCGGACGGCGCCGCCTCGCAGGTGATCTCCGCCGCGGCAAGGTGGGACGTCCTCGCGGTGAAATTCGGCGTGAACTGGGCCCCCAGCTCGCCTCGCAGCCGGTCGCCGAATGTCGCGAGGAAGGACAAGGTCTTGTGTCGGTCGCGCAGCCACCACTTCCTGTTCGACGGCTCCAGGACGAATCCGGCGGCCCTGAGAATCTCGAGCGCCCCCCCGTAGCGGGGGTCCTCGCGCGAAGGAAGGGTGACCGCAAGGTAGTGCTCGGAGCCGTCGACAACCAGGGGCTCCGGTTCGGGCGCCAGCTTCGGCGCGCGGTGGGG
>CALAOT010000099.1 GCA_937889545.1 uncultured Opitutaceae bacterium
GGATGATGTAGAACCAGCGCCGCCGCGATGGCAACGACGCCCTGGCCAAGCCCCCATGTGGTCATGGCGCCAGCCCAGCCCATCCTGCTGATCGTGGCGGAAATGGGGATGAGCGTGAGCGCCGCTCCGCCTCCAAATCCTGCGGCCGTCAAACCCGCCGCCAAGCCTCTTCGGTCGGGAAACCACTTGACGGCATTCGCCACCGTCGCGATGTAGATGATACCCGCGCCTGTCCCGGTGAGCACTCCGTAAAAGATGTAGAGATGAAAGACCGTCGTCGCAACCGTTCCTCCGAGGACCCAACCCAGAAGGATGCACGTCGCTCCCACGAGCATGAGCTTGCGAATGCCGAATTTGTCGATGAAGTGCCCGGCAAGCGGAACCGGCCAGGTCTCAAAGAGGATGAACAGGGTAAAGATCAGCGCGATGTCCTTGTAAGCGACATTCGGAAACGACGCTTTGAGACCCGGGGTAAAAAGAGTAAAGGCGTACTGAAAGTTTGATATGACGATCATTGCCACCACACCGGCGATCAATTGTATCCACCGGTTGCCTACGATAGGCCCGTATACTACTTTAGGATCTAAGCTCTTCGCTTGTTCCACAGTATGTTCCTTGCCTTCGTGCAAATCAGGCTAGCTTCTTGACGGGAACTGCCGCGGCTACCGGTATCGGCCGCTGTACCTGCTTGATCTTTTCATCTACGAACGCCTGCATTTTGGCGATGTGCTCGGGCTTGAGATGGGCGAACCGTCCCTGCGGCTTCATGTAGTCGCCGACGGGCAGGTACTTCTTCGGCACGTTCGTATACTTATAGACGCCGTCTTCCCACTCGTAATTCGACCACATCCCGGTCTCCACCGCGAGCTTGGCCATGTCCGGCGTCAGCTTCTCATCGAACAGCCAACCCTTCGGGCAGGGGCACAGGATATGCAGGAACGTGGGCCCCGGTTTGCTCAACGCTTTCCTGACCTTGTTCATCAGGTCCAGCGGATGCGCGATCGTGGTGGTGGCCACATACTTCACCGCCGGGTGCCCGCCGATGACGAGTTGCGGGACGTTCTTGGGGAAGAGAGTCTTGCCCTCGGGAATCTCCTTGCCGGGAGGAGTGAAAGTGGTCGCGGCGCCGTACGGCGTCGTCGGCGACGTCTGGATTCCCGTATTTGCATACGACTCGTTGTCGTAGCAGATGAAGAGAACCTTGTGATTGCGGTACATCATTCCGGACATCGCCTGAAGACCGATGTCCACGCTGCCTCCGTCGCCTGCCATCACGATGATGTTCGGAAACGGCCCGGTATGGCGGCCCTTGCGCGCCGCGATCTTGAAAGCCGCCTCGATCCCCGATGCAACGGCTCCGGCGTTCGTGATCTGGGCGTGAATCCATGAGACCGCATAGGGGGTGCAGAGATAGCTGGCGTTGGCCACATACATGCAGCCAGTGGGGCCGATGAAGATGGTGTCTTTCCCCGCCGCTTTCGCCACCAGCCGGTAGTTTAATGCAGGGCCGCAGCCGGCACAGGTGCGATGGCCCGGCAGATACTGCTCCGCCTCAGGCACGGCTTTAAAGGATTTTATGGGCTCCAACTTCTGAAAATTATAGTCAAATGCTGGCATGTTTCCTCCATAATAGTCTGATGAGTGCCATTTCTGCCTACATCCCAAGCCAGTAGACGTATCTGTCGGTCCGTTTCTCCTTGACCATCTTAGAGAGGACTCCCGCCATGTAATCGAAATCGGCGGGCCAGATCGTCTCCCCGCCAAGACCGCCCATGAAGGACGTGACCAAAGGCCGGTCATCCAGGTCATAGAGGCTGGCCCTGAGCTCGTGAATCAGGTTGCCGCCCCGCATGGCTCCTCCGTAGGAGGTGCTTGTCTCGACGACGCCGACGGCCTTGACATGACCCAGGGCCTCGGCAAGCTGATGGGTCGGCCACGGGCGCACCCAGCGCAGCCGGGCCATACCGGCCTTGACGCCCTCCTTGCGGAGCTTGTCGACGGCCGCCCGGGCGGTATTGGAATGAGCGCCCATGATGAAGAACGCGATATCCGCATCGGCCAGCCTGTACTGCTCGACGAACGGGTCGTACTTGCGTCCGAAGATGCGCGCAAAATCCGCCGTCGCCTCTTCGATGACCTTGGGAATGGCGAGGAACGTTTGGGCCCTCATCGCGTCCATCGGAGCGCCCTGGTCGGGCCGGATCTGCGGACCGTGGGAGACCGGGTTCGTGAGGCTCAGGGGACTAATCGGCCGATAGGGAGGCAAAAACTCCTTCACCTGGGACGTTTCTCCCAAGGTCACTTTGTCAGGTATATGGGAGATGAAGTAGCCGTCCTGGCAGACCATCTGAGGCAGCATCACGCGATGATCTTCGCCGATCCGGTAGGACATCAGGGTGTTGTCGTACACCTCCTGTGGAGAGCAGGCCCAACCGAGGAGCCAGCCCTGATCCCGGGTCGACATGGCATCCGTGTGCTCGGAGCCGAAATCGCCCGGCGGATCGAGCGTACGATCGGCAATCGACATTTGCGCGGGGTACCGGCCGCCCGCCATGGGGCTGTATATCTCCATGGCATACGTCACGCCGACGCCCGAGCTCCCTGTGTAGGCGCGAGCCCCGGCGGCGGAGGCGCCGAGGACGACCGATAACTGGGCATGCTCACCCTCGCCGTGGATGAACTCCGCATTCAATTCGCCGTTGGCGACCATTTTGGCGAGCTCCATCATGATCGCCGTATAGGGGCGAATCGGGAAGGAACAGATCACCTCGACTTCGGCCGACTTCGCGCCCTCTGCGGCTGCGCGGCAACCGGTCATCATGCTTTCTTTTGCCATAGTGTTCTCCTTTAGAAAGGCTTTTCCAGACGAACCACGCCGCCCTCGAAGTCGAGCTCAGGCGCTGCGACAAGCGCCCCGTCGACCGTGCACTGCGCGATGCAGACCTGACAACCCTTACAGAAATCGCCGACCCACTCGAGGGTGTCGTCCTCTTCCTTGTACACCCAGCAGGCGTCCGGACAGGCCAGATAACATTGCAGACAGCGGGTGCATTTCTCCTCGTCCTTGACGGGGCGGACGACGCGCCAATTCGACGTCTGGAACAGCTTCTGCGTGCCGACCGGTGCCGGGGTGACGGCGCCAAAGGGGACGACGCGATCCTTGGGAACGTCAATCGTCCCGTACCCGGGAAGTGCTTTTGCCATGTTGTCCTCCTTGCTCATCTCTTGGTTTTGCTGCCGGCAGCGGCGCCGACGAGCTCGGCGACAGCGGGCTTGAAGTGCTTGATCTTGACCTCGTTGTATCCGCGTTCCATGCCGGAGACGTCACTGACGATCTTCGCGAGGCTCTCCTTCTTGATCAGGCCGGTCACCTTCGCGACGGCGCCGACAATGGGCGCCGCGATGCCCTTACCGATACCGGTCGTGTCGACGCCGCCTTCGGAGCCGGAGAAGTCGACGGTGCGGACGCCGGTGATCGCGTCGGCGTCGACCGTCGCGATCGTGGCGAGCAGATTCGCGTTGGGAAGGAGCTTCAGCATGTCGTCGATCGAGCGGTTCGTATTGATGATGAGGGTGCCGCCCGGTTCCATGCCGCGCAGGACGTCGATACCTTTCACGATGGTCGCTTCGCAGATAACGACCACTTCCGGCTTGTCGTTCGTGTAGACGTACTTGTGCGTGATCTCTTCGTCGCTGAGCCGTACGTACTTCCGGACGGTCACGAGCACGCGATCCGGCAGGTCTTCGTAATTGTCGAATGCCTGGGCGTGCTTGCCTTCCGCCTGTGCGGCCTTGGCGAAAATGTTGATGACGTCGCGCCCCTCTTTGTCCTGGAGGACGCCGCGCGCCCAAACGGTAATTTCGTGGACCTTTGCCATAGACATCTCCTTAAGCGCTCCGAAAACTGGGTAATGTGTGATGCCGCGGTTCCTGAAGATCAGCGACCGTAGAAGACTGGAACGTCAACGTCCCCCCTCTCTGTTTGCAACAAGGAATCCCGTCGATCTCTTCCAGGTGGAAGAGCATGGATTGCAGCGCCTCGGCCGTCGCTTCTGGGAGATGGCGGAAGAGACCGGCCGATACCCTTCCGGAGATCCCGCGGTCGCTTGATCCGGGCAGTCGCTTGAAGCGACGGTGCCTGGAGGTCAGACGCGGCCGTCTAACTGGTTCGACCATTGAACCAATGTAGAGGGCCCAGCCTCCCGGAAGATATGAGGCGAATGAATCAGTTAGAGGGCGATCGAGACGCCCCATGGGACCGCCGCAAAGTGCTGAATCACGGTATCTTCTTTCGAAACAATGGCATAGATACCGTCTCCGGTGGTCATCCATGGCGAACGGGGGTCGAGGCGTGGAGAAGGTCGGCGATCTGATCGATGTGCTCGCGCATGGCTTCCGCTGCGGCGCCGGCGTCGCGCTGCCGCAATGCCGTGACGACAGCTTCATGTCCCAGGATGGATCGGCCTGGACGGCCCTTCTGCTTCATCGTGAGCTTGCGCGATTCCACGAGCAGATCGTTCAGTGTGGCCATGATGCTGACGACCGCGCGATTGCGCGTGGCGCGCGCGAGGACGTGGTGAAAAGCCGTGTCCTCGACGATGGCCGATCGGCCGGTTTTGAGCTTCTTGCGTTGCGCGTCGAGGATGCGCTCCAGGTCGGCAAGGTCCTCGTCGGTGACGCGCGTGGCCGCGACGCGCGCGACGGCGGGTTCGAACATGCGGCGCAGGTCCAGCAGCTCGTCCTGCAGTTCATGGCGGTAGCTCAGGACGGAAGCCAGTGGCGCGATGAGCCGGTTGACGTCGAGCTCCTGGGGAAATGTGCCCTGACCGTGGCGCGTGACGAGCAGGCCGATGGTCTCCAGCGTCCGGAACGCGTCGCGAATCGACCCGCGGCTGACGCCAAACCGTTCGGCAAGCACGCGTTCGGCGGGCAGAGCCTGGCCCGCCGGGAAGGTGCCGTCGAGAATCAGCACCCGGATGCGGTCGGCGATCTCTTCCGCTACCCGCGTCTTTCTGATCGGCTCGATCAGATCGGAGTCGTGGGCGCCGAATGAGCTCCTAAAGTGTCGCCTGCCGGTTGGCGGCCAACCTAGTGAGGCCGACCGCAGGAGGTGCTGCCTTGCCATGCTTCAGGATCCTTTAGCAGCGATAAAGCTTGACATTGCATGAGTCTAGGGTCCAGCCGCTCGGAAGAAATGAGGCGAATGAATCAGGTATAGGGCGATCGACACCCCCTTGGACGCCGCATGAGCATCGCCGACACCATCGATAGCGCCCGACGCGCCTTAGAGATCGCCGGTGAAGGCAGACCTTATCGGAATCCGGCGCCCGAAATCCCACGGATTATGGGCGGGGAATGTCCCGGGCCGGCGGTTTCATGATCTCCCGCGGCCCCATCCGCCTCCACTCATCGCCACGATGGTCGAGCCGGCGTCGGCGTTGAGACCGTCGAGCTACAGGACGACCCTTCGCAGGTCCCCGCGGAGCCAGGCCCAGATCCAGCTCCACCCGGGGTCTGGGTGGCTGCCACGAAGTGACGGGTGACGGCGTTCCTGAAAGCCCCCGCCGTCTTCACGCCGCAGGGCGCTCCTTGAAGAGTTCCCTCGTAGCCGCGGGTGCTTCGTTCTGCTTCAATTTCTCCTCTTCAATCAGAGTTCGGATTTGTCTTACAATGTCCTCATACGCCTTTTTTCCTCCACCGGCTTCAGGATGGCCTGGCCTCATCGCTCTTTCTGAGCTCTTCGATCGCCATTTTAAAGTGTGCTGCGGACACGCAAAGCTTTTCGTGGTTCTTGCCCTGCTGTTCATGAATCAGGTCAGCAATGGCCAGCATCGTCGCCCTCTTGCACAGGAAGGCGATGTGGGACCCGACCA
>CALAOT010000100.1 GCA_937889545.1 uncultured Opitutaceae bacterium
GCGGCCGCGTTCTCCTGCCCGCCGCCCGAGGCGCCTGCGGCCTGCGCGGCCGCGGGGTCTACGATGACGGTTCCCCCGGCCGCCGCGATCGACCTGTAGGCGCCGGCCTTTGGATCGAAGTAGGCGATGTTCACGGCCGGCAGCTCGAAGGTCCCTGGCCTCGTGGGCACCAGAACGATGTCCTCGGCAAGCGCCCCCTCGAACAGCTTGCCCTTGGGCTGGGTCCGCTTGGGTTTCGGCTGGACGACCTGGAAGTCCCCGGGGACTTCGCGGGCCGGGAGCCCCTGGACCTCGGGCCAGTTGCCGGAGCCCGACAATTCTATGGTCCAGGTGACCGGATCGCCCACCTTGACATGGACCGGCACCACCTTTGAGGCGACCTTGAAGTCGCCCACGGCGCCCGTGAATCCGTCGGGGGCCGGCGGCAGGGGCCGGACCTCGATCGTGGGCGGGGCGCCGGTGACGGCGAATTGCTGGTACTGGCGCTGCTGGAAGAAGCCGAATCCCGTGACTCCCACGCTCAGGTTCACCATCTGCGTGGAGGGGTTGAGCCGCAGCCGCCCGGCGGTGCGCGCGAAGGCGCGCGTGTGATACGACAGGCCGGTCCTGGGCTGGCCGCCGCCGGTCTCAAACGGCTCGGGCTGCGACCAGTCCTCGATGATGAGCGGGCTCGGGTCCCATTCAAACGATCCCCGTCCCCAGTTCGGATAGTATCCCGCGCCCACGTCGATCGTGTACTTGAGGTCGAAGACCTCGCCCGCCCAGACGCTGTCTTGCGACAGCGCAAGCGAGGCTGCGGCGGCCTCCCCGAGGGAGATGCCGCCCGAGCCGACCGTCGCGCCGGCCGGGCTGAAACGGGCCGCCGGCGCGCGCAGCTGGCCCTTGTTTGTGTCGATCGAAAACGAGGGAATCTCGACCGCCTGGTTCCGCGAGAGGAGCGCGGCATAGGTTACCGACACGCTCCGGGAGAACGTGCCGTTGATCATCGAGATGTTGCTCGACTGGCCCTCGTAGCTGAGCACCAGGCCCTCCACCTTGGGGGGGGCCGGCGTGTCGTTCGGCGAGCAGCCGTCAAAGATGAGCTGCAGCTGCGACACCTGGCCGACGGGCAGGGATCCCGCGGGCGGATCCCAGCGGACGGACTGGCCCGCCAGGCCCGGCGCGGCCGCGAGGACGGCGGCTAGGAGGAGTGGGGCGATGGTTGTCCTGCGCATGCGGTTCACCAGTTCTTCCCCGTGTTCCTGGGCGGGGGGGTGGGCTCGCCGTGGCGGAGCAGCTCGAACAACTCGCCCGGAGCATCCCTGCTCCTCACCTGCTCCAGCTTCTCAAGGGGCACCGCGAGCTCCGGGTTGTCCCGCGCCGGATCGTTGGTCTGGTCCCTCCTCGCGCCGCCCACCTTCTGCATCGTGCTCTGGGGCTCGCCCTGCGCCGGCTGGGGGGGGGGTTGCCTGCCCATGTCGCCGAATGCATTCTGTGGCCCGGGCTTTCCGGGCTCGGGGGGCCTCTCCCGCTGCCGGCCGTTCCTGCCCTCCGATTTTTCCTGCTTGCCGGACTGGGTGGGGGAACCCTGCTGCTGGTCCTGGTTCTGGCCCTGCTGTTGTTCCTGCTTCTGCTCCTGGCCCTGGCTTTGGTTCTGCTGCTGCTGGGGCGGCTTCTTCTTTTCCTCCGGCCTCTGCAGAAGCGCCTCGAGCTCGGAGCGCATCCGGGTCCAGTCCGAGGCCTTCGGGTCGAGATGCGAGCCGATGTCCACGGCGGCGAGCGCGTCGCGGACCGGCCCCTCGGGAACCTGCTGCTCGTCGGACCGCAGGTGCTGGCCCCAGGTGACGGTTTCGCGCCCGAATCCCGACCAGTCGAGCGCGCTGCGCCGATCCTGGGCCGATAGGCGCCCCACGATCTTCGACAGGGAAGAGGCCGGATCCGAGGTGGTGTCGGCGACGCCCAATCCCGCGCTCAGCAGAAAGAGCGCGGCGGCGGCGGCGGCGGCCGCAATGGGCGTCGGGACAGGCTTCCGCTCCGGATCGCCGCTCAGGCGCATCTGCCTCGACTTTGGACGCACCGGGAACTCGAGCCAGAAGCTTGCGGCGAGGAGGATCAGCGCCGGGGCAAGCGCCCACTGGTACCGCTCGACGAGACGCACGGTGTTGTGCTCGACAAAGCGGCCCCTGCGTCCCTCCTCGACCGTGGCCGCGAGCACCTGCGGCAGGTCGACCCATTCGCTCGCGTCGCGGTAGGCGCCGTGGGTGGCGCCGGCCAGCTCGCGGAGCGTTCCGCTCTCGAGCTTTGAGAGGACGACCGCTCCGTTCTCGTCCTTCATGAAGCCGCCGGCGCCGTCCGGGATCATGCCGCCCGCCTTTGTGCCGACCCCGAGGCCGATCACGCGGATTCCGCGCTTGGAGAGCTCCCCAATGCTGTCCCGCCAGTCGTCGTCGGTGGCCTCGCCGTCGCTCAGGATGATGAGGTAGCGGTCCGCCGACGAGCTCCCACCGAACCCGTCGACAGCCGTGTCGATCAGCTCATGGTAGTTGGTCCCGCCCTCCGGAAGGAAATCGGGCCCGAGCAAGGGCAGGAACTCGCGCAGGATCTCGTAGTCGGCGCTGATCGGCGACTGGAGGAACGCGGTCCCCGAGAACACGACCAGTCCGACGCGCTCTCCGTGAAGCCGGTCAAGGAGGGACTGGACCAGGAGCTTCGCCCGCTCGAGCCGCGACGGCTTGACGTCGGGGGTCAGCATCGAGCGCGAGAGATCCAGGGCGATGACGATCTCGCGGGACTGGTCGAAGACGGGCTCGTCAAGCCGGCCCCACTGGGGGCGCGCCAGGGCCAGGACGCCGAAGGCGATCCCCGAGGTAAGAAGAAGGCGGCGCCTGGAGGAGACCAGGGAGGCCGGCGGCTCCCCGGACAACGTGACGCTCCCCAGGCCCGCCTCGGCGCGCAGAATCTTGGGATGGGCGACGCCGCCGAACCGCCGGATCCGGACCAGTTCCCAGGCAAGCAGCCCGGCGGGGGCGGCGAGCAGCCACAGGAGATGGGGCCACGCGAAGGTCATGTTTTGCGCGACAGCCATGCTCCGGCCCCAAAGAGCGCGAGGCCCGGCGCGGCAAGCCAGTGGAAGAGCTCGGTCGTCAGGAGGTAGCTCTTCGCCTGGAACTCGATCTTCTCGTTGGAATCGATCGCCTGGAACGCCGACTCCACGGTGCCGGTGTCCGCAGCCCTGTAGAACCGGCCACCCGTCGCCTCGGCGATCGCCCGGAGCGCGCCCTCGTCCAGGTCGGCGGGGATCCGGCGGTAGCCGATTTTCTTCCCGGTGTCGTCAAACACCGGAAACGGCACGAGCCCGTCCTTGCCCGCGCCGATCGTGTAGATCGGTATCCCGCGCGCCTTGGCCAGCTGCGCGGACTGGGTGGGCGTGATCAGGCCCATGTTGTTCGCCCCGTCCGTGAGGAGCACGATGAAGGCACCCTTGCGTTTGCCGTTGGCCTCCTGCTTCGACTGGTCCAGCCGCGCGAGCGCAACCCCCAGCGCGTCGCCGATCGCGGTGCCGTCCTCGATCAGGCCGATCTTCACCCGATCGAGCTGCTTAGCGAGCCACTCGTGGTTCGTCGTGAGGGGAGCGAGCGTGTACGCCCGTCCCGAGAAGAGCACGACCCCGATCCTGTCCGATTGCCTCCGCTCGATGAACGCCTGGATGACCGGCTTGATCGCCTGGAGCCGGTTGATCCCCTCGCCGTTCCTCTCGTAGTCCTCGCTCAGCATCGACCCCGACAGGTCGATCGCGAGGACGATGTCGAATCCCTGCGAGCGGACCTCGCGCTTGTCCTGGACCTTCTGGGGGCGGGCCAGCGCCCCGATGAGCAGGGCGAGCCCTGCGAGCGCGCATCCCGCCGTCCAGTTTGACGCCGCCGTGATCGAGGCCCGGTGCCAGGCCGCGGCGAAGGGGACGAGAAGGACCGGCACGCGGGCGCGGCCGCGGAGCCACACCGCCAGGGGCAGCGCCGCGACGGCGAGAAGCCAGAGGGGGGCCGCCAGCCTCAGGTTCGAGGCGGCGATCGGCCAGGCGTTCAGGAAGGATTGGGTCATCGGTCTCGGCCTACCAGCGGCCCCGGCTTGCGCCGGTCCGCATGCGGGCGTGGAAGAACCGCACGAGCGCGTCGAAGCGGTCGTCGGACGTGCTGACGACGAGCCGGCTCAGCGGGCGCGGGAAGAGCGACTCCCACGCCGCGTCGCGGCGCGAGCGCCATTCGGCGTGGGCCGATCGGTCGGCCTGGCTGCCCTCGAGCGTCACCAGGCGGCCGGCGGAGGGGTCGTACGCCGTGATCGGCACCTCGGCCGGCAGCTTCCGCTCCCAGGGGTCGTCCACGCGGAATCCCATGGTCTGGTAGCGCCGGCTGAGGACGGCCCAGCCCTCGGGCTCGGGCCGCGGGGGAAAGTCCCCGAGCCAGAGGAGCACGCTGTGCTTCGGGGCCGCGCGGGAGATGAAGCGCCAGGGGATCTCGGGCTCGGCGCGGCCGAGCGGCGGGGCCGGGCGCCCGATGAGCGATGCCGCGGCGTGGAGGATCGCGCCCCGGCCTCGGACCGGCTCGCGGAACACGGGTCCGTCGGGCATGGCGTGGACGAATCCGACGCGGTCGCCGTTGACGGCCCCGAGGAGCATCACGAGCCCCGCGAGCTCGAGGAGCGCCTCCCTCTTGGATTGCGCGCCCGAACCGAAGACCAGGGTGGGCGAGTCCTCGAGGACCAGGAGCAGCGTCACCTCCCTCTCCTCTGTGAACTTTTTTCGGTACGGCTCCCCGAGGCGCGCGGTGACATTCCAGTCGATGTCGCGGACGTCGTCCCCGAACTGGTACCGGACAACCTGGTCGAACTCGATGCCCCGGCCGCGGAAGGCCGAGCGGTACTGGCCGCTGAGGATGTTCTCGACCGCATGGCGGACCCGCCACTCGAGCTGCCTCAGGAGCGCCAGCGGGTTGGGGACCTGGCTGTTTCCTGGGAGCATCAGGCGGGCGGCACCGGCGTAGTCGAGACGACCTGGGAAATGACCGCGTCGGATGTGACCTCCTGGGCCTCGGCCTCATAGGTGAGCCCGAGCCGGTGCCTCAGGATATCGGGCGCCAGCTCCTGGACCAGTGCGGGCGAAAGGTAGTCCATTCCCCGGAGCCAGGCGAGGGAGCGGCCGGCCTGGTAGAGGGCGAGCGACGCGCGGGGAGACGCCCCGAAATTGAGCTTCCTCGTCGAAATCTCGGGGTTGTCGGCGAGCGTGCGCGTCGCGCGAACCAGGGTTAGGATGTAATGCTGGACCACCGGGGAGACGTGGACGCGGTCGACCTCGGACCGGAGCTCGAGGAGCTCTGCGCCGCTCGAGACCGCGGCCAGCGTGGGCTGCTGGGTGACCTGCCCCCACCGCTGCATCATCGTGGCTTCCTGGACTGCGCTAGGATAGCCCACGAGCAGCTTGAACAGGAAGCGGTCCGTCTGGGCCTCGGGCAGGGGGTAGGTGCCCTCCTGCTCGATCGGATTCTGGGTCGCCATGACGAAGAACGGGCTCGGCAGGGGGTGGGTCTGGCCTCCGATCGTCACCTGCCTCTCTTGCATGGCCTCCAGCAGGGCGCTCTGGACCTTTGCGGGCGCGCGGTTGATCTCATCGGCCAGGACAAGGTTGGCAAAGATCGGGCCCCGGTGGGGGCTGAATTCCCCGGTCTTCGGCTGGAAGACCATGGTCCCGACGACGTCGCTCGGCAGCAGGTCCGGCGTGAATTGGATCCGCTCGAACTGGACGCCGAGCGCTGAGGCCAACGATCTGACCAACAGCGTCTTGGCCAACCCGGGAAGCCCCTCGAGGAGCACGTGGCCCCCCGCGAGCAGCGCCACGAGCATCCGCTCGACGGCGGCGTCCTGGCCGACGACGGCCTTTCCGATTTCATCGCGAAGTTTCTGGGACCAGGCGGGACCTGTGGACATTTTCGAGGGGAGGGTTGGTTTGAAGTGGGGAGGGGATTCCTGGGGGGGAGCTTGAAAGGACGTGACCCCGACGGCGAGAAAATGGTTCCCACCTAAGCCAGGATCTCAACCGGATCTCCCACGCTAAGCAGGCCTGTTTTGACCTCGTGCACAAGGTTTTGTCCGAAGTCGACGAGGGTCGGCTCGGCCGTGTTCCTGCGGTAGCCGGCGAGTGTCCGCAATGGCTCCACGCCCCGCGCACCGGTCGCCTGGTCCGTCGTCGTTATGATGCAGCGGCTACAGGGTCCCGCGGCCCGGAAGACGATGGCCCCGATCCTGAGCCGTTGCCAGGCATCCTCGGCGTAGGGCTCGCAGCCGCCCAGGACGAGGTTGGGGCGGAACCGGTCGATCGGGACGGGCCGAGCGCCGGATCTCCCTATCCGGCCGTTGAGCTCGCCGACCGACGCTTCGCTGACGGCGAGGAATGGGTATCCGTCCGCGAAGCCCATGACGTCCCCCGGCCGGGCGCGCCCGGGTTTGACCGGCCGGCTGAAGGCCGGCCCTATACGCACAAGCCTGCAGGGCGTGCCTAGGACGCCGCCGAGCCATGAAGCCGGCGCATCACCGCAATCCTCGGCCAGGAGGCCCTCGCTTGACCAGACTCGCACCGGGAGGAGGCGCGCGCCGGGATCGGGGGCGCGCCGCACGCGGATCTCCCCGAAGCCTGCCGAGCGCAGCGTGAGCGCGGCATCGTCTAGGAGGGCCGCGACAAGCGCCATCCTGGGCGCGGTCCGCTGGGTCAGGAAAACCCCGGCCGGATCCACGACGAGGAACCGCCGGTCGCCGATCGCTCCCAGGGAATCGACCCCGGCCGACTGCACGGCCAGCCCGCGAAGCGACTTCACCGGATAGATGTGCAGGGCGGCGAGGTGCATGCCGGCGGTGCGTCAGCGCCTCTTCGAAACGTCGCGCACCTCCACCTCGACCCTCTCGGGTCCGTCCAGTTCCTTCGTCCCCTTTGCCCCGAGCTCCGCAAACTTGCGGGCGCCCGGAAGGAGGGTCTGCTCAAACGAGCCGACGGCCGAATTGAAGCCCTTGACGGCGGAGGCTAGCCCCTTGCCGGCGCTGTCCAGGTGCCCCGCGAATCCGGCGATCCGGTTGTAAAGTTCGCGGCCGAGCTCGCTCACCTCCTCGGCGCTGCGGGACACCGCCTCCTGCCGCCATCCGTATGCGGCCGCCTTGAGGAGGGCGACGAGCGTCATCGGCGTGGCCAGGAGCACCTTCTGGCTTATCGCCCGGTCCATGATCGAGGGGTCCGACTCGACCGCTGCGGCTAGGAACGAGTCCCCCGGCAGGAACAGGACGACGAACTCCGGCGAGGGCTCGATCTTGGTCCAGTAGTCGCGGTTGGCGAGTGCCTCGACATGGCCGCGGACCTTCGCGGCGTGTTCCTTCAGCTTTGCGAGCCGCAGGTCGGGGTCCCCCGCGGCGGCGGCCTCGCGGTACGCTTCGGTCGGGGCCTTGGCATCAACGACGATTCTCTGGCCGCCGGGCAGGGACACGACGAGGTCGGGCCGGTTGCGCCCGGCCTCGTCGCTGAAGACCTGCTGTTCGTTGAAGTCGCAGTGCTCGGTCATGCCGGCGAGCTCCACGACCCGCCTCAGCTGGACCTCGCCCCACGTTCCCGCCGTCCGCGTGGTGCTGAGCGCCATGGAAAGCTTGGTCGTGTCCGCATGCAGCCGCAGCTGCGCCGAGCTGAGCGACTCCAGCTGCTGGCCAAGCTCCCCGTAGGCGCGCTCCCTGCGCTGCTCGAGCTCGGCTATCTTGGCGTCGACCTTGTCCAGGGACTCGCGAAGCGGCTTCACCAGGGAGTCGATTGCCTGCTGCCGGGTGGCGAGGTCGCCCGCCGACTTGTCGTGCAGCTGGGCGAAGGACTGCTCGGCGAGCTTGAGGAAGTCGTCGCGGTTGGCGCGGAGCGCGGTTGCCGAAAGCTCGGCAAACTCCGCCTTGAGGCGGTCGTGGGCCGACCGCAGCTCGGCGACGCGCGCCTCGGCGCCGGCGCGCTCCGCCGCGAGCTCCGCGCCGAGCAGGGCCTTTGCCGCGGCGAGCTCGGCGCGGGCGGCACGCTC
>CALAOT010000101.1 GCA_937889545.1 uncultured Opitutaceae bacterium
GCGGTCGCCGCCCCGAAGGTGAACTGGTTGAGCGTCACGACGTTCGCCGCGTCGACCTTGTCCTCGTCGACGACGACCTTCGAGTCGACCACAAGCTGCCCGCGCGCGAGCTCGTAGCCCGCATGCTAGCCCAAGTACGGGCTCAGCGGGACCAGGTCCACGTTCCTGACGTCGACCTTGAGCCCGACGTACTTGTGCGCGCCGAGGGGATCGAGCTTGCCGGTGATCTCCACGGGGCCCGCGCCGGCGACCATGCCCTTCAGCCCCACGTCGGCCCACGCCACGCTCTCCGAGGACAGCCCCGAGATGGTGCCGCCAAACCCACTAAGGGAAAACTGCACGTTGGGTTCGACGGACTGGTCGGAGAAGCTGAATTCACCTCCGGAAATCGCCACGCTGCCGACCTCGATCGTGGGCGCGGGCGCCGGGGCCGCGGCACCCGCAGGACGCCCGGCGGGGGGCGACTCGGGATGCATGACGAGCGAGGAGATGTTGAGCGACCTGTCGGCGTTGGCGCGCACGCGGACGTAGGGCCCGACGACGTCAACCTGCCTCACGGAGGCCGCGAGCTGCGGCGCGGTGCCAAGTTTTAGTCCCGTGAGGGCGAGGCGGGAGAATCCGGCGAGCTCCCTGTCGTGCGCCGCGTCCACAAGGCCGAAGTTTTCCACAGAAACGTCGCCGTCGAGCGCCACGGCGGGCTGCCCGGACGCCATGGACGCGCGAACGGAGGCCGATGCGGATACGGCGCCCTGGGTAATCCGGGCATTGACGAACTCCTCGAGGTACGGGCTCAAGGGCAGGATCTCGAGCGCGGAGACATCGGTTTTCAGGTTGGCCTTGATCCCGGGCTTGAGGGTCACCGTGCCGTCGACCCGGACGGCGCCCTTCGGCGCCCAAGCAAACGAGAGGTGCACGGGCATTGCGGCACCATCGGCAAGGGTGAAGCCTTTCAGCAGGAACTGCAGGCCGCCCAGCGAAAGCCGCGCGTGGTCGGGAACCGCCTCGTCGGCGACGTCTATCCTGAAGTCCGTCAGCGCAACCTCGCCGGCGGTTACCTCGGGGGCGCCGGAGGGCCCGGCGGCGGCCGGAGGAGCCGCGGGTGCGGCCTCGGGCCCAGCAGCCCGAGAAGGTTGACCGAGCCGTCCCCGTTCCTGCGGACCTCCAGCCGGCCTCCGGTCAGCGCGACCCGGCCGACCGACGCCGTTGACGCGACGGCATCGGCCTTGATCCCCGTCACATCGAGCGCAGCCAGATCAAACGCGGCGCTCCCGGTGGACCGCTCGACAACCCTTAAGCCGCGAAGGTGCAGCTCGGAGTCGGTCAGCTGCAGCGATCGCCCCTTCGGGTCGAGGTCCACCGCATAGCGGCCCCGAAGGGTCAGCTTGCCTTCGGTCAGGTCGGCCCGGATCCTTTCCTCGAGGTACGGCGCGTATTTCTTGAGCACGAGATTCTCGACGTCGAAGTCGCCGCGGGACGCGAAGGGATCGGCGGAAAGCGTCCCGTTCCACTCCAGCCGCTCGCCCGCCTCGGTCTGCGCCTCGAAGTGGTACGGGACTCCGTCGCGGCCCATCCCCCGAAAATCCGCGAGGGTGAACGCCAGCGGCCCGACCACGGTTGCGAACGGGTGCCGGAGCGAGCGGTCGCTGAAATCAACGCTGGCCCGCGTGACCTTCAGGCTGGCGATCCTGACGGGGCGGCCCGGCTTCGCCTGCGGGGCGGAAGCCGGAGCAAACCTGGCGAGGATGTCCGAGAAATTGAAGGAGCCGCCGGTATTGACCACGACGCCGGCGTGGAAGCCGTCGAGCTCGATGTCGCCCAGCATCCAGTCGCCGCCGAGCGACCGGAGCGCGTCGAACCGCACATAGAGGCGGCTCCATCCGAGGAAGGAACCCCGGCCGTCCCTCTCCAGGATGCCGAAGTCCTGCAGCGTCAGCGACAGCACGAAGGGATTCATGCGCACCTTGCCGATGGAGACGGTCCGGTCGAGCTGGGCCGAGAGGCGTTTCTCGGCCTGTACCCTGACGATGGGTGGGAGGACGAAAAAGCCCGCAACCCCGTACAGAACCACGCAGAGTAAGGCCGCGTCCAAACCGCGCCGCTAGCCTGGCGATACGATCATCCTCGCCGGCTGCACCGTGCCGCCGTTTCCGACAATGTCGAAGCGGGAGTAGTCCCCAGCGGCGGCCCCGCCGCCACGCTCGCCCTTCGCAGCCGCTCAAATGCGCGCATGGCATTTGCGCGCAATGTCTTATGAACAAAGTGCCCGCAAAAACCCGCGATTGGACGCGCTGGCTTTGACGCGGGGCGATAAACCGTCCAGCCTGAAGCCCGATGAAGTCAGTCAAGGTTCCCGCACTCGAGTTGTTTCTTCACGAGATGATACCTCTTGCGAAGGCCATGGGGGTCGGCGTGCAGGTGAGCGATGCCCGCGCGCTGGTGCTGACCGCCCCGAAGGAGCAGAACAAGAATTCGCTAAACACGGCGTTCGGCGGAAGTCTCGTCGCGCTCGCCACGCTCGCCGGATACGGCGTCGTCTGGGAGCTGATGAGGGAGGGGAACGAGGCCGACAAGCCCGTGTGGCACATCGTCGTCAAGGAGAGCCGCGCGGCGTATCGGCGACCGGTGCTCGGCGACCTGCGCGCCATCTGCGAGCGCCCCGCACAGGCGGCGATAGCGGAGTTCAAGGACGCGCTGGCCCGTTACGGGAAGGCGAAACTCAAGCTTCGCACGGCGATCATCGAGGACGGCTGCGTCGCCGTCGATGTTCAGGCGGCGTTTGTCGTCTCTCGCTGAGGCCCGGGGGCCCCCGGGCGCCGGTTCAGATGTGCCGCGAGTCGGCCTCGTCCTTCTTCGCGTATCCGGTCTCCTGGCGCTGGAGGTTGACCTGGTTCTTCTTTGCGTAGGCCTGATAGACATCCTCCGCGCTCATCCCGAGGGTCTGCGCCAGGGAAACGAGGAAATGAAAGAGGTCGACGACCTCCACGCGGGCGTTCTGCTCGTCGAACTTCTGGTATTTCGCCCACCACTTCCATGGCACGGAATCAACGAGTTCCGCGATCTCCTGCTGCATCGCCCGCGTGTAGTTCAGGATCCATTTTGCCTTTTCCTCCTGGCTCTGGGGCGGGAGCGCCACCCCTATCCTCCGGTTGAGCGCGTCCTGCATCCGGAAAATCTCATCGAATTTGTCCATCGGCAACAAAACTGCGACCGGCGGGCCCGGGCGCAAGATGCAATTGGCTTTGGCGGCCGGATCTCTTTTGGAGTTGCCCCGGGAGCGGAATTGGGCGATTTTCATCAGCTTCGGCGTTTGCGTCTGAGCGCGTACCCATGCGCTCCGCAGCACCGCTGCAGGCACGGCCGCTCCCGATTCCGGTGAGCGCCATTACACAAAACCAAAACACAATGACAGATACAAATGAGTCCGGCGCACCCGTCGCCCCGGCCGCCGACAGTCCGGCGCCCGCGGCCCGCGCCGAGACACCCCCTGCCGGAAGCTTCGGCAGCACCCGCGGATCGGGCCTTGCCCGCGGGAGGCGCCCAATGAGCGCCTCAGCCCCAACAGCAAGCCCAGCGAAGCTAGATTACAAGCCCACCGCCGTCGAGGTGATCACGCATGATCGCCAGTACAAGAACCCGTTCGCGAGCCAGGAGCCCGCGAGCCCGCCGGCTGCCGAGCCGGCCAAAGTCGAGATCCCCGCCGCGCCCGCCATGGTTGAGGCCGAGCCGATACAGCAAGCCGCACCCGCGGCCCCGGTTGCCTCGCCGGAACCGGCCGCGGAAAAGCCTGAAATCCAGATCCTTCCGCCCGCCGAGGCTGCGCGCCCGGCCGTGAGGTGGGAGTCGCCGTCGGCCTCGGCGCCCCGCGGCGAGCCCCAGTTCGGAGGCCGTCCGGACCGTGACCGGCCCGATTACAGGCCGTCATTCCGCCCCGATCGCAGGGAGGAGCGCGGCAGCGAGCCGCGGCAGGAAGGGCGCGATCCCCGCCGGGACCAGGCGCAGCGGGAGCCGCGCCCACAGTTCGATCAGCGCCCGCGCCGCGAGCCCGGCTTTGCGGCCGACCGCGTCGCTCCGGAGGCCAAGGCGCCCACCGGGGGATTCTTCGGCTGGCTGAAGGGCCTGTTCGGCCGCAGCAAGCCCGCTGTGGAGGCGCCGGCCGGGCGCGATTCCGGCGGCGAGCCGTTCGGCGACGAACATCGCCACCGCAGGCGCCATCGCGGAGGACGCGGCCATGGCGGCGGCAACCCCCAGGGTTTCCTGGGCGAGCGCTCCCCCCAGGGGAGCGAGTACGAGAACCGCGGCGGCGACCGCCACGGCGGCCCCCGGCGCAGGCGCCATCGGGGAGGCCAGGGCCGGGACCGGGGCGGCGATCCCCGCTCCGAGGGCCAACAGGGCGGCGGGGCGATCTGAACCCGCAGTTAAACCTTGCCAAGGCGCTCGCCAAAGAGCGCATTCCAAGGCGTCCGCTCCGTGCGGGCGCCTTTTTCTTTTTCCATGGCTGACCTCGTCGTCAACGGCGGCAACCCGCTATCCGGGACCATCACACCATCGGGCAACAAGAATGCCGTGCTGCCCATCCTCTGCGCCACGCTCCTCACCGACGAGCCCGTGGCCCTCACGAATGTCCCCGACATCACGGATCTGGACAAGCTCGTGTCGTTTTTCACGTCGCAGGGGTCGCGGATCGACTGGGACCGGGGCGCGGGCGTGATGCGGGTCGATCACAGCTCCTTCCGGAACGCCCTCTCAAACGCCGAGCTCCCGCAGGACATGCGTTCGACCGTTCTCCTGTATCCCGCGCTGCTGCACAGGATGGGCAGGATCGCCCTGCGCTCGAACGCGAAGGGCTGCTCGCTCGGGGTCCGCGAGATCGATCCCCACCTGGAGGTCCTCGCCGCGCTCGGGGCCGCCGTCGACGACGGGGATCCGCTTTCGATCTCGATCGACGGGGGCTTTCGCGCGGCCAGGCACTGGCTCGACTACATGTCGGTCACCGTGACCGAGAACTTCGCGATGGCCGCGGCCGTGGCGCGGGGAACCTCCACCCTGATCAACGCGGCGAGCGAGCCCCACGTCCAGGAGCTCTGCAGGGCGCTCGTCGCGATGGGGGCGAGGATCGGCGGGATCGGCACCAGCATGCTCTCGGTCGAGGGCTCGGCGTCCCTGCGCGGCGCGACGATCGAGATCGGATCGGACTACCACGAGGTGACGACCTTCCTCGCGCTCGGCGCGATCACCGGGGGCGAGGTGCGGGTGCTCAGGTCGGTGCCGCAGCACTTCGACCTGATCGCGCGCTCTTTCGGCAAGCTGGGCGTGACCGTCGAGCACGGGGGCGACACCGCCCTCGTGCGGCGCGGCCAGCCGAGGGTGATCGAGGCGCCGTACACGAGCAACCTGCTGCCCAAGATAGAGGCGGCGCCGTGGCCGTACTTCTCGGTGGACCTGCTTCCGCTCCTGATCGCCCTGTCCACCCGCTGCGAGGGCACCATCCATTTCTGGAACAAGGTCTACGAGAACGGATTCTCCTGGATGCCGGAGCTGGCCAAGTTCGGCGCGCACGTCCTCGTGTGCGACCCCCACCGCATCGTCGTGTTTGGCAACAGGCCCCTGCGGCCCGCGGTCGTCGATTCGCCCTATGTGATCCGTGCCGCGGTCGCGCTCACCATGGTCGCCGCGTCGATCCCGGGCCGCAGCGTCGTGCGCAACGCGGAGATCATCAAGCGGGCCCACCCGCGCTTTGTGGAGAACCTCCGCTCGCTCGGGGCGGAACTGGAGTGGAAATGACGCCCCCCACCCCCCCCGAGGGCCCCGGAAAGGGCACGGGGTTCATCTCGTCGACGCTGGCGGCGCCGGTGACCACGGCCGAGGCGGCGCTCAGGCCCCTATCGTTCTCGGACTTCGCGGGCCAAGCCAAGACGATCGAGCGCCTCCAGGTGATGGTCGGGGCCGCGAAGAAACGGGGAGACCCGCTGAACCACATACTCCTCTCGGGCCCGCCGGGCCTCGGCAAGACCACCCTTGCGTTCATCCTCGGGCACGAGCTCGGCAGGAACGTCCGCGTGACGTCGGGGCCGGTGGTCGAGAAGGCGGGCGACCTGGCCGGGCTGCTCACCAATCTCGAGGAGGGGGACCTGCTGTTCATCGACGAGATCCACCGCATACCGAAGACCGTCGAGGAGTACCTCTACTCAGCCATGGAGGACTTCCGGATCGACATCATGATCGACCAGGGGCCGAACGCGCGCAGCGTGCGCCTGACGCTCCCGCGCTTCACCCTCGTGGGGGCGACGACGCGGGCGGGGCTCCTCACGGCGCCGCTGAGGTCGAGATTCACCCTCCAGACCCGCCTGGACTACTACGACAAGGACACCCTCCACGTGATCGTCCGAAGGACGTGCAAGCTGCTCAACGTCGCGATCGACGAGGGCGGCGTCGCGGAAATAGCGTCGCGCGCCCGCGGGACGCCCCGCGTGGCCAACAACCTGATATACTTCGTGCGCGACTTCGCCCAGGAGCGCGCGGGCGGGGCGATCACGCGCGATACCGCCGCCGCCGGCCTGGAGCTCCTCGAGATCAACGCGGCCGGCCTCGACGAGATGGACAAGCGGATGCTGCGCACGATGGCCGAGAACTACCGCGGGGGGCCCGTGGGGATGAGCACGATCGCCGTGGCCGTCGGCGAGGAGGCGGAGAACCTGGAGGAGGTGCACGAGCCCTTCCTCATCCAGGAGGGCTACCTGCAGAGGACGCCTCAGGGGCGCGTGCTCACTGAAAAGGGCTACGCCGCCGTCGGCCTCAAGCCGGCGGGCAACGGCCAGGCCACGCTGCTCTAGGCGCTGAACGGGTCCTGCGGCCCTCGCCGGCCGCTCCGCTGGGGAGCCCCGGAATGGGAATCCATGCCCGCCCCGTCAGCGTCCTGCCGCGGGGCGCGGATGGGGAAGCGCGAGCGGGTCCCGGCCGTTCGCCGAGATCGCCGAGAAAATCCGGATCGCTGCCGGAGCGGCATGCGCGCGGACGAGGTGCGCCGCGCCCAGCCCTATCTGCACGGCGCCCATTACGGCGAGCCAAAGCGCGCGCGCGCTGGACTGGTCGCCTCCTGTCGGCGGAAACCACGACGGAAAGGCCCGGGAAAGGAGCTCCATGGCGGATCCGATGAGGCAGAAGACGAGGGCATTGGGATCGTTCATTTAATTCGGGCCGTGTTCGGCGGTTGTCGGCATCGTGTCCGCGGGTACAAAGCCAATGTCGTGCCAACGCATTCCCATGTTTCCTGGCCGCTCGTATTCAAGGTGTTAACCAACACGTCCAGGGCCTGAGCCCGAGGTTCCCCCGCAAAATGCACAGAAGGCCCCGGCCGCCCGTGCAGGGTGTGGGTGGCGTCTTCGCCCGCCAGGAACGCCCCTACAGGTCGCCCAACTGCGGCCGCAGCACGATCTCCTCCACCACCGTGCGCCGCGTCATCTTGTATACGGCGATGAAGGCCCTGGCCACATCCTCGGCCGGCATCATCCGCCTCGGCGGGACCCCGCTCCCCTTCCACGACGGCGAGATGGTGGCCCCTGGATGGACGCAGCACACCCGCACCCCCTTGTCCTTGAATTCGGCGCGCATGGCCTTTGAAAGCCCGGCGACGCCAAACTTCGCCGCCGTGTAGGCCGACCCGCCCGGATAGGCAATGAGGCCCGCGATCGAGCCCATGTTGAATATGTCGCCCCGGCGGCGGCGGACCATCGCGGGCGCGAATGCCTTGGTCACCAGGAACAGGCTCCGGAGATTCGCAGCCAGCGTCCGGTCAAAGTCGGCCGCGCTGGTGGCGAGCAAGGGAGCCCCAAAGTACTTGCCCGCATTGTTGACGAGCACGTCGACCGCGCCGAAGCGCCGCCGGACTGCGCCCTCCATCTCGGCCACCGCCGCCTCGTTCGAGACGTCGCACGGGAACACCTCGGCTTTCGCGCCGAGGCTCGCGCAGGAGCGGGCCACGCAGGCCAGGTTGGCGGGGCTCCGGGCGACGAGCGCCAGCCTGACGCCAGGCACCTCGGCCGAAAAGGCCCTGGCGATCGCGGCGCCTATCCCCTGCGAAGCGCCGGTGACGACGACCACCGGGGTCCTGGAATGCGCGCGCGTCGGCATGGAGGCCTGAAGTAGCACAAATCCCTCCCGGGTCAACCGGGCCTGTTGAAAACCGTTGCGCTGCCGTCAACGCGGCCATGATGATGCGCCTGGATGGCGATGAGATTCTGCATTCTGGGCAGCGGCAGCTCGGGCAACAGCGCCCTGGTCGTGACCGAGGGGGCCCGGATACTCCTGGACGCGGGGTTCTCCGCCCGCCGGCTGGGCGCAATGCTCGCGGCCGCGGGCGAGTCGATCGAGCGGGTCGACGCGGTTTTCGTCACCCACGAGCACAGCGACCATACGTCGGGGATCGAGAGCCTGAAGAAATACCCGGATCTCAAGTTCTTCGCGAACGCGGCCACCGCCCGCGCGATACAGAAGGAGCTTTCGTGGAGCCCGCACTGGAGGATCTTCGCGACCGGGTCGTCGTTCCAGTACCGCGACCTGATCGTCGAGAGCTTCGCGATTCCCCACGACGCGCAGGATCCGGTCGGCTTCCGCTTCACGAGCGGGCTCGACGGGGATCTCTTTTCGCCGCAAAGGACGCTCGCTTGGGTGACCGACCTGGGCCACGCGACCAAGAGCGTCCGGGACCGCATCCGGGAGTCCGACGTCGTCGTTGTGGAGGCCAACCACTGCCCGCGGATGCTCGAGGCGGACCCCAGGCGCTCCTGGACGCTCAAGCGCCGGATCGGTGGGCGCCACGGGCACCTGTCGAACGAGCGCATGAGCGAGCTGCTCTCGAGCGTCGCCAGCCCCCGCTGGCGCCGGGTCTACCTCGCGCACCTGTCCCGGGACTGCAACTCGCGCGAAGCCGTGGAGCGCGCGCTCGCGGCCCTGCGCCCTGTCCTGCCGTGCGAGTTCTCGATCGTCGGGCACGGCGAGGGAACCCCCTTTTACGAGATCGCCTGACGGCCCGAACGGGCGCTGCAACGCCCGCCCGGGCGCCCTTCCGCCTCACGAAGATCGTCTTCGCCCTCGGGCCCGCGAGCGAGAGCGAGGAGATGCTCGAGAGGATGATCCGCGCCGGCGCCCTAACGGATTCCATGCGGCCCTGAGCCAACCGAGCCGCTCCTCCCGGCAGCGCACGCGGCTCAAGAATGAGTTTCATGTCAATCGTGCGGGCCCCCGCAAAAAACCTCGATGCGAATGTGAACCGACATACGTCTTGTCCCCCCCCGCCACCGGCGATGAAATGATGAATGCACTGGGTCAACACGTCACATGCCAAACGATTCATTTTCAATGCGGGCCGGAAGACACTGCCGGGACTTTTCCATCGGTAACTGTCTAGAGCATAATATCTAACATGATGCGCGGAGAGGGGTGGAGCGCATGTTCTGGGGGCTCCTGGCCCAATCCTCCATTAGGCAAAACGCGCCGTTCAGAAATTAAATTGATAATTTCGTTCGCCTGCCTGTTACCAAAGATCACCTTTCGCGTCAAAGAACTAATGACCGGCCCCGCGTCCGCAGCTTCCGCGCAGCGTCTGCGCTTTCGAACCCTAGGGGCGTCGTTCTTCCTCCTGCTTGTCCTCTGCGCCGCCCCCGCTCGCGCCGACTCCCCGAGACTTTTCAACATTTCGACGCGGGGCCAGGTTGGAGTCGGGGCCGATGTCATGATCGCCGGCCTCGTCGTGGGCCCGGGTTCCCCCAATACGGTGCTCATCCGCGCGGTCGGCCCCTCGCTCGCCCAGTATGTTCCCCAGGGTGTGAGCGGTTTGCTGGAAGCGCCCGTGCTGTCCCTCTTTGATTCCTCGGGCGCGCTCGTCCAGTCAAACCAGGGGTGGGACAACGGCGACGCGACGGCCGCGATCATGAGTTCCGCGGGCGCATTTCCCCTCTTGCCCGGGAGTTCGGACTCGGCACTCGTCGTAACGCTGCAGGCGGGTGCCTACACGGCGCAGGTCTCCGGAGCGGGCGGGACGACGGGGCTCGCCCTCCTCGAGATATACGAGGTCGGCGCCACGCCGGCGACGGCGCGCCTGATCAACCTCTCGACGCGGGGCCAGGTGGGTACGAGCGGCAATATCATGATTCCCGGGTTCGCCGTCGGGCCTGGGAGCGCCAGCAGGACGCTGCTCATCCGCGCCGCCGGTCCGGCCCTGGCGGCCATGGGGGTCCAGGGCGCGCTGGCCGATCCGGCGATGTCGGTGGCCGTCTCGTCGGGAGCCATGATCGCGAGCAACGACAACTGGGGAACCCCGGTCGGAAACGGCCACGACGCAGCGGCCCTCGCAGCCGCCTTTACGCAGGCCGGTGCGTTCCCGTTTTCCTCGGGCAGCCTCGATTCCGCCCTGATGGGAACCTTCGCCCCGGGGAATTACACGGTCCCTGTTACGGGCAACAGCAATCTGACGGGCATCGCCCTCGTCGAAGTGTACGACATCACCCCGTCGGCGCCTGATATTGTCACGATCGCGGTCACGGACCCAAGCGCGGACACGAGCGGGGCGAATCCCGGAGCTTTCACGGTGACGCGGACCGGCGACGCCACCGAGCCGCTCACGGTCACCTACGCCGTAAGCGGAAGCGCCGTGGACGGGATCGACTACCAGGGCCTTCCGGGCACGGTGACCATTCCCGAGGAATCAGCCTCGGCAACGATTCCCGTCACGCCCAATGCGTCCCTTTCCGGGGTCTCGTCGAGCACCGTCGTCCTGACGCTGAGCCCCGGTGGCTCCTACACGGTGGGGGCCGCGAATTCCGCGACGGTCACCATCCAGAACATCCCGCCCACCCTCTACATCGCGCAGATCCGCCCGACCTCCAATGCATCGGGCTCGACCGGCTCGGGCGTTGCGACCATCCTGCTGAGCTCCGACGGCACCCTTGCGAGCGTCAGCGTGTCGTTTACCAACCTGTCCTCCGACGAGGTCGTCGCCCACCTCGCGATTGGCGGCGACATGAACAACGGGACCTACGTCCTGAACCTTCCTGACGGACAAGTCGCCAACCTCCAATGGACCCCGGCAGCGGCCGGCCAGTACTCCGCGGCCCAGGTGATCGCGACCCTCACGAGCGGCAACCTGTACGTCGAGATCGACAGCTCGCAGTTCCCCAGCGGGGAGCTGGGCGGGCAATTCATCACGAGCGCCGGCTCCCAGGCATTCGTCGCGCCCCCTCCCCCTCCGGCGCTCGACCTGACCTCGGTCTCCAACGCCGACGCCCCGCGCTTCCTGACCCAGGCGACATTCGGCCCGACCACGGCCGACATCAGCACGCTCCAGTCGCAGGGGTACGCAGGCTGGATCGCGAACCAGATGGCGCTCCCGGAATCCTCCCACCGCGTGGCGACGGACGCCGATTTCGCGGCCTTCCCGGCGAGCATGCAGACTGCCGCCTCGCAGCAGAACCGGCAGGCCGCATGGTGGAAGATCTCGCTCACGGCCCCCGACCAGCTGCGGCAGAGGGTGGCGTTTGCGCTGAGCGAGATATTCGTCACCTCCGATGTCGCGTCCTCGCTTGCCGGCCATGCCGACGGCCTTGCGAACTACTACGATCTCCTCGCCAACGATGCGTTCGGGAACTTCAGAAACCTCCTGAACGACGTCACCCTAAGCCCGGCTATGGGCAACTACCTCAACATGCTCCGCAACGCCAAGGCCAACCCGGCGAAGGGCACGAGCGCCGATGAGAACTATGCTCGCGAGGTCCAGCAGCTCTTTACGATCGGGCTCAGCGAGCTCCAGCCCGACGGCACCCTGGTGCTCGATTCGAACGGTCTGCCCATCCCCACCTACGACCAGAACGAGATCGTCCAGACTGCGAACGCCCTGACCGGGTGGGGCTACCACTCCGCAGCCTCCAATCCCAGTTTCTACGGCACGCCGGCCGACTTCAACGACCCCATGATGCCGTATCCAGCGTTTCATGACGAGACCCAGAAGACGATCGTCAACGGGACTGTCATCCCGGCGAACCAAACCGGGGCAGCGGACCTAAAGATGGTGCTGGACGCCCTGTTCAACCACCCGAACACCGGCCCCTTCATCTGCTCGCAGCTCATTCAGCGGCTGGTTACGAGCAACCCGAGCCCCGCCTACGTCTACCGCGTCGCCCAGGTCTTCGCCAACGACGGGACCGGCACCCGGGGAAACCTCGAGGCCGTGATCAAGGCGATCCTGCTCGACTACGAGGCCCGCTCGCTCACCGAGGTCAACAACCCCGGGTTCGGGAAGCTGAAGGAGCCCCTGCTCCGAATGACCGCGGTGTTCCGCGCGTTCAACGCCGCGTCCCAGGAGGGCCGCTATCCGATCTTCAACCCGGAAACCAGCCTCGACCAGGCCGCCCTCAGGTCCCCGACGGTGTTCAACTTCTTCGATCCAGGGTATGTGCAGCCCGGCTCGCTTGCGTCGGCCGGACTGCACGCCCCGGAGTTCCAGATAACCTCGGCGAGCACTGCGATCAGCGTGCCCAATTACGTCTACTCCAGCGTCTACACCCCCGCCTCGCCGTCGCCGTCGACGATCGTCCTGAACCTCACGTCGCTCACGGCCAATGCGTCGAATCCCACGGCGATGGTGGGGACGCTCAACCAGCTGCTGTGCGCCAACGAGATGGGCCCCAAGGCGCAGCAGCTGATCGAGACGGCGATCAAGGCGCTCCCTTCCAGCACCTCGGCAGCAGCGGTCGCCCAGGCGGCCTTGTATCTAGCCGCGACATCCCCCGATGCGGCAATTCAGCGATGAACACTCCCTCTGACCTGACCCGTCGCCGCTTCATCGGGCAAGCCTGCTCCGCCGTGGGCGCGACCGGCATGCTGTCCGCCCTCGCCCAACTCAGGATGATCGGCGCCGTGGCGGCAGATTCCGTCCCGTCCGACTTCAAGGCCCTCGTCTGCCTGTTCCTCTACGGAGGAAACGACTCGAACAACCTGCTCGTGCCGACCGACAGCACGAATTACCAGCTCTATTCGACCGACCGGTCGGTGCTCGCGCTCGACCAGGCATCCTTGCTGCCAATCTCCCCGAAGACGTACAGCGACGGGCGGACATGGGGGTTCCACCCATCGCTTGTCGAGGCCCAGCAGCTTTTCGCGAGCGGCAACCTGGCCCTGTTGGCCAACACCGGCACCCTGGTCCAACCGGTCACTCTGGCCCAATACAAGGCGGGAACCGTGGCGCTGCCGCCCCAGCTCTTTTCGCACGCCGACCAGCAGGTGCAGTGGCAGAGCAGCGTGCCCGACCAGCCGTTCGTGACCGGCTGGGGCGGCCGCCTCGCGGACCTTGTGAACGCGCTCAATTCCAATCCGAAGATCTCGATGTCCGTGAGCGTCGCGGGGCAGAACTCATTCCAGGTGGGCAAGATGGTCACGCAGTTCGCGGTGAATTCCAGCGGTGCCGCGGTCCTCAACGGGACGAGCGGCAGCTCGCTCGCGACCACCCGCTACGCGGCCCAGCAGAGCATCCTCAGCCTTCAGGAGCAGAACCTCTTCGAGGCGGCCTTCGGCGGACTGACCGTTAGCTCGATCGCCGACACCCAGCTTCTCAACACGACGCTCGCAACGGCGCCCGCGCTCAAGACGGTGTTCCCGAACACGTCGATCGCGACCCAGCTGAAGATGATCGCGAGGATGATCGGCATCTCCCCGCAGCTCGGGCTCACCCGCCAGGTCTTCTTCGCAAGCCTCGGGGGATTCGACCTCCATTCGGACCAGCTCGGGGCCCACGCGACCCTGTTCCAGCAGCTCAGCCAGGGCCTCAACGCGTTCAATTCCGCCACCACCGAGCTCGGCGTGCATGGCCAGGTGACGACGTTCACGGCCTCGGACTTCAGCAGGACCTTCAACACGAACGGGACCAACGACGGCACCGCGGGCTCCGACCACGGATGGGGCTCCCACCACCTTATCATGGGCGGGGCCGTCAACGGCGGCGACATCTACGGGCAGGTGCCCCTCCTCGAGCTCGGCGGGCCGCAGGACACGGGCCGAGGCCGCTGGATTCCAACGACCAGCGTCGACCAGTACGCCGCCACGCTGGCGACTTGGTTCGGCGTGAGCGCCTCGAATCTGCCGTTGGTGCTGCCCAACATCGGACGCTTCGCCACGCCCAATCTCGGCTTCATGGCCTAGGCCGGCTTCCGATGGGGCCGAAGCGCATCCGGATCGCCTTGCTCGGGTCGGCCCTAGTACTGGGGGCGCTCCTGCTGCTGCTCGCGCTCGGCCCGAGGAGATCGGAAGAGCACACGTCTGAACTCCAGTCACGCCAATATCTCGT
>CALAOT010000102.1 GCA_937889545.1 uncultured Opitutaceae bacterium
GTATCGATGATGGGCATGCCGTAGATGGGGCTCCCCTTGTCGTGGCGGGCGGCGGGGTTGGTCACGTCGTTGGCGCCCACGACGAGGGCCACGTCGCACTGGGGCAGCTCCGAGTTGGCCTCTTCCAGCTCCAGCAAGGCGTCGTAGGGGATATTCGCTTCGGCCAGGAGGACGTTCATGTGGCCCGGCATGCGCCCGGCTACGGGGTGAATGGCGAATTTCACGTTCACGCCCTGTCTGGTGAGTTGGTCGTAAAGCTCCCGCACCTTGTGCTGGGCCTGGGCCGCGGCCATGCCGTAGCCGGGGACGACCATCACGGACGAGGCGTTCAAAAGGATGCTGGCCGCCTCTTCGGCGCTGGCGCTCCGGTAATTCTTCTGCTCGCCCGCCACCGCCGCCGCGGGCGTGACCTGGCCAAAAGCCCCGAAGAGGACGTTTGAAAAGGACCGGTTCATGGCCTTGCACATGATGATGGACAGGATCAGGCCCGAGCTGCCGTCCAGAGAGCCCGCGATGATGAGCAGCTTGTTGTTGAGCACGAAGCCCATGGCCGCCGCGGAGAGCCCGGCGTAGGCGTTGAGCAGGGAGATGACCGTCGGCATGTCCGCGCCGCCGATGGGGACGATCAGCAGCACGCCGAAGCCGAGGGCCAACCCGCACATGAGCAGGAACAGGCCATGGCTCCCGGGATGGACGACCAGCCAGGCGGCGAGGGCGACCGCCGAAGCCAGCATCCCGAGGTTGACGAGATTCTGTCCCCTGTAGGTGATGGGCCTCTGAGGAAGAATCTCCTGCAGCTTGCCGAACGCCATCAGGCTGGCCGTGAAGGTGAGAAACCCGAGGATGACCTCGACGGCGAGGGCGCCCATGGTGAACCGGTCCATCTCCGCGCCACCGGCGCGGAGGAAGTACTCCGCCGTGCCGACGAGGGCCGCGGCCAGCGCGCCGAAGGCGTGGGAGAGGGCCGTCCGCTGTGGGACGGCGGTCATCGGCATCATGGCCATGGGGACGCCGATGACGGAGCCGATCACGAACGCGACGGCGATCCATGTGTAGCTGACGATCCCGGGGTTGAGCAGGGTGCCGCCGACGGCGAGCGCCATGCCGAGGACGCCCGTGAGGACGCCCCGGCGGGCGGTGGGAACCGCGCTCAGCCAGTTGAGGGCGAGGATGAAGCAGAGGGCGGACAGGACGTAGACGATCTGGATCCAGGACTCGGCGCCCATCACTTCGCCTGCTTGCCCTTCTTGAACATGGACAACATGCGGTAGGTGATGAGGTAGCCGCCCACGATGTTGATCATGGAAGCGGTCACGGCGACGGTGCCGAGCACCGTGCTGAGCGTCGATTGCTGGCGCCCGGCCACGACGAGGGAGCCCACCACCGCGATGGCCGAGATGGCGTTGGTGAGGGACATGAGGGGCGTGTGGAGCAGGGGCGAAACGCGCCGGATCACCAGAAGCCCCACGAAGGTCGCCAGCAGGAAGACCCAGAGATGCGAGATCAGGAGATCGATGCTCACGGGCGGGCTCCTTCTTTCTCCAGGGCCTTTGCGGTGGCGACGTGAATCACCTTGCCGTCGTGCGTGATGGTGGCCTCCTTGAGGATGTCGTCGGAAAGGTCGAGCGCGAACACCCCGCCCTTCCAGAAGGCCAGGACGAAGGCCGTGAGGTTGCGCGAATAGAGCAGGCTCCCGTGAAAGGCCACCTCCGAGGGAAGGTTCAGGGGAGCGAGGATTCTCACGCCGTTGTGCTCCACGGTCTCGCCGGGCCGGGTCATCGTGCAGTTCCCGCCCCCCGCGGCGGCCAGGTCCACGACGACCGAACCGGGCTTCATCCTGTCCACCATTTCAGCGGTGATCAGCTTGGGTGCGGTGACGCCGCCGATGAGCGCGGTCGTGATCACCACATCGGCGGCCGCACAGTGTTTTGCGATCAGCTCCGCCTGCTTGCGGTGGAACTCCTGAGACAGCTCTTTCGCGTAGCCCCCCGCGTCCTGAGCCTCTTCGCCCGCCTCGACGCCCACGTACTTGGCTCCCAGGCTCTCGATTTCGGTCCTCACCGCCGGGCGCGTGTCGGTGGCCTCCACCACGGCGCCCAGTCGACGGGCGGTGGCGATGGCCTGCAACCCCGCGACCCCGGCCCCGATCACGAACACTCTGGCGGGCAGCACCGTGCCCGCAGCGGTCATGAGCATGGGGAAATACCTCGGGAGCGCATCGGCGGCCATGATCACGGCCTTGTAGCCGGCGATGGAAGCCATGGAGGAGAGAACGTCCATGGACTGCGCCCGGGTGATGCGGGGGATGGCGTCGGTGGAAAAGGCCGTGATCTTCCGCTCGGCGAGCTTCCGCACGAGGTCGAGATTTCGGGAGGGTGTGAAGGCGGCGAGAAGCATGGCGCCCGGCCGCATCAGGTCCACCTCGTCAAGGGTGGGTGGGTTGACCTTCAACACGAGATCCGCCTCTGAAAGCGATGCCTTGAGATCCGTTGCGACGGTGGCACCGGCCTCGACGTAAGCGCGATCGTCAAGGAACGACCCCGCACCCGAGTCCTGCTCAATGGCCACGGAAATGCCGGCCTTCACGAGCTTCTTGACGGACTCGGGAACGAGCGCCACCCGCTTCTCGCCATCCCTGGTTTCTCTCGGAACAATCAACTTCATGGCCACCCCGTTTTCTGGAGTCTAATCGTCCGCCTCATCAGACAGGCTCATGAGCGACCGACCCCGAACCCTGGCCGGGGTGAATCAAACTAACTATGGTTAAACGGGCTCGAGTGTGGTGCATTGTTGCGGGGGAAGGGGCACCCGATGCCTATGGGCTCTGGCGAGACCTGCTTGCGACCGAGTGCCTCCGTGCCCCACACGCACAACAGCCTGTTCGCCCCGGAAGAAGGAGGATGAAGGCCATGAAAGCATCCTGTCTCGCGGAGGATCTGCGTCAGGTCGTCGGCAAGGACAACGTGCTGGATTCCGGCGTGAACCTGGCGCTCTACGGCTACGACGCCTACCTCGAGGAGAGGCGCCCTGACGCCGTAGCCTTCGTCCATTCGACAGACGAGGTTGTCGGAGTGGTCAAGGCCTGCAACAAGTGGGGCGCCCCCTTCGTCGCCCGGGGCGGCGGCACGAACCTGAGC
>CALAOT010000103.1 GCA_937889545.1 uncultured Opitutaceae bacterium
CGAGGAGGACAAGCGGAAGGTGCTCCTCGCCGCCGCCGCCGCCGCCGCGCCGCTCGGGCCTGGGGCGGCCGCCGGATTCACGGCCGCGACCCGCGACGTCCTCGAGCCGCTCGCCCTTTCGGCCCGGGCCCGGGCGGCGATCGGGGCGGAGGCGATGGGCATCTACATCATCAGCATGACCAACGGGCTGTCCGACATCCTCGAGGTCGAGCTGCTGCAGAGGCTCGCCGGGTCCTCGCTTCCGATCGCGCCGCTGTTCGAGACGCGCGACGACCTCGAGCGCGCGCCGGGCGTGCTTGCGGAGCTCTTCGCGCTCCCCGGCCGCCGGACCGTGCACCAGCACGTGATGCTGGGCTACTCGGACAGCAATAAGGACTGCGGCTACATCACGGCGAACTGGGCCCTGTTCAAGGCCCAGGAGGCGATCGCGCGCGTGTGCCGCGGCGCCGGCGTCGCGCTGACCCTTTTCCACGGGCGCGGGGGCAGCATCGCACGCGGCGGCGGCCCGGCGGCGAAGGCCATCCTCGCCCAGCCCGCGGGGCTGGGCGACGGCGGGATCCGCGTGACCGAGCAGGGGGAGGTGCTCTCGACGCGCTACCATGACCCCGACCTTGCGCACAGGATCCTCGAGCAGATGGCCTACGGAGTGATGCTCGGGATCCACGCGGCGGGGGCCGGGGCGTCCGCCCCCCAGGAATGGCGCGACGCCATGGAGGAGATGAGCCTGGCCGGATACGAGGCGTACAAGGCCCTGGTCCACGACGACCCGGAGTTCCTCGCGTTCTGGCGCCAGGCGACGCCCATCGACGAGATCAGCAACCTGAAGCTCGGCTCCCGCCCGGCGTACAGGAAGGCCACCGAGGACGTGGCGGACCTGAGGGCCATACCTTGGGTGTTCTCCTGGATGCAGAGCCGGTTCAATTTTCCCGGGTGGTTCGGCCTGGGAAGCGCGCTCGAGTCGATGCTGCGGCGCGGGCCGAAGGCCAGGGAGCGGCTGCGGGCGATGCACGCCGGCTGGCCGTTCTTCCAGACGCTCATCGACAACGCGCAGCTGACGATGCGCAAGGCGGACATGGGGATCGCGGCGCTCTACGCGGGCCTCGTCGTGGATTCGAGGATCCGGCGCCGCATCCTCGGCATCCTCGGCGCGGAGTTCGAGCGGACGGAGTCGGCGATCCTCGCCGTATCGGGGCAGAGGCGCCTCCTCGCACGCGAGCCCGTCCTCCTGCGGTCGGTCGAGCTGCGCAACCCCTACATCGACCCCCTGAACTACATCCAGGTCGACATGATGCGCCGCCTGCGCGGCCCGGTCCCGCCGCCGCCGCGCGAGGCCGAGGCTATCCACGCCGTGATCGAGCTCACGATCAACGGAATCAGCGGGGGCCTGAAGAACACGGGCTAGAGCCGGCCGTTCTGATTTGCCCCGCCGTCGGCATCGGGTGCAGTATGCCGAGAACAAGGACCCCGAGCAAGTGACCCTCCCCAAGACCGACATCAAGGCGATCCTGAATGCCCGCCACGGCTCCCCCCACTCGGTGCTCGGGATGCACACGTGCACGTATCGCCGCAGCCCCGGGCTCGTCGTGCGGGCCTTCCTGCGCGACGCCGCGGCCTGCGAGGCGGTCCTGACGTCGGACACGCCTCCCGCGGTCTTCCCGATGAGGTCCCTCGCGCCCGAGGGCCTCTTCGAGGTCCCCATCCCCTGGCGCGCCGAAGTCTGCGCGTATGAGCTCAGGGCCACCTCGGCGGACGGGCGCGTCCGGCAGTTCCGCGACCCGTACTGCTTTCTCCCCACGCTCGGGGAGCAGGACCTCTATCTCTTCAACGAGGGCAATGAGCACAGGATCTACGACAAGCTGGGCGCGCATGCGCGCGACCTCGGCGGGGTGCAAGGGGTCGCCTTCGCGGTTTGGGCCCCCGCGGCGGCGCGGGTCTCGGTCATAGGCAACTTCAACGGCTGGGACGGGCGCTACCACCCGATGCGGGGCCTGGGGGCGTCGGGCGTATGGGAGATCTTCATCCCGGGCCTGGGCCAAGGGGAGCTCTACAAGTTCGAGATCCGCGACAGTCTGGGGGGGATACGCGTCAAGAGCGACCCCTACGGCACCTGCTTCGAGGGGCCGCCCGGCAACG
Organism: uncultured Opitutaceae bacterium; assembly: GCA_937889545.1. Classification (GTDB taxonomy): domain Bacteria; phylum Verrucomicrobiota; class Verrucomicrobiia; order Opitutales; family Opitutaceae; genus Palsa-1447. The sequence goes on from CALAOT010000103.1 coordinate 2,134, forward strand.
CCGCCCGGGTGTGGGAGACGGGGGCGTTCACGTGGGGCGACGCCGCCTGGATCGAGCGCCGCCGCTCGCAGGCGGGCCTCCTGGACCGGCCGGTCTCGGTCTACGAGGTCCACCTCGGCTCCTGGCGCCGGAAGCCCGAGGAGGGCAACCGTTCGCTCACCTACCGCGAGATCGCGCCGCAGCTGGCCGACTACGCGGTCGAGATGGGCTTCACCCACGTTGAGGTGATGCCGATCGCCGAGCACCCGTTCGACGGGTCGTGGGGGTACCAGGTGACGGGATTCTACGCGCCCACGCACCGGTTCGGCCCGCCGGAGGACTTCGCGTGGTTCGTGGACCACCTGCATCAGCGGGGCATCGGCGTCATCCTCGACTGGGTGCCCGCGCATTTCCCGAAGGACGCGTTTGCGCTGGCGGAGTTCGACGGGACCCACCTCTACGAGCACGCGGACCCGAGGCAGGGCGCGCACAGGGACTGGGGCACGCTCATCTTCAACTACGGACGGCACGAGGTGCGCTGCTTCCTCGTCGCCAACGCGCTCGCCTGGTTCGACAGGTACCACGTGGACGGCCTGCGCGTCGACGCCGTCGCCTCCATGCTCTACCTCGATTACTCCCGCGGGCACGGGGAATGGGTGCCCAACCGGTTCGGGGGGCGCGAGAACCTCGAGGCGATGGATTTCCTCAAGCGCGTGAACGACCTCGTCCACCACTACTATCCCGGGGCGCTCATGATCGCCGAGGAGAGCACGTCGTTCCCGGGCGTCACGCGCGGGACCTCCGACGGCGGACTTGGGTTCGACTACAAGTGGAACATGGGATGGATGCACGACACCCTGCGGTACTTCTCCAAGGAGCCCATCAACCGCCGCTGGCACCAGAACGACCTGACATTCGGGATGCTCTACCAGTACGCGGAGAACTTCGTGTCGGTGTTCTCGCACGACGAGGTGGTCCACGGGAAGGCGTCGATGCTCTACAAGATGGGGGCGTGGCATATCCCGGAGAAGGCGGCCAACCTGCGCTCTCTCTACGCGCACATGTGGGCCTATCCCGGGAAGAAGCTGCTGTTCATGGGGAGCGAGTGGGCCCAGTCGGGCGAGTGGAACCACGAGTCCAGCCTGGACTGGCACCTGTGCCAGTACATGGACCACGAGGGCGTGCGCAGGCTCGTCGCCGACCTGAACCGCCTCTACGCCGCCGAGCCGGGCCTCGGCGCGAACGACTTCAACCCGCGCGGGTTCCGGTGGATCAACTGCCTGGACGCCGACGCGAACGTGATCGCCTACCTGCGGACGGACGCGAGCGAGGAGACGCTCTTCGTTGTCGTGGGCCACTTCGGCGGGGTCACGCGCACCTACAGGGTCGGGGTGCCCCGGCTGGGCTGGTGGCGCGAGGTGATCAACTCGAACAGCGAATACTACGGCGGCACGGGCCTGGGAAACGCCGGGGGACGGCCCGCCACCAGCGATCCGTGCGACGGCTACACGCAGTCGATCGAGCTCACGCTGCCCCCCCTGACCACCCTGGTTTTCAAGTGGGCCGCGGGCGGGCAGGGCGGGTCCGGGCCCCTCGGTACGTAGAAGTGCGGGGGCGTTTTGCCTCGCTAACCTTTTCCGCGCTGGCAACCGTAATGGGCAAGTGCGCGGTGCGTAGGCCAGATGCGTAGATATGCGGGGTGTTTTTGACTCGCGGCTTGGCGATGCAGCCCGCACATTGTTTGGTGACAACGGATATCCCTCTTCATGGCGCGCAAAATAAGCTTCCTCAACTATAAGGGCGGCGTCGGCAAGACGTCGCTTATCGTGAACGTTGCCGCCGCGTTGGCCAAGATGGGCAAGCGGGTCCTCCTGTTCGACCTCGACACGCAGTCGAACGCGAGCATCTGGCTGCTCCGCCTCGACCGTTGGAACAAGATCAACTCCAGCGGGGAAGGCTCGATCTTCTCGGTTTTCGACCCGGGCAAGGTCCACATCAGGGACATCGTGGTGAAGGACGTGGTCGAGGGAAAGTCGGGCGAGAAGGTGCTTCCGGGCCTCGATCTGGTCCCCACGAGCTTCAACCTCACGGACCTGGAGGGCGAGTACTCGGGCGATCCCAAGCGGCCCGCCTATCTCGTCTTCTGCGAGCAGGTCGCGGCTCTCGAGCCAAACTACGACTACATCTTCTTCGACTGCCCGCCGAACCTCCTGCGCGCATCCCAATGCGGCGTGTTCACCTCGAACGAGATCTACGTGCCCTCGAATCCCGACGCCCTGAGCCTCATCGGATTCACGCTCCTTGCCGACAAGCTCCAGAAGTTCCAGGCACTCTCGGGCAGCTTCCGGAAGGCGTCGATGGGAACGCCCGCGCAGGTGCAGGGGCTCATCTTCAACTCCATCCGCACGGGGGTGGACATCGAGGTTCCCAAGATGAGGATGCAGCTCCGGCTGAATCAGTTCCGCGCGGCGAAGCGCGCCGCGCCCGGCGCGAAGATCTTCACCGTGCAGATCCGCGACGCGATGGTCGTGCGCCGCTCCGTCGCCCTGGGCCTGCCCGTCATCCTCGTCGGCAGCGAGGCCGCCGACGTCGTGGATTCCGTGACGAGCGACTACAGAAAGCTCGCCCACGAGCTCGACGAGCACGATCCTTCCTCCTAACCGAACCCACGATGCCCGAACAGAAATACTCTGAAAAGGATTGGGACGAGGTGCGCACGGCTTTTGCGAGCTCGATCATGGTCGACACGCCCATTTCGAGCCTGGCGCAGAACCTGGACGGCCCGACGTGGCCGGTGAAGTCCAAGGACGAGACCCCGGCGAAGTACATCGACCTGAGCTACGGCGAGGCGATGGAGCTGCTCGCGCTCAAGGGCCAGACGGACGACAAGCTCGACCTGCTGATCTCGATCATGAAGGAGACCCTCGCGTTCGACAGCCCGTTTGGCGACATGATCGAGCAGACCGAGGCGGCGGCGGTGCGCGACAACCCGCTCCTGAAGAACATGGCGCGGATCGGCGTCTCGGAGAAGTTCCCGATCTCGCTGACGGCCCTCGGCAGCGACACGGTCGAGTTCTGCAAGCTGGAGGACCTGAAGACCCTTGGCGAGTTCGCCGTGTTTGCGCAGGAGATGTCGCAGAACGTGATTATCGGCGGCGACTTCAGGAAGCTGCTGAACTCATTGTCAAATCTTGATGAAATTACCCTGACGGAAATCCTTCCCTTCCGGAAGGGATCGAAGGGCCTGCACCTGGTGGAGGCGCTCGCGCATGCGACCCGCGCGCCAAACCCCATGGCGAAGTCGACCGAGGCCGCGGCCTGGTTTGCCGATGATTTCGCGCAGATCAAGAAGGACTTCTCCGACGACGCGAGCATCGCCAGGCACCTCGGCGTGCTGAACGACGTTGCCCTGGAGAAGAAGGTCTCGGACCTCATCCGGCAGATGATCAAGCCCGGCTCGGGCGTTGGCGCCGTCGAGCCCGCCGAGCACAAGACTGGCTTTTTTGGAGGGTTTAGGCGTATATTCAGGAAGTAGGGTGCTGCCAGGCGCCCGAAGCTAATGCCTGATCCATCCAATATCCGGTTTCCCATCAAAAGGCCCGAGGCCGGTACCAACCTGTCGCTGCGGCGCAACAGGACGTTGACCGGCTCACCGTTTTCCGTGTCGGAGGCCTCGGCTGCGGCCAGGGAGTCCATCAGGAAGATCGTTTCGGCGACGAGGCCGACGACCGGAGGCCGGAGCGCGGCCGACGACGCCCGGATCGCCGAGCTCGAGCGGTCGCTGCGGCAGCTGGAGCTGAAGTTGGTCGAGCGCGAGCGGCTCACGCAGGAGAAGGAGGCCCGCCTCAACGAGCACGAGCGGGAGCTCGCCGAGGCGGAGGCCCTGCTTGCGGCGCGCGAGCAGCTTGTCGCGGCGTCGCGCAAGGCGACGCCCGTGCACGTCTCGCCCGAGGAGAAGGCGGCCCTGGAGGCCCTCCGCGCGGAGCTCGAGCGGCAGGAGTCCGTGCTCAAGGATGCGCAGGCGGCGATGCACGAGCGCGAGGCCTTCGTGCAGGAAAGCGAGACGCGGCTCTTTGAGAAGGTGCAGGAGCAGCAGGAGAGGGAGATAGAGCTCGACCAGCGCGAGGAGGACCTGAAGACCAAGAGGCGCAAGCAGCGGGTGAGCGAGGCCGCCGAGGACCCCCGGGCCGCGGCGGCGCTGCAGGCAGAGGATGCGGCGGCGGCCGACTCGGACGAAATGCGGGCATGAGCCTTGACGCGGCTCGGCCGCGGCCCCTATTTTCATGCAACTTTTCGCCGGACTTGGCGTCCAACCCATTCCAACCACTGCAGCATGAGACTCCTCCGCATCGCCCTGTGCGCCGCCTGCCTTTCTTTCGGGGGCCTTCGCGCCGCGGACGAGGAGCAGAAGCAGCAGCCGGAGGAGATTCCGGACTTTAACCAGATCGACGAGTACACCTACGTGCCGAAGTCGATGCTCAGCCTGAGCAGCCGGTTCTTCGTGCACGGCCCCAAGACGACCTACAGCGGGCAGGGATCGATCCCGTCGCCCACGAGCGCGGGCTTTGACATCTCGGTCCCCAACGTGGCGCGCATCTATTTTGACGGGTTGGTCAATTTCGACACGCGCACCATTTTCACCAGTTCCGGGGTGGGCGAGGGCACGTCAATCCCGATCGCCTCCGACGGGAGGACGAACAGCTGGAGCTATGAGTATCCGAGCCAGCTCCTGCCCAACGGCAACATCGCCTTTAACAACTATTCGGCGGAGGTGACGGACACGGGTAGCCACAACTCCCTCGGCGCTCCCGGCCTCGGCCTCGAGTTGCTGATGGACAGGGACATGGGCAAGATCGGCAAGCACTTGAAATGGGCGATCACGGCGGGCTTCAGCATAGCGGACATCCATTCGAGCACCTTCGCGTCGGTCCCGACAGCGGTGACGACCGTCACGGACACCTACGACCTGTTTGGCCAGGTCCCTCCCGCGGCCCCCTACAGCTCGCCCAACACGATCAGCCAGTCGGTCCTGACTTCCACCGGCGGGGTGATCACCACCACGAGCGGCACCACGACGACCCAGCAGGCCTCCCAGACCATCCTCCTCGGCAACGCGCCGCTCAGCCGGACGATTTCGACCGCGGTCGTGCAAACCGAGAACCGATACTTCATCGAGGGGGCCTACTACACTCTCCGGATCGGCCCGACCCTGATCATGCCGATCGGGTCGCATTTCAAGCTGAGCATGAGCGCGGGGCCGGATCTCCTCTACTCGGGATCCGAGTTCAACGTCTTCGAGACCCTGCCGCTCGACGAGAACCCCCAGATCCCCTACACGGTCCTGTACCAGAAGCAAAACACCAAGATCCTGCCCGGATACTATATGGATGTGGACCTGCGGTACGATCTGACCGAAACCGCGGGCTTCTACGTGGGCGGCCTTGTCCAGGGGGGCGGCAGCTACTCCCAGGACGTACCCAGCGGGGCTGGCACCTCCTATTCGACCAAGATCGACTTCAGCGACCAGCAGGGCGTCAAGGGCGGGTTCACGTTCAGGTTCTGAGCCCCCCCGGGCCGCGGCCGGCCCTCAGGACCCCGAAAGGTCGCCCAGGACAGACTCGATTCCCCGGAGCGAATCCGGAGGGTAGAAGCCGTTTATCCGCGAGATCACCTGCTGGATGATCCCGTCCGGGCACGACGCGCCCCCGGTCACGAGAATGCGCTTGGGGGCGCCCCCGGGGCGCGCCTGCTCTCCGCTCCAGAGGGGCCTGCGCTCCACGTGGCCGCCCGGTCCCCCGCGGCCCTTCGCAGGGAACACGTAGTGCTCGGCCTCGTCCTGCGACAGGATGTTGGCCTCGCTTTGGATGAAGAAGGCACGGCGCCCCAGACGCTGCTCGCACAGCCGGTAGAGCTGGTACGTGTTGGATGAGTTCTTGCCGCCAATGACGAACGCGGCGTCCAGGGGCTCGGCCAGGGCGCGGGTGAGGGCGTCCTGGTTGACCTGGGTCGCGTAGCAGAGCGTGTCGTTGCGGTCGTGCCCGCCGACGCGGGCCGGGGATCCGGGGAGGTCGGGCCCATACTTCTGCGCGAAGAGGTCCCTAAGGTAGGCGATTATCTCCCGGGTCTCGTTCATCAGGAGCGTGGTCTGGTTCACCACAGCGACGCGGCCCAGGTCGCGGCCCACGTCGAATCCCTCGGTGTGCTTCCCGCGAAAGAGGGCGTGGAAGCGCTCCCGTGACGCCGCGTCTCCCTTCAGGATGATTTCCCCCAGCTGGCGCGTCTCCTCCATGTTCCTAACGATGATTGCCGGCGCGTACCTGCGGGTGTTGGAGAAGGTCGCCTTGGTCTCCTCGTGCTCGTGCTTGCCGTGGATGACGACCGTGTAGCCCTCGCGTCCGTAGCTCCGGGCCGCCTTCCAGACCTTTTCGACGAGCATGCAGGTCGCGTCGTACTGGCGCACGGCGATGCCCTTCCTGACGAGGCGCCTCTTGTCCTCGTCGGTCGCGCCGAATGCGGGGATGATCACGATGTCGTCCGGGGTCAGCGTGTCCCAGAGGTCGGGCCCTCCGGGCCCGTCCGCGTGGGCGACCCCCTTGTCGGTCTGGAGGTACCGGAGGCCGCGACGGATAAGGTCGTCGTTGACGAACTGGTTGTGGATCAGCTCGGAGAGCATGAACACGCGCCTGCCCGGGTTGCCCGTCAGCGTCTCGTAGGCGCGCTCGATCGCGTTCTTCACGCCGAGGCAGAACCCGAAGTGGCTCGGGACCAGGTAGTGCACCGCCCCGAAATCAAGCAGGACGGGGGCCGTCGCGGTGCGCTCGTGGCGCCGGGCGAGCGCCTTTATCGCCGCGCAGAGCCTGGACTGGTAGATGGCGCCGGCCTCCGTGTCCTGGGCGTAGATCGCGTCGTTGCGCTCCTTCTCAGGCCTGAACTTGTAGATGAAGTCGTTCTCGCCGAGATTCAGGTAGGGAATCTCGATGAGGTGGGGGTCGAGCCGGGTGAGCACACCGGCGAGAGACGGCGCCAGCGCTCCGGGATCGGATTCGAGCTGCTCGGCCGACCGCATCTCTATCTCGGGATCCGCCGCCGGGCCCTCCACCTGGACGAAATGGACCCGGTACAGTCGCGCCCCCGCCTCGGCCGTGAAGCGCTCCACCGGCCGCGTGTGGTCCCTGAACGAGGACTCGAGGCGCCCGACAGCCATCGCGAGGTCGGATCCCGTGAAGGAAAGCCCCGACTTGGACCCGAGCCTGCGGACGGCAAGCCGGTTGTTTCCGTCGAACGCGAGGATGCAGTCGAGCGGCGAGGCGGCTACCCCTGTGGGTTTGGGCATGAGGCAATGGTGCCCCAGGGTCAGCCCTTCGGCAAGGATGCGCTCAACGCCTCCTGAAGCTTGCCGATGTCGCGGCCACCGCCCATGGCGAAGTCGGGCTTGCCGCCGCCCTTGCCGCCGAGCTTCTGGCTGAGCCCGTTGACGATCTTCCCGGCGTTGTGGCCAGCGGCTGCGGCGGCCGGGGAGCAGAACGCGACGACAGCGGCCTTGTCGCCGAGCACAGCCGCAAGGATGACGACTCCCTCGCCGAGCTTCCCGAGGACCTGGGATCCGAGGGAGCGCAGGGCGTCGGGGGACTCTACCGAGACCTGGACGGCCGCGAATCTGAGGCCGCCGAGGGCGACGGCCTTCGCGGCGATGTCCCCGGCAAGGTTCGCGGAGGCCCTCTGCTCGAACGACCGGAGCCTCTTCTCCATCTCGGACTTCTCGGCGAGCAGGGACTCGATGCGGCTCTCGAGTGCGTCGCGCGGGGAGCCGAGCCTTTGCGCCGCGAACTCGACCGTGTCAAACGCCTGGAGTGCGAAGCGGTACGCCGCGTCGCCCGCGACGGCCTCGACCCGCCGCGTTCCCGCGGCGATCGCTCCCTCGTGGACGATCTTGACGAATCCGATCTCCCCGGTGCCTGCGACGTGCGTGCCGGCGCAGAGCTCGCGGCTGTAGCCGCCGATGTCGACCACGCGGACCACCTTGCCGTACTTCTCGCCGAAGAAGGCGAGAGTGCCCTCGGGCCTCTTGTCAAAGTCCACCTCGTAGGCGTCGACCCTCGCGTTATCAAGCACCCTCTGGTTCACCATCTCCTCGATCTCGCGGAGCTGGGCGTGCGTCACGGCCTCGAAATGCGAGAAGTCGAAGCGCAGCCGGTCGTGGGCGTTGAGCGAGCCGGCCTGGCGGACGTGCGTGCCGAGGACCTTCCGGAGCGCCCAATGCAGGAGGTGGGTCGCCGTGTGGTGGCGCTGGACGGCGCGGCGGCGAACGGAGTCGACGGAGAGATCCGCTGCCGTTCCCACGGCGGGGACGGGCGCGCCCGGGGCTATCCTGTGCAGGTGCCGGCCCGACTTGTCCCTGACGGTGTCGGCGATCTCCAGGGCGCCCCCGGCTATCAACGCGTGGCCGGAATCGCCCTGCTGGCCGCCCATCTCGGCGTAGAAGGGGGTCCTGTCGAATATGAGAAACACGCCGCTCTCCGACCTCGCCACGTCGACCAGGGCCGCGTGCGTGCCCTTGGAGAAGTCGAGCGAGTAGCCCGTGAAGGCCGTCGGAAGCTGCGCCGCGGGGGCTGACCCCTTCGTGGCGGCGACGATCACCTCCTTCTTCTGGGCCGCTCGGCCGCGCTCCCTCTGGCGGTCCATGAGCGCGTCGAAGCCCGCGACGTCTACCGTCAGGCCGCGCTCCCGGGCGATCAGCTGGGTCAGGTCGAGGGGGAAGCCGTACGTGTCATACAGCTCGAATGCCGCGGGTCCGGGAAGCGCCCCGGCCGACGCTGCCTCGTCGAAGCGCTTCAAGCCGCGCTCCAGGGCCCGCCCGAAGCTCTCCTCCTCGGACTTGATCACGCGGCGCAGGGTGACCTCCTGCCGCTTGAGCTCGGGGAAGACGCCGCCCAGCGACTCGACGACGGGCGCGACGAGCTCCTCAAAGAACCCGGTGGCGAGGCCGAGGTGGCGGCCGTAAAGGGCCGCCCGGCGCAGGATCCGCCGGATGACGTAGCTTCGGCCCTCGTTTCCCGGTAGTATCCCGTCGGAGATGGCGCAGCACACGCACCGCGCGTGGTCGGCCAGCACCCGGAATGCGACATCGACCTGCTCCTGCTCGGTTAGCCCGCTGCGCGCCCGGGGAACGGTGCCCTTGTAGGCCTTTCCCGAAAGCCCCGCGATCCGGGAGAAGAGCGGCGCGAACGCGTCGCAGTCGTAGTTGGACGGCTCGGCCGAGAAATCCGTGAATCCCCTGGTCGTCGCGAAGATCCCGGCGACGCGCTCGAATCCCATCCCCGTGTCGACGTGCTTGGCCGCCAGCGGCGAGAACGAGCCGTCCGCGTTCGCGTTGAACTGGATGAAGACGTGGTTCCAGATCTCGATGCAGCGAGGGGAGCCCGCGTTGACGAGCTTGCGGCCCCCGGCCTCGTCGTCGGAGGGGAGCAGGTTGACGCTGATCTCCGAGCAGGGCCCGCAGGGGCCCGTCTCGCCCATCATCCAGAAGTTGTCCTTCTTGCCGCCCCGCACGATGTGCGTCTGCGGATCGAGGCCGGCCTTCCTGAATATCCCGGCCCAGATGTCATACGCCTCCCGGTCGAAGTCGGACGGGTCGCCCGCCGACTTTTCCGGCGAGTACACGGTCGCAAAGACCCGCTTGGGGGGGATGCCCCAGGCGCTCACGACCAGGTCCCAGCCCCACCCGAGCGATTCCTTCTTGAAGTAGTCGCCGAAGGACCAGTTGCCCAGCATCTCGAAGAACGTGTGGTGGTAGGTGTCGAGCCCCACGTCCTCCAGGTCGTTGTGCTTGCCGCCGGCGCGGATGCACTTCTGGGTGTCGGCCGCGCGCGTGTCCGCGCCGGGCCTGGCGCCGGCCCACCGGGAGACGTCGGGCTCTCGCTCCCCGAGGAATATCGGGACAAACTGGTTCATCCCCGCGTTCGTGAACAGGAGGCCGGGGGAATCGGGCAGGAGGGACGACGACGGCACGACCGAGTGGCCGCGCGCCGCGAAGAAGTCCAGGAAGGATTGGCGTATCTCCGATGATGTCATGATAGAGCCGCGATGACCGCGTCCGACATGGCCCGGGTGCCGACGCAGGCGCCCCCGAACGAGATGTCGGCGGTGCGCGCCCCCCCGGTGACGGCCCTCCTCACCGCGGCCTCGATCCGCGAGGCGGCCTCCTCGAGGCCGAAGCTGTACCGCAGCATGAGGGCCGTCGAGAGGATCTGCGCGCAGGGGTTCGCGACGCCCTTGCCCGCGATGTCGGGCGCCGTGCCGCCCGCGGGTTCGTACAGGCCGAAGGGGAGGCCGAGGGAGTTTCGGCCGGCGCCCAGGGAGGCCGAGGAGAGCATCCCGAGCGAGCCGCAGACGACGGCCATCTCGTCGGAAAGGATGTCACCGAACATGTTTTCCGTCACGAACACGTCGAACTGGTTCGGGTTGCGGACGAGCTGCATCGCGGCATTATCCACGTACATGTGGCTGAGCTCAACATCGGGGGCGTGCCGGGCGGCGTAGGCGGCCACGGTCTTCCGCCAGAGCACGGAGGTCTCCAGGATGTTGGCCTTGTCGATCGAGCAGAGCCTCTTCTTGCGGGAGCGGGCGGCCGCGATCGCCGTGGCCGCGATCCGCTCGATCTCGCTCCGGCGGTAGACCATCGTGTCCACGGCCTGGACGTCGCCGTCGGCGAGCGTGGTCGTCTCCTTCGGCCTGCCGAAATAGAGGCCGCCGGTCAGCTCGCGGATGCACACGATGTCGATCCCGTCCGGTATCCGCTCCGACTTCAGCGGGGAGGCGGCCGCGAGCTCGGGGTAGAGGAGCCCGGGCCGGATGTTGGCGAAAAGGGTGAAATGCTTGCGGAGCGGGAGGAGGGCGGCCCGCTCCGGCTGCTCCTTCGGGGGGAGGTTCTCCCACTTGGGTCCGCCGACCGAGCCAAACAGGATCGCGTCGCTCTGCTCGCAGAGGCGCAAGGTATCGTCCGGCAACGCCTTGCCATGCCTGTCGATCGCCGCCCCCCCCACGTCTGCCGCCGTGGGCTCCAGCGCGAAGCCCTCCCTCCGGGCGACGTGCCCAAGGACGCGCAGCGCCTCCGACATGACCTCAGGTCCTATGTAATCCCCTGCGAGTACAGCGAACTTGAGGGTGGGCATGGCAAAGAGGTGTATCGGTAGCCGTTGGGGGGCCAAAGGTGAAGGGCAATTTTCGCCGTTGCGGGGGCCGTGGAAACTTCTCTCTTTGTGGCGTGAATGTCCACGTTCTCCTCGCGGGTCCGATCCAGACGAACGCATACCTGCTCACTTCGCCCCCAACGGGCGAAGCCGTCCTGATCGACGCCCCGGGCGGGGTGTGGGAACAGGCGGAGCCCCTGCTCAAGGGCGAGGGGTGCCGGCTGGCCCGGCTCTGGCTGACCCACGGGCACTGGGATCACACGCAGGGGGCGGCCGAGGTCGTCCGCCGGACGGGGGCCGAGGTATCCGCCCACCGCGCGGACAGGCCCCTCATCGAGACCCCCGAGGTGATGAGGTTGCTCCTGATCCCGGGCCTGGTTCTCGAGCCCGTGGTGGTCGACCGGTGGCTTGAGGACGGCGATTCGGTCGACGCACTCGGGGAGAAGGTGCGGGTGCGCCATGTGCCCGGGCACTGCCCGGGAAGCCTCATGTTCTATTTCGCGGGGGCGGGGGCCGCCTTTGCGGGCGACGCGCTCTTCAGGGGGGGCGTGGGACGGACCGACCTTCCCGGGGGAGACTTCGGGCAGCTTGAGCGTTCGATAAGGTCGCGCATCTACACGCTTCCGGACTCGACGACAGTGTTCCCCGGGCACGGCGGGCCGACCACCGTGGGCGAGGAGAAAGCACACAACCCTTATGTCGGCGGCTGAGCGCGGGGGCGCCCGTGCGCAGGGCGGCCGGCCGCGATTCCGCCGCGGCGAGCCGGACCGCCCATCCGGGCAACGTCCAAACCCATGAAACTCTATCTGGCCTCGGCCAACCCGCACAAGGCGGCGGAATTCCGCGCGCTGGCGGACCCGCTGGGCTCGGCCCGGCCGCCGGGCGCGGCCGGGGCGAGGATACAGATCGGGTCTGCGGCCGACGTTGGGGGCATGCCCGCGGTCGTGGAGGATGCGGGCACGTTTGCGGGGAACGCCTGGAAGAAGGCGCGCGCGCTGCGCGGGCGGCTGCCCGCGGGCGGCTGGTCGCTCGCCGACGACAGCGGGCTCTGCGTCGAGGCCCTGGGCGGGGCGCCCGGGGTCGAGTCGGCGCATTTCGCGGGCCCGCACGCCGGCGCCGCGGCCAACCTCGCGAAGCTCGTCGACGCCATGCGGGACGTGCCCGACGGCCGCCGCGCCGCCGAGTTCGTGTGCGTCCTCGCGCTCTCGGGCCCCGGCAACGTCGAGCGCCTCTTTGAAGGCCGCTGCGCGGGCCGGCTCATCCGCGAGCCGCGGGGCCGGGGAGGGTTCGGGTACGACCCCCTCTTCGTCCCGGAGGGCTTCGAAATGACCCTGGCCGAGATGTCCCCCGAGCAGAAGAACCGGGTCGGGCACCGGGGCCGCGCATGGGTCGCATGCGCCGCGTGGCTTGCGGCCCGCGTCTAAACCATGCTTGGATTGCCCCTTCATGGCCGACTTCTACATCACCACCGCGATCGACTACGTGAACGGTCTGCCGCACGTCGGGCACGCATACGAGAAGGTGCTGACGGACGTGATCGCCCGGTTCCGCCGGCTGATGGGCGACTCGGTCTATTTCCTGACGGGGACCGACGAGCACGGCCAGAAGGTGCAGCAGACCGCGCGAGCAAGGGGCGTCCCCCCGCGGCAGTTTGCCGACGAGGTCAGCGCGGAGTTCAGGGCGATGCTGCCGCGCCTCCTGATCTCGAACGACGACTTCATCAGGACAACCGAGGAGCGCCACAAGAGGGTGGTGCGCGAGCTGCTCCAGCGCCTCTTCGACAAGGGCGACATCTACCGGGGGGAGTACCGGGGCTTCTACAGCACGAGGCAGGAGCAATTCCTCCTGGAGAAGGACCGCAATCCCGACGGCTCCTGGCCCGATATTTACGGCGAGGTGACGCAGATCGCGGAGCCGAACTACTTCTTCAGGCTGCGCTCCTACCAGGAGTGGCTGGTCGAGTTCCTGGCAAGGAACGAGGGCTTCGTGTTTCCGCGGTTCCGCCAGAAGCAGGTGACCGAGTTCCTGAAGGACCCCCTGAACGACCTGTGCATCTCGCGGCCGAGGGAGCGGCTGGAGTGGGGGATCCCGCTGCCGTTCGACCCGTCCTTCGTGACCTACGTCTGGTTCGACGCGCTCGCGAACTACTACTCCGCCGTCGCCGACAGGCCGGGCGTGTGGCCCGCGGCCCTGCACGTGATCGGCAAGGACATCCTCGTCCCGCCGCACGCCGTGTACTGGCCGATCATGCTCCACGCCGCCGGGCTCGCGCTGCCGAGGGGCCTGCTCGTGCACGGATGGTGGCTCACGAGCGGGGCGAAGATGTCGAAGAGCGCGGGCAACGCGTTCAACCCGCTCGAACTCGTGGATGAGTTCGGGGCGGACGCCCTGCGGTATTTCTTCATCCGCGAGATGAACGTGGGGCAGGACGGCGACTTCTCGCGGGAGCTGTTCCTCGTCCGCTACAACAGCGACCTCGCGAACGACCTGGGAAACCTCGTCAACCGGGTGCTCAACATGACCAGCCGCTTCGCGGGCGGGGCCGTGCCCGCGGCGGGCGCGGAGGGCGAGGCGGAGCTCGAGCTTCGCGCGCTCTGGGAGGCCACCTCCAGGGACTACGTCGCGTTGTTCGGGCAGTACCAGTTCCACACCGGCCTGGAGCGGCTCTTCGCGTTCGTCCGGTCCATCAACGCCTACGTCGAGAAGCGCGCGCCGTGGAAGCTCGGCAAGTCCGCCGATCCCGCCGACAGGGCGCTCCTCCAGACGTCGCTCGCGGTGATGGCCGAGGCGCTCCGCCTGGCCTCCGCGGCGCTGAGGCCGGTCATGCCCGGCGCGACGGCGACGATCGACGGCGTTCTCGGAAGCCGTCCGTCCGGCGCATGGCTGGACGAGCTGGCATGGGGGGGGCGCCTGGCGGGCGCGAAGGTGTCCCCGGCGCTCGTGCTGTTCCCCAGGCCCCTGCCTGCGGCGGGCAAGGCCCCGTGACCATCCTTCCCATCGATCCCGTTGCGAACGCGTCCCCCGAGGCGCTCAGCTCGTTCCTGTCCGATTGCCGCGATTCCGCTGCGCAGGCGGGCCGGCCGAGCCTCGTGAGCATCACGATCCAGGTCGACGACCTGGACCCGCTGGCCGTCCTCGAGTCCATCTTCGAGCCCGGCGAAAGGCACTTCTACGCCGAGAGGCCCTCCGAGGGGTGGGCCATCGCGGCGGCCGAGTCGGTCCTCGCCTTCTCGACGTCCGGCCCGGGGCGGTTCGCGGCGTGCCAGCGGTTCATCGACAAGGTGCTGGAGGACGCCGTGGCGGTCGGCGACCAGGACATCCCGTTCGGCGGGCCGCATTTCCTCGGCACGTTCTCGTTCCTCGACTCGGTGGCCGCCGACGAGCCGTTCGAGGCGGCCTGCCTGTTCGTCCCCCGCTGGCAGGTGGCGCGCCGGGGCGGCCGCACCGCGGCCGTGGCCAACCTGCTCGTCGAGGGCGACTCGCCGGTCGAGTCGCTCGCCGCAAAGGTGTGGAGGGCGCATTCCAAGTTCCGCTCGTTCGACTTCCGGCCCCCGGAGCTTCCGGACGAGCGGTCCGGGGTCGCGTCGTCCGTCGACGAGGTGGGCGGGCGCAGGAGCTACGAAAGCGCCGTGAGCCGGGCGGTCAGGCGCATCTCAAGGGGGGAATTCGAGAAGATCGTCCTCGCAAGGGCAAAGGACGTCCGGGCGGAGGCCCGGTTCCACCCGCTCAGGATGCTCAACGGTCTCCGCCAGCGGTTCCCCGACTGCAGCTCGTTTTCCGTGGCAAACGGCCGGGGCCAGAGCTTCATCGGCGCGAGCCCGGAGCGCCTGCTCCGGGTCGATGGCCGGGTCGCGCTGACCGAGGCGCTCGCCGGGTCCACCAGCCGGGGAGCGACGGCGAGCGAGGATGCGTCGCTCGGCAACCAGCTCCTTCACAGCGAGAAGGAGCTGCGGGAGCAGCGGATCGTCCTCGACTCGATCGTCCGGTGCCTGGCGCCGCTGGGGCTCAGCCTAAAGTTCCCCCCCCGGCCCCAGCTCAGGCGCCTCTCCAACGTGCAGCACCTCCACACGCCCGTCCAGGCGAGGCTGCGCAAGGGGGTGCGGCTCCTCGACATGCTCGGCAGGCTGCACCCGACGCCCGCCGTCGGGGGGGCCCCGCGGGAGCTGGCCGTCCCCGCCATCGGCCAGCTCGAGGCATTCCCAAGGGGGCTGTACGGCGGGGCGCTCGGATGGATCGACTCCCGGGAGGGGGGGGAGTTCGTCGTGGGCCTGCGCTCGGCCCTCGTCGACGGGTCCCGGGCGCGCATGTACGCCGGGGCCGGAATCGTCGCCGGGTCCTCCCCGGAGACGGAGTTCGCCGAGACCGAGCTCAAGTTCAAGGCGATGCAGGACGCCCTGCTAGGCGCGTAACCGCCGGGCGACCGATCCATGAAGCCGCCCGCGCTAGACATCCGCAATGTGAACGCCCTTTGGGGAAGCGTGGCGGCCGAGACGCTGTTCAGGTCGGGCGTCAGGCGTGCGGTGGTCTCCCCGGGGTCGCGGTCCACGCCGCTCGCGTTCGCATTCGCGCTGCACCCGGGCATCGAGGCTATTCCGGTGCTCGACGAACGCTCCGCGGGCTTCTTCGCGCTCGGCCTTGCCAAGCAGGACATGCGGCCGGTCGCCCTGCTTTGCACGAGCGGGACGGCCGGCGCCAACTACCTCCCGGCCGTCGTCGAGGCTCACGAGGCTGGGGTGCCGCTCATCGTCCTCACGGCGGACCGCCCGCCCGAGATGCGAAGCTGCGCGTCGGGCCAGACGATCGACCAGCACAGGCTCTACGGAGCGTTCGTGCGCTTCCACCACGAGCTCGCGGTTCCGGAGGCGAGCGAGCCGCTCCTGCGCTACCTGCGCCAGACGGTCGCCCACGCGGTCGAGCGGACCCTCGCCCCCCTCGCGGGCCCGGTCCACCTGAATGCGCCCTTCCGGGATCCCCTGGCGCCCGTCGCGGACGGTGGCGCTGCCGGGCGCTTCGCGGCCGGCGTCGACTGGGAGGCTTTCTTCGAGCACCTGGCGCCCCCGCAGCCGGTCGCGTCCGTCTCCGAGATCCCGGCATTCCCCCACGCGGTCCACGGCATCATCGTCGCCGGCCCGCTTCCGGACCCGGACGGGGCGGGCCATGCGGCGGCGGTCGGCGAGATCTCGCGAAGGCTGGGCTGGCCGGTGCTCGCGGACGGGCTCTCGCCCGCCCGCAACCATGCGGCGGCTGTCCCCCACCTGGTGACCCGGTACGACGCCATCCTGCGCAGCGCGGCGGCCGCGGAGTCCCTCCGGCCGGAGTGCGTCCTGTGCCTGGGGGAGTGGACGACGAGCAAGGTGCTGCGCGCCTGGATCGAGGCTAGCGGGGCGCCCGTCCTCTTTGCGACCGAGCGCCCGGACAACCGCGACGCCCTGCACGGCCGCACGCGCAGGATCGTCGTCCCGCTGCGCGCCCTCGCGCTGGGCCTGCCGTCGGCCGACGCCCCGAACGGCTACGAGCGGCTGTGGGCCGGATACGAGGCGCGCGCGCGCGCCTCGCTCGACGGCCGCCTTGCGGCCGAAGAGGCGCTCATTGAGCCCAAGGCGGCCTGGCTCATGGGCCGCCACCTGCCCCCGCGCTCCTCCGTCTCCGTCGCCAACAGCATGCCGGTGCGCGACATGGAGTTCGTGTGGCCCGCGAACGACCGGGGCTTCCGGATCTTCTTCAACCGGGGGGCGAACGGAATCGACGGCACGCTGTCGGCCGCGCTCGGCGCCGCGCACGGGGGCGCCCCCTCCGTGCTCCTCACCGGCGACCTCGCCCTGCTCCACGACTCGAACGGGTTCCTGATCGCGCCGAGGTTCAAGGGCAGCCTCACGATCGTCCTCATCAACAACCGGGGGAGCGGCATCTTCGAGCACCTTCCCGTCGCCCAGTTCGACCCGGTCTTCGAGGAGTTCTTCGCCACCCCCCAGGAGATCGGCTTCGCGCCGCTCTGCGCGGCGCACGGGGTGGGGCACGTGCACGTGGAGGACTGGTCCCATTTCCAGACCCTCATCTCCGAGCTGCCGGCGAGCGGGATCCGGGTGCTGGAGCTGAGCGCCGACCGCAAGCGGGACGCGGCGTGGCGAAAGGACGCGTTTGCCTCCGCCGCGGTTCAGGCCTAGACAGCGACCCCATCCGATGACCCCCAAGTGGAAAACAGCGGCGACCTTCTCCGACATCCTCTACCAGAAGTCGGACGGGATCGCGAAGATCACGATCAACAGGCCGGGGAAGCGCAACGCTTTCCGGCCGGAGACCATCTCGCAGCTGATGGCCGCCTTTGCGGACGCGCGCGACGACCAGAGGGTGGGGGTCGTCCTCCTGACGGGCGCCGGCCCGCATTCCGACGGGAAGTACGCGTTCTGCTCCGGCGGCGACCAGAGCGTGCGCGGCAGCGCGGGGTACGTCGGCAAGGACGGCGTCCCGAGGCTCAACGTCCTCGACCTGCAGAGGCTCATCCGCTCGATGCCCAAGGTGGTGATCGCGCTCGTGGCGGGCTATGCGATCGGGGGGGGGCACGTTCTCCACGTCGTTTGCGACCTGACGATTGCGGCCGACAACGCGGTGTTCGGGCAGGTCGGGCCCGCGATGGGCAGCTTTGACGGGGGGTTCGGCGCGGGCTACCTTGCGCGCGTTGTCGGCCAGAAGAAGGCGCGCGAGATCTGGTTCCTGTGCCGGCGCTACGGCGCCGCCCAGGCGCTCGAAATGGGGCTCGTAAATGCGGTCGTCCCGGTGGCGGCGCTCGAGGAGGAGGGAGTCGCCTGGGCGAGGGAGATCCTCCAGAAGAGCCCGCTCGCCATCCGGCTCCTGAAGAGCGGGTTCAACGCGGAGCTGGACGGCCAGGCGGGCATCCAGGAACTGGCCGGCAACGCCACGCTTCTCTACTACATGAGCGACGAGGCGAAGGAGTTCCACTCGGCGCAGCGCCAGAAGCGCAGGCCCGACGCGCGCAGGTTCCCCTGGCTGCCCTGAGCCTGGCGGGGAAGAACGTGGCCCGCGGTACCTGCGCGGGCGCCGGCTTGCCGACCGGGGGCCGCCCGCAGGGGAAAGCGGGCTTTCAGGACGAAAAAAGGCCGGCTTGTTGGATCGGGTCCTTCCCGCTATTTTCCGAGCGACCTGCGCAGGTCGTCGAGCTGTCCCGAGGAGCCGAGCTTGTCGTTGCGGCTGGCGATGAACTTCGCGTACTCGTCCATGAAGATCTTGCCGGGCGGGCGGAAGTCGAACTCGGCCGGCTTGTCCCGGAAGAACTCGCGGTGGACGCGCGTCCAGACGAGGCGCCCGTCGGTGTCGATGTTCACCTTGGTGACGCCCAGCTTCGCCGCCGGGAGGTATTCGTTCGGGTCGACGCCCGTGGCATCGGCCATCTTGCCGCCCGCCGCGTTGATCCGGTCCACCTCGTCCTTCGGGACCGAGGACGAGCCGTGCATGACGAGCGGGTACCCCGGAAGGAGTGCCTGGATCTTCTTCAACACTTCGAAGTGGAGCGACTGGCGGCCCTTGAACTTGTAGGCGCCGTGGCTCGTGCCGATCGCGCAGGCGAGCGAGTCGCAGCCGGTCTTCTTCACGAAGCTGTCGGCCTCCGCGGGATTCGTGAGGGTGGCGTGCCCGTCCTCCACCTTGATGTCCTCCTCGACGCCGCCGAGCATCCCGAGCTCGGCCTCGACGGAGAGGCCCTTCGCGTGCGCCGCGTCCACGACGCGCTTCGTGATCGCGACGTTCTTGTCGAATGGCTCGTGGGAGGCGTCGATCATCACCGCGCTGTAGAAGCCCGACTTGATGCAGTCGTAGCAGGTCTCCTCGTCGCCGTGGTCCAGGTGCACTGCGTAGATCGCGTCCGGAAAGATCTCGCCGGCGGCGCGTATGATCGCCTCGAGCATCCGCTTGTCCGTGTACTTGCGGGCCCCCTTTGAAATCTGGATGATGAAGGGAGCCTTCGACTGGATGCAGCCGCGGAAAAGGCCCATCGCCTGCTCGGCATTGTTGATGTTGTAGGCACCCACGGCATACTTGCCATAAGCGTGCCTGAATAGCTGCGCAGTGGTGACAATCATGGAGAGTTCAATCTACGCCGGAGGGCGCGAGCCGACAAGCGTTTAAAATGACGTGCGGGAATTCCCCTCTTCCTTCAGGGAGGGGGATGAAGGCACGCCCTCAGGTGCCTTGGCATTCGGAGATGTAGCGACGGATGACCTCGGTGGACACGGCGCCGGCGGAGCCGGCGTAGTAGGCCTGGGTTCAAAGCTGCCCGCGGCCGTCGCAGACAGTCGCGGCGCACGCGCCGGCAGATCCGCGACTTGC
>CALAOT010000104.1 GCA_937889545.1 uncultured Opitutaceae bacterium
AACCCGGCGTACGGCGACTTCGGGAGCGGGCCGGCGCGCATCGGCGAGCTGCGCGCGTTCGCCGGCGATCCCAGGGCGGCCGTGGGCGCGCTCCGCGATCTCGCCGAGGTCACGGGCGCGCTCCGGGCGCTTTCGGCCGGAGGGCAGACGGAGGCCGATCTGCAGCGGGCCTGGCAGGCGCTGGGCGCGGCCCAGCGCGTCCTCGACGCGGCCGCGCTCCTCCGGGCCGCGGGCGCGGGCGCCACGATGCAGGTGTTCGGGCAGGCTCAGCCGCGCGACCCCGGCCTCTACGCCCGGTTCGCGCGCGACGCGCAGGCCTCGCTGCAGGTCCGCGGGCAGATCGCCTACGAGCAATCGGCGAGGGCCTCGGTGGCGGCGGAGCTTGCCCTGGCATGGGGCCAGTTCAAGGCGGCCCAGACGGAGTCCGGCAAGCAGGCGGTCCTCGCCGAGATCAGCCAGCTCCAGTCGCAGAACCAGGTGATGGACGCCCGCCGCAGGGCCATCCTCGACGACATCGCGCTCTCGGACCGGCAGGAGCGCACCGCCGCCGGGGTGAGGTCCAGGGCGGCGGACGAGCAGGGGCTCGCCGAGTCCGCGCTCCTGAATGCGACGGTCGAGGGGCGCGCCCGGGGCGCCGAGGCCCAGCGCGGCGCGACCCTCGGGAAGCCGGCGCCCGCGGCGCCCCAGCCGGACTACAGCGGGATGCGGCTTTGGACGACCGCGGACGCGGGGGGGGCATCGGGATGAATCTCCCCTTTGCCGACGCGCCCGTCTCGGACCTGCTGGACGTGTTCAGCTCGTACGACGGGGGCGTCATCTTCCGCGGGCTCACCGAGGGAACCGGCGGGCAGCCGGCGGTCCTGGGCAGGATCGGCTGGATCTTCACGGGATTCGGCGCCCTTTTCGCGCTCTGGGGCTTCGTCCTGAGGAGCCAGGCCTCCAGCGGCGAGGGCAAGATGGGCGAGATCGCAAAGACGTGGGTCGTGATCGCGTTCATGATGGGCGGGCCGTTCCTCATGCGGGCCTCCATGCAGGGTGCCGACGCGCTCTACCAGTCGTCCGCGGGCGGACCGCGCAACCTCACCGCGGCGTGCGTCAAGGCGGCCTACGCCATGCCCGAGCTGACGGCGCTTTTTGACCTTCTCAGGAAGGACGCGCTTGCAAGCGGCGGTTCCCCCCAGGCCGGGGGGCCGCGGCAGCGCAGGGCGCTGATCGACGCCGCCAACGACGGGAGCGTGCTCGGCTACCTGGAGGCGTTCGGGGTCGCGGTCTGGGACACCGCGTCCAACTACGCCTCGGAAGCCGGGCAGACGTGGAGCGGGATGGTCAGGATGGCGGCATTGGCGACGGGGTTCGGGTCGGCAATGCTCAAGTGCCTGCTGATCGGCGTGACGATCGGCCCGCTCTACCTCCTGCTGCTCGCGGCCGCGGCGATCGTCTGGTTCATGGAGCAGCTGAGGTACTTCTTCGCGGTGTCCGGAACGATGATGCTTCCCCTCTTCACGGGGATGTTCTCGCTGCCCCACGGGCATCCCAACCGGCAGGCGGCGCACAGCTACGTCATGCACATGGTGTCGGTGGCCCTCTGGCCGGTCGCCTGGGCCATAGGGCACACGGGGACGATCGCCCTCTACAACGCCCTGATCGCGCTGATCGCCGGCACAAGCCGCGTTCCGGACATGGTCGGCGCACTGCAGTGGAGCTCGATCACGGCAGGCGGACCGTCCGAGGCGCAGCTCGGAGCCGTGGAGGCGGCTCTCGGCAACTGGTTCATGGGCAACGTTGCTGCGCTCCTCTCGATCCTGGTGGGCGGTCTGGGCTTTGTCCTCTGGGTCGCGATCGTGTCCATAATGGGGCCCATCTTCCTGCACAGGCTCCTCGCGACAGGGGCGCTCTTCATGGCCCAGGCGGCCGGCTCCGTGGGGAGGAGCTGGGCCGGCATGGGGCGGCTGGCCGCACACGCCGCACAGGCGGGAATCGGCGGCGGTCCGGGCCTGCTTGCGGGCGGGCTGGGGGCCGGCGAGCGGCTCGCCGGCGCGCGCGCGGCCGAGGCCGTGGCCTTTGCCGGCGCGGTGTCCGCCATGGACGGGGGAGGCCAGGGCGCAAAGGCAAGCATGGCGGACGCGGCCCAAGTGGTGGACGATTCGTATGGCAAGGCTGGGACCGGCATGTGAGAAACGGGCGTGCCTTTGCCCCGAATCATCCGATCCGCGTCCGAGGGGCTGGAGCGGCTCCTCGACCGCGTCCTGTGCGTCGTCGGCGGCGTCCTTTTCTCCCAGCTGCCGGAGTTCATGCAGCAGTACCTCCAGAGGCTCGAGGGGCATCTCGACGAGGCGCGGCTGCAGCTCGAGCGCCTCAGGGAGGCTGCGGCGCGATCCGGGACGACCCTGGACCAGCTCGTCGACAGCGCGAGGCGCAATCCCGATCCTTCGATGGACCGGCTGGGAGGCCTGGTCCGCGCGTCGATCGCGCGGGTGGACGAGCTTGCGGCCGCCGACGCGGCGCTCCGCCACGCCTCCATCTGGGCGAAGCCGTTCGCCTTCGCGGCGCACATCGACCTCGGCATCGCGAGGGCGACCTGGGGGGTCTTCAGGCCTGCCGTGCCGACGACGGCCGAGGGATTCCTCTACGCCGGGGCCGGGGTCGTCCTCATCCTCGCCGCGTACCACCTGGGCGTCCGGGAGCCGGTCGCGCGCCATTTTCGCAGGAGGGCGGCGGCCCGCGGGGCGCGGGGGGCCTGAGCACGGCGACCTCAAATCCGTGGACAGACCGGGCGCCCGGGGCCAAGCTGTCGGGGCGACATGCCCGACATCCTTCACGTCAGTCTCGGCGACCGCTCCTACGAGATCCTCTTTGCGGAGGACCTGACGGCCGAGGTGCGCGCCCAGGCCGCCGCCCTCGCGGGCGGCGGCAGGCGGTTTGCCGTGGTGACCGACGCCAATGTTGCGAAGGCCCAGGGCGCTGCGCTGCGCAACCTCTTTGGCGGCGCCCCCACCCACGTCGTCCCCCCGGGGGAGGAGTCCAAGTCGGTTGCTGAGCTCGGCCGCGCGCTCGATTTCCTCGCCTCGGAGGGCCTCGACCGGTCCGGCGCGCTGTTCGCGGTGGGCGGAGGCGTGGTCGGCGACCTGGCGGGCTTCGCCGCGGCCTCCTATCTGCGCGGAATCGACTACTACCAGGTGCCGACGACGCTCCTGTCCATGGTGGACAGCTCCGTGGGCGGAAAGACGGGCGTGAACCTCGCCGCCGGAAAGAATCTCGCCGGCGCGTTCCACCAGCCCCGCCGCGTGTTCATCGCAACCGGGTTCCTCGGGACGCTCCCGCCGCGCGAGTTCGCCGCGGGAATGGCCGAGGTGATCAAGTCCGCGCTCGTGGGCGACCGGGCGCTCTTCGACGGACTCGAGCGGTCGCCCCTTTCTGCGGGCGACCGCAGGCTTGCCTCGACCATCCGCCTCTGCTGCGGGATCAAGGCACGGGTGATCGAGGCCGACGAGAGGGAGCGCGCAGAGGAGGGCGGACGCGCCCTCCTCAACCTTGGGCACACCTTTGCGCACGCGATCGAGCAGGTCACGGGCTACGGGGCCTATCTCCACGGGGAGGCCGTCGCCATCGGACTGTGCGCGGCCGCGCGGCTGTCCCGGCGCCTCGGCATGATCGGCGAGCCGAGCGTCGCCCGCGTGGAACGGGCGGTATCGTCCCACGCCCTTCCCACGAAACTGAGCCGCCCGCTCGCGATCGGGGAACTCATTGCGGCCATAGCGCGGGACAAGAAGACCCGCGCCGGCTCGCCCCGGTTCGTGCTCTTGAGGTCCCTGGGCGAGGCCGTCGTCCGGGGGCACGTCCCCGATAAGACGGTCGAGGCCGTCTGGCGCGAGGTCGGATGCGCCTGACCCCAGGGAGAAAATTCGTGTGTTCCGCCCTGCATCCGGCTAAGGGATGATGCATGTCCGCAATCGACGAAGGCATTGTCAGGGAGTTCTTCGAGCAAAACGGGTTTTTCGTCCGCCAGGTCCGCAAGTACCAGGTGCAGGCGCGGCACAAGACGGGCGACGAGGAGATCGACCTGCTGGTCCACAACCCCTCGTGGCGCAAGGGAAGCCGGAAGCCCGACTTCCTCCTGTTCTCCACGGAGCTCCAGTTCGTGCACCAGGCCGTGGTGGCGGTGAAGCCGTGGCATACCGAGGTGTTCACGCCGGCCATGCTGAAGAGTTCGCCGGAGATATTCGGCTTCCTCGAGCAGAACGTCCTGAAGCAGGCCGCCCGGCTCTTCCCCACCGAGGGCGGCGGGATCGGGGGCGATGTCACCAAGATCCTCGTGCTGCCCGCGCTGCCTACGGCGGAGCCCTTCCGCTCGCAGAGCGTGACCCTCCTCAAGGAGCGCGGGGTCGACGCGATCATCTCGTTCCGCGCGATGCTCCTCGACCTGATCGAGAAGATCGAGGCCAACCGCAACTACGGCAAGAGCGACACCCTCCAGGTGATCCGGGTCCTCAAGATCTACGACCTGCTCAAGGACGCCCAGCTCGACCTGCTCTCCGACCGCATGCAGTCGGCCCGCAGGGCCCGTGCCGCCCAGGCCGGGCCGGCGCCGGAATAGCGCGGCCCCAGGCGCCCGCCAGATCGTTCTCGCGCTGTCCGCGGCCAATTCCGAGATTCGTGGCGATGAAGCAGTCCATCCACCCCGCGGCAATCGTCGAACCGGGAGCGCAGCTCGGGGAGGGATGCGTCATCCACGCCGGCGCCATCGTCAGGTCGGGCGCGATCCTGGCCGAGCGGGTCACCGTCCACCCCTATGCCATCGTGGGCGGGGACCCCCAGGTCATACGGTTCGATCCGGCGACGCCGACCGGCGTGAAGGTGGGGGCGGGCACCGTCATCCGCGAATACGCGACCCTCAACCGCTCGACCGAAAAGGGCGGCCACACGGTCGTGGGATCGAATTGCCTGCTGATGGCGTGCTCGCACGTGGCGCACGACGCCATCGTGGGCGACAATGTCGTCGTCGCCAACGCCGTGCTGATCGCCGGCCACGTGAGCGTGGGCGACCATGCCGTCCTCGGCGGAGGCTCGGCGTACCACCAGTTCACCCGCGTCGGAGAGGGCGCCATCGTGGGGGGGCTTTCCCGAATCACCCTGGACATTCCTCCCTTTGTCATGGCGGCCGAGCGGGACGAAGTGGCGGGCCTCAACCTGATCGGGCTCAGGCGCCGCGGGGTTCCCCGCGAGGCGATCCGGGAGCTGAAGGAGGCCTTCCGGCTCGTCTACCTCAGGCCGGGGAACATCCGCGAGATCGCCGCGCAGGCGCTGGCGGCGGGCGCGTTCAAGTCCGCGGAGGCGCGCCGCTTCCTCGAGTTCATCACGGCCGGGATCCGCGGCATAGCGCGGGCCCGGAGGCTGGAGCCGCCTTCGGCGGCTGGCGAGGATTGACCGGCGAGCCGGGCCCATTGACCGAGAAGATTGCCATCACCTGTGGGGATCCCGCCGGGATCGGGCCCGAGATCATCGCGGCCTGGCTCGCCTCGAATCCGTCCGAGGCGCGCGGCGTCTCGGTGGTCGGCCCGTCCCGCTGGCTGGATACGCTTGCGGACGGGCCGGGAAAGATCGCCGTGGGGCTGGACGACTACGCCGCCCGGCCGGGCCGGCCGGACGGCGAGAGCGCGCTGGTCGCGTGGGCTGCGCTCGAGCGGGCCGCCGCCCTGTGCGGATCGGGCGAGTTCGCCGGGGTGGTCACCGCCCCGGTCAGCAAGGAGCGGATGGCCGCGATCGGATGGGGCTTCCCGGGGCACACCGAGTTCTTCGCGGCGCGCTGGGGGGGAGCCCCCACGATGGCGTTCTGCGGGGGGAGGCTGCGGGTCGCTCTCGTGTCCTGGCACATCCCGCTGCGCGACGTGCCCGCTTCGCTCACACCGGCGAGCATCGGGCGCACGGTGGCCGCCGCGGACGAGCTCGCGCGCTCGGAGGGCGTGGCCTCGCCTCGGATCGGCGTCTGCGGGCTAAACCCCCACGCGGGCGAAGGCGGGCTCATCGGGACCGAGGAGCGCGACACGATCGATCCGATCCTAGACCAGCTGCGCGCCCGCTTCCCCGGGCTTTCCCGCTGCCAGCCCGCGGACACGCTCTTCGGCCGGCAGCTGCGCGGCGAGTTCGACGTCTCGGTGGCGCTCTACCACGACCAGGGCCTCGCCCCGCTCAAGGTGGTCGATTTTGACGAGTCGGTGAACGTGACCCTCGGGCTCCCGCGCGTCCGCACGAGCCCGGACCACGGCACCGCGTTCGCGATCGCGGGCAAGGGGATGGCGAGCTTCCGCAGCTTCTCCAACGCGGTGGCTGTCGCGCGGCGCTTGATTCGCGCCCGCAACGGGCGATAGTCTTGCCTCATGCCCGAATCGCCCGCGCTCGCCCCGCCGCCCGCCCGCCCCGCCATCCGGGAGGGGGGCGAGAGCCTGGTCCGCCTGACGGAGGCCGCCGGCAGCAAGGTGCGCGCCCTGATCGCGCGCGAGAACCAGGGCGGATTCCTCCGGATTGCGATCACCGGCGGCGGATGCAACGGGCTGAGCTACAAGCTAAAGTTTGCGTCCGAGCCCAGCCGTGGCGACATCCTGGTCCGGTCGGCCGGGGTGGAGGTGCTCGTCGACGCCAGGACCGCGCTCTACCTGAAGGGAACCCAGCTTGACCATTCCGCCCAGCTGATCGCGGGCGGGTTCAAGTTCACGAATCCGAACGCGAAGGCCAGCTGCTCCTGCGGCGAAAGCTTCAGTGTTTAGGTGTTGTATTCGAGGCGGCTTCCGGCGAGCGTCCCCTGACTCTACACGCCCAGAGGCGTAAATTATTGATGGCCATACCGACTCCCTCTGCCGCCCCAGGCGGCAACCGTTCAACCGGGCAATACCAGCGCCGCAACAA
The DNA here is from genome assembly GCA_937889545.1 of uncultured Opitutaceae bacterium. Classification (GTDB taxonomy): domain Bacteria; phylum Verrucomicrobiota; class Verrucomicrobiia; order Opitutales; family Opitutaceae; genus Palsa-1447. The sequence goes on from CALAOT010000104.1 coordinate 6,901, forward strand.
CGATCCGTTCGCGAGCATCCGCCGCAACCACCGCATCAAGGTCCCGCAGGTGCGCGTGATCTCGCCAGAGGGTAAGCAGCTCGGGATTCTGGACACGCCAAAGGCCGTCAACCTCGCCCTTGAGGTCGGGCTCGACCTGGTCGAGGTGGCGCCGAACGCGACTCCCGTCCCCGTCTGCCGGATCATGGACTTCGGCAAGTACGTCTACGAGGAGCAGAAGAAGCACTCCCACGCGAAGTCGACGGCGAGCAAGATCAAGGAGATCGAGTTCACCGCGCGCATCGCGCCGAACGATTTCAACACGAAGCTGCGCCACGCCGAGGAGTTCCTCGACCACGGGAACAAGGTCAAACTCCGCCTGAAGTTCCGCGGCCGCGAGATGGCGCACACGGAGCTCGGCTTCGAGGTGATGAAGCGGGCGGTCGCCGACCTGGCCGGCATGGGGCACCCGGATGCCGAGCCCAAGCTGATCGGGCGCAACATCCACGTCATGCTGACGGCGCTGCCGGCGAACAAGCGCAAGGCGAAATTCAACTTGAAGGGCGGGGACGGCGAGGATGACGGACCACCTTCCGCTTCGCGCGCGGCGGAGGCCTGAGCCCGCCGCGCCCATGCGCCCGGCGGCATTCGTCTTCCTCTTGGCCTCGGCATGCCTTGCGGCCACTGGCGCGGCCGAGCCTGGCGTCATCCGGATCGGCGCCGTCGACTACGTGAGCGTTGACGACGGTGCGGACCGCCTCGGGCTGAGGGTCGTGCCCTTGGTTGCGCAATCGGCGATGATCCTCAAGGACGGCCCGCGGCCCGTCGCGCGGCTCGCGGACCACAGCCGCGAGATCGATCTCAAGGGCCTGCGGGTGTTCCTCGGCGATCCCGTCATTGCGCGGGGCGGCACTTTCTACGTAAGCCGGATCGACTACCAGTCGCATCTTGTGCCGCGACTGCGGCCCGTCCTGTGCGGGCCGCCCCCGCGTCAGCCCCGGGTGATCGCGATAGACCCCGGCCACGGGGGCACGGACCACGGGGCCGAAAACCGCGCCCTGGGCACGATGGAGAAGACCTGCACGCTCGACGTCTCGCTCAGGCTCAAGCGGCTCCTGGAGGGGGCGGGCTACGCGGTCGTGCTTACGCGCGACTCCGACTTCGACCTTCCAAAGGCGGTCCGCTCCGAGATCGCGAACCGTGCGAACGCGGACCTCTTCGTGAGCGTCCACTTCAACTCGCTCTATCCGAACACAAAGACGACGGGCGCGGAGGTGCTGTCTTTCCCGGCACGCTCGCAGAGGTCCGCCGACTCGTGGAGCCCGGGCGGAAACGACAATGCGGAGACCAAGGACGCGCCCGTCAACGCGTTTGACGCCTGGAACACGGTCCTGGCGGGCGCCCTGCACCGCAGGATCCTGGACGCGCTCCACGACGGCGACCGCGGCGAGAAGCTCGAGCACCTCGGAGTCCTGCGCGGGCTGAAATGCCCCGGGGTCCTGGTCGAGCCCGCATTCATCTCGAGCGATGCCGAAGGCGCGAAGCTCGGGACACCGGAGTTCCGCAATGCGATCGCGGCCGCGGTGTTTGCGGGCATCCAGGACTACGCGGAGGTGATCAAGGCGCTGCATCCGGCGCCAGTCCCGGCCCCGGACGCCGCGACAGCGCCGCGTTCCCAGCCGTCCCGTCCCGCCGTCCCGTGACGCGAGCGCGAAAGGTCTCGCCGCTGGAGGCGCGCCTTTTCCTGCGGCGGGCGCACCTTGTCGACGCCCCGGCGCGGGACGTGGGCTCGGTGCTCGCGCACCACGGCTACGTGCAGATCGACCCGATCAACGTCTGCGGCCGGATGCACGACCACATCCTTCGAAACCGGGTTGCCGGGTACGTTGAGGGCGGTCTCATGAGGCATCTCCATAGCGGGGAGAACGGCCGGCGGCTCGCGGCGGAGGAGCGCACGGCCCTTGAGCACCACCTGCCGTCCACGAACGTGCTCGCGGCGTTTCCCCTTGAGGCGTGGCCCCACCTCCACGCGGCGATGCGCGCGAGGGCGCTGAGGCAGGGCGCCTGGTCGGGCCGGCTTACGCCGCGCGAGCGGGAGCTCGCGCGGCGCATCCTCGATGCGATCGGGAGCAGCGGCGCGCTCGGCCCCGAGGCGTTCGCGGACGAACGCAAGGGAAGGCGGGTCTGGGGTGCGGCCTCGCTCGCCAAGGCGACCCTGCAAAAGCTTTTCTTCCACGGGCGCGTGCTCATTGCGGGCCGCCCGGGCAACCGAAGGCTCTACGACCTGCCCGAAAGGGTTCTTCCCGCCGCGGTGCTCGCCGAAAGGGAGCGGCCGGCCGACGAGACCGCGCGGTGGCTGGCGATCATCCGCCTGCGCCAGCACCGCCTGGTCGCGCTCAGGCGCGCGGAGCTGGCCCTCGTCGAGGACCTGGTTCAGGCCGTTGCCGTAGACGGGTGTCCGACGCTCCACTGCCTCCGCGAGGATCTCCATCGGCTCGAGTCCGCGCAGGGAGAGGCCCGGGCCGCCGAGCCGCTGCTGCTCGCGCCGCTCGATCCGCTTGTCTACGACAGGCGCGTAACGCGGCAGTTGTGGGGTTTCGACTACGCCTGGGAGGCCTATGTGCCAGCTCCGAGGCGAAAGAGGGGCTTCTACGCGCTCCCGATCCTGGCGGGAACGGAGCTCGTGGGGCACGTCGACGTCAAGGCGGAACGGAAGCTGGGATGCCTGCGCGTCGTTTCGCGGCGGGTGCGCCGGGGGCAAAAGACCGCGCCAGCCATCCTGAGGCTCGCCGGCTTCCTGGGCCTGAAGGCCGGCTAGCAGCAGCCTGCCGCCGCCGACGCCTGTCCCGCGCCCCTCGCCGGCTCAAACCAGTCGGCCGGATCGGTCCCGCGCGCAAAATCCGGGCATTCCTCGGCCAGCCGCCTGCGGAGGCGCTCGCGCGCCCTGGCGATCCGGCTCTTGACCGTCCCGACGTTTATCCCGAGAGCCGCGGCGATCTCCTCGTAGGATTGGTCGAGGACGGAGCGCATCGTGAGGATCTGGCGGTGGCCGGGCTCGAGCTTCTCCATGGAGGCCTCCACGGCGTCGATGAACTCGTTGCGGGAATTCTCCTGGGACGGATCGGCGTCCGCGGCCGACAGGAGATCCGAGAACCTGGACTCGCCCCCTTCCCCCATGGCCGCATCGAGCGAGAGCGTCGCCTGCCTGCACCTGCGGAAGAAGTACCAGTAGCGGTTGCGCGCCAGATTGACGGCGATCCTGTGGAGCCAGGTCGCAAGGGAGGAATCGCCCCGGAACCGGGCGAGTCCCCTGTGCGCGCGCACGAACGTGTCCTGGGTGATCTCCTCCGCGTCGGCATGGTTGTGGAGGAGCCCCATCGCGGCCGCGAAAACCCTCGATCGGTGGCGCCCCATGATTTCCAAGAAGGCGGACTCATCCCCGCTATTAAACCGCCGCACCAGGTCGGCATCTTGGACGGCTTCGGCATTCATTTCGTGTGAATGCACACCTTTCCCCGTGCCAATTTCCTTGCGTCGTTTCTAACGCATTTCGCTCCTTGAGGTTATCCTTCAATCGAAAGTCTTGTGCATGAGGGCGAGCCCGCGGTTCCATGCATTTTGCGGCGCATCCGGAATCGGAATGTGCGATTGGCACGATTCGGACCTCGGCGGTCTCCGTGGTTACGTTTTTGCGTCATCAAAAAAATGCGAACTTCGATGCTTGACTGACCCAGTGGATAGCGGTCTCCCTATCGGCAAGAGCAAGATCCACCTGGCCACCAACCCGGGAGGCCATCAGTTAGAACCGCTAGTGCTAGCTACAAACTCTATGAAAATGCATTGCCCACCTGTGAAATGGATTTGGGCCGGGGCCATCGCCTTGGCATTAACGACCGTTGCGCCGATGTTCGGCCAGGGCGTCACGACGTCCGGAGTGAGGGGATTCGTGACCGACAAGGCCGGCGCCCCGGTCGCCGGCGCCACCGTCACGGTCGTGCTCGACGCCAGCGGCACCCGCTATTCCGCGACAACCCGGTCGACCGGACAATACACGCTCTCCGGCCTCCTCACCGGCGGCCCCTACACCGTGACGGCGACCGCCTCCGGCCAGCCGCCCGCTGAGAAGAAGGGCGTTTACCTGGACATCGGAGCCGTCGTTTCGGTCGACCTGGAGATGTCCAGTGAAATCGTGAAGCTTGAGGCCTTCAAGGTGAGCGAGAGTTCGAGCGACCTGATGTTTGACATGGGCTCCATGGGCACCGGCACGTCGTTCAATCCGAGGGAGATTGCGAATGTCAGTTCGATTCGCCGCGATCTCCAGGACATCCAGAACCTTGATCCCCGGGCGGTCGTCAACCAGGTCTCCCCTTCGGATCCCGCGTACTCGTTCAGCGTCGCGGGCCAGAGCCCCCGGAACAACTCGCTCCTCGTGGACGGCGTCTCGGCGGCGGACAACTTCGGCCTTAACTCGAACGGATACGCGGGCCTTCGCAACCCCGTCCCGCTTGAGTGGATTTCCTCCTTGTCGATCCAGCTCAATCCCTTCGACGTCGTCTACAGCGGGTTCCTGGGCGAAGTCACCGACATTACGCTCAAGTCGGGGACGAACGATTTCCACGGGTCCTTCTACGCAGTCTACACGGGCACGAGAATGCGCGGCCCGGATCCCGTGGTCGGCCTGCTCGGGCCCCACGAGGCCACCCAGCAACACACGACGGGCGCCACGTTCGGCGGCCCGATCCTCAAGGACAAGCTGTTCTTCTTCTTTGGCTACGACGCCTTCCGCCAGATTGCCGCAGCCCCGGCCCAGCTCTTCAATCCCCTGGGGTCCGCCGCCGGCCAGGCGGCGGTGAGCCAGGTCGCTTCAACGCTTCAGTCGCGCTACAACTTCAACCCCGGTGGCCTCGCGGCCGTAAGCCATACCTGGGAGCAGAACTTTGTGGGCAAGATCAACTGGAACATTTCCGACTCCCAGAAGTTCACCTTCACCTTCCGGCACACGATTGGCGACGCCCCGGTCTTCTACAACTACGCGGTCAACGGGGAAACCTCGTTCCAGACCTCGTGGTACAATTCGAACCGCAGCGACCAGTCGTACACCGCCCAGTTGAACAGCGACTGGAGCCACTGCGTCCCGACCCTCCATACCGAGATCGAGGGCACCTACAAGCGCTACAACGGCACGGCGACCCTAGACGGTCCAAAACTCCCCGCGATCACCATCCAGAACGTCTCGGGCTACAGCAACACGCTCAATACCATTGTCACGAACGGCACGTTGTTTGCCGGAACGTATTGGGCATACCAGGACAACAACATCTACACCTGGGAACAGGAGGAGCACGCCTACGGAGACTTCTCGGTGGGTAACCACACGTTCAAGTTCGGCTCCCAGTTCGACCGCACGGGCTACACGGACACATTCATCCCGAACTATATCGGCAGCTACACGTACTCGAATGTCGCGAACTTCGTCGCGAACACTCCGTACGTCACGACACTGGCGACGATTGCCCCGGGCTACACGGTGCAATCGGCCGTTTCGCACTATTATCTGCTGGATATAGCCCCGCTGATCCAGGACACGTGGAAGCCGAATTCCAAGCTGACGGTGGTCGGCGGCCTGCGCATGGATTATCCCTATCTTCCCCAGAGGCCGATCTTTAGCCAGGTATTCGCCAACGCCTACGGCTTCTCGAACTCCATATCGATGAGTGGCAATTACACCATCGCGCCGCGCGTTGGCTTCAACTACAACTTCGAGACCAAGCTGCCGACGCAGGTTCGCGGCGGAGCGGGCCTGTTCCTGGGCCAGAACCCCGTGGTCTGGGTCGAGAATTCGTACAACAACGCAGGCCAGTTCAATAATGTGGGTACGTTCACCGGAATCGGGACCGCCAGGGCGTCGGGCAATTTCGGGCCGGGCTTCGATTATACGGCCAAGGATTTCCACTGGCCGGCGAACTGGAAGGAGAATATCGCGATCGACAAGACGCTGCCATGGCTGGGCATGGTGGCAACGGCCGAGATCGACCTGAGCCAGGTGCAGAAGGACGTGTTCTATCAGGAGACAAATCCCTTTGCCGGGCCGGCCTCGGGCCCATCAACCATGCCCGACGGGCGCATCCGATACGCAGGCAACATCACTCCGTCCGCGATCGGAGCCGCGTACTATCTGCCGGGCTACACCACGTCGAACTTCTACTACGGCGTCTCGGGCTTGCCCACGCTTCTTTATACGAACCACGCCACGAGTGCCGTGTACGAACTGACCAATACGGACAAGGGTGGAACCCAGGAGTACACGCTTGAACTGAATCGCCCGATGACAAACCACTGGGCGTTTGAGCTCGCCTACACCTACACCCATGCGACCCAGGTGTCCCCCTTCACCTCATCGGTTGCAGGCTCCGGATTCAACAGCCAGCCGTACGTCAATCCGAACGACAACGTTCCCTACCACTCGAATTACTCGGTTCCCAACAAGTGGGTGGCGCAGGCCACGCGGGAGTTCAACTTCTTCAAGAGAAAGAACGCGACGACCAGTGTAACGGCGCAATTCGTCACGGAGAACGGAAGCGCGTACAGCTTCGTGTTCAAGGGTAACGCCGACGGCTCGGGCATCACGGGTGAGGACCTCTTCTACGTGCCCTCGGGCCCGAACGATCCAAAGGTCCAGTGGCTTAGCTCCACGGAGGAGGCGAATTTCTTCAGCTATCTCGCCACCAATCCGCAGCTCTCCAAGTGGGCGGGTCAGATTGCCCCCCGCAACAGCGCTTATGCGCCCTGGCAGGAAACGCTCAATCTCCACGCCGAACAGCAGGTGCCCATCTGGCGCGACGCCCGCCTCACGATCTATGCGGACTGCTTCAACTTCTCCAACCTGATCGACAAGCGTTCGGGCATCGTGGACAACTTCAACAACGCGTTCTACACCCAGTCGGTCGCTGGAACCGGCTACAACGCAAAGACTAACCAATACCAGTACGTGTTCAATCCTGGAACCCTCGGGACGCCGTCGATCTACTCGGATCTGTCACGCTGGCAGGTGCAGGTCGGCGCAAGGATTGAATTCTGATAACCTCTGTCCCAACCGGACATCGCCTAGCAACGGCCGCCCCAAAAGGGCGGCCGTTTTGCTTGCCGCGAGACGCACGGCATCCTCGCGCCGCCGCGCGGCACGACTTGTCGCGGGGCCTAGGGCCCGCTAGAAGGCTTCCAACCCTTCAACCGTGAACGCCCCAGCGATGCCCCGGCCGGCCCCTGCGCGCGACATGCGCACGACCCTGCTCCTGTGCGGCGCGGGGATTGCCGCGGCGGCCCTGGCGGTGTACGCCCGGGGCTTGGGGGGGCTGTTCCTCTACGACGACGTCGATTCGATCGTCGGGAACGCCTCGATAAGGCATTTCTCGGCCGCGCTGCTGCCCCCGGCAGGCCTGACCGTCAGCGGCAGGCCGGTCCTCAATCTTTCATTCGCAATCAATTATGCGGTCTCGGGGGCCGGAGCCTGGAGCTACCATGCGCTCAACATCGCGATTCACGGCGCCGCGGCATTGGCGCTTTTCGGGATCGTTCGCCGAACCCTCGCGACACCCCTGGCCGGGTCGCGGTCGGAGGGGGAGTGCCTGGGGATCGCATCCGCCGTCGCGCTCCTCTGGGCCGTGCATCCCCTTCAGACGGAGTCAGTCGCATACGTGGTCCAGCGCGGCGAGTCGCTCATGGGACTGTTCTACCTGACCTCGCTCTATGCCTTTGTCCGCCTCACCGCGGCGGGCTCCCTCGCCGGCGTTTGGGCCGCGGTGTCGGTGGCGGCCTGCCTGCTGGGGATGGGCACCAAGGAGGCGATGGCGACGGCTCCGTTGGTCATCTTCCTCTACGACCGCACGTTTGCCGCCGGCTCGTTCCGCGAGGCATGGCGCAGGCGCAAGGCGATCCACCTCGCGCTCGCCGCATGCTGGGTGCCCCTGGCATTCCTGGTCGCCGGAACGGGCGGGCGCGGGGGAACGGCGGGATTCGGCTCGGCGATTCCCTGGTGGGTCTACCTGCTGGCGCAGCTCAAGGCCGTTGCGCTCTACCTGCGCCTGGCCCTGTGGCCCCATCCGCTCGTCGGCGACTATGGCCGAATCATCCAGCGAGACCTGCCCGGCGTGGCCGTCGGTGCAGCGGTCGTCCTCTGCCTGGCGGCAGGGACGTTCCTGTTGTTGCGCCGAAAGCCGCCGATTGGATTCCTTGGAGCCTGGTTCCTCCTGGTCCTGGCGCCGAGTTCCAGCGTGATCCCGGTTTCGACCGAGATCATGGCGGAGCACCGGATGTACCTTCCGCTCGCGGCGGTCGTGACCCTGGGCGTCCTGGCGCTTCGCGGCGTGCTGGGGCTGGGGCGGCTGTTCCTGGCCGCGCTGGCCCTGCTCGCGCTCGCATTCGGGGTCCTGACGGTCCGCCGCGTCGGCGTGTATGAGAGCGCATTCACGTTCTGGACCGACGTCGCGATCAAGAATCCTGGAAACGCAGGCGCGTGGAACAATCTCGGCAACATCATGGCCGAGAGCGGCGACCGGCAGGGCGCGATCGCGCACTACCGCCGCGCGCTCAGCCTGGCGCCCGCCTACGCCGACGCGCATCACAACCTCGGCAAGGTGCTCGCGGCGAGCGGGCGCGTCGGGGAGGCCATCGAGAACTACGAGGACGCGCTCCGGTTCCAGCCGGGGAACCCATCGATTCATGTGAGCCTCGGAAGCGCACTGGCCCGCGAGGGGAAAGCGGATGCCGCGGCCGGCGAATACCGGGCGGCGCTCAAGCTCGATCCGGACCGCGCGGACGCTTGGTTCAACCTTGGCGGAGCCATGGTCGAGGCCGGCAACCCCCTGGAGGCCGCGGACGCGTACGCCCATGCCGTCCGCCTGCGCCCGGATTTCGCGGACGCAAGGGTCAACTATGGCAACGTCCTGGCGCAGCTGGACAGGGTCCCCGAGGCGGTCCAGGAATTCCACGAGGCCCTCCGCCTGGAGCCGGGCGCGGCCGACGTCCACAACAACCTCGGCAGCCTCCTCGCGGAGACAGGCAAGCTCGCCGAGGCGAAGGCCCAGTTCGAGGAGGCCATCCGGCTGAAACCGGACTACCAGGACGCCCGGGACAACCTGGAGCGCTTGCGCGCGCTCGAGCGGCTGAAAGGCGGGCCGTGAGGAACACGCTGCGGACCCTCGCAATCGCCCTGGCCGCCGCCTGGGTGTATTCGCCCTGCCTGCGCGGCACGTGGCTCTGGGACGACGACCTGGAGATCTCCCGGAACCTGGTCCTGCGGGCCCCGGGCGGCTGGTGGGAGCCATGGGTCCATCCGCAGGGGATGGATTACTTCCCGCTCAAGAGCAGCCTGCAATGGCTGGAATGGCACTTCTGGGGGGCGGACCCCCTCGGATACCATGTGGTCAATCTTGGGCTCCACGTGATGAGCGCGCTCCTGATCTGGCGCCTGCTCCATCTCCTGGGCGTGCGCGCCGCATTTCTTGGCGGGCTGCTCTTTGCCGTGCATCCCCTCGCCGTGGAGTCGGTCGCGTGGATCTCGGAGTTCAAGAACACCGCGTCGCTTCCGCCGCTGCTCCTCGCCTGCACGGCCTACGTGGAGTTTGACCGGAGCGGAAGCCGCGGGGCGAAGGTCCGGGCGCTCCTCTGGTTTGCCGCGGCCCTAGCGTGCAAGACCTCGGCGGTGATGCTTCCGTTTGTCCTGCTTCTGTTCTCGTGGTGGCGGCGGGGCCGGATCCGCCGTCGCGATGTCCGCGCCTCCGCTCCATTCTTCGCCGTCGCGCTCGCCATGGGGGCGGCCACCGTGTGGTTCCAGTCGACCCGCGCGATCGGGATTGCCGGGACGCCGCAAGGCCTTGGGGCCCGGCTGGCCCAGGCGGGTTGGAGCGTCGTCTCCTATGCCAGGATGTGCCTGTGGCCCGCAGGGCTGTCTCCTGTCTATCCGCCGTCCCCGGGTTCATGGGCCATCGCCCCCTGGCTCGGGATTGGCGCCATCCTCGGCGTGTTCTGGCTCCGGCGGAATGGGTGGGGCCGGCACGCCCTCCTGGGGTCCGGCTGGTTTCTCCTGAATCTCGTCCCGGTTCTGGGCATAATCCCTATGTCATATCTCAGGGTCGCGCCCAGGGCGGACCACTTTGCATATCTGCCCCTCGTGGGGTGGGTGGGCCTTGCCGCAGCGGGCTTTGGCGCGGTGCTGGAGGCCTGGGAAAGGCGGATGGGGCAGGGCAGGCTTGCCCGGCTGCCCTTCGCGATCTGCGCCGCGGCGGCCGTGGGAGCCATGGCTCTCGGTGCGCGGGCCTACGCGGCCGCATTCCGTGGCGAGAAGGCGCTATGGACCTACGCTGTGGAGCGCAATCCGGGGGCGTGGCTCGCCCGCAACAATCTGGGCAAGGTGTTTCTTCAGGAGGGCCGTCCCGCGGAGGCGGCCGAGCAATTCCGTGACGCGGTCAGAACCCAGCCCGACTCCCCCGAGGCCCATGCCAACCTGGGAAACGCCCTGGAGGCGCTCGGCAGGGTCGACGAGGCGCGCCGCGAGTTCGCGGCCGCCTTGGGTATCGATCCCGGGTTTGCGGGCGGCCATTACGACCTCGGGCTGTCCCTCCTCCGGTCAGGCCGGCCGGGAGAGGCTGCAGGGGAGTTTCGCGCGGCGGCAAGGCTCGATCCATGGCACGCCGCGGCCCGCAACAGCCTCGGCCTTGCCCTTGCCCGCCTGGGAAGGCCCTCCGAGGCGACGGAGGAATACCGGCTTGCGCTGAAGCTCAATCCGGACCTTCCGGAAGCCCATCTCAACCTTGGGAACGAGCTGTTCAGGCTGGACCGGCTGGACGAGGCCGTCGGCGAGTACCGCGAGGCCCTCCGCCTCTACCCCGGTTATTCTGGGGCCCACGCCAACCTGGGCCAGGCGCTGGCCAAGCTTGGCCGGCAGGAGGAGGCCGAGACCGAATTCGAGGCGGCGCGGTCCTCGGCTAATCATTGACTCCGGGGGGGAAGGCCGGACGGTTATTGCCCATGAGGCGACCCGGATTTCCAGGCGGAGTTGCACTCGCGCTGCCCATCGCGGCGCTCGCGGCCTACTGGCCCGCCCTGCGCGGCGCGCTGGTCTGGGACGACGACGCCCACGTGACTCGCCCGGACCTGCGCTCGCTTCATGGGCTCTGGAGGATCTGGTCCGAGCCCGGGGCGACCCAGCAGTACTATCCGGTCCTGCACAGCGCGTTCTGGGCGGAGCACCGCCTTTGGGGGGATTCCGCGCTTGGCTATCACCTGGTCAACGTTCTGCTTCACCTCGGGGCGGTCCTTCTTCTTTACCGCGTCCTCCGGCGCCTTTCGGTGGCCGGGGCGCTCCTGGGCGCATCTATGTTCGCGCTCCACCCGGTCTGCGTGGAGACGGTGGCGTGGATCTCGGAGCAAAAGAACACGCTTTCGACCGTCCTATGCCTGGCTGCGGCGCTGGCCTATCTTCGGTTCGACGGCGACCGCCGTCGCCGCTGGTACGCGCTCGGCACCGGGCTGTTCTGCCTGGCTCTCCTTGCCAAGAGCGTGACCGCGACCCTCCCCGCGGCGCTCCTTGTCGTCCTATGGTGGAAGCGGGGGCGGCTTTCGTGGAAGGGCGACGTGCTGCCGCTCGCCCCATGGTTCTGCATGAGTGCCGCGGCCGCCGCGATGACGGCATGGGTCGAGCACACGTTCGTCGGCGCGAGGGGCGCCTCGTTCGGGCTGGGCTCAGTCGAGCGCATCCTCGTGGCCGGCAGGGCCGTCTGGTTCTACCTCGGGAAACTCGTCTGGCCGGCCGACTTGGTCTTCATCTATCCGCGCTGGACCATAGACGCCCGGGTTGGGTGGCAGTATCTGTTCCCTGCCGCGGCGGTGGCCGCCCTCGCGGCCCTGTACGCGGTCCGGGGACGCTCGCGGGGTCCCCTGGCGGCGGCGCTGCTTTTCGCAGGCACTCTTTTTCCGGCCCTTGGGTTCATCAACGTCTACCCCTTCGTCTTCTCCTTTGTCGCCGACCATTTCCAGTACCTCGCGGCGGCGGGGATGATCCCGGCATTGGCGGCGGGCGTGGCCCTCGCCGCGGACCGCCTGCCTCCGGTGGGCCGGGCCGCGTCGCGGGTTGCGGCTTTGTGCGTCTTGTGCGTCCTGGCCGGGCTCACGTGGCGCCAATGCGGCCAATACCGGGACCTTGAGACATTCTACCGGGCAATCCTGGAGCGGAATCCGACCAGCTGGCTCGCCCACGACAACCTCGGGGTGGTCCTCGTGCGGAGGGGGCAGGCGGAGGAGGCGGCCGGCCACTACAGGGAGGCGATGAGGCTGAATCCGGACTACCCGGAGGCGTACAACAATTACGGCAACGTGCTCGCCCAGGCGGGCAGGTGGATCGAGGCGGCGGATGCATACGCGGGAGCTCTGCGCGCGAGGCCCTGGTTCGCGGCGGCGGAAAAGAACTGGGGCAAGGCCATGAGCGATGCAGGGCGCCTCAACGAGGCGGAACTGCATTTCAGGAACGCAATCAGGATTCAGCCGGAATATGCGGACGCCCACTACGGCCTCGCGAACGCATTGGCCAACTCGGGGCGCCTGCCCGAGGCAGTCGCCGAATACGGGGAAACCCTCAGGCTGCAGCCCGATTTAGCCGAGGCCCACGCCAACCTTGGGCTTGCGCTTGCGGAGCAGGGCCTCTGGTCGGAAGCCCTGCCACAGATAGCCGAGGCCGTCCGGATTCGCCCCGGCTACGCCGAGGCGCACGCCTATTGTGGGTATGCTCTCGCGGGTGCCGGCCGGCTGACGGAGGCCGTGGACGAGTATCGCGAGGCGCTGCGCGTGGGCCCGGACAATCCCGACGTCCATTACCAGATCGGGGTGGCTCTCAGGAAGCTCGGCCGCATCGACGAGGCAAAGGCCGAGTTCGACGCGGCCGGGCGGCTGTCCGTCCCCGCCAAATGAACACTTATTCGGCTCATGACCAATGATTTGAGCTCCGGTTCCGGGCGAGACCTCCGCGCGAGGGCATTTCTTGCGCTGCGCATCGCGGCCATCGTCCTCGCAACGGCTTGGATATACGCCCCGGCGGTCCCCGGACGGTGGATATGGGACGATGCCGAGGAGGTTGCCGCCAACCCCGCGCTGCGCGAACCCGCGGGGCTCGCGGGAATCTGGCTTGCGCCGTCGGGGCCCGACTATTTTCCCCTCAAGACGACCGTCCAATGGGTGGAGTGGCACCTGTGGGGCGACACGGCGGCGGACTATCACGTTGTGAATGTTGCGCTTCACGTCCTGGGCGCGCTCCTGCTTTGGCGCGTGCTGTGGAAGCTGGGCGTCCGCCCGGCCTGGTTCGGCGGGCTCCTGTTCGCGGTGCATCCGATGGCGGTCGAGTCGGTGGCGTGGATCTCGGAGCTCAAGAACACGCTGTCGCTTCCGCCGCTTCTTCTGGCGGTGAGCGCCTACATCGATTTTGACCGGGACCGCCGGAGCCGGGATCTGCTCCTTGCGGGGACCTGGTTCGCCGCAGCGGCACTGTGCAAGAGCTCGGTGGTCATGCTCCCCCTCTTCCTCCTCCTGTTCGCATGGTGGAGGAGGGGGCGGATCGGGTGGCGCGATCTCGCCTGCACCGCGCCGTTCTTCGCAGTCTCGCTCGGGCTCGGGACGGTCACGCTCTGGTTTCAGGAGCACAGGGCGATCGCTGGCCAGGACCTTGGCATCGGCGGCTTCTGGACCCGGTGCGCCGTAGCGGGCCGCGCCCTCGCGTTCTACTCGGAGAAATGCCTCGTGCCCGTCGGGCTCATGCCCGTCTATCCGCGCTGGAGCGTGCAGGTCCTCTCACCGGCGCAGTTCCTGCCCTGGCTCGTGTTCGGTGCGCTTGCGGCCTGGATGTGGCGGTGCCGCGCGGGCTGGGGCCGCCATGCCATTCTCGGGGCTGGCTTTTTTGCGGTGAACCTGGCGCCGGTCCTGGGCTTCGCTCCGATGGCCTACCTGCGCATCGCCTGGGTTTCCGACCACCTGGCCTACCTCTCCCTTGCCGGAGCGGCCGGGCTTGCCGCGGCCGGATTGGGCCTCTGGCTCGGGCGGGCGCGCAGCGCCGCCGCGGTCTGGTGCGTCG
>CALAOT010000105.1 GCA_937889545.1 uncultured Opitutaceae bacterium
TGGGCGCGGCTCGTATGGCCACGGCGGCGGCGCCTATGTCCATCCGGGCGGCGGGAGTCACGATGCTGGCGGTGGGGGAGGTCACGCTGGTGGGGGTGGCGGCGATCGCAAATAATCGCAGTGGCCCTCTGAGGCTTGGCTTAACGACCCGAGCGCATGTCCCCAAGACGCGCCTAACCGGAGCACGTGTATTATCCAACCGTGCGCCCCGAACCCATACACTGTCTATGGAACTGCCTTCGTTTGATGACTCATTGCGTCAATCCGCTTACTTGTTCTCCGGCACCGATTGGGCACTCTGTTTCTCCAGCAGGATCTTGCTGAAATATGCGTGCTAGGTGAAGGACTCCCCGAGGCTGGGGTGGGCGATCAGGAAATCGCCCTCCAGGGTTTGTGACGGCTTTCCCTCGAGCAGTTTGTGAATGTCGGGGTGCGTGTCCAAGAATTCGTGAAGCGCGGGGACATCAGGGCGCATCATGGGGCCGCGCGCGAGGCGCGCGATGTGGGGGTGAATCGGGAATTCAGGTTCGGCCTTGAGAGCAGGGGCGATTCTGGGCTTCTGCTTGAATAGTACGTCGATATCGGGGTCTTTCCTCCGGAACTCTTTTCCGGCGAGCTGATCGAGATTATTGCGCACAATCTCTTCGAGCTTCGGATTGGCATCCAATACCTGATCGAATTCCATCAGAGTCTTTTGTACCGCTTCGTCCAACGAGACGATAGGCAAGGTCCCCTGAAGGTTAATTGGCGTCCATTCATGGCAACATACCCGCTCTGGGGCCGGACAGATGTATGGCGAGCCCGCTTTTGCGCCGCATGTCCTGCAATCATATACGGCCAATGCCCCATACCGCCTTGGTGAACCTTTCGTTATGTTTGTGATCCCCTTTCTAACACGCGCACACGCAACCGGCCTGCATTCCTGCCCGAAGCCCATGAACCTCTCCGCCACTCATTTAAAACGGTACAGACAAATCGCGGTATTGCTGTGGAAATACGGCCGTTCCGACATCGTGCAGCAGATGGCGGTGCAAGACGGGTTCGACCCGGAGGAACTGAAGGCGGATGCTAACGATGCTGCCCCGGAACAACTGGCGGATGACCTGGAAAAGATGGGACCGACCTATGTCAAACTGGGCCAAGTGCTCGCGGGCCGGCCCGACCTCCTTCCAGTGCCCTATCTCAAGGCGCTCGCGCGGCTTCAAGATAAGGCCAAGCCTTTTGCCTATGAAGAAGTGGAACAGATCCTATTGGCGGAACTGGGAGTGCGGGTTTCCAAGGCGTTCTCCCGCTTCGATACCGAGCCCATCGCCGCCGCGTCGTTGGGACAGGTCCATCTTGCGGCTCTTCGCGACGGCCGCCAAGTGGTGGTCAAAGTTCAAAGGCCCGACATCCGCCGCCAGATTGCCGACGACTTTGAAGTGCTAGCCGAGATTGCCAGTTTTCTCGACGAACACACGGAGATCGGCCAACGGTACCGATTTGGCGCCGCCGTGGCTGAATTCCGCACCGTCATCCAACAGGAGCTCAATTACGAGCGTGAGGCTCAAAACCTCATCGCGGTTGGGAAGAACTTAAAAGAGTTCAAATTGATCCGGGTGCCCCAACCCATTCTCGACTACAGCACCCGCAGCGTCCTTACGATGGATTACATTAAGGGCCAAAAGATCACTACGCTCGGATCTTTGGCCAAACTCGACATCAAGGGGGCGCTCCTCGCCGAGGAGCTGTTTCGGGCCTACCTGAAGCAAGTGCTAATCGACGGCCTCTTTCACGCTGATCCCCACCCGGGAAATGTGTTTATCACGGACGACGGCCGGATCGCCCTACTCGACCTCGGCATGGTGGGACACACCGCCCCGGCGATGCAGGAACATCTCCTCAAGGTTCTCATTGCCGTAAGCGATGGGAAAGGTGATGAGGCCGCTGAAGAGGTCGTGCGAATGAGTGAGAAGGCCGACTCCTTCGACCTGCACAAATTCCGACAGCAGATTGGCCAGCTTGTGGCGTCGAGCCGCAATCAGGGGCTCCGAGAGCTCAATGTCGGCCAATCGCTTCTGGATGTCAGCCGGCATGCCAGGGACAACGGCCTGTTTGTTCCGAGCGAACTCGTCCTGCTCGGCAAGACCCTGCTCCAGTTGGATGAGGTGGGTCGCATACTGGATCCCACATTCGATCCCAACGCCTCGATCCGCCGCAACGCTGGGGAGATTACGTCGACCCGCATGGTCCGGGAAACCTCGCAAGGCAGTGTGGTCAATACGTTGCTCGAACTGAAAGACTTCACGGTCAACCTACCCTCCCGGCTGAACCGGATCATGGATGCGCTCGCCAATGCCGAATTGGAGGTGAAGGTGAGGGCGACGGACGCGAAGATGGTTGTGGACGGAATTGAGAAAGTAGCCAACCGGGTCACCAAAGGCATCCTTCTCGCCGCCTTGATCATAGGCGCGGCTTTGATGATGCGAATCGACACCCATTGGCGCTTCTTTGGCTACCCGGGATTCGCGATGCTCTGCTTCATCGGGGCAGCAGTCGGAGCGCTCGTCCTCCTCTACAATATTTACGCCGAGGACCGCGATAGCCGGAAGCGCCGTCCACACTAGAAACCAAAAGGAAACCGCGGCAGCTCGGCTCGTGCCATCCTGGAAGATCCGCCGGACCTCCCCCAGCGATCGAGCTCATGGCCGTTGCCGCGAACGAAATGCCACGGCGTGCCGCACGGCAAACCGGCTGTAGAACTTCGCCCCCGTTTTGCGCCTGCCAATATCCCCTCTGAGGGCAAGCCCAGCCTCGCGCGCCCCGAATGATCCGGAGTAATCCGCCGCTGTCGCCGTGCCGCGGTAGTCTCCTGTCCGCAATGGTCGTAACCGCTTTACAACTCAGCTCTTCCTATCAAACCATGCTCACGTCGCCCGGTCCCAACGACCGAGCGGTCACTTCGCGGCAGGAGGCGCGGCATGACGCCGAGTTGGTGCGCCGATTCATCGCGGGGGACGAGGGTGCGTTCGCCGAGATCGTCACTCGATTTCGCGGAAGGATTTTCTCAATCGCGTTAAGCCATCTGCGCAACCATGCCGATGCCGAGGAGATAACTCAGCACACCTTCATCCGCGCCCACCGCGGCCTGACGC
This sequence comes from uncultured Opitutaceae bacterium, assembly GCA_937889545.1. Classification (GTDB taxonomy): domain Bacteria; phylum Verrucomicrobiota; class Verrucomicrobiia; order Opitutales; family Opitutaceae; genus Palsa-1447. The sequence continues at coordinate 3,135 of CALAOT010000105.1, forward strand.
GTTTTCGAGGCGACTCCTCGCTCGCCACATGGCTGCACCGGATCGCCTTCAATCTCTCCCGCAACCGCTGCAAGTATTATTCCCATCGCCGCCAGCATGCCACCCTCTCGCTCGACTACGCCTTCAGCCACGACAATCAAGCGACTGTCCCCGATCTGATCGCAAGTGATGCTCCGGACCCGGCCCGGGAAGCGACAGCTGGCGAGTTTTCTGCATTCGTCGCCGTGTGCATGGACAAGCTTGGCCCGCGCCAGCGCGAAATACTCGCGCTGCGCAAAGGATTGGAGCAATCCTATGGTGACATCGTCCGGGAGCTCGGGATCAGCATTGGCACCGTAAAGAGCCGGATCGCGCGAGCCCGCGAAAGGCTCCGCGCGCTTCTTGCGCAGTCATGTCCCGAATTGCCGCCGGATGCTTCGTCCTTCGACTGGTTCGAGCCCATCCAAACCTGTGGCCGTGTGATAGTTGTCTGCGGCTGAGCGCAACCGCCGCAGTCGGCTCGGTCAAGTGATTGATATCCGGACGCTGCTCTCGATCATTCCCCGCGCGATCGCGTAGCGGGACGATCCTCATTCATTACGCTTGATATCGCGCAACTAGGTCCGGGCACTTCGTGAACCTCGACGAGCGCCTGCTCAATCTGCGGGCCGACGGCTTCCGGCCGCGGGCGAAGCCGAGCCCATGGAGGCATCCGCACCAGCGAATACTTGCCTCGCTGGCACTCCTCCTATGGGAATCCGATGAAACCGACGACCCGGCTTTAAGAATACGCATCCAGACTGAACTCAATGCGCGTGGGAGCGGCCTCAACGAACGGGTCGCCGCATGTCGGGCACTCTGGAATCGCGTCCGATGGCACGCGGCGGCGGTATTCCGGCTGGCGCACCGGGGCAGAGATGACGCCTCGCGCCGCGGCCCCGCGCAGATTGACCTCGGCGATCCTTGTGGCGACCTGAGACCACAGTCGATGCGTCCAACCGTTCGCTGATGAGACGCTGATTGTCCCCGAAACGCTTTGGAATGCCGCCAGCCAGGCCTTTGGCCAGAAGGCATGATTTTGAATTTGCAGTTTCACCGCCTCGATTCCCCGTCCGGGCGCAGTGGGGTCAACGCCCAATTCCGGGCCATTTTCCACCGTCGTTGCTCGACAGATCCTGGGTTATGGAGTTCCCTTGGCTCCTAACCGATGCAGGTAGAGGGCAGCGGCTGAGAATACCGACAATGAAGAATCGAGCCAAATCAAAGCGAGCAAAACACCGATCGGTCAAGACGGCTTCGAATCGCCCAATGTCCTCGCAATCGGCGTACCGTCCCTTTCCCATTGTGGGCATCGGTTCCTCCGCCGGGGGGCTGGAAGCGTTGGCCCAGTTTTTTGGCAATGCACAGGCGGACATCGGGATGGCATTTGTGGTCATTCAGCACCTGGATCCCACGCTGAAGGGAATGATGCCCGAACTGCTGCAGCGGGTCACCGCCATGAAAGTGGTGCAGGTGAAAGACGGTTCAATGGTCCGGCCGGGCTGTGTGTACGTGATTCCTCCGAACAAGGATATGTCCATACTCCATGGGAGGCTGCACCTGCTCGACCCTGTTGCGCCCCGCGGCCTGCGGCTGCCAATCGACTTCTTCTTTCGCTCTCTTGCCGAGGACCAACACGAGCTCGCCATTGGAGTCATCCTCTCGGGAATGGGCAGCGACGGGACTCTGGGCATCAAAGCCATTAAAGAATATGCGGGTTTGGTTCTGGTGCAGGAACCCGCCTCGGCGAAATTCGACGGCATGCCGCGCAGCGCCATCGAGGCGGGGCTGGCGGATTTTGTAGCCCCTGCTAAGGAGTTGCCGGGCAAGCTCATTGATTACCAGCGGCATGTGCCCCGTATCGGAAGATCCGAGGCCCGGCTGGAGGACAAGATGATAAGCGCACTCGACAAAGTGATCATCCTGTTGCGCTCGAACACCGGACACGATTTCACGCACTACCGTCGGAGTACGCTCTATCGGCGCGTCGAGCGCCGAATGGGCATCCACCAGATTGTCCAGATCGCCACCTACGTCCGGTTCCTGCAGGAGAATCCCCAGGAGCTGAGCATCCTCTTCAAGGAACTGTTGATTGGCGTCACAAGTTTCTTCCGCGACCGATCCGCGTGGGCCCAGCTTGAGAAAAAGGCTCTTCCGGCGCTGGTCGCCAACCGGCCGGCTCGCGCCGTGTTGCGCGCTTGGGTCGCGGGCTGCTCGACGGGTGAAGAAGCATATTCCCTCGCCATGCTTTTCAAGGAGACTCTGAGCCGCGCCAGATCCACGATGGGTCTGTCCCTGCAAATCTACGCCACGGACCTCGACCGAGATGCAATCGATAAGGCACGCCAGGGCTTCTATCCGGAAAACATAGTCGCCGACGTGTCGCGGACCCGGCTCGACCGATTCTTCGTCAAGGAAGAGAACGGCTACCGGGTGAACAAAGAGATCCGGGCGATGGTCGTCTTTGCGCCGCAAAACCTGATCATGGATCCGCCGTTCACTAAGCTGGATATCTTCTGCTGCCGGAACCTGCTGATCTATCTGACGCCGGAATTGCAGAAGAGGCTTATCCCGCTGTTCCACTTCATTTTGAATCCCCAAGGCCTGCTTTTTCTCGGGAACGCGGAGAGCATCGGCAGCTTCACCACCCTATTCTCTCCGATTGTTCCAAAGGAACGGATTTTCCGGCGATGCGAAACCGTCCTGAAAGGCGTTCAGCTGGATTTCCCCGCCGAGTTCACGGCGGCTGCGGCATCCCGTTCGATACCGGCTACCGAGTCGCGCCTCCCCGTCGCTAGTCTCCAGTCGCTTGCGGATCTGATGCTACGGACGCGATACGTCCCGCCCGCGGTGTTGGTCAACGAGAACGGCGACATCATCTACATCAGCGGGCGCACGGGCAACTATTTGGAGCCGGCGGCCGGCAAGGCCAACTGGAACATCATTGCCATGGCTCGGGAAGGATTGAGGTATGAACTTACAAGCGCCCTGCAGAAGGTTAATCGAACCAAGGAATCGGTCGCCATAAGTGGTGTGAAGGTCGGAGTCGGTCCCGAAGAGCGAACCGTGAATGTTCATGTGCAGGCGCTTCAAGAGCCCAAGGAGCTCCTCGGTATGGTTCTCGTGGTGTTTAGCGACGCTGTCCCCGAGATTAAAATGCACCCGGGGGCAAAAGGGAGGAAAGCGCCGGTACTCTCCGCCAGGCAGGGAGGCTTGGAACTGGAACTGCGGCACACCCGCGACGAGATGATGGCACACCGCGAGGAGATGCAGACCTCGCAGGAGGAGCTCAAGTCTGTTAACGAGGAGCTTCAGTCCACGAACGAGGAACTACAGTCAACCAACGAGGAGCTGATGACGTCGAAGGAGGAAATGCAGTCGCTGAACGAAGAACTTCAAACGGTCAACGCGGAGCTTCAGTCCAAGCTCGACGAGCTTTCCACTTCAAACAATGACATGAAGAACCTGCTCAACAGCACCAACATTGCCACAGTATTCCTGGACAATGAAATGCGTGTGCGGCGGTTCACGCTGCAGGCGAAGAATATCTTCAAATTTATACCGGGCGACGTGGGGAGGCCGATTACCGACCTGGCCTCCAACCTGCGTTATCCCGAACTGGCAGCGGACGCACGCGAGGTGCTTCGGACTCTGGCCGTCGCTGAGAAACCGGTCAGCACGATCGATGGGCGCTGGTTCACAGCGCGCATCATGCCCTACCGCACGCTGGACAACAGGATTAACGGCGTGGTGATCACCTTCGCGAATATCACTGCAGCCAAGAAGCTGGAGGCCAACCTGCGCGAGAAGCACGGCCAGTTGGAGAAATTCTCTGCGCAACAGGCCTCAAGACTGGCCTCCGCCGAGGTGCGGTCGCTGTCGAAAATCGCCCGAAATGAGCCCGGCGATGCCGGTGCCCGCACGGCTCCCCGGGCTCAGACGGCAAAAAGGAGGAAACTGTGAAGAAGATCGTTCCCATCAAGACGAGGATGCGCCGGCAATCCGAAAGCCGGCTGAGCGGGAAACAGGCCGAGAATCCCGATCCCCAATTCGGGCACGACACCCAGCGCCTTTTCCACGAGCTGCAGGTGCACCAGATTGAGCTGGAGCTGCAGAATGAGGAATTGAACCAAGCCAATCTCGCTGCAAAGGCTGCCCTGGAAAGATTCACGGACCTCTACGATTTTGCACCGGTCGGCTATTTCTCACTGGATGATTTGGGCGTGATGGTGGAATTGAACATGGCGGGCGCCGTCTTGCTCGGGGTGGAACGGTCCCGTCTTACCGGCCGCCGCTTCCAGCTTTTCGTGTCTCCAAGGACCCGGCCCGTTTTTCAGGAGTTTCTCGACCGGATATTCTCCGGAAGTGGCAGGCAATATTGCGAGGTGGAGCTTCAAAGGGAAACCGGGCACTCCTTCTGGGCGGAACTCGCAGGCACATCAGTGCCGACCGGCGACGCTCAACAGAGATTGTCCCGGATAGTGGTATCCGACATTTCGGCCCGCAGGATGGCGGAGGTAGAGCACAAACGCGTCGGGATTTTGGCCGCCAAGAACCGGGAATTGGAGAATGAGATTTCCCTGCGCAGGGCGAGCGAGGCCTCGCTCAAGGAAAGCGAGGAACGTTTTCGCGGCCTCCTGCATCAATCGCGTCTGCTGGAGAAACGGCTGCGAAACATGACGCACGAGATGCTGAAGATGCAGGAGGCAGAACGAAAGAAGATCAGCCGCGAGTTGCACGACGAAGTCAGCCAGATTCTGCTCGGCATCAATGTCCAGCTGGAGATGTTCGCGAAGGCGGTGCAGACCGACCCGCAAGCCATCAAGAAGGCGATCAAGCCCATGCGTTGGATTGTGGGAAAAGCCGTGCGCATCGTGCATCAGTTCGCCCGCGAACTTCGACCGGCGATGCTGGATGATCTAGGGCTCATTCCAACGCTGCGCTCCTACATAAGCGACCTTCCCAAGCGGAAGGGCCGGACATTCCAATTTACGGGCTACATCGGCGTCGAATCCATGGACAATGACAGACGGACGGTGCTCTACCGCATTGCTCAGGAAGCGATCACCAATGTCATCAAGCACGCCAATGCGAGCAGAATTGACGTAAGCATTCTCAAGATCCCGGGAGGGGTATCCCTGGAGGTCGCCGACAATGGCACGTCCTTCGATGTTGCCCAACTTGGGACCAGCCGTTGGCAGAACCGTCTTGGGGTGACCGGCATGCGCGAGCGTGTGGAAATGATCGGCGGTCAGTTCAGCGTCGTATCCGCGCGGGGCAAAGGGACGACCGTCCGGGCCGAGATTCCGTTCCCTGACCCTGAGCAGAAACCCCACCAATGAAAGCCGCCGCGCTCCGCGCCGCGGGACGATCTTTTTTTTTTACGCTTGATGGCGTGCAACCAGATCAGGGCATTTCGTGCACCTCAAGGGGGCAAACCCCGGTTGATCCGTTTGCGCCGGACACCAGCACCGTATAAGCGCAGGGAGGGAGTGTAACCAGAATGGCTGAGTCCTTTGATGTTGTAGAATGCGGGAATACGGACGCCGTGTTGAACGCGGCCTGGAGCGAAGCAGTCCCGCCCCAACCGCCATTGGAGCCCGCGACATTCTCATTCGAGTCGAATGAACGATCTTCATGGCGTCTTCCCTCCTACAGCCGAATCACCCCATGTTTCTGCCATATTTCCCGCGTGGATATTTTCCCTCGGGCAAAGGCTATAAAGCTCGAGGGCGAACGCAGGCTCGTTGACACCAGGCGCCGAATTTACGCCAGATGCGGCCAAATTGTCGAGAGCCAGGAAGAAAACCCCCTTCTCGAACCGGTGCCTGAGCTCACTGCAGGCGCTATTTTAGAATATAACGTCCATTCTTCAAGGTGCCATCTCGTCTTACCAAACCGGTACTCATCAATGGACGAAGCAAATCCATCGCGCCTTGCTTGAAGACTCCAAGCCCATTCCACAGTTCTCTCGGGCTCAAGTTACCGCGTACCCTGAGCAACTGGAGAAGCTGTTCCTGTAGCGACCGCAGAACCACCTTCCTGTTGCCGTGGGCAGCGGTTATCTGTTGAATTCGCAGCCAGACCCGTTCCAATGTCCGTTGTAGTCCCTCGGCGCAATATTCCAGCCAAGATTTGAGATCCCCTTCGTTTTTTTGAACAGCTTGAAGGGCCGCGTGATAGCGTGGGCGATCCTCCCAATAGAATTCATCCACGGAGATAATGTGATGCGAGTCGAAGCCTCGCCGATAGAGGTCCCAGAGCGCCAGCGCTCGGCCGGTGCGACCGTTTCCGTCGGCAAAGGGGTGAATTGTCTCAAAGCCGTGGTGTACGATGGTCGAGCTGAGCACTGGTGAGAGCAGGAGGGAATCAGTGTTCCACCATTCTAATAGCTCGAACATGAGAGCTGACTCCTCCTCTGGACGAGGCGGAACATACCCTCCAACCCGCACCCGGATGTTTCGGTAGCGGGCAGCCTCGCCCTGATCCATTACCTCTCCGGCAACGATCCAGTGCAGGCGGAACACATCCTCGTGGGTTAGCCGCCTTTTGGCGGCATTCTTCTCAATGTGCCCACCGCAGCGAAATAGTTGACCACTTCTCGGCGAACCCGACCCGACACGGGCAACGCTGCACCCCCTTCGGCCGCCCGCACCTCCTCAAGCCACCATAAATCTCCAGTGGAATGCCACAGACTCACGGGTAGTCCGAAGTGCATTTTTGAAGGCGGCCGCGAAGCGACACCGAATTAACTACGCCCAAATCGATGAGGCGGTGCAGCATTATGTGGGTTTCCGCGATCTCTTTGATGGATTTGCGCACGCGCTCCTGCGCTATTTTCACGATGACACTCAATTGTCGTCCTACATCCATTTCAGCAAGTACCGACTGAAGGACCAGGAACACCTATGACAGAAATTAATTCGAAAGGCAAAGGAGGGGCAAATTATCGACAAGAACTTTTCTTTTCGATAAGATTGCGGCGCAGCAGATCCGCGTGGTCCCAAATGTCGCCAGCACCGGGCGTGTCAACGAATTGACTTTTTTCGACGCCGAGGGCGCCCCCAAAAAGGGAGCAGTCTCGGCAAGGGATTCACCTTCGCCGCAATTGCCCGAATCACCCATCATGACCAAGACCAACACAGCCCAATCATTAGTCGCTAGCTCAATCAGCGAACACACGGACACTCTCATCCAGCAAACGGAGGCTTGCCAATCGTCACAAATGAATCGTGATCCCCTGCGCGTTCTAAATCTCGAGGCCGATCCCGGGGACCATGAGCTAATTCGCCGCCATGCCGTATCGACCGGGCTTTCCGTCAACTTCATTCGCGTGGCAAACCGCGCCGAGTACGAGGCCGCGTTGAAGCGCGGCGATATCGACCTGATCTTGGCCGACCACTGCATTCCTGGATATGACGGCATAGCCGCCCTTGAGTCGGCGCAATCCCTGCGGCCCGGGGTGCCGTATATCATCGTTTCGGATTCAGCGGGCGATGACCAGGCGGCCGAATGCATCAGGCGCGGAGCAAGTGACTTTGTCCACAAGGACCGATTGGAGCGATTGCCCGCAGCGATTGCCCGGGCTACGCAGAAACCCGGTGGGCGCCAGCCCAGCCTGGAAGCCGGGGAGGAATTTCGCGAGATTGCCGAGAACATCCGCGACGTGTTCTGGGTTTGCGAAGCCGGCACTGGGAGGGCCCTTTATGTGAGCCCGGCCTACGAGGCCATTTGGGGGAAACAACCGGACGCACTTATCTCAGAGCAGAGTGTATGGCCGGAGGCCGTCGTGGAGGAGGACCGGGAGGCTGTTCTTAAAGCTCGGGGCAAACTGGACGCGGGCGCACCCTATCAAGTCGAATACCGAATCCAGCGCCCCGACAAATCGGTGCGCTGGATCGAAGAACGCGGGTTCCCCGTTCCCGCCAAGGGCGGCGGTCGGTCTGCGCGCACGGTCGGCGTGGCGGCCGACATAACCGAGCGCAAGCTCATGGAGGCGGATCGGCTGCAGAGGCAGAAAGCGGAACTCGTTGGTAAACTGGCTGCCGGCATCGCTCACGACTTCAACAACCTCCTCACGATCATTTCAGGCAATGTGCTTATGCTTCTGGACAAGGGCTCGCTTCCGCCCGAGGTCAGCGAGGCCCTGAAGGCGGTATTCACAGCCAGCAGGCAGGCAACCGACCTCGTCCGCCAGCTGCTCCTCTTCAGGCGCAGGCGTTCTTTGACTCTGGAGGTCATCGACCTCAACACAGAGATCGACCTGATAGCCGGCGAGCTCCGCCTGCTTCTGGGCGAGACCATTGTTGTCGAGATCCAGCCGTCACCCGATTCGCCCAGGGTCAGCGCCGACGTGGGCATGCTGGAGCAGCTGCTCACGAACCTAGCGATCAACGCCCGCGACGCGATGGCCCGCAGCGGCCGGCTTACAATTGCCGTCGGGTTGCGCCCCTGCGGCGGGGAAAGAGCACGAGAGCAGCGCTCCGCGCGAGTGGAAGATTATGCCTGCCTGACCGTGCGCGACACCGGATGCGGCATACCCGCGCCCATCCTACCCCGAATCTTCGAGCCCTTCTTCACGACCAAGGAGGAAGGCCGCGGCACCGGCCTTGGCCTTGCGATTGGCCAAGACATCGTGAAGCGCCACGACGGCTGGATTGAGGTAGAGACCGAGGTAGGTGTGGGAACGGAGTTTCGAATCTACCTGCCGCTTACGCGGTCCGAGACGACGACTTCGTCATTGCCGGACCAGCGCCCTGTGCCGCGAACCGGAAAGGCCACGGTGCTCCTTGTCGAGGATGAGTCCGGCGTGCGCGAGTTCGCCGCAACCGTGCTCCAACAAGATGGGTATAGGCTCCTACAGGCTAAATCTGCCGACAGCGCCCTCGAGGTCTGGCGACGGCATTCGGCGAGGGTCGACCTGCTCTTGGCCGACGTCGTTCTCCCGGGTGATTTTTCCGGGCTGCAATTGAGCACGAAGTTGCAGGCGGAAAAGCCCGCGCTAAAGGTCATTCTCACTACTACCGGCTACGGCAACGCAGCCATTGCGCAACAGTCTGCGGACGGGGCGTCACATTTTGTGCTTTTGAAGCCCTACACTCCGCGCTCGCTGTTGCGGGCGGTGCACGACGTGCTGGCTCGTTAATAGGATTCGGGTTGCAAATTGACACCGGCACGCCCTGAGGCTAGTTTGCCACCGATAGGCGAATTTGAACCTGGTCGTTGCTTTCTTGCCCCAAGTTTCTGTGAGACCGCCATATAGGATCGCAATCACGGCGTGCCCACTTTGTCTATGACCGCTGTGATCGCAGCGCTAGTTGCCCTCGGGCTTTGCGGCTGGGCCGTGGCAATCATCATGCATCAATTCCCGAGGAAACAGGTGCAGGTTCCAGCGGCCCCGGGGCCCAAGGGCGCCGACACAGCCATGGATCTCGAATACTATCAGCTGATGATGGATACGTTCGACCGGTCGAACATCCTGCTTTGGTGGGCCCGGGTGACCCGCGACGATTCAGCGTATGATTGGAAAATCAGGACGCCGCCAAAGCTTCGCGACAATCCAATATACCGGCTAGCCGCCCTGGTCGACCAGGGCGGGCTCTGGAAGGATGACCAGGCGCCTGACAACGAGAGGACGAAGCTCGTCTCCGCGACAGCTCTGGCCGAGGGCGCGAGTGGATATCACCAGGAGTTCCGCATAATTGGATCCGATGGCTTGCACTGGCTCTCCGAGGAGGTCGTTATCCGGGCCGCGGGTCCGAACAAGTGGGATCTGGCAGGAGTGGTCATCGACATCACGAAACGGCACGAGGCCGAGGAAAGCCGCAAGACCATCGAAGGCCACCTTGATCAGATACTCAAGGCGGCGGACTGCCTGTTGTGGCAGGCGATTGTCACCGGGGACGCGAAAGGCCGGATCGAATGGGAATTTCTCCTCACTCCCTCCGTCCTATACAAGAGGATCTTCGGAGAGGAGTCGCGGCCGGGACAGAACGTGCTGTGGACCGAGGACATGGTTCCGGAGTGGAACGCGATCAACAGGGCCTCGAGGCAGGCCATGATAGACGGCAAGCCGGACTACGACCAGGAGTTCCACGCGGTTGTGCGCGGAAAGACGTTCTTCCTTCACGAACACGTGTCCATCACACCCCTCGGGCCGAACAAGCGGAAACTTGTCGGTGTCATCGTTGACATCACCCGGCTTGAGGAAGCGGAGCTGGAACTTGCACGGGCGCGCGATGCAGCGCTCGAGTCCTCCCGGTTCAAAAGCGAGTTTCTGGCGAACATGAGCCATGAGATCCGCACGCCGATGAACGGCGTGATCGGAATGACGGGCCTCCTCCTCGACTCCGAGCTTTCATCCACTCAGCGCGAATTCGCCGAGACGATCCGCCTTTCCGGCGACTCCCTGCTCACGATCATCAACGACATCCTAGATTTCTCCAAGATCGAGGCCGGCAAGCTGGTGTTTGAAATGCTCGATTTTGATCTTGTAAGCACCGTCGAGGGTGCGCTCGACATGCTCGCCGAACGCGCGAGATACAAGGGCATCGAGCTGGCATGCGAGATCCCTCCCGACATGCCAAGGCGGCTCAGGGGTGATCCTGGCCGGCTTCGGCAAGTGGTCACCAACCTCGTCGGCAACGGCATCAAATTCACCGAGAAGGGCGAAGTGGTCGTTCGGCTGTCCAAGGAGAGCGAGAGCGACAAGGATGTCGTCATCGGATTCACCGTGAAGGATACCGGCGTCGGCATCGCGCCGGAGAACCTGAGCCGGTTGTTCCGCGCTTTCACCCAGGCCGACAGTTCCACGACGCGCAAATTCGGCGGGACGGGGCTCGGGCTGGCAATCTCGAAGCAGCTTGTGGAGATGATGGGCGGCAAAATCGACGTGAGCAGCGAACCCGGCAAGGGATCGACGTTCTTTTTCAACGTGCGCCTGGATAAACAGGGCGGAGCGGCCGAGCCCCAGCCGTCAATCTATTCCCACGATTTGTTCGACCTGCGCGTGTTGGTGGTCGATGACAACGCCACCAACCGGCAGATACTCAGGCATCAGCTCTTTGCGTGGAAAATGCAGAAGGGCAGCGCCGCAACCGGCTTCGAAGCCCTAGATCTCCTTCGTGCCGCGGCAAAGGAAGGCAAGCCGTACGATCTTGCCCTCCTCGACATGCACATGCCGGAAATGGACGGGTTGACTCTCGCCCGGACGATAAAAGCCGATCCGACGATCGCCTCAACCCGGCTGATCATCCTCACGTCGATGGGATACATGCACACTCAGGATGAGTTGAAGGCGGCCGGCATCGAAGCCTATCTCGTTAAGCCTGTAAGACAGTCGCGGCTGTTTGACTGCGTCGTCAACGTGCTCGGCGGCGCTGTTGCGGACCACGCATTCACACGGCCCGCTAGAAGCGAGGAACCCACCCTGGCAGAGGACGCGCTAGTCCATGTGCGCAAGGCTCGCATCCTCTTGGCGGAGGATAACACCGTAAACCAGAAAGTGGCCCTTGCGCAGTTGCGCGGTCTCGGTTTCACCGCCGACACCGTTGCCAACGGGCAGGAAGTGCTCACTGCGCTCAAACAGGTGCCCTACGACATCATCTTTATGGACTGCCAGATGCCCGAGATGGACGGATATGAGACGTCGCGGATGATCCGACAGGCTGAGCACACATCCCACGCCAACTGGAAGGTTCCTGTGCGGATTGTGGCGATGACGGCCAATGCAATGACCGGAGACCGGGAAAAGTGCCTCGCCGCGGGAATGGACGACTTTGTGTCGAAACCGGTGCGCAAGGACGAACTCAAGTCATCCTTGATGAAATGGCATTCGCCTGTTGCGGCCGGCAGCGCCCTCCATGATCGGAGATCGCAGCCTTCCGAATGATCCTTACGTCGCGAGGTGTTCGATGATGCAAAAGCAAATCGCACGATCGCTGGTTTCTTTTCTACTGTCGTGCGTAGCAACTGCTGATCGGTAGATTCTGTTTCACGGCTGACAGCGCGGCCAGCACTTCGGCGCCACGTAATCCGGCGCGATGCGTTCCGTTGCGCCGCCAAGGCTCGGAAAGGATGCTGGCTAATGCAGGTTGATTTCTCTTTGCCCAACACTGGCGCGCCCGAATGCCATGGCCTCACCTGGCTGTTGGCCAGGATGGGAAAACCGTGTTCCGGCCGAAACCGGCTTGCGCGGGAGAACGCCCTAACCGGCCGTATTCGCAGCCAGCGGCTTTTTCATTATGGCCGCCAGCACGGCGCCGATGATCATGTACCACACGACGCCGTAAATCGTGTTAATCCACACCAGTGAGTACGGATAGCCCTTGAACATGAGGAAGATGAAATGATAGGTGGGAAAACTGACCAGCACGCCAAGGTAGAAGCCGGCCAGTGCGCCGCCCCTGACTCCGCTTCCAAAGGATGACGACAGCCTGTTCAGGACCCAGGCCAGGACCAGCACGGCGGTAAAGCCTCCAATGATGAACTGGTAGATCGGCGTATCCGCCCGTATCGAATCGATCTTCGAATAATAGGCGCTCGTCAGCCATTTGGCCTGAACGACGTAATCGAGCGCGTTGGAAACGATGCCTGCAACAAGAACGGCAAGCCAGCATTTGGGGGTTTTCACATTCCTCTCCTTCGTTTTTTGAGGTTGAACTGGACGAACCGGGTATAAAGCCGGTTGGAGAAAGACGTCGAGGATTCAATGCGGCCGAAGCGGTGCCAGCCATTTGCACATCCGCGACCCGCCCAGGTTAGGGAGCGGCCCGAGCTTTGGGCCGAGCCCATCCGCCTCTGGCATTCAACTTACGGGCTGCAGTTGGGCCCGCGAGGATGCGCACGCCTTGCTTCGCGACGCGGCGGGGGTTATGCCCGACCGGGCGTTGAACTTTCGCGCTGGGATTCACGACGTAATAGCTACAGTGCATTGTATCCCTTAGCTGCGAGGCGGTCCAATGGACGAGAACCTAAGACAACTGGAAGACCTTTACCGAGACATGGGACCCAGCTTGCTGCTTATTTCCGAGGGCAGCCCGCCGTAGCCGGAACGGCCGCCGAGTCGGGGCCCGGCGACGCCATCCTTGCGCTCGACTTCCAGCACGACCTTCACATCAAGGCCCCGGTCCAACCCGCCGCCGCTAAATGAACTCGCTGTTCGCAGAAAACGAAGACTCAAAGCATCCAGGCAAACAAAGCTGCGGTTCGAACCGATCTAGATAAGAGCCCGCAAGCAGGCGATGGATCGTTCGGCTTGGTCGACCGTTCCGCACTCAACGGAGAGGACGATGTCACGCCTCGCCTTCTTGCAGATTGCAATCACCCACGCCCAGTCAACTACTCCGTCACCGCACGCGCAACCGACCGGCGTGCCGCTGACTTTACCGCGTTCAGCTTCGGACTGCGCCAAGGAGATATCCTTGGCGTGCAGGTGCACCAACCGACCTACGACCTTCGCGAGCCATTTGCACGGATCATGGCCGCTCAGGTAGCTGTTGCCGGTGTCAAAGTTGATGCCGATGGCCGGACTATTCACCAGCTTGTAGATGCGGTCGAGGCCGGCCGGGTGTTTGCTATACTGCTGATGCGGCTCGAGGCCTATGAGAATCCCGCGTGGCTCGGCCACTTTTGCCGCCTCCATCAACGTGTATCGCATCAACGCGTGGTCTTCTTCCTCAGTTGTCCACGCTTGCTTTGGACCTTCATCGGTGTTGACGACCGGCGCGCCGCATTCAGCGGCGAAGCGAATAGCTTGTTTGAGGTATTCGACACCGATCTCCGGCTTGCAGAGCGGTGTGTGCGCTGAAAGGCCGGAAAGTTTGACGCCGGCTTTGGCGCAGGCGCGCTTTATGCGCAAGGGGTCGTCAAACATCGAGACACTGTGGAAATAGCCGGCTTCGCTGAGGAGCTCGCGGCCCCAGTGAACCATGGGTTCGACGTAATCGTAGCCGAGTTGGGCAGCCTTTGCGACGGCCCACTCGAGGTTCTTGTCCGCGTGGCGGACAAATTCCAGGTTAATGCCAACGTGGACTTTCCCCATGAGAGATAGCGCGGTTGATTGTTTTGTGACGGTGGATTCTTCCTACGGGCTCACCGACGTGTAATGCCCGGAGGCCTCGCTCAGTTGTCCCTCGCTCCAGCGACCCGGATGCATGATGACTCGGTAGCGCAGGGACATCTGCTGTCCGGCCTTAAGAGTGTGCGGCCGGTAGCAGATGACGGCCGGCGAGAAGTAGTGCATGGGAGCTTCGCTGATGACATACCATGGCGACGGGCTGTTCAGGTTCGTGGGCCAGTCAAGGATGGCAATCCCTGCCTCGCGTCCCCCGAATGATCCGGAGTAATCCGCCGCCGTTGCCGCGCCGCGGAACTTGCCGTCGGCGAATTCCACCGGGCCCCTGGTTGTGATCGCACGCGGATCGGTTATTTCCGGCGAAAGCCGAACCGATAGCCCGGCATAACCGCCCCACGGCTGGCCGCCGGGTTCACCAGGGAGCGGCGTCCGGTCCAATACCACATCCTCGCCCCCTGCCGTGAAGATCATCGCCCAATCCTGACGGTAAGCGCCGGCCTTGTCCGGAGGCGAAATCTCGATCACACGGCGCTCGTTCAGCACCGGGTGTGCGTTGGTTGCGGGCCGGTAACCGAGATCTATCACGATGCGCGCCGAGAAGTCGGGGCGGATCTCAACTTGCGGCTCATGCCACGCGGTCTGTCCCTGGGCCACGCCGGTCTTCGGATCCTCCTCCCAGTAATTGACGCCGTTGATGAATTTCCACGAGAACCACACGGCGCGATGCCAGGGGTGATCCGCCGGCCGATCCCATGTGAGCACGGGCCCACCTGGCAGGGCCACGGGATGGAAGTGCGGTTTCGTCACATTTGCGCCGAAGTTGAATTGCCAGACAACCTGAGGGCCCTGCAGCAAGGCCACCGCGCCAGCTTCACGCCTCCATGCTAGGGAGGCATGTGTTTCCTGGGTCGGAATGCTTTCGGGGGGCCGAATCCCGGCAACATACCGGATGCCCCCCAGGAGGTGCTGCAAGAAGAGCGGTTCGCTGAAGCTGCTCTCTGTGTGCCCCATCGCGGTATACCACATCCGCCCTTTGCCCACACTTCGGCACCACGCTATCGGGTGGTCGCCGCCCATGCTGCCGCCGCTGTAGGTTGATTCATCCACGGTAGCGAGCACGTGGGCGCGTCCGCGAGGCGTACCGTTGAAGTTGTACCATTCATCCGTGCGCTGCCAACGCACCGGCAGGCCCGCGGTGGATAGATGCGAGGGATCCTCGATACCTACTGTCGCCGGCACAATGCCGGAATGGTTCTTGAACGCGCAGCAGAACATCTCGCCATACCATGCCCATTGATCCATGCAGGCCAGCGGCCCGTAGACCGCGCCATGAATGGCCGCGAACCCGCCGCCGTTAAGCACATAGCCCTTGAAGGCCGCCTGCTGATCGGGATTCAGTACGTCGCCCGTTACGCTCAAAAACACAACCGCCCGGTAACGAATGAGATTCGCGGACGAAATAGCGCCCGAATCTTCGGTGGCATCGACCGCGAACCCATTCACCCGGCCCAACTCGCGCAGAGCCCTGATCCCGTTCTCGATGGACGTGTGCCGATACCCCAGCGTCTTCGAGAAGACCAACATCCGGAACGCGCCATCAGCATCCGCTGCCCGGGAGTCGAGGGGCGTGACACTTAAGGCCAGCGCCGCCGCCAGCAGACCTGCGACATGCTTGAGCGCTTTCACGGGGGCGGATCGATCGTCTTGAGCCTTTATCAGCGGTCACAGATGCCACGGCTTCCGCATGGAGCGGGCCTTGAGGCGCTGGTTCGCCGCGTCGTCGTTCGAAAACCGCTCGGTCTTGAAATCGAAGGTCAGTTTGCGGTTCAGGCGGATGGCGCTGTCGGCGATGTGACAAAGGGCATCGTCGGCGACCGCCGTGTCGATGGGACTGATGGTCTCGGCCCGGCTCTTCACGCAGTCGAGGAAGTTGCGGGCGTGACCGGAGGAGCGGGTGAGCTTGATCTTGAAGCTCTCCGGGTTGAGCCGGATCAGATCCTCGGGCTGGAGGTTGATTCCAATGCGGTCCACGTGAACCCAGCCGTCCGTCCCCTCGAAGGCGGTGCCATGGTCTTCAATACGGCGATAGCGCTGTTCCCAGATGTCACGGTGAAGGAAAGGCTCGCCTGTCGGCTTGCCAGTGTTCTCGCCATTGGGCACGCCGACGAACTTCATCGTGAGGCCGCTTGCGAATGTGTAGTCGACCTCCCAGATGGTTGCCGTGTCACAAGCGCCTTCCGCCAACCGGAAGTTCCCGCGACCCTCAACGGTAACGGAGCCACCGAGCAATCCCGAGCCACCCCAAAGCGCTATGTCGAGCGGATGAATGCCCCAGCCCGAGATAAAGCCGAGCGTGTAGTCCGAATTGAACCACCATGTCTTAAGTGTCCCGTCTGCGCTGCAGCGGTTCTCGGTGTAGGGACTGGATGCCGCAGGGCCGAGCCATAAGTCGTAGTCCAACTCGGGTGGCGGCGGCACCTGCTTGCGCGAGCCGCCTGGCGCGCTGCCAGGCGCCCAGACGTTGATGCTCCGAAGCGCGCCGATCTGTCCGTTGCGCACCATCTCCGCCGCGAGCCGGAAATTCCTCGAAGACCGCTGCTGGGTGCCGAATTGGAAAACGCGTCTCTTGCGGTGAACCATCGCGCGCAGCGCCTGACCCTCCTCGAGCGTCAGGCCAAGCGGCTTCTCAAGATAAACGTCTTTGCCGGAACTAACCGCCGCCAGCGCGACCAGGATGTGCCAGTGATCGGGCGTTGCTATGAGGCAGGCATCGATGTCCTTCCGGGAGACGAGCTCCCGGAAATCATGGTAGGTCTGACAATCCTTATTCTCGTAGAAATCGTTGACCGCCTGCCGCGCAAGACCCAGTTGGTCGGTCTTTACGTCGCACACGGCAACGACGCGGCAATCCTGTTCGCCGAGGAAGTTGAGCATGTCGCCGCGGCCCTGCGGGCCACAGCCGATGACCCCGACGGTGATCCTGTTACTAGGGGCGACAGCCCCGTCCCTGCCAAGGGCCGAAGACGGGATGATGGAGGGAAACGTGGCCGCAGCGAGCGCGCATGCGGTCGTGCCAAGGAATTCGCGGCGACTGAGGGGGACCGGGCCGTCCGGTTGCGGGAAGTCTAATTGTGCCATTTTGATCCTCCAGACCGCTTTTTTAACGCACCGTGTGAACTAAGACAGGGAGTCATTACATCGAAACTGATCGACGAATCCTAGCATGAATGCGCCGCCTTGTCTTTCGCGATTGCACATCGACGAATCTTAGAAGTTTCGGACATGCTCGCGAAACCTAGGCTGACGCCTGTGTCTGCCATTCTCTGGTCCAAGCGGCGACCTATCATGCCCGACCGTTGTGAGCCGCTGGTTCAAGGCGCGGAGCGAAGAGAGGTGAAGGTGCGCGAATCTACTTGTCGGTCTGCGGATCGTCCCACACGGGCGCGAACTTTGAGCGTCCGTCCCCCTTGTGCGTCACAGGTCCCATCTTCAGCATCCGGTAGTGCCGGTAGGGGATCGTCGACAGGCCGCCGGTCGGGCGCAGCTTGCCGTTCCATGACCTTCCGGGGTGTCCCCAGAGGCCCTCGGCGTAGACGGGCTGGCCTTGGGCGATGTCGACCAGGACCATTCCGTAGCGCTGGAGCGCCACACAGACGATGCGCTCCTCCGGGGTGAGCGGGAATAGCGAGAGGTCGAGCTTGGGGTCGAGCTGGATGACCGTTCCCTCGGGTATGCCCCCCTCGACGAATCCGTCGGTCCAGGCCGCGGGGAACACGAACTCCTTGTACGCGCAGAAGCGCGAGGCGGCCGCTATCTTGTGCCGGATCTCCCCGGCCATGACCTCATCGTACAGGATAAGGCCGGCAACGGCGGGGACGCCCGCGGCCCTGCTGGGGCCGTGAAAGTGCACGCTCTCGCCGTCCACGACGCCGAGGTCCTCGGTCCTGAACACACCGGGGCCGTCGGAAGCGTAGACCATGCCCGTGTTGGACTGCCAACTGCCGTCGGGATTCTTGGTGAGGGACCACATGTCCCAGACGAGCCTGCGCTTCCAATCCACGGCCGCCAGGTGGGCGTCCCCCCTCGGGTCCGGGGTCGCCTCGCCGGGTATGGGAACGAGGTCAAAGCTCTTGCCGTGGCCAAATTGCTCGTGCTGTGTGTGCCAGATCCGCCTCTCGTCCGGTGTGAGGGTGTGGAGCCCCACCTTGACCAGCGGCGTGGACTCGTCGACCTCATACAACGGGATGGTCCACTGCACGCAGTTGATCAGCCAGTTCTCCTTGCTGGGTTCGGTCTCGAGCAGCTTGACCCAGTGCTCCGTGCGCGAGTCCGTCTCGGCATCCGCCGCGACTGGCTGGTTCCAGAAGCTCTCATCGGAGAAGAACCGCCGGGGGGTGTTCGGGGTGCTGCCAGCCGCAAATGTCAGGCTGGCAACGAGCGCTCCAGGGAGCAGGGTGAGGACGGCTTGGGGTTTCACGGGGGATGTGGGTTGGGGCGAAACGCCTTGGCGGGACCGAAGATCCCGCATGGCGCGACTTAGACCGCCTTCAGCAAAGACTCGCGGGCCGGAGCCGTCAAACCGGGTGATGTCGCGGCTGGCGACAGAACGGAAAGCCCGGACGCACGGACGCAACCGCACTGACTGCACCGCTGCGGCGGAAAAGGATGCTGGGGAGCCTCCCAGACTCTGTCGCCGCCCCCCGATGTGCGGACGGCGGCGGCATCACGCCGGAGAAACCGGCCCATAGTTCGTCCTCTACGCTTTGCGCCTGCGGCGGCCCGAAGTGCCCCGTTCAGGGGACTTCATAGACCTCCACGAGCGCAATCCCGGTGTCGCCGGTTGCTCCTGAAACCTCGGCCGTGTAGGCCCCCGGCGGCAGCGTGACCAGAATCGCCGAGTCGTTGCTCGTGGCGAATGACCAGGGGAATCCTCCGACCGAGGCGGCGGCGGCGGAAATCTGCGGATCGCCGCCCCAGGCGTTGTTGCTGCCGATAAGGGTGCCTCCCGAGTGAAGCTGCAGCATGGGGTCCGGCAGCGTGCCCGTGACGCCGAACGGAATCAGCGCCGGCCCGGAGGCCCTGATCAGGACCGTCTTGGACGTTGATCCGCCGATCGCAAAGCCCGCAATCAAGACGTTGGACCCCGTGCCCACCTGGACGCGGGCCGATATGTTCACTATCCTAGGGGTGCTCGGGGTGTAGGTTCCCGCCGGCGTGTCATCATAAACCTCGGCAAGGGCGACACCGGTGTCTCCGCTTTGCCCGGAGACGTTTGCCGTGTAGGCTCCCGGGGGCCGCGACTCGAGCAATGCCGAGTCGTGGCTGGCTGTGTCGCTCCAGGCAAATGCACCCACGGAGGCTCCCGCGAGCATGATGTCGGGACTGCCGCCCCAGCCATTGTTTGTGCCAACAACCGTTGATCCCGAGTAGAGCTGAAGCTGGGGGTCCGGAAGCGTGCCCGATAAGCCGAAGGGGATAAGCGCCGGGCCCGATGCGCGGGCCAGCAGCTTCTCCGAGCCGGAGGTGCCGCCCCCTCCCACGACAAACCCGGCGATAAGGATGTTCCCTCCGGTTCCAACCGCTGCCCGGCAGGAGATATTCACGAGGCGGCCAATGTCGGACGTGGAACTCACCGCCAGTGCCGCCGCATTGCTCGTCGCGTTTCCCCCTGGATTGGTCGCCACGCAGGCGTAGCTTCCCGCGCTTGCAGGCGTGGTGCCGTTGACCACGAGCGTGGAACTTGTGGCGCCGGGAATCGGCGCGCCGCCGAATTCCCATTGATACGTCGGCAGGGGTGCTCCCGTCGCCTCAGCCTTGAACACAACGGTGGTTCCGAGAGCTATCGCCTGGGAAGCCGGCTGCATGCTGAAGCTGGGGGCTACCACCACGGCATTCACCGTCAGCGTCGCAGCCTGGCTCGTGACGGCTCCGGCCGTATTGTTGGCCACAACCGCGTAAATGCCTGCGTCGCCAACCTGCACGTAGGGGATAGTGTACGAGGCGCCGGTCGCGCCTGGGATCGTCTCGCCATTCTTCTGCCATTGGTAACCGGGCGCGGGATTGCCCGATGCCGCGACGCTGAACGTGACGCTGGACCCTGCATTGACAGTCTGGCTGGCCGGCTGGGTAGAGATTACCGGCACCGAGCCCGCGGGCGCCGTCACATTGATCGTGGTCGCCCCGGACGTTGAGGTTCCGGTTCGATTTGTGAGCTCCCAGCCGTCGACCGTAAAGCTGTACGTTCCCGCCTGCGTGGGAGTCCCGGAAATCGTCAGGATTCCCTTGGTAGCGGTCGCGTCGTTTAAGACCCAAATGCTCCCGGTCAATGTCGCGCCCTGCACCGATATCCCCGGCGGCAGCGTGTTGCTGACATCCCAGGCCTTGGCAAATGTCACCGCGACGCCAGCCACGGTGACGTCCATCTTGAAGGGCTGGCCCACAGCCACTGAGGCGGGTAGCGGGATATCCGAGACAAGGTATGCCGGGCTTGTGGTCGGAGTGGAGGCTCCCGCGACGGAATCGACCGCGCCCAGGGCCGCGATCGAGGCGGCTGCCGCCTTGAGGACCGCGGCCGCGGGCGACTCGAGAACGTAGTCGGCCGTGGCGGCGGCGATCCGGGCCGCAGGCGACCTCTGCAGCACCGCCGCGAGGATCGCCACGGGCACGCGCATCCGCTCGATGCGGGAGGAAAGTGATGTTCCGGGGGTCATTGAATGCTGGTTGCTCAATTGCACCCGCAACCCGGCCCCCCGATGCCCCGGCCGCCCTGGGCCGCCTCGCGCGAGAAGTAGACATGCTCTAACATCGCGGTCGCAAGCGCATCGCGGTTCGGGTCCATGGTCGGGTCTGAAAGGAGCCCGCGCTCCCAGGGCTTCGCCCGGACCGCCTGGGCCGTCGTGCATCCGGAAAATGCGCCCGCGATAGCGACGAGGGCGGAGAACAGGAGTATCCTTGCTGGTTTTCTCATGGTGTCTTGTCCGACAGCAGGGCCTCGATCTCCCTCCGCAGCGCCTGCTCCGTCGCCGCTCCACGGAATCCCGGATGCGCATACCGCACCCTGCCTTTGCGGTCGATCAGGTAGCTTGTGGGCATTGTGGGCACCTGCACCGCGCGAACCAGGTTTTGGCCCTTGTCCAGCGCGACAAGGAAGGGCGGGGAGAACTTCCTGACGAAGGACTCGTAGGCCGAGGCGTCCTCGTCGACGCTCACGGCGACGATCACCAGGCCCCTCGGCGCGAACTCCGCGTTCAGCCGGCCATATGCGGGGAAGGACGCCTTGCAGGGAGCGCACCAGGACGCCCAGAAATCGACGAGCACCACCTTGCCGGCCGTATCGGGCAGCGTTCCACCCGCCAGCCCGGCGGAGACGAGGGGAGGGAAGACGTCTCCGATGCCGACGGCGGCGCCGGCAAGAGCCGGGGACGCGAGCGAGAGGCCGGCCGCAAGGGAAAAGAGACCGGGTCTGTTCATGGGTTGGTGTTTCGGCCTTGGGCCGTCTGCCGCCGCAAGGCGAAGGTGATGGGACGCTGTGCGTGGGGCATTTTTCTACCAGGATATCTTTGCGCCAAACGTGATGATGTTCGCCCGGGGATATGCGCTCTGTGGAGTGATCCCATCGCGCCCGCGCATGGTGTAGCGGTCGCAGGCGACGTCGAGCTGAAGCCAGTCGCGCGGCTTCCAGACCGCCTTGAGCCCGTAGGTGGTGGTGAACAAGGAGGACAGGCGATAGTCTGAGGAATAAGCCGGCCCGCTTGGATTGGGTGTCGTGCTCGGGACGATGTCCGTGGTGCTCAGGTCATAATAGAAGAATTTCGCGGCGTTCTGCTCGTAGTACCTCAGGTCGGGCCCCACGGTGAACCGGTCGCCGATCTTCTGCAGCCACTGCAGCTCGACCGTGTTCGCCCTCACCCCATACGTGTCCCCGTAGAACCGGTAGCTCCCCTCGAGGGCGCCATGAGCCTCCGGGAAACCCCTGTTTATCGACGCAAACACGACGCCCGTGTTGTGCTCGCTAGGCCTGTTCTCGGCGAAGACAAGCGGGAAGAACACGCCCGGGATAACCTCAATGTTCTGCTCCACGAGCTTGTACTGGTCGCTCAGGTACCCGGTCTCCCTTCCCCAAGCCAGATTCAACGTCACCGTGGTCCGCGGATCGAGGATCTGGGTCACGCCCATGATCGCGTTGAACGAGTGCTTTTTGACGTAGATACGCTGGGGGTCGTAGAACGTCTCGACGTCGTCGTCGTGGCCGGCAACTCCCACCAGCAGCGTGGTGTTCTTCTGGTCCAAGTCGGTAAGAGTATTCAGGGACCAACCCGTGGAAATGTAGTCGTGCTCGCGGCTCTCCGAGAGCCCGGCAGAGATGTTGATGGCGCTGAACTGCCGCGAAAGGTCGGTCTCCCAGGCTTTCCTGTGGTCGCTCAGGTGGGCAAGGGGCACCTGGTCCGAACCCGCGGGAGCGGGTAGGCCCGTGGGTGTTGCGCCCGCGATCGCATCGGTCACCGCCGTCAGCCCAAGCCGCATGTCGGCGCCGATCTCCTGGTTGGCGACGATCCCCTGGGTCTGGACGCCGACGCGCCCGCCAGCCTCCGTGTAATTCTCGTATTTGTAGGAGAGCGAATCGTCCGAACGGGCCGCAGGGCGTGGAGACGCCACGAACAGGAAAATCGCGAGCGGGATCGCGCCGGGTCTTCGTTGGATCATCTAGCTGGAACGGGTAATCAGCATTGGACCGTCGAACATGCAATAGGTTCAAAAAAACCAGATGCATCGCATGGAAAGGCCGTATTGCGATGAGCGAAGAGAGTTATAGCCACGAATACCTATCACCTTGGCACCTGTTGATGAATTTGCCGTGAATACCAGATGAATTTCCGTTCATCTACTGAAATTCGGCAGCCCATTTGCATGCTGCACGAATGCATCCGGAAGAATGCTCTAATTCCTGCTGGAGTGTATCCTTGGAACGCCCTACTTGCCATTTGACCAGGTCACGGCACCAAGACGATGCGAGGCAATGGTACGGAACGGCCAATTAAACTTTTCGGTCGCAGTATTGCCGAGACAACCCCTCTGTTTTTATAGTCCCAGTTTCCCCTCCATTGAATGCGCCGCAAACCCTGGCATAGAATTAAGTCACAAAGGACAATATGAAGATTCTTGTCGTCGAAGACCAAAGCCGCGTGGGCCATTTCGTGGAAAAGGCACTCGCAGAACAAAACTACTCGGCACGGATCGTTGGCACGTGCGCCGCTGCCCGCGACGCACTGAGCGAGTCTCCTTATGGGGCAGTAATTCTCGATATCGGCCTTCCTGACGGCGATGGCCTTGATCTTTTGCAGGAATGGCGGAGCGCCGGTTTCAACGAACCGGTACTCATCCTAAGCGCCCGTGACGCCGTTGAAGATCGTATCCGAGGCCTTAACTTGGGGGCTGATGACTACTTGGCTAAGCCGTTCAGCGTCGACGAACTCCTAGCACGGGTGCGATCGCTTCTTCGGCGGCACGCCGGCGCAAAAACGTCCGTACTTGTTCACGGCTCTTTGCAACTCGACCTTATGGCCCATACCGTTACGCGAAATGGAGTTCGCATCGATCTGACCAGCCGCGAATTCTCATTATTGGAATTGTTTCTTCAAAATCCGGGCCGGATTCTCACGAGGAGTCTGATCGCCGAAAAGGTCTGGGAAGCAAGCTATGACATGGAGACGAATCTGATCGATGTCTATGTGCGGCGCCTCCGGCGGAAATTGGAGGAATCACCTGACCGACCGCTGATCAAGACGATACGCGGCACTGGCTACGAACTGGTGTGAATTCATTCACAGCCAGGATCATGGTGCAGTTTGCCGTGCTTGTCACGGTGACCATGGCCGTTGTCCTCGCGACAGGCGGGTGGCTCCTGTCGCGCGAGGCGGTCAACGGCCTGGACCTGTTAAATCAAGCTGAGTATGTCGAGATCCGCGACCGGCTGGAGCCGAATCCAGCCGCTCTTTCGGCCGCGGATATTGATCGGCGCGTTCGAGCGCACACCGAGGTCGATGCCGCTCTCTATTTTTTCCAGATTCATAATGACACAGGAACCTTGCTTTTCCGCTCTGCGAATCTCGGCCGGGCGGTCCTGCCCGACCTCAGTGGAGGGGTTCTCCAAAGAACCTATGAATTGGCCGGCGTCGGTGAGGTCCGACTTTGCGAATTCTACTATGGCCCACTGCATGTCCAGATCGCCAGTCCTCTGTCTCCGGCAAACCGGCTCTTGAGAGACTACGCTCGCGTGAGCCTTTTTCTGCTTGGCGGCGTGGCATTCATTAGCGTGGGCCTCGGCTGGGCATTTGCCCGGCTCACGTTGCGGCCGGTACGGGCGATTCACGACACGGCGGCCCGCATCCGGGCTGACAATTTCGGGGAGCGGATTCCCGTTCCAGCCGGCCATGACGAACTAGCGGCCTTGGCTCAGCTTCTCAATCGGATGTTCGACCGTCTGGAGGCGTCTTTCATCCAGATAAAGCGTTTTACGGCCGATGCTTCACACGAAATCAAGACTCCGCTGGCACTGATGCGCCTTAATGCAGAAAGACTTCGGCCTAAGCTTGCTGCCGACCAGGAAGGAAGTGCCGCTCTGGGAGAAATCCTTGAGGAAATCGAAGGCCTTCGCCGGATCACTAATAGCCTGCTTTTCCTCGCCAAGGTTGAAAGCGGCACATTTGCGCTGACCAGGACCGAGGTAGTCGCCGATGCACTTGTCCGCGGCTTCGCCGAGGACGCGATCGCCTTAGCCGACGATTGCGCTGCTCGTTTTGAGGTTACCCGATCCGATGCCGGCGGGGTGCGTTGCGAACCCACGCTTATTCGTCAACTGCTCCTTAACCTCACGACCAATGCGCTTCGCGCATCGCCGAAGGGCGCCTGCGTCGAGCTCGAGTCAATTATCGTCGATGGATTGTGGCGGCTCGCCGTAAAAGATGAAGGGCCTGGGCTGCCCCCAGACCAACTCGAAAGGGTGTTTGAACGCTTCGTGCGTTATTCACCCTCAAATGGCCGATCGGAGTCTAAGCCCGGCCATGGCCTCGGCCTGGCCATCTGCCGAAGCATCGCAACGCTCCATGGCGGCACCATCCGAATTGAGAATCGGCCAGCCCGGTCCGGCTTATGCGTCGCCGTAGAGTTGCCTCAAGGATGAATAATAATTCATCTGTTATTCACGCGGTGTTCATGTGTGACCACTAAGCTCGCGGTCGTTTTGCGACCGTGACCGTGTCTCTAATTCGCCGTCCGTATTTGCGCCTCCTGGCGATGCTCTGCCCAATGTCGTTGATAACGGCCGCGGGCGCCTTGCGCGCGGACCCGACTGTGCCTGCGGCCCCTGACCTGCCAATGACGAATATTACAGGGCCGACCAGGGAGGCCCACGGATCGCGGCCCGATCACTTATGGACTGTCGATTACCTCGATCTCTTGTGGAGCGATACGGGAGCCATACTGACCGCCCCGGCGCGCTGGGATCAAAGCGATTGGCTCGAGGCCGGACTTGCCGGTGCCGCCGTTGGCGGCACGGCTGCGTTTGACAAGACCGTGAACGACAGCGTGCAGGCGCACCGCACTGCAGGCGAGGACCGGTTCATGAAACAATTCCAGAACTTCGGATCCGTATGGTCGTTTGGCGTCATTGGCGCCTTCGAGGTCTGGGGCGAGGCAGACGGCGACGTCACGGCAAAGAACGCCGCAATGGACGCGCTCACCGCCAGCATCATAGGCCCGGGCCTGATCGGGACCGGGCTAAAGGAGGCGGTTGGGCGCGTGCGGTCCAATTCCGCGACGCGGACCTTTGTGTTCAAACCTTTCAGCGGTAATCAATCTTTTCCCTCAGGCCACACCTTCCAGGCCTTTACCGTCGCCACAGCCATCGCGGAGAGCTATCACGCCTGGTGGGTTCAGGTTCTCTGCTACGGATCAGCCGGCCTAGTTGGCTATGCCCGAATCGAGCAAAACGCCCACTACGCGAGCGACGTGATGGCCGGAGCGCTTTTGGGATGGTCTATCACCCGGGGAATCGCCCGTCGACATGACGCGCCAAACCCGAAACGAATCAACTGGGCACCCTACACGGATGGAACGCATGTCGGCATTGTCATATTCAAATCGTACTGACAATCCGACTCTGTGGCTCTCGTATGCTCGCTGCATCGCCATGATGGCGGCACTGCGATGCGCCGTAGAGGCTCGTGCGGCAGGCTCATCCCTGCTGATTGGCAAGTCCCAGTCGCAAACCGAGATCCTCGTCAATGTGACGACCGGTTCGTTCGCCGCGCGACTCCAGGGCCTCGACGAGGCCATCACGGTTACCCAAGGCGGCGGGAAGATAAAGTCGGTCCATTTTCGCACGAGTTTTGCGGAGATAAGCAGATGAATCTCTGGCAGCGCACGGATCAGTTTCCACAGGTCGAATTTGTCCTGGTGTCATTCGAACCCGCGGCCGGAACAACCTATACAGCCCAGGGCCAGCTGCGCCTTCACGGCATGGAGCATCTGGTGGCTTTCCCTGTGTCGGTCACGGCTGCACCCCGCCTATGGGCCTTTGACGGCGAGGTGCCAGCAGATACCCGGAATTACAACCTGCCGATAATCACCCTGTTTGTGATGCTCAAGGTAGATCCCGTGGTGCGCGTGCGTTTCCATCTTCAGGGAGACGTCTCTGAATGATGAAAGCATACTTGATCGGCCTCGTTCTTGGAATTTGCCTGTGCCTCGCAGCAGAATTCCTCTTCTTCGTTCATGGCGGAATTCCTGTTGCCACAAAGGGTGGCCCGATGCCCTTCGAGCGGTTTTTGGCGAAGTCCGCGCTACGGTCGGCAATCGGGCAGGAAGCCCAACGATCGTCGCCCATCTCGGCTGACGAGACGAACCTGCTGGCCGGAGCCCATGTCTATCGAAAGCAATGCGCTGAATGTCACGGCGCTTGGGGGCGTCCCACCTCCGCCACCGCCATCGGCATGTTTCCCGCGCCGCCACAGCTGCTACCCCCCAAGAAAGGCGTCACCGACGATCCAGCCGGCGACACGTACTGGAAGGCGAAGAATGGAATCCGGCTCACCGGAATGCCCGGCTACGCCGACTCGCTATCCGACACCGAGATTTGGCAGGTAAGCCTGCTCTTGCTCCACGCCAATGAGCTTCCGCCCATTGTCCAAGACGACCTTCGCCAATGAATCGGGCTCTTCCTGCGATGAACCGTGCAACTCTGGTGAAATGCGCCCGGAGCAGCGGCGCGCGTTTCAGCAAACTATTCACGGGGCCTTTGAACGAATTGGGTGACATGCGGGTCTATTCCCCGGTTCGCATTGATTACACGCTTTGTCCCCAGCAAACCTAGACGATCCTCCCGGCGTTCCTCCGGTCGCGACTATTGCCGAGCATTATGATTCACTAGATTTCTTCTACCGGGACGTATGGGGTGAGAATATCCACCACGGTCTGTGGCTAAGGGGAAACGAAAGCCCGGCAGAGGCTGCAGAGCAGATGAGCAGCTGGGCGTTACGGCGCCTCCAGTTGAAAACCGGAATGAGCCTTGCCGATGTCGGGTGCGGCTACGGCGGTACAGCCCGTCTCGCAGCCGAGGCATACGGAGCCGATGTCGTGGGTTTCACCGTGTCGAAGGCGCAGAAACGGTACGCTGACCGGCAGTTGGTTTCGCGCGGATCCGTGGAAATCCGCGAGCAGGATTGGATGCAGGCAAAGGTTCCCAACACATCGTTTGATGCCATCCTGTCTCTGGAAAGCATCGAGCACATGCCAAGCCGGGCTGATTTCCTGGTCGGGGTCCGGCGGGCCCTGAAGCCGGCGGGACGATTTGTTATCAACACCTGGCTTGCCGCCGACAGGCCTTCACCGTGGTCCAGTCGGAACCTACTCGGTCCAATTTCAGTGGAGGGTCGCCAGGCACCGCTCATCACCGCTGGTGCGTTGCGCCGTATGCTCGAATCGTCCGGTTTTCCGAAGGTGCAGGTGAACGACCTGACTCACCAAGTTGCGAGGACTTGGAGCGTAGTCATCAGGCGCATGCTGATGCGCACGCTAACAAAGCCCCGCTATTGGCGCCTGTTGCTGAACTCCAAGGTCAGCGACCGCATTTTCGCGCTGACCGCTTGCCGCATCTGGGCGGCATATCGCACGGGCGCGATGAGGTATGCAGCGTTCGTATGCCAATGAGCGCAACCACAGGGACGCCATCCGCCTCTAGGACGATTCAGAAACAAAATGGCTTGCGCTCATCCCCTCAGGCGCTCCCCGCATGGCTTCGACCCCATTCTGCTTGAAAACCACATTGGCCGCCGATCCCCAGCTCCGATCCATAAGCCCTTTGTTCTCGACGCCATGCGGCACCGATCGCCCAATGCCATAAGGCGCCAACAGTATGATTGCTGGAACTTCGCCTTGGGACGTATGTCCGCAGCCGATCTCGATTAACATTCAACGATCTGGCCCCGGACTCCGCCCTACCGAGTTGATTGTTAAATCCATAGAGAATCACCCCAGCGATCCATGCGCGGAAAACTGATCGTCGCAGGAGGCGGCATAGGCGGGCTGACCGCAACTCTGGCTCTGCATCGTGCAGGCATTGACGTCATGCTCTACGAGCGGGCCCCGGTGTTTGCTGACATCGGAGCCGGAATGAGCGTTTGGCCAAATGCGACGCGCGTCCTCAAGTCGCTCGGCGTCCTCGATTCAGTGGTAGGCCTCGGGGAGCCGGTCACGCAATTCAACCTGCTAAGGCCTGATGGCATAGCCATTTCCAGGATCGCCATGGGGGGGTTCCCAACGCCCGCCCTCTGCATCCACAGGGCTGACCTGCACCGATCTCTGCGGCAGCCGCTGCCTCCATCGTGCATGGAGGCCAATCAGCGCCTCGTTTCGTTTGCGGAGGATGCCGCAGGGGTCACGGCCACGTTTGCCGGCGGCCTAGCTACCCACGCGGACGGGCTCATCGGGGCCGACGGCATCAATTCCGCCGTCAGAGCTCAGCTGCACGGAGTTGCCGATCCCGTCTATCGCGGCTATTGCATCTGGCGGGGCATCGCACCGGCGGTCGCCGGCGTGGTCCACGGGCACATCAGCGAGACCTGGGGCTCCGGCAGGCGGTTTGGAATCATGCCCATCGGACAGGGGCGGATTTGCTGGTATGCCACGCAGAACTGCGCGCCCTGCCAGTCCGACCCGCCGGTGGGCCTCAAGCAAGCGCTGATTGAGTCATTCAGGGATTGGCATCAGCCGATTCAGGCGCTGTTGGAGGCCACCGATCCGAGCGATATCATAAGGGTCGATGCGCGGGACCGCAGGCCGCTTCGAAGCTGGGGAAAGGGCCGTGTGACGCTGTTAGGCGATGCTGCCCACCCCATGACCCCGAATGTCGGCCAAGGTGCCTGCATGGCGATTGAGGACGCTGCATGCCTGGCCAAACTTCTGCCAAGCGCGGCCACGGTTGCCGAAGCGTTCCGCTCCTACGAGGCATTGAGAATCGCGCGGACAGCAACCATAGTCAGACAGGCCCGAAGGATCGGTTTCATAGGCCAATGGGAGAATCCCTGGATCATAAGAGTGCGCAATTATGCAACCCGCCTTGTCCTTGCCCGGACGCCCGATATGCGGCTTAACGCGGTTTATGGGTATGAGGTGTGATCTGTGGCGCCGACCGGCGTTGGCTTTCCAACAAATGCAGCGAAGGCTCACACCTGAGATCCTGGATTCCCTGGGGCCCGACGACCCGGCGGCCTCGCATAGCCGACGGGACCTGCGGGTCATCAACCTGCTCATGGGCAACCACCGCTGGTTTGCCCGTGTGCTGCCAGGAGTGCTGCGCGCGGACGACCGCATCCTCGAAATCGGCGCAGGGTCGGGCGAACTCTGCCGGTTATTGACTCGCCGCGGCATGGCGACCGATGGCCTGGACCAAGTGCCCCGACCCCTGGTATGGCCGGAGGGCCGGGCCTGGCACCGGGCTGACCTCCGGGATTATGAAGGGTACAAGAACCACGAGGCTGTGCTGGCCAATCTCATCCTCCACCATTTCTCGGATGCCGAGCTTGTGAAGCTCGGGCAAAAGCTTAGGCGAGGCCCGCGACTGATATTGGCATGCGAGCCGGCTCGGCGAATGCGTTCCCAGGCCTTGTTCGCGGCGATAAGCCCCATCTTTGGGGCCAATCGCGTGACTCGCCACGATGCCAATGCCAGCATCTCAGCCGGATTTCTCGCCGACGAGCTGCCTCGCATCCTCGGATTAGACTGCGGCCCGTGGAAGGTGAGCTGCGAGGTGACGCTCGTCGGCGCCTACCGCATGGCCGCGGTCAGGCAAGACTGAATCTTCATGTACCTCCATGCTCTCTCCACAGCGGTGCCCGAACGATCATTCACCCAGGCCCAGTGCTGGGAATTCATCGAGCGCTCCCACTCCCGCCTTCGACTCACCAGGCGCTCGAGACTGATTCTGCACAGCATCCTGCGAAACGATCATGGAATCGCAAAACGGCACTTTGCAGTTCCGGACATCGAGAATGTATTCGACCTGACGCCGGACCAACTGAATGCGGCCTTTCGGCATGCGGCGCCCGAACTCGCCGGGAGAGCCCTCAAGACGGCTCTTGACCAGGCCGGAATTGTGGCCGCCGAACTGGACGCGCTGCTGATCTGCACCTGCACCGGCTACCTTTGTCCGGGACTGACCAGTTATGTCGCTGAGCAGCTGGGCCTGCGATCGGATGCCATTCTTCAGGACCTGGTGGGCCTGGGCTGCGGCGCCGCGATTCCTACAATCCGCTCGGCGAGCCACGTGTTAGCTGCCCACCCTGACGCGACCATCGCCTGCGTGGCAGTCGAAGTCTGCTCGGCGGCATTCTACCTTGATGACGACCCGGGAGTGCTCATTAGCGCCTGCCTGTTTAGCGACGGAGCGGCGGCAACGATCTGGCGCAGCCAGCAGCCGAGAGGAGCATCAAACGGCCTCCGATGCTTTGATTTTCAGACGCTTCACCGCCCCGCCGAACGAGACAAGCTTCGCTTTGAGACCCGCAATGGCAAACTGCGCAACCTGCTCCACGATACGGTGCCGGAGCTTGCAGCAAATGCGGCGGCGCAGCTTTGGGAGACGCGCGGCCCACGACCCGTTGCTAGGGTCGTCGCACACTCAGGAGGTCTCGACGTTCTTGAGTCGCTAGGTCGGGCTTTTCCCGGGTACTCCTTGGAGGCAAGTGCGCGGGTCCTCCGCGATTGCGGCAACATGAGCAGCCCCTCGGTGCTTTTCGCGCTCGCCGAGACGCTCAGGATGTTACCACCGGGCAGCGCCGCAGGCGACATGTGGCTCATCACCTTCGGGGCGGGATTCAGCGCGCACTCATGCCGGATTGGGGAATAACCGCTTGGGCACCAACTTGACCCGAATCTTCCTGCCGGGAGGCGGGGAAACTGGCATTCGGCCCCGGTTCTGCTAGTTCCGCGAATGATGAACCCGTCCCCCGCACCGATGCCCAAGGAGGCTTACCGCCTCACGAAGGTCGTCTTCACCCTAGGCCCCGCAACGGAGGACGAGGCGATGCTGGAGAAGCTCATCCTGGCGGGAGTTGACGTCTGCCGGCTCAACATGGCCCATGCCGACGGCGCATGGACCCGCACAATGATCCGGCGGGTTCGCGAGGTCTGCCGCAGGACGAAGCGCCACATCGCGCTCCTCATGGACGTGAAGGGCCCGGAGATCAGGACCGGCGATCTGAAGGCGCCGGTCGACCTGACAGCCGGGCAGCTGATCGACCTCCTTCCGGAGCCGGGCCGCGCCGAGCGCGGCGTGCTCGCGGTGAGCGTCAATTACCCCATGATGGGAAGGGATGTCTCGGCCGGGAACCTCGTGCTGGTCGACAGCGGCCTCATTCGGCTCGAGGTCATCAGCAGCTCGCCGTCCCGGGTGCGCTGCCGCGTCATCGTGCCCGCAAAGCTGCACAGCCGCCGCCATGTCAACCTGCCCGGCACAAGGGTCCGGCTGCCCGCCCTGACCGCCAAGGACCGCGCCGACATCGCGGTGGGCGTGGAGGAGCAGGTCGATTTCTTCGCTCTGTCGTTCTCGCGCGAGGCCGATGACGTCGACATCCTGAGGCGGCTGCTGTCCGGCCTGAAGAGCACGGCGCGCATCGTGGCTAAGATCGAGGACCAGTCGGGAATGGCCAACCTGGACGAGATCGTCGTCGCCGCCGACGCGGTGATGGTCGCGCGCGGCGACCTTGGAATCGAGGTGCCGATGGAGGACCTGCCGCTGTTCCAGAAGAAGGCCGTCGAGTCGTGCATCCGGCACCGCAAGCCGGTCATTGTCGCTACCCACCTCCTAGAATCCATGATCGAGTCGCCGGTGCCCACCCGGGCCGAGGTGAGCGACATCGCCGGCGCGGTGTGGTCCACGGCGGACGCAATCATGCTTTCTGGCGAGACGGCCACGGGCCGGTACCCCCTCGAGTGCGTGCAGTTCATGAAGCGCGTCGCGGGCCGCATCGAGGGCAGCGCAACCAAGGGCTACAATGCCGACCTCCCCCTCAAGACCCACAAGGACCGGCTGCTCCGCTCGGCGGTCGTGCTCGCGCAGGAACTCGGGGACGCCGGTATCGTGGTGTTCACCCGCAGCGGCCTGCTGCCCCAGACGCTGTCCGCCTTTCGGGCGCGGCGGTGCCCCATCTATGCGTTTACGGACGATCCGCAGGTCTTCCGGCACATGCTCCTGATGTGGGGGGTCGAGCCGTTCCTCATGGATATCAAGCGCGATCCCGAGGAGTCCGTCCGCGACGCGTTCGCCTACCTCCTCCGGCGCGAATGGGTGAAGCCGGGCGACTGGATGGTCGTGGTCACCAACGTACTCGCGGGGGAAAAGACCATCGATTCGATCCAGATGAGGCCGGTGGAGTGAATTGCCGGCGCCCGCCCGCGGGCGGGGGCCTGGAGGGGCGATGTTCGGTCTTTTTCGCTTAATGCGCTCGCCAATCGGCGCGGCTTGGGGGAGCTTGGGGCCGGTTGACTCGCCAAACGCGGGTCCCACCAAGAAATGTCAAACACCAAGCCGGGCCACAAGGGGCCCCATGCCGATGACTCAGTCAAAGGCGTAATCCAGTTCAGGGCAGGCGGTTCCGCCTATGTAATCGTCGACGGGAGGCGCGACGAACCGTCGATACAGATCGCGCCCGACGACACCGGCGTCGCGCTCCCGGGCGACACGGTCACCGTGCGCATCTACCTCGGCGTCCCCGGAAAGCGCCCGGGCGAGCGGGTCGGCCGCGTGGTGCAGATTCTCGAGCGCGGCCGCACGACCATCGTAGGCGACCTCAGGCGCGAGGGCCGGAACTATTTCGTCGCCCCGGACGACCCCCGTTTCGTCTACGAGGTCGCCGTCCCCGACCCCACCCTGTCCAAGGTGCGGCCCATCCCGCATCCCGGCGACAAGGTGGTCGTAAAGCTCGGGGAATGGCGGCGGCGCGAGCAGCCCCTCGTCGGCGAGGTCACCGAGCGGCTTGGCCGAACGCACGAGCCGAGGGCGGAGCTCCTGGGCATCTTCGTGAAGCACGGCCTCGAGCCAGGCTTCCCGGCCGAGGTCGAGCGCGAGGCCGCGGGCCTTCCGGACCGCGTCGGCGCAAGGGATATCGACGGCAGGCTCGACTACCGCGCCATCCCGGTGTTCACGATCGACCCGGACGACGCCAAGGATTTCGACGACGCCCTCTCGATCGAGGACCTCGGCGGGGGCGATCTGCGCGTGGGGGTCCACATCGCGGATGTGTCGAGCTACGTGAAGCCCGGCACGGCCATCGACCGCGAGGCCCGGGAGCGGGGCAATTCCACCTATCTGGTCGGCACGGTGATCCCCATGCTGCCGGAGAAGCTCTCCAACGGCCTCTGCTCCCTGGTCGAGGGCCACGACCGGATCTGCAAGGCAGTCTTCCTCACCTACGGCGCCGACTGCCGGCTCCAGGAGACGAACTACGCCAACACGGTCATCCGGAGCCGAAAGCGGCTCACCTACCGGCAGGCCTACGCGCTGCTCATCGAGGCCAGCCTGGACAAGATCCGCGCCCTGCCGATCCCGCCGAAGCACCAGACCGGCTCCACCGGCCGGGCGCTCCGGGACCTCGACGACCGCGAGCTCTCCGACCTGCAGGCGTGGATTCGCGCGCTCTGGCGGATCGCGAGCGCCCTTCGCCGCGACCGGATGGCGCACGGAAGCCTGGATCTCGACATGCCCGAGACGAAGATATTCGTCGACCCGCTGGGCTACGCGGACCGCCTCGAGAAGATCGAGCAGGACGAGAGCCACCAGCTCATCGAGGAGTTCATGCTCGCCGCGAACGAGGCGGTGGCGCGGCTCACGCGCACCCACCGGCTGCCGTCGCTCTACCGCGTCCACGACGAGCCCGATCCGGAGAAGCTCAGTGAATACCGCCAGTTCGTGTCGACCTTCGGTATAAAGGTCGGCGACCTGACGCGGCGCGAGGAGGTCGTCAAGCTGCTCAAGATCCTCCAGTCGCACCCCCAAGGCCACACGCTTCGGACGCAGTTCCTGCGCAGCCTGAAGAAGGCCTGCTACCGGGCCACCGCCGACGGGCACTACGGGCTTCACAAGAAGGACTACACGCACTTCACCTCGCCCATCCGCCGCTATTCCGACCTGGTCGTGCACCAGGTCCTGCAGTCCCACCTCGCCGGGCGCGCCCACGGGGGAGGCCTCCGCCACGACGTCCGCGGCATCCAGCACCTGGCGGAGCACCTGAGCCAGACCGAGGTCAACTCGGCCGAGGCCGAGCGCGAGAGCGTGAAGATCAAGCTTCTGGAGTTCTTCGAGCGCGAGCTGGCGAAGAAGAAGCGCACCGTCTTCGTGGCGGTCATCACCGACGTGCGCAGGCACGGGTTCTTCATCGAGCTCGTCGAGTCGATGACCTTCGGGTTCGTTTCGGCCGACACGCTTGGCGACGACTACTACCAGCTGAATGCCGAGGGCAACTCGCTCGTGGGCCGCCGCAGGCACCGGGCCTACCAATTGAACGGCAGACTTGACGTCGTCGTCGACAAGGTGGACCGGTTCAAGCGGATCATCGACTTCCGGCCGGCCTAGATCCCTGCAACCACCATGAAGCACTACGACTTCCCCTCACAATTCCGGTCCCTCTATGACCAAGCGGTAAGCCACTACGCAAAGGGCCGGCGCGGGGCCGGGACCTACTTCGACAAGGCGCAGGCCACGTGGCTCGCGGAGAACGGCATCACGGCCCAGCACATGTACGACTATGCCGAGGACGAGGTTTCGGGCGGCGAGCCGGGATTCGGGCACGCCCTCGCGATCGAGGCCGTCCGCCGCGACTACTTCCTGAACGTGCAGCGCGGCGTGGCATCGGCCGCGGTGCTCGACGAGTCGAGGATGCCTCCCAAGACCGACGCCGTGAAGGGAATCGAATGGCTGCCCCGGATAATTCCGAAGGCAAAGGCGAAGCTAAAGGGCGAGCTTCCCGACAGCCTCATGTACTGCTGCGGCGGCGACAGGCGCTTCTTCAAGGCGAACAACATCCTGCCCGCCGAGTTCCTGGGCATCGTATGGAGAAACGGGGACGACGATGCCGCCACGGTTGACTGGGCCGCGGTCCGGAGCAAGACCGCCGGCTAGGCGCGCCCTCAGAGCAGTTCCCCCTGCCTCGTGTCGGCCTCCTTGGAGCGGGCGCTGACGCCCAGGAACTTCCCATACCGCTCGAGCCAGTCGTCGATCTTCCCGGCGTAGTACTCGGGGTCGTAGGGCGCCGCAACCGGGTCGTACAGCGCGAGCGGCCTCGTGCGCTGCCAGTCGCTGGTGCGGCCCTTCTGCCCCGGGGTGATGTAGTAGGCGACCCGGTCGCCCATCCTTGGCCGGGGCGAGAGCTGGAGCGCGGCCTCGGCCGAGGCGCGGCGCGGCTTGCCTCCGCCGGCGATGAAGCGCTCGTATGCGTCCGGGTTCATTCCCAGGACCTCGCTCTTTGCGACCTCCTCCACGGCGAGCGAGCGCTCGCCCAAGCCTTTCCGGTACCGTTCGAGGAGGCCGAGCGGAGACTCGCCCGACACGCCCAGGAGAAACCGGATCAGGGCGTCCGTCAGCTCCTTCAGGTACGGCTCGACGCCCCGCGACCGAAGCGCGCTCCCCCGCAAGATGACCCTGCCCGATTCGCTCAGCGCGTAGTTCTTCGCCTTGTAGCAGAACATCGCGTCGTAGCGGCCGTCGAATTCCAGCTCGATCCCGGCGGGGAGAATCGGGGCGACGCGGGCGAGGAGCTCCTCGGGGCGGTCGAAGTGCGCGTCGGAGGAGAGGTAGATCCCGTCCGTGTCCGCCTCGAGGATCGTGCAGCCCTGCCGGCTGAACTCGTCGATCAGCTGCTGCAGCAGCTCGCGGCCCCGCCGGGTGACCTCCGCCGCGAGTTCACCGTCGCCGAACCGGGCCCCGGAGAACCCGAGGTAGCCGTAGAACGAGTTGATGAGGATCTTGAACGCCCCCTGGCGCGCCTCCGCCTCGGCCCGCTCCTCCTGCTCGGGCGCGCTGCGCGCGAGCAGCTTGTACTTGAGCCGGTAGTCGAGCAGCCGCCTGAGAAGCGGGATGAACACGCCCAGCGAGTCGTCCGCCGGGTTCCTGCCTATGTTCAGCAGCAGGCTCGGATAGAGCGAGGCCACGTCGAAATGGAGCACGTGGCGGAACACGCCCTCGTTGAAGCTTCGCGTGTAGCCGCCGTCGAACGGGCGGATCTCGGGCGGCTGGGGGCAGGACTGGCGCGCATGGTAATACTCCTCGAGGAAGAGCAGGTCGATCTTGACGGTGGTTCCGCGCAGCATCGCCTCCTGGAGGGGGATCGGGAAGGCCCGCGCCTGCTCGAAATAGGTCGGCAGCAGCAGGTCGGCGAGCCCCTGGGTCTCCCTCAGGTCGTCCTCGAGGTAGGCGCAGAAGCGAGCACGGTCGCTCGCGAACACCTCCGCGATCCGGCTGCCCTCGATGTACGTCCGCCCCGAACCCTCCTCCTCGGTGATCCCAAAGTGTATCGCGACCTCCTTGAGGGTGTAGGAGTTGAGCTCGCGCGTCGCGATGTCGTTGAGCAGCGTGAGCAGGTACGTGTCCGCGACCGCCCGGCCCGGCAGGTCGCAGCGCGGGAAGTCGACCCAGCGCTCCGCCACCTTGAGCCGGCTGTTCCTGAACGCGGCCCGCTGGCCGAACCTCCCCCACGAGCAGGGCACGCGCCGCATCCGGCACCGTACCCTGAGGTAGTTCAGGTCGAACTTGAAGATGTTGTGGCCCTCCACGACGTCGGGGTCCAGCGCGGCGAGCCGGGAGTTGAAGGCCAGAAGCAGGCGCTTCTCGGCAGCGTCGCTCATGTCCTCAAGGAGCAGGAGGTGGTTCTTCCCGCCCGAGCGCATCCCGATCGCAAGCACGCGGTCCCCCGGCTTCTCGGGGTCGCTGAATCCGCCGTCGGCGGATCCCGTCTCGATGTCAATCTGGCACCGGCGCAGCCTTCCGAAGCCCATGTCGCCGTACAGGCGCGCGCGGCGCTGGAGCAGGAACTGGCATTCGAGGGGCCGGATTGCGTCCACCGCAACCGATTCGCGCGCCGCCCTGAGGAGCCCGTCAAAAGCCTCGAGCGAATGGGCCTTGGCGAGCGTCCCCAGGACTCCGTCCCCCTTCAGGCGCTCGAACACGACGCCGGAGACCGGGGCGTCGAACGACGCGGAGGCCAGCCAGGCAAACGGCTCGAACGGAAGGGCCTTCTCCTCGCGCCCTCCGTCCGACAGCGCGACGCAGACCCGGGCCCGCCCCTCGCCGTCGATCCAGACGCCGCAAAGCGACCCGTCCATGGCACCCCGCCCCCTAGAAAGGCCGGACGTACACCATCGCGACCGCGGTGATGGCGAGAACGAACGCGATGATCATGTAGAGGTCGGCCGAGGCGCGCTTGCGGTAGGCGACCGCCGCCATCGAGCCGAGGCCGAGCCAGCACACCAGCTTGACCATGGCCCACCTGGGGAACCCGAGCTCCAGCTTGTGGAGCATCGTGAACCCCGAAACCACGACAAGGAGCGCCGCGATCCCCGTGATCATGAGCACGCGCCTTCGGGTCTCCTGGGGGGCGGCAAACGCGTAGAACGTGTACCCCAGGAGCACGATGACCGAGCTCAGGTGGAGCACGAGGTAGGTGTGTATGGTCATCGTGGAAGCTGGGGAAAAAGGATGGACACTCCGCCTGTGCCGTATGCCCAAAGGCTCAAGACCTTTTCATGTCAAGGTGGGTGCCGCCGTCGCGGCGTTTGCTTTCCGGTTTACGGCCTAGCAGCTTCCGCGGCGGTTTTGGCTCCCGTAATGTTTCCAAGGCAAAGAGCAGTTTTTGAAAGCACCTCGAACACTGCAGGGTGTCTGTCCTTGAGTCTGGGTAATGTCGGCCCACCGTCAAGTATGCCCTTGCGGATTCTACTGGCGACCATCGGCAGCTCAGGCGACGTCCATCCGGTGATCGGTCTCGGGCGGGCGCTCAAGGCACGCGGCCACATCGTCACCATCGTGACAATGAGCTCTTCTCGGAGCAAGTTCGCGAAAGCGGCCTCGAATTCGTCCCGATGGGACAGCGCGGCATCGCTGGAGCGCCCATGCTCGCTCATCGAGCAGCTCGGCTAGGGGCCCTTGCGGAACCGGGCCCCGCTCGGCGGATTCGGGCTCCGCTGCATGCTCAATGCTGGGAGCTTCCCGAGGAGCCTATGATGCTCGAATCCAGGTGCTGGATGATGAGCTCCTGCACCGTCGCCAGGAAAAGGTAGCACATGAACGCCTTCCGGACCGCCTCGTCGAGCCCCCCCATGTCGATGTCGCCGGTCTCGAGCGCCTCGTCGCTCAGCGTCTTAAGCCGGCGCTCGCGCAGCTGCAGACGGAACGCGGTGCAGGCGCGCACGATCGGCTCGGCATTGGTCTCGTCGAACGCGACCACGCCCTCCGCGAAGAATTCGCCGTCGAAAAGCGACAGGAGGGCGCGAAGGTCCTCGTTCTGGCCCTCCAGCAGCTCCCCAATCCAGGCCCCGCGGAACTCCTGGTCGAGATCGTGGAGGGCCTGGGGCGCCGCGAGGACCTTCTCCAGCTCGAACGACAGCTCGCGGATGACGTCCAAGAGGGGCGCCACAACAGGCAGGCTCAGCTTCACCTCAACGCGTTTCATCGGGCTCGAGGACCGCCGTGAGATGCCACTGCTGCAGGGTGAACACGTGGGCCTCGGCCGTCTCGCGGACGCCGGTCCAGACGACCGAGCGCCCCTGCTCGTGGACCTCGAGCATGTGCTTGCGGGCCTTGGACTCGTCAAAGCCCAGCACCTTCTTGAACACCATCACGACGTACGACATGAGGTTCACGGGGTCGTTGAGCACGACCACCCGCCATGCGCTCTCCTCTTGCGCCTCCGTGGACGCGCGGCTTTCGGGGCGGGTGTGGGTTCGGTACTCAGGCACGGAAATGCTGCCGGAAAGGCAGGTGCTCAGGCCCTCTCCCGGATGGCCGCCTCAACCCTGGCTTCCGATTCATCTACCGCTATCTTGAGCGTTTCCGCGGCGCCGCGCCATCTCATTTCGACGATCCCCTCCCTGAGCCCCCTGCCGCCAATCGTGATCCGCAGCGGAATCCCGAGGAGGTCCGCGTCCTTGAACTTCACGCCGGGCCTTTCGTTCCTGTCGTCCACGAGCACGTCGGCCCCGCCGCGCTCCGCCGCGGCGGCAAGCCGGCCCGCGACCAGCGCGGCGCCCGAGTCCTGCGGATCCAGCAGGCAAACAAGGACCTGGAACGGCGCGATCGCCCACGGCCAGATGATCCCGTCGCCGTCGTGGCTCTGCTCGATGACCGCCTGCAGGGTCCGGCTGATGCCGATTCCGTAGCATCCCATGACAAAGAGGTGCCTCTGCTTCTTGTCGTCGGTGTAGCCCGCGTCGATCCGCTCCGAGTATTTCGTGCCGAGCTTGAAGATGTGGCCGACCTCTATGCCGCGCCGGACCTTGAGGGGCCTGCCGCCGACGGGATCGGGCTCGCCCGCGCAAATGCGGCGGAAATCCCCGAAGGAAGTGATCTGGAGGTCGCGCGCCACGTTGACGTGGCGAAGATGGAAGCCGTCGCGGTTTGCCCCCGTGGTGCCGTTGCCGACCAGCCGGATCGCGTGGTCGGCGTAAATCCCCGCAAGCGCCGGTAGGTTCCTTACCGTGTCCCGGACGGCGCCAAGGCTGCCGGGCTTCGCCCCCATGATCGGCTCGATCTCCTCCGGGGTCGCCGGCCGCAGAAGCGTGAACCCGAGCGACCCGAGCTTTGCCTCCTCGAGATCGTCGCACCCCCGCAGGATGACGGCGAACGGGCGGCCGTCGCCGATGTAGATGAGCGTCTTGAACTGCCGGTCGGCCGGGACGCCGTACGGGGCCGCCTCGAGCGCGGCGATCGTCACGACTCCCGGAGTCGGGAACTCCTCCATGGCGTGCTCCGGAGCGGCGACCGCGAGGCCTTCGGGGACGATCGCGCTGCGTGCCTTCTCGCGGTTTGCGGCGTACCCGCTTTCCTCGTTGTAGAACAGGTCGTTGTCGCCCACCTCGGCGGGCACCATGAATTCGTGGGAGAAGCTCCCGCCCATGACGCCCGTGTCGGCCTCGACCGCTATCGCTTGGGCCCCGACCCTGCGGAAGAACGCCTCGTAGGCCGCCTTCATTGCCAGGTAGCTGCGCGTCGCGCCCTGGTCGTCCGCGTCGAACGAGTAGGCGTCCATCATGGAGAACTCCCTGGCCCTCATGAGCCCGTAGCGCGGGCGGATCTCGTTTCGGAACTTTGTCCCGATCTGGAAGAAGGTCTTGGGCAGGTCCCGGTAGCTCGTGATCTCCGCCTTGACGAGCGGCGTGATCACCTCCTCGTGGGTCGGCCCAAGCACAAGATCCGGCTCCTTCTGGCCCCGCTTGCCGGCGCCAGCGCTGTCCGCACGGAACATGATCTCGCGCACGGGGCCCCACCGTGGCCCGTCCGCCCAGAACTCCGCCGGATGGATATGCGGCATCGAAAGCTCGATAGCCCCCGACCGCTCCATCTCCTCGCGGCAGATTCGCGATATCTTCTGCATCACGCGGTGGCCGAGAGGAAGGTACGTGTAGAGCCCGCCGCCAAGCTTGCGCACGAGCCCGGCGCGGATGAGCAGCCGGTGCGAGGGGATCTCCGCATCGGCCGGGCTCTCCTTGAGCGTGGGTATGAAATAGCGCGACCAGAACCTCATGGGATCGTGACAGCCAAGAAAGAGGCCGGTCGGATGGCAACACACGAAAACGCTTGTTGCCAAACCGGCGCCGTCCTTCTGGCCTTGACTCCCGATGAGCGCAGCCCGAAAGGACCGTAGCCCCTGGCCGATGAGGTGGATCGTCCTTGCCATCGTGCTGTTTGTCCCGGTGTACACCTGGCTGACCCTCCACTACCGCCGGCCCGGGCCCGCGTTCAGGCCCTACCAGGACATGCGCGACAGGG
Organism: uncultured Opitutaceae bacterium; assembly: GCA_937889545.1. GTDB lineage: Bacteria > Verrucomicrobiota > Verrucomicrobiia > Opitutales > Opitutaceae > Palsa-1447. The sequence continues at coordinate 44,756 of CALAOT010000105.1, forward strand.
CGGATGTCGTGAGGCTGCTCAAGGCGGGGTACAAGCGCGTCGCAATCGATGCCCGCCGCCCCTCCGAGCCGATCCCCGAAACGGGCGTGGCCGCCTCCCCGGCTCCCGGCAGCCTGCCTCCGGAGCTGAGAAAGACGCTCGTCGAGTCCCCTCTCCTTCCCCTCGAGATCGTCTCCGTGTCGGCGGCCCCGGTCGCCGTCTCGGGGATCGATTATCCGATCGGGCTCACCTACACGCTGCCCGACAACAAGCGGCAGCTGTCGGGGGCCCACCTTTACGAGCGGGAGGGCGAGATTGTCATCGTAGCTGACTTTGAGAGGCTTGACGGGTCCCTGCTTGCGCGGACCCGGGAGGGCTACGCCCTGCTCACGGTCCCGCCCGGCTCGCTCAAACCGGGTACGTACCGCGTCGTCCTCGTCGGGGAGCGCGCGTCGAAGTCATGGACCCTTCGCGTGCGCTGACGGCGGTTCCGGCCGGGTTCTGGCGGGATCGCCGCCTCACAGGTCCCTTGACGTGCGGCGCCGCTTCCATGAGAACGCGTTCCTGCCAATGACCAGCGAAAGCGGCCACACCCCTCCCCCGTCGCCCCCGACTGCCCAAGCGACGACGATCAAACCCACGGACCTCCGCGGCATCCTCCAGTACGTGCCGAGGTTCCAGGGCCAGATCTTCGTGATCGCCATCGACGGCTCGATCGTCGCGGACGAGAACTTCGGCAACCTGCTGGTGGACATCGCCGTTCTCAGGAGCCTTGCGATCAAGGTCGTGCTCGTGCACGGGATCGGCCACCAGCTCCAGGAGCTTTCCGCCCTCCGCGGTATCCCGATCACCAACTACGACGGCACGGGCCCCACCGATGCGGCCACGCTGGACCTTGCGATCCGGGCGTCCTCGCGCGTGTCGCACCTGATCCTCGAGGGGCTCACGCAGAGCTCGCTCACGGCCGCCATCACGAACGCGGTCCGCGCCGTGCAAATCGGAATCATCAAGGGCGTGGACCAGCAGCTCACCGGCAAGGTCGACCGGATCGACAAGGAGCTCATCATGGCGCTGATCGAGCGCCAGGTCGTGCCGCTCGTCTCCCCGCTCGCGTTCGGCCCCGACGGGAAGTCACTCCGGGTCAATTCCGACCTTCTCGCCGCCGAGATGGCCGAGGCCCTCCATGCGACCAAGATCATCTACCTCGCCCCGAACGCGGGGCTGGAGATAGAGGGCGAGGTGAGGCACGAGATCTCCGCCGAGGCCCTGCGTTCGATCCTGAAGGATCACCCCGAGCATCTGGCCGAGTCCAGCCGCAGCAAGGCCACGTACGCGATCAAGGCGATCGAGAGCGGCACGCCCCGCGTGCACATCGTCGACGGCCGCGTGTTCGACGGCCTTCTCAACGAGATATTCTCAAACGAGGGAGTCGGCTCGCTCGTCTACGGGAACGACTACCAGCAGATCCGCAAGGCGACCCGCCGCGACGCGCGGCTCCTCTACAACCTCACCCGCAACGCCGTCAGGCGCGAGGAGCTGATCCACCGCACCCAGCAGGCCATCGAGAAGAACATCGACCAGTTCTTCGTGTTCGAGGTCGACGAGGCCGTCATCGCGTGCGTCACGCTGATGTTCTACCCGGACCGGCCCGAAACGGCCGAGATCGCGTCGCTCTACGTCCTGCCGTTCTACCACAACCGGGGCATCGGTAAGAAGATGGTCGAATACGCCTGCCTCCAGGCAAAGGAGCGGGGCGCAAAGATTGTCATCGCCCTCTCGACGCAGAGCGCGGGCTTCTTCACGGGCGTCTGCGGGTTCGAGGAGAGCACGAAGGACATTCTCCCGGATGCCCGGCTCAAGATGTACGACGACAGCGGGCGCAACGCTCGGGTGATTACGAAGAATCTCGTGTAACCGGAGCCCGCAGCCAGCGTCTACGTAACCAGACAACCCACGACCATGAAGACGACCAACGCCGAGACGACGCCCTTGCACAAACACCTTCCCCTGACGCGCGCGGCCTGCGCAGCGGCCGGTGCCGCGGCGCTGCTCTGCCTCCTGGCCCTTTCGGCAGGTTGCGTCGTCGCGGTGCGCCCGGCCCCCATTGGGGTCACGTACGCCGATCTGGGAGAGGTCGTCGTGGCCGAAGCGCCCCCTGCGGCGATCGTCGAGGCTGTCGGCGTCCTTCCGGGGCCCGGATACTTCTGGATCGGCGGCTACTACCACTGGTACGGCAACCGCTGGGGATGGGTCAGGGGCCACTATGAGCTCCCGCCGCGGCGCGGCGCCGTCTGGATCGGCCCGCGCTACGAGTCTCGCGCAGGCCACAGGGTCTACATCCGCGGATTCTGGCGCTAGGCCTTGATCTCGACGACCGCCTGGATCTCGGCGGTCGCCCGCCGGGGAAGCCCGTTCACCGCGACCGCCGCCCTCGCATGGCGACCGGCGTCGCCGAACACCTTCACAAAGAGGTCGCTCGCCCCGTTGATCACCGCGGGGCTTTCCGCGAATCCGTCCACGGCGTTCACGTACCCGCTCACAAACACGATGCGCGAGACACGGTCCAGGGAGCCCAGCGCTTCCTTTATGTTCGCGAGCGTGTTGAGCGCGCACGCCTCCGCGGCCTTCGCGCCCGTCTCGACGGTCTGCTCCCGCCCCACCTGGCCCGCATGGGTCAGCTTGCCGTCCGCCATGGGAAGGGTGCCCGCGCAGTAGAGGAGGTTCCCGGAGCGCACCGTGGGAACGTAGCTCCCGGCGGCGGCGGGCGGCTGGGGCAGCACGAGGCCGAGCGCGGCAAGGTTGGATTCCGGATTCATGCGACCGCCGTTATCGCCGGAATCTGGGGGATTTAAAACAAAAACTTGCGTTGCGGGGCGCGCCCAAATCGGCCACACACACCCAGCCCACCGACCAACCCATGGTATCACGCCTCTTCAAGCTCGAAAGCCGCGGGACGACGCCCTTCCGCGAGTTTCAGGCGGGACTGACGACCTTCGCCGCCATGGCCTACATCCTCGCGGTCAATCCCTCCATCCTGGCGAACACGGGGATGGACAAGGGGGCCCTGGTCACCGTCACCGCGATCACGGCGGCCGTCGCGACGACCCTCATGGCGCTGTTCACCAATTTCCCGATCGCCCTGGCGCCCGGCATGGGGATCAACGCGTTCTTCACGTACACGATCTGCATCGGCAAGGGGGTTGCGTGGAACGAGGCGCTCGGGATGGTGTTCATAAACGGCCTCATCTTCCTTTCGCTTTCCGTTTCCGGGATCCGGGAGAAGATCATCGCCTCGATCCCGCTCGGCCTGAAGCTCGCGGTGACCTGCGGCGTCGGGCTGTTCATCGCCTTCATCGGCCTCAAGAACGGCGGCGTCATAGTCGCGAACAGGGTGACCTTCGTCGGCCCGGGCGACTTCACGGCGGGGCCCACCGTGCTGTGCCTCGCGGGGATCGTCCTCACCGCCCTCCTGGTTGCGCGGAGGGTGCCGGGCGCGATCGTCCTCGGCATCATCGCGGTCACAATCGCCGGGCTCTTCGCCTCCAATGGGGCGGGCGGCAGGGTGACCGATCTGAGCGGGAGCATCTTTTCCCTCCCGCACTCGGCGGCGCCCGTGTTCCTCAAGCTCACCTTCGGGTTCCTGAAGACCTCGAAGGGGTTCCTGGCCGCCCTCCCGCTCATTCTCACCCTCCTGCTCGTCGACATGTTCGACAACATCGGGACCCTGATCGGGGTCACCAAGCGCGCGGGGCTGCTCGACGCGAACGGACGCCTTCCCAACGCGGGGCGCGCGCTGCTCGCCGACTCGATCGCCACGATCCTCTCCGCACTCTGCGGCACCTCGACGGTGGTGAGCTACATCGAGTCGGCCTCGGGCGTCGAGGCGGGCGGACGGACGGGCCTGACGGCTATCTGGGTTGCGGTATTCATGCTGCTCGCGCTCTTTCTCACCCCGCTGATCCTCGCGATACCCGCGTGCGCAACGGCGCCGGCCCTCGTGATCGTCGGGATCTTCATGATGCAAGCGGTCGTGGAGATCGATATGACCAATTTTGAGACGGCCGCGCCGGCCGTCCTGACGATCTTCGCGATCCCCCTCACCTTCAGCATCGCCCTGGGAATCGGGATCGGCCTCATATGCTCGGTGCTTCTGAGCGTCGGGCTCGGGCGCGCCCGCGCCGTGCCGCCCGTAGGCTACGCGGTCGCGGCGATGTTCTTCCTGTCGTTCTTCAGGATCTGGCCGTTCAGCTGAGCCGGCCTCACCGCGCCATGTCCAGGACCACGGCCCGGATCGTGCTCGCCCTCACCGCCGCCTTCTTCGCGGTGTTCTTCCTCTGGCCCGTCCTTCAGATCCTGAGGGGCGGGTTCATCGACGCCGACGGGCGGCTGACCTTCGCATATCTGGGCGCGCTCCTCACCGACCCGACCTACGTCACGGCGCTCCGCAACTCCTTCCTGCTGGCGTGTGCCGGGACCGCGATCGCTATGCTTATCGCGATGCCCCTCGCGTATATCTCCGACCGGTTCCTGTATCCGCTCAAGGGGTTCCTGAATTCCGCGGTGCTTGTCCCGATGATCCTGCCGCCCTTTGTCGGCGCGATCGGGATCAAGCAGATCTTCGGGCAATACGGCGCTGTCAACGCTCTGATCGTGGACGTTGGGCTGCGGCCGCACGGCTGGACGTTCGACTGGTTCGCCGCAAACCAGTTCTGGGGCGTCGCGATCGTCGAGGCGCTATCCCTCTATCCGATCATCTACCTGAACGCCGTAGCCGCGCTGGCGAACATCGATCCCGCAATGGAGGAGGCGGCGCAGAACCTAGGCTGCACGGGGCTGCGCCGCTTTCGGAGGATCACGCTCCCGCTCATCCGCCCCGGACTGTTCGCCGGGTGCACGATCGTGTTCATCTGGGTGTTCACGGAGCTCGGGACGCCCCTCGTGTTCGACTATTCGCGGGTAACGAGCGTCCAGATCTTTTACGGCCTGAAGGACATCGGCGGCAACCCTTTCCCCTATGCGCTCGTCGCGGTCATGCTCGCGAGCTCGGTCCTCATCTACGCCGTGGGAAAGGGCCTTTTCGGGCAGACGGGCCACGCGATGATGGCCAAGGCCACCACCGCCGGCGGCGCGCGCGCGCTTCCGGCGCCACAGGCGCTGCTCTGCACCGTGATCTTCTGCGGCGTCACCATGGTCGCAATCCTCCCGCACCTGGGTGTGGTGCTGATCGCATCCTCCAAGGACTGGTATGCGAGCGCGCTGCCAAGGGGGTTCACGCTCGGCAACTTCCGCGAGGCGCTCGGAAGCGAGTACACCGTCCCCGCGATCGCGAACAGCCTCAAGTATGCAAGCGTATCCACGGTGGTCGACGTGGTCCTGGGCGTCGCGATCGCCTACGTCGTCGTTCGGACGCGGATCGCCGGCAGGCACGCGCTCGACTTCCTTTCGATGCTGCCGCTCGCGGTACCCGGAATCGTGCTCGCGTTCGGCTACCTTGCGATGTCCCAGGAGGGCCGCTTCTTCGCGTTCATCAACCCCGTTCGCAATCCGACCGTGCTGCTTATCGTAGCCTATTCGATCCGCCGCCTGCCCTATGTCGTGCGCTCGGCCGCCGCCGGGTTCCAGCAAACGAGCGTGACCCTGGAGGAGGCGGCCGAAAACCTCGGGAGCCCGCCTTTCAGGGCGATGTTCAAGATCACGCTACCCCTGATCGCCGCCAACCTGATGGCGGGCGCCCTCCTCGCGTTCGCGTTCGCGATGCTCGAGGTCAGCGACTCGATCATCCTCGCGCAAAAGCAGGTCTTCTTCCCGATCACCAAGGCCATCCTCGAGCTCTTCCAGCTCCTGGGTGAGGGAAAGTTCCTGGCATGCGCGCTCGGGGTCTGGGCCATGGTGTTTCTGGGTACGATGGTCGCCGGCGTCAGCCTGCTTCTCGGAAGGCGCCTGGGGGCGATTTTCCGGGTCTGATCCCCCGCGCGCTCCTTCGAGAACCGGATGATCCTCCTGCTTGCCGCCTCGTTCATCTGGGCGTTCTCGTTCGGCCTAATCAAGGAGAGGCTCGCAGGGCTCGACCCGACGGCGGTCGCCGTGCTGAGGCTGGCCGTCTCGCTTGCCGTTTTCACCCCGTTGTTCCGGCCCTTGCGGATGGGGGCGGCGCCGGTACTTCGGCTGGCGCTTATCGGCGCGGTCCAGTTCGGCGCCACGTACGTCCTGTACCAGCGCTCGTACGCCCACCTCCATGCCTACGAGATCGCCCTTTTCACGATCACGACGCCGATCTTCGTGGCGCTGATCGACTCCGCCGTCGAGCGCAGGTGGCGGAGGCGCTACTACGCGGCTGCGGCACTCTCCGTCGCGGGCGCCGGCGTGGCCGTCTGGAGGTCCGTGGGCGACTCGGGCATCCTCGGAGGCTTCATGCTCGTGCAGCTCTCGAACCTCTGCTTCGCCGGAGGCCAGGTGGCGTGGAGGCGCGAGCGGTCAAGGCTTCCCCTGGAATTGAGCGACGCGTCGGTCTTCGCACTCCCCTTCTCAGGCGCCCTTGCGCTAGCGCTCTCGGTCTCGCTGTTCACGACGGACTGGCACTCGTTCGCCGCAACCCGGGCCCAGTGGGCCACGATCGCCTACCTGGGCGCCATCGCATCGGGCGCCGGCTTCTTCCTGTGGAACGTCGGCTCGACGCGCGTCAACGCCGGCACCCTCGCCGCATGCAACAACGCCAAGATCCCGCTCGGGATAGCCTGCGCGCTCTTGGTGTTCGGCGAAAAGGCCTATCTCGCGCGCGTGCTGGTGGGCGGCGCCCTGATGGCTTTGGGGGTCTGGATCGCCGGGAAAAGGCCGGCCGGCGAGCCCCGGTCACGGCGGCGGCCCGGCGAGGCCTCCCGGTAGCCGGTCAGCGGAAGTCAAGGCCCCACGTCCGCTTCGCGTAGCCATAGGCGACCGGCTTCACCGATGCGAGCGAGCCGAGCGCCCCTTCGATCGGAGCCGTGCCGTACTTCCCCTCGAAGGTCGCGATCCGCTGGTCGAATTCGGAAAGGAGCCTCGCCTTAACGTCGGGCTGGACAAACGAGCGGGCGAGCGAATCGCGGCCCATCTTCAGGATTTCCCCCCACGACAGGTGGAACAGGGTGACGGCCGTGTAGTACTCGTCGGTCATGTTCGAGTCCCACATCCCCCGGTCGTCGGTGTTGAGGCAGACCGGGACGCCGGTGCGCAGGTATTCCGGGAACGGATGGGCGGAGAGGTCCGGGACATAGCCCAGAAGGCGATTTGAGATCAGGTTGACCTCGACCAGCACGCGGCGTGTCTGCTGCATGAGGAGAAGCGTATCGGGATCCTTGATCAGGTTGATGCCGTGGCCGATCCTCGAGGCGCCCAGGAGCAGGGTGTCGCGGACATGCCTGTCCGGGCCGTCCATCTCTCCGGCGTGGATCGAGAGCGGGAGCGTCGGGTAACGCGCGCGCATCCTGCGGAATGTATCGAGAAAGCGCGAGGGGTAGCCGTACCCGTTCTCCTCGATTCCCGCCATGTTGAGCCCGACCCACAGGTCGCGGTGGGCGTCGACAAAGGCGTAGGCCTTGGCTAGCCGCATCTCGGCATCCGGGGAGAAGCGAAGGATGGTCGCCTGGAACCGGATGGTCACCCCGGTCGACGCGGCGTCCGGCATGGAAAGGCGCCTCTTGACGAAGGCGACCGCCGCCTCGTCCGGAATGGCGTTGCCGTCGTTGTCGACCATCCCGTCGAGCACGAACTGCGTCTCGACGTAGGCCAGGTGCTCGGCGCCGAACGCCTTCATGTTCTCGACCAGCAGCTCCGTCGCCAGGGGAAGGCACTGGTTGAGCTGGGCGAGCCGGGGCCAGATGCGGGAGAAAAACTCGAGCCTGCCGTCCCCGGCGCCGTCCAGCCTTGTGCTCGCGCACCAGCCGACCCTTTCCGCCGGCGTGAGCGAGGCAAGGGGGACGAACTGCGCCTTCGCCGGGCCGGGGAGCATGTCATAGGTCTTGCGCCGGATCGTCTGGAAAAGCGCCCTGGGGTCCACCGAGTCCGAAGCTCCGGAGAAGTGGGTCCGCGTGTAGAAGGTCTCGCCCCCGTTCCGGGCGGGGTCGGTGCAGATCGCGTACATCCATTCGGCGCGGTTGGATCCGGCCGCGTGGTTGTGGAGATCGCCGCCCTTCGGCATGTCGTACAGAAACGCGTAGAGCTGTGCGGGCGTCGCCCCGGCGACGATTTCGTCAAATCGGTGGCCGAAGTCCGAGGCGCGCCCGCTCGGGGCAGCCAGGAACGCCAAGGCCATGGCCCATACCCAGGTCATGTTTCGTGCACGCATAGGCAACGCAAAGCCTGCCGGGCCGCCCGCGCAAGACATCTTAGGAGGCGGCGACTACGTCGAGGTCGACCCGGGCCGCGGCACAGAGCCGCTCGATCCCGGAGCGGACAACCCCCTCCTCGAGCCCCTCGACCAGGAGCCGCAACTTGGGCTCGGTGCCCGAGAAGCGGACGAGGACGCGGCCCCTGGCTCCAAGCTTTTGTTCGAGCGCACGGATCTCGCAGGCGAGCGCCGGCAGGGACTCGAGCGGCTTCTTCTCGCGCACGGTCAGGGCGGCCGAAAGCTGGGGGAACTTCCTGAGCACCTTTCGGAGCTCCGAGAGCGGCCGGCCCGTCTCCAGCATCACCCCAATGACCTTGAGGGCCGCGACAAGGCCGTCGCCGGTGGGGCCAAAATCGGGGCACACGACGTGCCCAGACGACTCACCCCCGAGCGCCGCGCCCTCGGCGCGCATCCGCTCGGCCACATACCGGTCGCCCACGGCGGTCCGGATGACGCGCCCGCCGGCGGCCTCGATGGCCGCGTCGACCCCCAGGTTGCTCTGGACCGTGACGACGAGCGTCTTCGGGGACAGGCGCCCCCGGGCCAGTGCGTCCGTCGCGAGTATCGCGAGCACCTCGTCACCGTCGAGGATGCCGCCCAGTTCGTCGCACAGCACGCAGCGGTCCCCGTCCCCGTCGTGGGCTATCCCGAGGCGCGCGCCGGCCGAGCGGACGCGCCCGGCAAGCGCCTCGGGGTGCTCGGTCCCGACGCCCTCGTTGATGTTAACGCCGTCCGGGCGGTTTCCCAGGGCCGCGATCTCGGCGCCGAGCGCTTGAAGGACCGCCGGGCTCGAGGCGCACGTTGCGCCGTTCGCCGTGTCGAGGGCGATCTTCCAGCCCCGAAGCGATCCGCTGGGCAGGATCCGCGAGGCCGCCTGGATATAGGGCTCGAGGACCGATTCTCGCGGGATCTCTCCGCGGTGCCCGCCCCGGAGCCCTGGAACGCTGCCCGGGGGCTGCAGGTGCGATTCGATCTCCGCCTCGTCCGCGTCGGTCAGCTTGGATCCGTCGGCGCCAAAGAATTTGACCCCGTTGTCGCCCGCCGGGTTGTGCGAGGCCGTAACCACGGCGCCCAGCGCCGCGCCCCCGAGCCTGACGGCGCGCGAGACCGCGGGAGTCGGGACGATCCCGAGCGCCACGGCGCGGCCCCCTCCAAAGAGCACCCCCGCGCCAACGGCGGCAGCGAGCGAGGCCCCCGAGGCCCGGGTGTCGCGGCCTATGAGCACCTTGCCGGAGCTCACCCCCCTCGCGTCAAGCCATCTGGCGGCGGCCGCCCCGAGGCGCGCGACAAACTCCTCGTTCATGACGGGCCCCCCGTAGGGGCCGCGCACGCCGTCCGTCCCGAAATAGAGCCGTTGCATGGGTCGCGCCCTAGTGTTCGTAGAAATCGCGGGTTTCCGCGATCTTTCGCCTCACCGCCCCTCCGAGAAGGATTTCCCGGGCCTCGCCGATCGATCCCCTCACGTCCGGCCGCGCACCCGCCACCCAGAGCGCCACGGCGCCGTTGAGCGCGATCGTGTCGGCAAGCCCGCGGGGACCGTTGCCGGCGGCCAGTTCGACTGCGGTTTCAAGATTCGCCTCGATGTCGCCGCCCGCGATGTCGGAGAACGGCGCGGCTGCCAGCCCCAATGATTCCGGCGTCCATTCCTCGCGGATCTCCCTCAGGCGGCCTGCTCCGCGGACCTTGTTCAGGGTCACCGAGGTGAGCTCATCGATCCCGCGCCCAGGGCCGATGATCCCGTGAACCGCAAGGCCGGCCCGGGTGCCGAGCGCATCGAGGGCGTCGGCGAGCTTGTCAACCAGCGCGGGCGAGGCCGCGCCGAGAAGGATGTGCGCCGGTCGGCCGGGATTCAGAAGCGGGCCCAGAACGTTGAAGACCGTGCGTTCGCCCCGCGCCGCAAGGATCCTGCGGACGGGCCCGATCTGCTTGAACGCGGGATGCCAGGACGGGGCGAAGTAAAAGGCGTAGCCGAGCGCGCCAAGGGCCTCTCTCAGCTTTGCCGGCGGCGCATCCAGCTTCACCCCCATGGCCGCGAACAGGTCCGCGCTCCCGCATTTTGAGGTGATCCCGCGGTTGCCATGCTTCATGACAGGAACGCCGGCGCACGCGACAACGAGGGTGGCCATGCTTGACACGTTGAAGGCTCCCGCATGGTCGCCACCGGTCCCGACGATGTCGATCGCCCGGGACGACCAGTCCCCGACGCCCGGGTCGATTGCAAGCGCCCGGAAGGCGGCGGCGAACGCGGCAAGCTCGGCCGAGGTCTCGCCCTTTCTCGAGAGCGCGGAAAGGAATTCTGCTTTCACGGCGTCGGACGGCTGGTCGGAGGCCAGGGCCGCCGCGGCGCCCTTCACCTCATCCTCCGCCAGGTCGCGCCCGGCGGCGAGCGATGTCGCGAGCATGGGGAGGTCGACCATGGCCTAATACCCCATCCGCGCGAGCGCGCAGATCCCTGCGGCCGCCGCGAAACAGTAGATCCCGAAATAATGCCAGTGGCCCCTTTCCAGCCAGCCCGAAAGCCAGCGAAGCGCGAGGAGCCCGGCGCCGAAGCTGAAGGCCATCCCGAGGAGCCCCGGCATCACGAGAGCCGCGACATCGACGGTCCCGGGCCCCGCCGCCCGGTCCCTGTAGAACCTGAGCAGCTCGCGGACGATCAGGGGCGGAGTGATCACGACCGCGAGCGCGAAGCTGAATTCCTCGGAGACGCGCCTCGGGACTCCCAGCAGCATCCCCGTCGATATCGTCAACCCGGACCGTGAAAGCCCCCGGAACGGTCCGATGAGCCCCTGGACGGCTCCGATCCAGATGGCCGGGCCGATCGGAACGGACGATCCGGCGGACGCGGATGGGCGCGGAGGCTCCTCTGGAGCCCGGGACCGGAGCCCCGCCACGAGGATCAGGGCCCCGGCCGCGGCCAGGGAAGCGGCGACGAGCGGCAGGTTGGAGAACAGGAGCTCCACGTCCGCCCCAGGCCTTCCTCCCAGGACGAACCTTTCGACCGCGAGGATAAGGGGGACCCCGATGCATAGCGTGGCCGTTGTCGCGAGCCCCACGCGCACGAGCGCACCCCTCAGCTGGGCCGCGCTCGCGAAAAAGCTGCGTTTCCAGGATTCCCAAAAATACGCGATCATGGCGGTCATCGTCCCCGCGTGGAGCATGATCAGGAGGAATGTCATCTCGGGGCTCGATGGGTCCAGCCGCATGAGCCTCTCGGCGGCGATCACGTGGGCCGAACTCGAGACCGGGAGCAGCTCGGTCGCGCCCTGCACGATGCCCAGGACTACGATTTGAAGGATCGAGGGCGACATGGCTGTGCTCCTTGGTACGCGACCCTGCCGGAGGCACAAGTCTTGTGTGCGACCCAGTGTGCGCTTGACGGGGGGCCCCAGCGGCCTTTAAACGGTGACCCTTTAACCCCGTTCACAATGGCCAATCCGAAACGCAAACAGTCCAAGCGCCGTAGCGCAAACAGGCGCGCAGCCAACGCTTTCATAGCGCCGGAGTTCGCCCGGGACCCCTCCGATGGCAGCCTGTTCCGGCCTCACAGGGTGAACCCAAAGACCGGAATCTATCGCGGTCGCCAAGTCCTCAACGTTGAGGTCTGAGGCCTAGCCGTCCACCTCTGGCGGTACGCCGACGGTCATGGCCCCCGGATCAACCGGTCGGATCGCGGTTGACGCGATGGGAGGGGACCTGGGCCCGAGCGAGGTCGTCGCCGCGGTCAAGCTAGCCCTGGTCCAGAATCCCCACCTGAACCCCATCACGCTCGTCGGTGATGAGGCGCTGCTGCGGCCCATCATCGCGCACTACGGGCTTCACCGGAGCGAAAGGCTTTCCGTCCTCCATGCCTCCGAGGTCATAACGATGGACGACAAGCCGCTCGTCGCGCTGAAGAGGAAGAGGGACTCGTCGATGGCCCGCGCGATAGAGCTGGTCAAAGCCGGCGAGGCCAACGTCGTGGTGAGCTGCGGCAACACCGGTGCCCTCATGGCCTGCGGGACGCTGCGCCTGAGGACGATGGAAGGGGTGGCCCGGCCGGCGCTCGCCGCGGTCGTCCCAAGGGAGGGGGGGCACTTCGTCCTGATCGACGCGGGCGCCAACCCCGAGGCGAAGCCGGAACACCTGATCCACAACGCGATTCTCGGGAACCACTATTGCCGCGTCATGCTCGGGATCCACTCGCCGCGCGTGGGGCTTATGTCGATCGGAACGGAGGATGGAAAGGGCAACTCGCTCATCACCGAGACTAACGAACTGCTCAAGCGCATAGGAGGCATCATCAGGTACGCCGGCCCGATCGAGGGGTTCCAGGTGTTCGCGGAGCACGTGGATGTGGTCGTTTGCGACGGCTTCGTGGGCAACATCATGCTCAAGAGCTGGGAGTCCCTGGCGAAATTCATCTCCGGAATGCTGCGCGAGGAGCTCAGCGCCAACCCGATGCGCGCGACGGGCGCGCTGCTGTCGAAGGGCGCCTTTGCCGCGCTCAAGGACCGGATCAACCCGGAGCGGTACGGCGGGGCGCCCCTCCTTGGGCTCCGCGGGAACATCCTCAAGGCCCACGGTTCGTCCAACCGGCACGCGATCAAGAGCGCCATTCGGGCGGCGGGCGAGATCATCAAGGCCGACATGAACCACCGGATGGAGGCCGACATCGCGCGCGCGAACGAGCTGCTGAGCGGGCCAGCGCCGTAGACCATCCCGCATGCCCGCCCGCTCCACCGTAATCCTCGGCACAGGCGCCTACGCCCCCGAACGGGTTCTCACAAACCACGACCTTTCCCGGCTGGTGGACACCTCGGACGAGTGGATCCGCGCCCGGAGCGGGATCCGCGAGCGCCGGATTGCCGCCGCGGACGAGGCCACCTCGGACATGGCGGTCCATGCGGGCCGCCGCGCGCTGGCGGACGCGGGCGCCGTCGCCTCCGAGATCGATCTGCTCATCGTGGCGACCGTGACGCCCGACCATCCGATGCCCGCGACGGCCTGCATCGTGCAGCACAGGCTCGGCGTGCCGACCCAGGCTGCATGCTTCGACCTCAACGCCGCCTGCTCGGGATTCATATACGGGCTGGACATCGCGTGCGCGATGCTCGGCTCGGGCCGCCACAAGAAGGCCCTGGTGATCGGCGCCGAGAAGCTTTCCTCCATCGTCGACTGGAAGGACCGCGGGACATGCCTGCTTTTCGGGGACGGCGCGGGCGCGGTCGTCGTGGGAATGAGCGCCAAGCCGGGCATCGGCCTGATCGGGACGAGGCTGGGGGCGCTCGGCGAGAATACCGGCCTTCTCCAGATACCGGCGGGCGGGAGCCGCACGCCGACTTCGCCCAAGTCGATAGCGAGGGGCGACCACTTCATCAAGATGAAGGGCAAGGAGGTCTTCAAGCTGGCCGTCCGCCTGATGGAGGAGGCCGCGCGCGATATATTGGAACAACACGGGCTCGCCGCGAATCAGATCGGGCTAGTGATACCCCATCAGGCCAATCTCCGCATCATCGAGGCGATCGCCCAGTATCTCGAGCTGCCCGTGGACCGTTTTTTCGTCAACGTCGACCGGTACGGCAACACGTCCTCGGCCTCGATCCCGATCGCGCTCGACGAGGCCCGTCTGACCGGCCGAATCAAGCCGGGCGAACTGACCCTCCTCGTCGCATTCGGGGCAGGCTTGACCTACGGGAGCGCCCTGATTCGCTGGTGATTTCCGTCCTCATGCCGATCCTTTTTTCCCGCCGCCTCCTGCTCCCCGTTTGGATCGCGGCGGCGTTCGCGCTGAGCGCAACCGCACGGCTGGCGGCCGAATTGGCCTGGAATCCCAAGACCGGATGGCAGGTGGAGGAGTCCGCCCTTGCGGGCCTTACCGGCGCGCAGGGCCGCACCGCCCTCGCCCTGATGAACAAGGCCCGGAGGAGCGAGGATTCCGGCAGCCGGGGCTCCGCGATCAAGGCCTATGAGAACGTTGCCTTCAAGTTCCCGGGGTCGGTGTATGCTTCGGAGGCGCTGTTCCGGGCCGGGAAGCTCCTCCTCGAGAGAAAACAGTACTACAAGTCCTTCAAGGATTTCCAGGACATGCTCCGCCGTTACCCGAACACAAAACGGTTCAATGAGGCGATCGGCGAGCAGTACAAGATAGCCAGAGCCCTCGCCAACGGCGCGCACAACCGGGCATGGGGGTTCTTCCCGTTGATAAGCAACCGGACCAAGGGCATCGAGTACTTCGAGGTCATCCTGCTCAACGCGCCGTACAGCGATTATGCGCCTCTGGTGCTCATGGACATCGCCCGCGGCGACCAGTTCATCAAGAGCACCGACGATGCGATCGACGCGCTCGACAGGCTGGTCAACAACTACCCGCAGAGCGTCCTCGCCCCGGTCGCCTACCTCACGCTGGGCGACCTGCACGCGTCCCTCACCGAAGGGCCCAAGTACGACCAGGGGTCCACGAAGGTGGCGATGACCTACTATGAGGATTACATGATCCTCTACCCCGGGGACTCCAACATAGCGGCGGCGGCGGCGGGCGTCGACAAGATGAAGACGATCCTGGCCCAGAGCAAAATCTACATCGGCGATTTCTATTTTTACAAACGGCTGAACTTCACGGCCGCCAAGGTGTTCTACAACGAGGCGATCACGGCTTATCCGGATTCCCCGCCGGCGAAGTTCGCCAAAAAGCGCCTGGCCGAGCTCGCCGCCAGGGTATCCAAGGAATCCGTCGGGCCCAAGGGCCCGCAGAAGAAGCGCTTCTGGCTGTTCTGAACGCGACAAGGAGGCGCCCAATGAAGCGAGTGTGGATGCTCATCGCCGCCGCACTCGTCCTTGCCCCGGGCTGCGCAAACTACAGACTGGG
Organism: uncultured Opitutaceae bacterium; assembly: GCA_937889545.1. GTDB lineage: Bacteria > Verrucomicrobiota > Verrucomicrobiia > Opitutales > Opitutaceae > Palsa-1447. The sequence continues at coordinate 59,941 of CALAOT010000105.1, forward strand.
CACCGGCGCGGACCCGTCGTTCGCCACGCTCTACATAGAGCCAGCGAAGAACAAGACGACGATGGCCCAGTCGCAGGCGCTGGTGAGCACCCTGATCCGCGAGGCCTTCGTGCGCGACGCGCGCGTTACGGTCGTGGACAGCCCCGCGGAGGCGGACGCCACGCTGGAGGTCACCCTGGTGAACCTGCGCCGCGAGAACGCGGCCAACCGCGAGGACGACGTCGGGCTTGCGCGCAAGTTCACGATGCACCTGAGGGCAAGCTGCCGGCTACTAGACAATAGGACCGGACGGATGCTCTTTGACGGCCGCATCATAGAGGTCCAGCGCGAGTCATTCACCGACAACGGCTTGGGGTCGGTGCCGTTCGGAACCAGCAACGACCAGCTCCAATCCGAGTACAACAACCTGCCGCTGCTCGCCAGTTCCCTCGCCGACAAGGTGACCCACGCCGTCCTCGACGTTTGGTGAGCGCGCCGACTGAAAGGCCGACCATGAACGAACCAATCCTCGCCCCCTCGCTCCTTGCCGGAGACCACGGAGCGCTCGCGGAGGCAGCCGCGACCGTGTCAAGGCTCGGGCTCGCGTGGCTGCACCTTGACATCATGGACGGCCACTTCGTGCCGAACCTCTCGTTCGGCCCGGAGACGCTGGCCGCTCTGAGGCGCCACGGCTCGACCCTGTTCTTTGACACGCACCTGATGCTTTCCGAGCCGCAGCGCTACGTTGAACCGTTTGCAAGGGCCGGGGCCAATCGGATTACGATCCATATCGAGCCCGCCTACGACCACGCTGCGGCATTCAAGGCAATACGGGCCCAAGGATGCAAAGCGGGGATTGCGCTCAACCCGGGCACCGCCCTGACGGCCATCCAGCCGTTCCTCGACCAGGTCGATCTCGTGCTCGTAATGACCGTCCAGCCGGGTTTTGGCGGCCAGGCCTTCAGGGAGGACATGCTGCCCAAGATCGCGCAGGTAGACCGCTGGCGGAGCGAGCGCGGGCTCGACCTGCGCATCGAGGTGGACGGCGGGATCGACCGCGCCACCGCGGCCCGGTGCCGCGCAAACGGCGCCGACACCTTCGTCGCCGGGACTTCCTTCTTTGCAGACCGCGACAGGGCCGGTTTCGCGGCGTCCTTCGCCGCCCTCTGACACCCGTCACTCCCCGCCCCTGGCGATCCGCTCCGCGCGCTCGTAATTCTTCCGAAACCTGTCGCCGAGGTCCCGGGCGAGGCTGACCTCGTCCACCTGGTTCTTGGATACAAGGGCCCTCGTGATGGGTCCGAGCGCCTGATCGTAGTCCACGGGCGCCATGTCCTGCAGGACGGCGAGGGCTGCCGCGCGCCTGGGCCCGGACGCCGAGATGATCGCACTCCAGGCCTCGGTCAGCTCCTGATGGGTGTCCTCCGTCATCAGCCGGATGACCAGAGCGAGCTCCGGATAAAGCGGGCTCGTCCATTTGGGATGGTAGACAAGCACCTCCTTCTGGGAATAGGGGTCCGCGTCGGGATCGCTGCGGTACTGCATCCAGTCCTTGCGCAGGTAGAAGTCGCGCCGGACCGGCAGCCTGCGCAGAGCGAAGTGCCTGGGGCCTCCCGGGGCGCCGGTGCGGAAATCCCAGAGTCTCTGGCCGTCAAGCGACAGGACGTACTCTATGAAGGCCGTCGCGACGGCCGGGTGCGGCGCCCCCCGAAGGAGCGCGATCGGATCGACCGAATACGCCGATCCCCCCTCCGGGGACACGTATCCGATCCTGTCGGACCCGTTTCGCCTGCGGACCGCCTCCTGCTGCTGCCGCCCGTAAAAATCGATGCACAGGCCTGCGGCGCAATCGCCCGTCGCGACGTCGATCGGCGGTTTCTGTGAGGTGTCCGTAAAGTAGCGCGCGTTGGCCCCGACCAGCTGGAGCAGCCGAAGGCCGTCGATCCAGCCCTGGCGCACGGCCTTCGCCTCCGTCTCCCTCGGGTCGCCCGCGGGATCGGCGGCCCGCAGCGCGTCGAGCCTGCGATGGATCTGCTGCTGGACCACGTTCTCGAAGGCGGTCGCGGCCGACCCGCTCTTTGTCGGGTCGCAAAGCCCGATCTGCCCCAGGAACCGCGGATCGGCAAGGTCGGCCCACTGCTCCGGCTCCCGGTCGAATCCAAGGCGCTTGAGAGAGTCCCGGTTGAAAAGGATGCCGTAGGAGCTCAGGACCGTCCCAAACCACAGGTCGCCGCGGTCGCAGATTTCCTCGCCGCCGAAGGTTGCAGGGATCGCGCCGTTGGCAAACCACTCGGGGCGGCTCCGGCGCAATCCGGAATCGACGAGCCGTCCAGCCTGCACCTGTCTGTCGAAGTCATAGGCTCCTCCCCCGAAAAAGAGGTCGATTCCGCAACTCGCCTGCGAAACGAGGAATGTCTCGCGCGCCTGCCGAACCGTCGCCGGGGCGTCGGGAGCCAGCCGCCCGTTCTGGAATCCGGACTGGATCTCGGTGCTCCAAGCCCTTCCGGGCTCCGCCGTCCAAAGGCTTCTGAAAGACGCCACGTACTCTCCCTCCAGGTAGCGCGTTATCTCGCTTGTTCCGCCGACAAGCCTCCAGTCGACAAAGACCGTGCGGCCCGTCTTCGCCTTGTACCAGTCGCGGAACCCGAGGGTGAATTCCTCCCGGATGGCCGCGTTGTGGGGAGTGATGATGACGAGCGTGTCGTCCGCCTGCTCCGGCGACGGCTGTCTCGGGCGCAGGACGAACGGCAGCACGACCGTCGCCACTAGGGCCAGGATGATGATCCCCCGCTTGAGCATTGGGGACGCCTCAGTCCGTCAGAACGACGACGTCCTCGGCCTGGACGCCCGCGAAAAACTCCTCGGAATCCGAGCGGTCGATGAACCGGGGATTAAGCTCCAGAATCTTCAGCGTGGTCCCGCCGGACACGAAGTCGTACTGGGCGTTCTCCCCGAGGTAGACCGACTTGCCGATGCGGCCCCGGATGGCGTTCCGACCCGGACGGTCGCCGGATATCGTCCAGCACTCCGGCCTCACCGACACGGTCACCGAGGCGCCCGCGGCGGGCTGTGCGTCGGGATCGCCGAGGACTCCGTCGAACTCCCCGATGGCCGTGGCCACCCTCGCCCTGCCCCCCGAGGCCGACAGGAGCTTGGCGCCGATGAAGTTGCTCTCGCCGATGAAATCCGCGACGGTCCTGCTCGCGGGCCGGCGGTAGACGTCCCGCGGCGAACCCACCTGCAGGATCCGCCCGCCATCGAGGATCGCCATGCGGTCCGAGACCGAGAGGGCCTCCTTCTGGTCGTGGGTCACGTAGACCGTCGTGAGCTGGAACTCCTTGCAGATCCGGCGGATCTCCATGCGCATCTCGAGCCGGAGCCTGGCGTCCAGGTTGGAAAGGGGCTCGTCGAGGAGCAGGCACCGGGGGCGGATGACAAGCGCCCGGGCCAGCGCCACCCGCTGCTGCTGGCCGCCGGAAAGCTGGTTCGGCCGCCTCTCGGCGTAGGCACCCATGTGGACGGATTCGAGCGCCTCGCCGACCTTGGTCCGGATCTCGGCGCGGGGCAGCTTCCGCTCCTCGAGCCCGAACGCCACGTTCTCGGCCACCGACATATGAGGCCAGAGCGCATAGCTCTGGAACATCATTCCCGTGTTGCGCTTGTGGGGAGCGAGCCGGGTCACGTCCTCGTCGCCGAAGAGGACCCGCCCCTCCTCGGGCATGTAGAAGCCGGCCAGGCACCGCAGAAGCGTCGTCTTGCCGCACCCGCTCGGCCCAAGGAGGAAGAAGAGCTCCGCCGGCTTGACCTCGAGGTCCAGGCCACGAAGCGCGGTCACCGCCCCGAATCGCTTGGTCAATTTCTCGATTCGGATGGAGATCATGGCGCGCGGCAGCAGGAGTTTCGACGCAAGGTGGCTTTCAGTCGAAGTCAAAGGAAAAGCAGGCGGGAGAATTTCGCGAGCCTTCCGTAACGGTTTGCATCCGGGCCCGCCGTTTGCCTGTCTGGGCGTCCCCCACATGCCGACCCGGAACAAGACCCCGAAAGTTCACCCCGATCTGGAGAGCGTGATGTTCACCGAGGCGCAGATCAAGAAGCGGGTCCGGGAGCTCGGGCACGAGCTCAGGTCCGTGTTCGGGCAGGGCGAGTTCACGATCGTTTCAATCATAAACGGCGCGGTCATGTTCACGGCCGACCTGATGCGCGAGATCGACAACCCCGTGCGCCTCGACTGCATCCGGATATCGAGCTACGGGGACAAGACGAAGTCGCTCGGCACCCCCCAGATCGTCTCCAGCCTCACGATCGACATCGCCGGCCGCCATGTCCTCCTGATCGACGACATCCTGGACACGGGCAAGACGATCACGCTCGTCTCCGGGCTCATCACGAAGCTCAGGCCCGCCAGCCTGAGGACCTGCGTCTTTCTCGACAAGGAGGGGCGCCGCGAGGTGCCGTTCGTGGCGGACTTCGTCGGCTTCAAGATACCCGACAAGTTCGTGGTCGGTTACGGGCTCGATTTTGCGGAGCGCTACAGGAACCTTCCCTGCATCGGGGTCCTCAATCCCCAGCTGCAGAACGCGCCCGGGCCGGCTTGATCCGCCGGGCGGCCGCCCCGCCCAGCTTCCTGTACTTTCCGGACCTCAGCGAATCGATCTGGTCCCGGATGAGCGCCGCCTTCTCGAATTCAAGCCTGCCTGCGGCCTCCTGCATCTCCTCCTCGAGCTCAGCGATCACCGAGGCGACGTCCTCGGGACTCTCTGCGAGCGCGGCCTCGTCCCGCTTGCCCGAGCCGTCGTAGGTCTGGAGGCTCGCCTGCGCGCCCCGCTTCACGCTGCGGGGGACGATCCCGTGTTCCTCGTTGTACGCGATCTGCGTCACGCGGCGGCGGTTCGTTATCTCGATCGTCCGCGCGATCGAGCCGGTAATCGTGTCGGCATAAAAGATGACCCTCCCCTTCTCGTGCCGTGCGGCGCGCCCCGCGGTCTGGATGAGGCTCGTCTCGCTCCGCAGGAACCCCTCCTTGTCGGCGTCCAGGATCGCGACGAGCGCGACCTCGGGCAGGTCCAGCCCCTCCCGCAGGAGGTTGATCCCGACCAGCGCGTCGAAATTCCCCAGCCGCAGGTTCCGCAGGATCTCGATCCGCTCGATGGTGTCGATGTCCGAATGCAAGTACTCGACGCGGATCCCCGCCTCGCGCAGGTACACCGTCAGGTCCTCCGAGAGGCGCTTCGTGAGGGTCGTCACCAGCACGCGCTCGCCGGCCGCCGCCGCCGCCTTGATCTCGCCGATGAGGTCTTCGACCTGCCCCCGGATGGGCCGGACCACGATCTCCGGGTCGAGGAGCCCGGTGGGCCGGATGAGCTGCTCGGCGACGACGGCCGACCTGCGGATCTCGAACTCGGAGGGGGTCGCAGAGACGTAGAGCGTCTGCCCGGTGATGCGCTCGAACTCCTCGATGCTCTGGGGCCGGTTGTCGAGGGCCGACGGCAGGCGGAATCCGAAATCGACGAGCGTTTGCTTCCTGGACCGGTCGCCGTTGTACATCCCGCCGATCTGGGGCACCGTGGCGTGGCTCTCGTCGATCATCACGATGAAGTCCTTGGGAAAGAAATCGATCAGACAGAAGGGCCGGTCGCCGGGCTTGCGGTTGCCGAAATGCAGCGAGTAGTTCTCGATCCCGTTGCAGAAGCCCATCTCCTGAAGCATCTCCAGGTCGTAGTTCGTCCTCACCTTGATCCGCTGCGCCTCCAGGTACCGGCCGCGGGCCTCGAACCACGCCACCCGTTCCTCGAGCTCGGTCCTGATCGATGCAACCGCCGGGGCGAGCGACCCGCGGCTCCTCACATATTGGTTCGCCGGGTATAGGTCGAACTTGTCGAGCTTGCGGATAACCTCGCCGGTCAGGGGCTCGAATTCGCTGATCGCCTCCACCAGGTCGCCGAAGAACTCGACGCGGAGCCCGTGCTCCATGTAGGCGGGCATCACGTCGACCACGTCGCCGCGCACGCGGAAGCGGCCCGGCTTGAGCTCGTAGTCGTTGCGCTCGTAGATGTTGTCCACGAGACGCTCCAGGAAGCCGTTGCGCCCCAGCTCGCTCCCCTTCCGGATTGAGATACGCAGCTCGGTGAAGTCCTCGGGCGAGCCAAGGCCGTAGATGCACGACACGCTGGCGACGACGACCACGTCGCGCCGGCTCACCAGGGAGCTTGTCGCCGATATCCGGAGCCGCTCGATGTCCTCGTTGATCGAGGAGTCCTTCTCGATGTAGGTGTCGCTGGACGGGATGTAGGCCTCGGGCTGGTAGTAGTCGTAATAGCTCACGAAATACTCGACGGCGCTCTCCGGGAAGAACCCCTTGAACTCCGAGAAGAGCTGGGCCGCCAGGGTCTTGTTGTGGCTGATGATCAACACGGGCCGTTCGCACTGCGCGATGACGTTCGCCATGGTGAACGTCTTGCCCGAGCCGGTGACCCCGATCAGGGTCTGGTACCGGTTGCCGGCGGCGATGGACCCTACCAGCTTCTCGATCGCCTGGGGCTGGTCGCCCGTCGGTTTGTAGTCGGAACTCAGCTTAAATAGCATGGCCAATACCGATCACATTGGGCAAGCTGCCCACATGTCAAAGGCTGTTGTATCGGGGCTCTACGACTCGGATGTCTTCCGCATGGCGTGCCGCCAGTTCGACCAGGCGGCCGATGCGATCAACCTCGCCGAGGATATCCGGGACCGGACCAAGTATCCCCGCCGTTGCCTTGCCGTGGCCGTGCCCGTCAGGCGCTCCGACGGGAGCGTGACGGTGTTCGAGGGTTACCGCGTCCAGCACAGCCTTTCGACCGGGCCATCCAAGGGCGGAATCCGGTTCCACGAGAGCGTCACCCTGGGGGAGGTCGCCGCCCTTGCCATGTGGATGAGCTGGAAATGCTCCCTTGTGGGCCTCCCGTTCGGGGGCGCGAAGGGCGGAGTGATCGTCAATCCCCGCGACCTGTCCCTGTCCGAGCTCGAGCATCTCTCCCGGCGCTACATGCAGGAATTGATCGGCTTTGTCGGGCCCGAGGTCGACATCCCGGCGCCGGACGTCGGAACGAACGAGCAGATCATGGCGTGGATGATGGACACGTACTCGAACCATGTGGGCCACGTCTCGCCGGCCGTCGTGACCGGGAAGCCGCTCTCCCTGGGCGGGTCGGAGGGCCGGAGGGAGGCCACGGGGGTGGGTGTCGCCTACCTCGTGGGGAAGTACCTCGCCGACATGAAGGTCCCGGTCGGGGGCGCGACGGTCGCAATCCAGGGATTCGGCAACGTGGGCGGCGAGACCGCTATCGCCCTGTCGTTGATGGGGGCCAGGATCATCGCGGTCTCGGACTATACCGGCGGGATCTACAATCCGGCGGGGATCGACATCAAGAAGGCGCTCGCGTACATCCGGTATGCGGGCGTCCTCAAGGACTTCGACGGAGGCGAGCCCATCGGAAACGAGCAGCTTCTCGAGCTTGAATGCACGGTCCTCGTCCCCGCCGCGCTCGAGAGGGTCATCACGAAGGACAACGCCCCAAGGCTCAAGTGCCGGGTGCTCGCCGAGGGCGCCAACGGGCCAACGACCAACGAGGCCGACCGGATCATCGAGGCGCGCGGCGACATCGAGCTCATTCCGGACGTCCTGTGCAATTCCGGCGGCGTCATCGTGTCCTACTTCGAGTGGCTGCAGAACCTCCAGAGCTTCTACTGGGGCCGCGACGAGGTGATCTCGAAACTCCACGCAATCCTGGACAAGGCGAAGGATTCGGTCGAGTACCAGAAGCGGAAGTTCTCGTTTGGCCGCCGCCTTGCCGCGCTCACCCTTGGGATCGGACGCGTCGCCGAGGCGAAGCAGAAGCGGGGCCTGTTCCCGTAGCGCCCCGCCGCCCGCGGCCCCTCCGGAGCCGCTTCAGACGAGCGCCGGTAGCGAGGCCAGCGACGTGACAAATGCGGCGGACTCGCCCTTCAGCCGCTCGCGGGTCACGAAGCCGCCGAATCCCACGAAGAGATCGACCGCCGGACGGGTCTCCAGGTCGCTCACGCCGTCGCCGACCATCACGACCTTCTCGGGGCGGAGCTCGGCGCGGAGCCTGGCGATGACCTCTCTCTTCCCGCCGGAGCGGGTGGTCGGATAGGCCCGGTCGTAGTCGCTGTAGCTACCGTCGCGCCCAAAAAGAAGGTCTACCGCCTCCACCCTCTCCACGCCAAGGAAGTCGGCCAACGGCCGGATCGCCTGCCGGAAGCCGCCGCTGATGATGACCGGTGTCCAGCCCTTTCCGGCCAGCCTGCCGATCGTCTCCCGGGCCGTCGGCTCGACGGCCTCAACGTAGCGCCTGCCTATGAGCTCTACGTCGCCGCGCCCCGGCCGGATGGATTCCAGGCGGCGCGCGAAGACCTCCTCGATCGGGATGCTCCCGTTCATGGCGCCGTGCGTGAGCGCCTCGACGTGCGCGAAGACTTCCGCCCCGCGAAGTCGGGCGAGCTCGTCGATCCCCTCGATCGAGCTCAGCGTGCTGTCGCAGTCAAAGCAGATCAGCTTCAAAATAGCCTGGGGCTACTTCTTCGTGCTGCGCTTGAACTTGGACGTGAATTTCTCGACGCGACCCGCGGTGTCGACGAGGCGCTTCTCCCCCGTGTAGGCGGGATGCGAGTCCATCGTGACGTCGCGCAGGACGATGAAATACTCCTGGCCGTCGATCATTTCCTTGCGGGCCGACTTCATCGTCGAGCGCGTGAGGAAGCGTTTGCCGGTGGCAACATCAAGGAAGCAGACCGGGTTGAGCGTGGGATGACCCTCGGGTTTCACGTGGAAGGTGGGTTAAGGTTCAGCCCTGGCGCGCTTTGTAGCGCGGGTCGGTCTTGTTGATGACGTAGACCTTGCCCCGCCGCCGGACAACCTGGCAGTCCGGATGACGCTTCTTGGCCGACTTGATCGAGGAAACGACTTTCATAAAAGGCACCAAAGCAGAGAGCGGACACCCACCCTGTCAACTCAGTTTTTCCCGGGCTCATCGGGCTCGTCGGCAAGCAGCCGCCATTGGTCGCCCTCCTCGCTGAGCAGGGTGCGCCATAGTTCCTCCTGCATCGGGCGCTCGAAAAGGTCGGCCGGCGGGCTCGCCACGATCCACGTCCCGCTCCGGAGCTCCTTCTCAAGCTGGCCAGCCGACCATCCGGAGTACCCGAGATAGGCGCGGATCCGGGTCGACCCGTCCGAAAGCATCTGGATCGCCTTGTCGGGATCGATTCCAAAGTGCAGCTGGAACGCGTCGCCGCTCGAATGCCACGCGGCGAGGATCAGCTGGTCGGTCTGCACGGGGCCCCCTGTGAAGATCGGGGTCTCCGAAAGCGGCCCAAGCGCGAAGTCCCCCTTGAGCTCGCCCAGGCGCTTGCCGAGCGGCCGATTGAGCACGACGCCCATTGCGCCCTCGGCGCCGTGGGTCGACATCAGCACCGCGGTCTTCCGGAAATTGGGGTCGCGCAGCACCGGATGCGCCAGCAGGATCGATCCCGCGAGCGATTCCCTTGTCTTTTTGATGCTTTCTCTCATTCGGCAGGCGGTGAATTTCAGAGCTTCGCGACCACGACCCCGGCGTCCGCCATCAGGCGTTCCAGCAGGGGGTCGTTGTGGTAGTTGTTCCGGAACCGTATTTCCGCGATTCCCGCGGCCGCGAGCATCTTGGCGCAATTCACGCAGGGGTAATGCGTGACATAGGCGATGCATCCTTCGACCGAGCTGCCGCGCCTCGCAGCATCGGCGACGGCATTCTGCTCGGCGTGAACCGTCGCCTGCTCGTGGCCGCCGCGGATATGCGAGACATGGGGCGCCCCGGGGAGGAACCCGTTGTAGCCCGCAGCCACGAGACGGTTCCTCCGGTCGCCCCCGGCCACGATCACGCAACCGACGTGAAGGCGCTCGCAGTTGGAGCGCGTCGCGATCAGGACGGCGGTCGCCATGAAGTACTCGTCCCACGAGGGGCGGCGGGAAAATTTTCTCGCGGCCTTGGCGATCAGGTCGACGGGGTTGTGCTTGTCGGCGCTCATCTGTTGCTGTGCGTACTCTGGACACGCGCGCGCGCCCGGGCAATCTTCGACTCCATGTTACGATCCCGCCCACCCGAGCCGCCGGATTCGCCCCCGCCCGGCCGTCTCGGCGATTTTTGGCTCGTGAGTTTCGGCGCAGGCTTTAGCGCACATAGCTGCCGCACCGGCACCTAGCCCATGGCCAACCTCGCCAAACTCGTCGCCTACTGTGACAAGCGCACCCGCGGCGCGAAGTTCAAGGACGCGCCCGGCTCGTTCAACGGCCTGCAGTTCGCCAACGACGGCCGCGTAACCCGGATCGGCGCCGCCGTGGACGCGGGCCTCGCCCCTTTCCGTAGCGCCGTCGCGGCCGGGGTGGACTTTCTCATCGTCCACCACGGCATGTACTGGGACATGCCCCGGCCGCTCACCGGCGCGGCCCATGCGCGGGTCGAGGCCCTCGTGGCGGGTAACTGCGCGCTCTATTCGAGCCACCTGCCGCTAGATGCGCATCCGAAGATCGGAAACAACGCGCTGCTCGCCCGCCAGCTCGGCCTGAAGGCGCGCCGGGGCTTCCTCGCTAATGAAGGCGGCGACATCGGCTGCATCGCGCCGAGCAGCCTCACGCGCGCGGCGCTGCGCAGGAGGCTCGAGTCGCTCTACCCGCGGGTCGTCCCCATCGAGTTCGGGTCCGGCAGGCCCGCGGAAGTCGCGTTCTGCAGCGGGAGCGGCAACGGCGCGATGGCGGCGCTCCTGGCGGCAGGCGCCGACACGCTGGTCACCGGGGAGCTTCGCGAGGAATGGTTCAACGTGGCGCAGGAGCATGGGCTAAACCTCTACCTGTGCGGGCACTACGCGACGGAGGTTCACGGCGTCAGGGCCCTCGCGGCGGAGCTTTCGGCAAAGTTTGGGTTGCCGTGGGAGTTCATTGCGACCGAAAATCCCCTTTAGAAGACATATGAAGAAGATCGCGGTACTTAACGGGCCCAACCTCGACCGCCTCGGCAAGCGCGAGCCCGAGATCTACGGGAGCGCGACCCTGGGAGACCTGGAGAAGGCTCTCCTCTCGGAATTCGGCGCGAAGGCCTCGCTTGAGTTCTTCCAATCCAACCACGAGGGCGAGCTGATCGACCGTATCGCGAGGCTGGCCGACGCGAAGTTCGACGGGATTGTCATCAACGGCGGAGCGCTCACGCACACGAGCGTCGCGCTGCGCGATGCGCTGCTGGGCGCCCGCGTGCCCGCCGTCGAGGTGCACATCTCGAACATATACAAGCGGGAGGAATTCAGGCACACCTCGCTCACGGCGCCCGCGTGCACGGCCGTGATCACCGGCCTCGGGCTCGAGGGCTACCACGCCGCCATCCGCTTCCTATTGCAGGCGTGAGCACCGCGACCGCCGGCGGGGCCTGGTACGCATGCCACACGAGGCCGCGGTGCGAGAAGAAGTTCGCGGCGCTGATGGCCGCCGAGGCTTTCGAGCATTACCTGCCGTTGGTGTCGAGCATCCGGCGCTACCCGCACCAGACAAAGCGGTTCACCAAGCCGCTGTTCCCGGGCTACGTCTTCGCCCGTGTTCCCGAATCCGGCAAGTCCCGCATCTACCAGCAGGAGCTGCTCGCCCGCGCGATTCCGGTCGATGACGAGGCGCGGTTTCTCGGCCAGCTCGAGGATGTCCGCAAGATCGTCGCCTCCGGGGTCGAACTCTCCGTGATTCCCCTGCTCACCCGCGGACGGCGCGTCCGCGTCGTGGGCGGGCCCCTCCACGGGCTCGAAGGACAGGTGGACGACTCCACGAACCCGCTCGGGATTGTCATCTCGGTCGATGTGCTGCGCCAAGGGCTTCTGCTCAAGGTGCCCGCGGAGAGCCTCCAGGCTCTCCCCTGACGGCCGGGATCCGTCAAACCGCGGCCCATATCGCGTGGGCCAGGTGGAGGGATGCGCAGGTCGCGAGGGCGGCCGCCGTGTCGTCAAACACGACGCCCCACCCGCCCGGAAGGCCTTGCAGCGAATTGATCACCCAGGGCTTCCATATGTCGTAGAGCCGGAACAGCGCGAATCCGGCCAGCATCACGACCCAGCCCGGGACCGGGCCGACGATCCATTGCCACCCGAGGAAGCAGAGCGGCATTGCGACGAATTCGTCCAGGATCACTTCGCCCGGATCGTGTCTTCCCAGCCTGACCTCCGCCTCGCCGCAGATTCCCACGGCAAGGTAGGCCCCGGCCGCGCTGGCCATCAGGTTGCCGATGACGCCCATCCATTGAAAACCCAGGTAGAAATAGACCAATCCGGCCACCGAGCCCCACGTTCCCGGGGCGGGAAGCCGCCTTCCGATCGGGCCGAGCGTAGCCCAGCCAAGGATGGTTGGCGTGGGCATCGACCTCGTCCAGCCGGGCTGCTCGAATCTCATAGGTCGCGACCGTCGTCTCCGAAGACCAGCCGGGCGTTCCGCGAAATGTAGCGGTAGCCCGACCACACCGACAGCACCGTGCCCGCCACAAATGCGACCAGGCCCATCCTGCCAATGAACCCGACGAATGACGACGCATCCCAGTGGAACAGATAATAGCCGTCCTGCGACACCATCGGGGCGCCCAGGAAGAAGCCGAGGGCGATGAGCTGCGTGACCGTCTTGGTCTTTCCCGCGGAGTCGGCCACGACGACGACCCCCTTGGATGCCGCCACCATGCGCACTCCCGTGACGAGAAACTCCCGGCACAGCGTGATCAGCGCCAGCCCGACGGGGATCTCGTGCTTGTCCACAAGCGCGATCACCAGGCCGATGACCATGATCTTGTCCGCCATGGCGTCCATCAGCTTTCCGAAGTTCGTGACGAGGCCGCGCTTTCGGGCTATGTGGCCGTCGTACCAGTCGCCCGCGGCAGCGCCGATGAACAGGACGAAAGCAAGCGTCGCCGACCCCGGCCACGCGCAATACATGAGCCCGACGACCACGAACATCAGCGGGATGCGGGATAGCGTGATGGCGTTGGGGAGGTTCACCGGATGCCCCTAAGGACAACCCCGGACCGGGCGAAGGCAACATCGGAGAGGAACGCGCTCGCCAGCCGCGGGCTCACGCTATTTCCTATCCGCAGGCCTCCCATGCGTCACTGTATATACCCAGGCACGTTCGATCCGATCACGAACGGGCATATCGACGTGCTGTCGCGCGCGGCGCGCCTCTTTGACCGCGTGACGGTCGCAATCGCCAACAACGCCGGCAAGGAACCTCTTTTTTCGCCGGAGGAGCGTCTCGCGATGATCCTTCCCAACGTCGCCCCCTTCCCAAACGTCCGGGCGATGACCTTCGGCGGGCTGCTCGTCGATTTCGCCGCGAAGCAGAAGGCCGATGCGATCATCCGCGGGCTGCGCGCGATCTCGGACTTCGAGTTCGAGTTCAACATGGCGCTCATGAATCGCCACCTGAGGCCGACGATCGAGACGATCTTCGTCATGCCGAACGAGCAGTTCAGCTACACGAGCTCGACGCTGGTGAAGCAGGTCGCAAAGTTCGGGGGAAAAGTGGGCAATTTCGTGCCGCAGAACGTGGCCGAGGCCCTGCGGAATGCATTTGCGAAATAGGGGGGCCACGTGAAGGCCGTCCTGCTCTGCACCGGGTTGCTCGCCGTTCTGTGCGGGGGCCTGGGCCCCGCCGCGGCAGCCGCCCCCGTGGGTGACGGGATCGCGCTATACAGGCAGAGGCGCTTCAGCGAGGCCAGGGCCGCCCTCGAGCGTCTCGTGGCATCCGACCCCTCGAACGCCTCGGCATGCTATTTCCTGGGCATGACCCTTCAGCGAGTGGCGCCACCCTCGCTCGACTCGGCCCGGACATGGCTCGGCAGCGCGGTCCGGCTCGCCCCGGAAAACGAGGGCTATCTCGCGGAATACGCCGGTGTCTGCATGCTGATCGCCGACCGCGACGGCGCTTTCGGAGTCGCGATCGAGGGCCGCGACGCAATCGCGAAGGCGATCGCGATGAACCCGGCGGACCTGGGCGCGTGCGAGGGGATGATGCGGTTCTGCGCCACGGCGCCCTGGCCCCTCGCCGACCCACGTAAGGCGGTGGCCCTGGCGGCCGAGATCGCCAAGCGGGACCCCAAGCGCGGCCTGGCCGCCTTCCGCTCGATAGCCTCGATCTTTGGAAGGCAGGGCCGCACGGAGCGGGCCCATTCCGCGTCGCAGGCCGCCGAAAGGCTCGCAGGGCTGAACGGGGAGTGATATTCAGAAGACCATGCCGCGCATTCCCATTGAGGACAACTTCACGGACGTGCTGGCGAAGGCCCAAAGGGGGGCGGGCGTCTCGGACGAGGAACTCTGCAGGCGGGCCGAGGTGGCGCCCGAGGACCTCGCGGCGGTCAAGTCGGGCCGGGTGATCGACGCCGTGCTGCGCCGCCTGGCCCGCCACCTGCGGCTCAGCCCGAACGCGCTCGAGGACCTCGCCCACAACCGGTGGTATCCGGAGGCGCCCACGTTTCCCCACGGTTTTGCGGCCTTCAACACGCCTTTCGGGGACATTACCGTGAACAGCTATCTCGTGTGGGACGGGCGCGCGCACGCCGCCGCCGCGTTCGACACCGGGGCCGACTCCAGCGGCATGATCGACCTGGTCCGCACGGAGAAGCTGCGCCTCCAGGCGATCTTCATCACCCACACGCACGACGACCACGTCGCCGACCTCGCGAGGCTCGCCGGCGAAACGGGCGCGGAGGTCTGGGCGAGCGAACGGGAGCCCTCGGACCACCCGGGGGCAAAGCTCTTCAAGGAGAACGCCCATTTCCACGTTGGCCGGATCGCGGTGAAGACGCTTTCCACGTGGGGCCACTCCCCCGGCCAGACCACGTTCTACGTGACGGGCCTGAGCTATCCCCTGGCCCTGGTGGGCGACTCCCTGTTCGCAAGCTCCATCGGGGGAAGCCCGGCCCATTTCGCCGACCAGCACAGGAACGACGTGGAGAAGATCCTCAGCCTTCCCCGGAACACGGTGCTCGCATGCGGGCACGGCCCGCTGACGACCGTAGGCCAGGAAAAACGCCACAATCCGTTCTTCGCATCCTGAGGCGCGTCTGCTAGGCTTTGCCCAACATAGACCCCCATGAGCTCTCCCCGCAAAGAATCCGCGACGATTTCACAATCGATGAAGCGCAAGACCATGTTTCTTCTGATTCTTGGATTCGCCCTCGTCGTGGCGTGGGTGACCATCATCACCGACGAGCAGCTCAGGGAGCGCCTCGGCTCCAATCTTTACATCATCGGATTCTCGATCACCGGATGCTTTCTGCTGCTGCTTGCGGGCTATATCTGGGATCAGACACTCGTGAAGGCGCTGCGGTCGCTCCACGACACGACGAATGCCATCCAGACCGAGGACATCCCCTCCACGGGCGATGAATCGGACTCGGACGAGATCATCGGGCTGGCTCGCAAGATCGAGCACATGGCGCGCTCCCTCCAGCACGTCGAGGCCAGCTACAAGGGCATCGTCGAGGACCAGCCCGACCTCATCTGCCGCTACAAGAACGATGGCAAGATCACCTTCGTCAACGGCGCCTACGCCCGCGCCTTGAATCGCAAGCGCAACGACCTGGTGGGCGCCGATTTCCCATATTTTGTCCCGGGCGCGGCGATCGCGGATGAACCGTACACGTTCGAATCCGAGATGACGTTCGATGATGGCAGGCGTCTCTGGATCCGCTGGACCCAGAGGGCGATCAAGGATGACAAGCGCAACACCTCCGAATACCAGGCGGTCGGCCACGACATAACCGAGCGCAAGGAGGCGGAGGCCGCGCTGTTGCGCGCCAAGGAAGCGGCGGAGGCGGCCGACCGGGCGAAGTCCGAGTTCCTCGCGATTGTGAGCCACGAGCTGCGGACTCCCATCAATGCCATCATCGGGTTTTCCAAGATGCTCTCCAGCACCACATTGAACCTGGACCAGCGGGAGCAGGTCGAGATGATCAATTCGAGCGGCCTGGCCCTGGAGAAGATCATCGCCGACATACTCAACCTTTCCAAGATCGAGTCGGGCAAGATCGACATCGAGCGCGCCCCGTTCTCGATCCGGCTGTGCGTCCAGGACGTCTGCGCGCTCTTTGCGCCGAAGGCCCGTTCCCTCGCGCTCGCGCTGGACTCCAAGGTGGACCCCGGGGTGCCTGAAATCGTTAACAGCGACGAGCCGCGGATCCGCCAGATACTGACAAACCTGATCGGCAATGCGCTCAAGTTCACCGAACGCGGTGGGGTCTCGCTCGAGGTGTCGTGCGCCCGCGGTGAGCCCATAGAGCCGGGCTCGCCCCGCCGCGTCGCCCGGCTGTTCTTCGCGGTCAAGGATTCCGGGATCGGCATACCTGCGGACAAGCTGGACCACCTCTTCCTGCCATTCAGCCAGGTGGACACCTCCTCCACCCGCAGGAGGGGCGGCACCGGTCTGGGCCTCATCATCTCCAAGCGCCTCTGCGAGCTCATGGGGGGCACGATCTCGGTCGAAAGCCGGGTCGGCGAGGGCTCCACGTTCCGGTTCTCGATACTCACCGATTTTGACGAGGCCTGACGGGCCCGGCGCCATCACGGCGGGCGAAATGGGATTCGCGCTCGGGATTCAACTTGCGGTAGGCCGAGGCCATGAGATCATCGCACCCATGAATGCGCGGCGTCTGGTGCTGATGATCGGCGTGCTCGCCGCTTCCGTCGGGTGCTCCCGCCAAGGGGGAGAGCAGAAGGCGTTCGGGGCGAAGGAGACGTACGGCTTTCTGAAGAACGTGGGGCAGATCAGGTTGCTGATCAACGCGGACAACAAGGACCGGATTCCGGCGATGATTCGAGGCCAGGACACCGCGGCGTTGGGCGCTCAGGCCGTGAAGACGGAGGAATACAGGCAAACCCTGGTTGCGATCGGATCGAAGGGGGTCGACCCCGATGCGCTGACGTTCACGAAGAACTTCGGGGCCATCCTCGATTTGTACCGATCCGTGTGCCTTGATACGGCCGAGCTTTTCCGCGAGATCAAGGCGGCGAATGACCGTGCGTCGGGGCCGCACATCGATTTGCCGCCGGTGGAATACGGGTCGCTAACATATCAAAGCGACACTCTTGGGACAATTGACTCGCTGCTGGAGTCCCTTGGACGCCTGGACATGAACGCCGGGGGGGGTGCGGCTTCCCTCCGGTCGATCGTGGACAAGGTGCGCGACGATCGGGATAGACTCAAGTCGGCGAAAGAGACCCATCATGACTTCACGAATCGACTGAAGGCGGACTTCCCGCTGAGGTATCCCGACCTGGATTGGACGTCGAAGGAGATCATGCCCTAGCCCAACCGGCGCGCGGGAAGGCCGGCTGCGGCACGTGCCCCGGCCGGTCCCCGCCCCTTGCCACGATGGACGCCGAACGTCCGCCGCAACCCGGGGGGGCCGGCCCACGGCCCTGCTCGGAACCCAGCCTTGACCGGGCCCCCTTGAGGGGCGGACCCGGCTTCCGCAGGCGCGAGGCTGCAGATCCTGTCCGACACCCCATCCGGCAACACCGGGATCCGCGAGCAACCCAAGTCCCATGAACGTCGTAATGGTTCACGGCTTTCTCAACACCGGACGCCTGCTTAGGCCGTTGTGCAGGGCGCTGGAGGCGCATGGCCACACCTGCCACGCACCCACCTTCCACCCGCGCGACGGAAGGCTGGGGCTTCCCGATCTCTCCCAAAAGCTGGCGTCGTTCATCCGGGAGCGTCCGGCCCCCGGTGCCCCGCTGGCACTGATCGGGTTCAGCATGGGCGCGCTGGTGGTGCGGCACTATCTCCAGGCCCTTGGCGGTGCCCGGTCGGCGAGGGCGTTCTTCTCCATTGCCGGCCCCTACCGGGGCACGATGAACGCATACCTGTACCCCGGCCTTGGAACCCGCCAAATGCGTCCGGGCAGCGCGTTTCTGCGGTCGCTCGACGCGGGCGCGAGCGCCCTCGATTCCGTTGCCGTCTTCACGTACCGGACGCCGTTCGACCTCATGGTCTTGCCTTCCACCGGATCCCTGATACGATCGTCGAAAGATCTGCTCTTGTGGTGTCCGCTACATTCGCTCCTGCCGCGTGATCCTAGTCTCGGGAACCATATCGTTGACGAATTGGCAAAACTTGAGCCGCAGGCGGCCCACCGATCTCATGCACCGGTCCACGAATCCGTCGTCTGAAGGAGGCCCCGGATGATCCGGATCGCGCGCCGGGAATGAGCCCTTTCACCCGCCTTGCATTCCAATGCTATTTGATCCCCTCAAGATTCGCGACGTAACGCTGAAGAACCGCATCGCGGTGTCCCCCATGTGCCAGTACTCGAGCGAGGACGGCCTCGCCAGCGACTGGCACCTGGTGCACCTCGGAAGCCGCGCGGTCGGCGGAGCCGCCTTGGTCCTTACCGAGGCGGCCAGCGTGGAGGAGCGCGGGCGCATCAGCCCGCAGGATCTCGGCCTATGGGAAGACGATCAGATCGACATGCTGCAGCGCATCACGTCCTTTATCCGTGCCCAGGGCAGCGTCGCGGGCGTCCAGCTGGCGCACGCGGGGCGAAAGGCCTCGACGTCGCGCCCATGGGACGGCAACGAGCCCGTTGAAACGGACCAGGGTGGATGGCGGCCCGTTCTGGCGCCGAGCGCCATTCCATTTGACGAGGGATACCCGACGCCTGAAGCGATGAGCGTCGACCACATCCGCGCCGTGACCAAGGCCTTTGTCCAGGCGGCCAGGCGGGCCCAGGAGGCGGGTTTCCAGGTTATCGAGATTCACGCCGCGCACGGTTACCTGATGCATCAATTCCTTTCCCCGTTGTCCAACGAGCGCACGGACGACTACGGCGGCGCCTTTGAGAACCGAATTCGCCTGCTGCGCGAGGTCGCCTCGGCCGTGCGCAAGGTCTGGCCCGACCAGTTGCCGCTCTTTGTCCGGCTTTCGGCTACGGACTGGGTGGCGGACGGGGGCTGGGACCTTGAGCAATCGGTCAAACTGTCTCGGCTGCTCAAGGAGGACGGCGTGGATTTGATCGATTGTTCTTCCGGCGGGACCGTGCCCAAGGCAAAGGTTCCCGTCGGTCCCGGGTATCAGACGCCGTTTGCGGAGCGCATCCGCCGCGACACGGGAATCCTGACGGCCGCGGTGGGAATGATCACCTCCCCCGAGCAGGCGGAAACCATCCTGCGCACCGGGCAGGCCGACGTGGTCGTCCTGGCGCGCGAATTTCTGCGCGACCCGTACTGGCCTCACCACGCCGCCGCCAAGCTTGGAGCCAAGCCCTCCCCGCCCGTCCAGTACAGCCGCGCGTTCTGACGCGGACCCATTGAATTCGACTGCCTGCAGGCATGGGGCCCAACGATCACCAGGGCCCTCCTGTTCATGCCGGAGAATCGGCGCGGGGCCGGGTTCTTCGCTCCGCTTTGCCGCAGCCGGGCACAACCGTAAAATGATGGAACCCCGAGAATCGCCGCGTCCGGATGGACGGGAGCAGGCCGGTGCTTAAGGCGAGAATACAACGCATTCTGCGGCAGATCGGCATATACGACCGCCTGAGGGAGTCGTTCGCATACGACTGCTACCGCCGTTGGAGATACGGGCGCCCGATTAGATGGCGGCACAACGAGCTTCTCTTCTACCGTTCTCTTCTCGGCGGGCGTTCCGGCGGCATGCTGGTTTTCGACGTCGGTGCGCACCGCGGGCAGAGAACGGACGTCTTTCTGCAGCTGGGGGCGCGGGTCATCGCGATCGAGCCGGATGCGTCGAATCAGAGGCTTCTGGCCAGAAGGTATCGCGGCAACCGGTCCCGCGGGAATCCCGTCACAGTCGTGGGAAAGGCGGTGAGCGACGCGAGCGCTGCGGCGACACTGTGGGTCCACGCGCCGGGCTCCGGCCTCAATTCGCTCAGCCAGAAATGGGTCCGGGAGCTTGGAAAAGACGACAGGAGATTCGGCAGCAAGGTGGAGTTTGCCGGCCGCCAACAAGTCGAGACGACGACCCTCGAAACGCTGATGAACTCCTTCGGGGTCCCCTGCTACATCAAAATCGATGTCGAAGGGCACGAGCCCAGCGTCCTGCGCGGGTTGAAGCGTCCCGTTCCGTTTCTCTCATTTGAGGTCAACCTCCCAGAGTTCCTGCCCGAGGGGCTTGAATGCATCGAAATCCTCGACCGACTGGCCGGGGACGGGCGCTTCAACTGGTCCCGCGACTGCCAGGGCGGACTCGCGTTGCGCGAGTGGCTCGCCGGGGCCGAGTTTGCCTCCTCCCTGCGCGGGTGCGCGGAGGCGTCGGTTGAAGTCTTCTGGAGGACCTCGCCGGACCCTACTGCAGCCGACCGGCCCCCGGTCGACGATGGGAAGGCGACCTGAGCAGGCGCTCGGCGAACCCCGGCGCCGTGGGCTTCGCCGCCTTCGGCACTCCCGGCATTTCATGGCCGCCGCCCGCCGAACGGGGACGACCGCATCGAGCGCCGCGGAATCAAACCCGAGAACCGCCGCTCAAGCCAGGAAGCCGATGAAGAGCAGGCATGCGACCAGGGTGTACCCGGTGAAGGCGCCCAGCAATGCCTTCAGGGCCGGCTGCCGGCGACCAAGGCGCTCGTAGAGAGAATCAAGCATCACGAATCCGAGGCCGAAGAAGACGACGAGGGCGGGCAGCACCAGCCGCGGCAGCCAGAAGCCAGCAGCGTAAGGATCCACCAAGCGGGTAAGGCTGAATAGGATGGGCGAATAGTATCCCACAGCCATCGCCGTCATCACGATGGCGGCATTCGGGAGAAAGGGCCTCCGGAGCAGCAGTGATTTCCCGCTGAGAAAACCGCAGAACAGCGTTCCGGCAATAGCGAGAGCGGAATAGACGAGACACCAGCGGTCCGACCAGGTCTGGAGAGCCTGGGACAGCGCCGTGCGCTCGCGGAAGAACGGCTTGCGGGTTCGCTGGAGCCAATCTGTCGAAACCTTCCCGGGTGGAGCCTGAAACAGGTCCATGACGTCCGTGACGGAGGAGACGTGGAGCAGCCCGAGGTAGCTATGCTTCCTCTCCTCGTAGATCTTGTCCCGGAAATAGTCGGGAGCCGAGAGGAGGCTCAAGTCGCTTCGCTTCAACAGCAATATGTCGCTCCAGCGCATGACCGACGGCTCGCCCTTCTGAAGCCACACGACGCCCGTGAAGGCTCCCTTCACCCGGTCGATCTCCCTCATTTGAAGCAGGAAGAGCGCGCTTGGCACGGCCAGGGCCAGAGTGCCGATTGCGCCCCACCGAAGCCGTTCGCCCCTAGTCAGCCGCGTCCCAATGGCGACCGCCATCAGCAGGGCCATGACGGGCAGCATCCCGGAGAAGGTGTACTTGCACACCATGCCGAACGAGAGGCAGAGCGACATCCCGGCCCAGGAGCGGCCGTCCCTGGGATTCTCAAAGAGCCGGAAGGTGAAAAGGGCAACCAGCGCGAAGACCGGTAGTGTGAATGCATCCGCTGCAATGACAATTGAGTGGATGACCCGGAACGGCAGGAAGGTGATGAACGCAGCCGCGGAGTAGCGCAGCTGCCAATCCGCGATGCTCTTCCAGAGGAGCCCGTAGATCACCCAGAGCCCCAAGACATTGAACGCCAGGAATCCCAGGGCGATGATCGCCAGGTAGTATTTCGCACTGACGTAACTGTGGATCAGGCTCCCCAGGTAGTAGAGCGCGGGAGGGCTCGTCTGGGAATAGCTGAAGCTCCAGGGGGTGTAAGGGAACGTGAGGATCAGCCCGCGGTGATAAAGAAAATCCTGCCCGATGTAACCGTAGCGGGACATTCCCCGTAGCCCCACAAGGCAGGCCGCTGCCGCCAACAAACTGAGAAAGATCCGATCTCTTGCCGCAAGGGAATTGGCCCGCTGATTCGTCGAAGCCGGGAGCATCAAGGTTGGTCGATATGCCTGTAGGCGACGAGCCGATTACTGAGAACCGATGGTCGGGCAGCGAGACTTTTCCTCACCAAGCTTTGATCCGTTGTCCGTTCGGGGCCCCGCCGAGCGGCATCTTGCATCGGCTGCATCGGCGAAGCCCGAGGCGTCGCCGGACGAAGCAAGCGCTACTGGGCAGGCGCTTCGGGCGACCCTGGCAGGTGGATGCGAAACATGCTGGCAGGCCCCGGGGCGCTCTCGACCTCGATCCACCCTCCATGCTGCTTCACGATACCGTGCACTGCCGCCAGTCCCAGGCCCAGCCCCCGCCGACTCCCATGGTCGTGAAAAACGGCTCGAATAGGCGCTGCCGGACGGAACTGTCCATCCCCGAACCCTTGTCCTCAAAGCTCAGCCGGACGACCGATCCCGGTCGCGGCCCCCCGTCCGGGGCTGAAGCTGCGGGCGAACCGTCAATCCTGGTCACATCGACAGTCAGGCACCCGCCCTGGGCCATCGCGTCACGCGCGTTGGTGCACAGGCTCACGATCACCTGGTCAATCGCCGAGGAATCCGCCTCCACCCAGACCGGGGACGCCCCTCCAGTTAGACGAAGCTCTATGCCCTTGCCAAGGAGGCGGACGATTTCGGGCTGCAGCCTGGCCACGGACTCCCGCAGGTTCATCGGCTCCATCCGCAGGAATTGCCGCTGCCCAAAGGACACAAGCTTCTTTGTGAGGTCGGCCGACCGCTTCGCCTTCGCGTCCAGCGCCAGTATCTGGCTGCTCACGTCCGCCGGCAGCTGCCGGTTTTCCCGCAGGACGCCCAGCCGCATCAATGTCGATGTCAGGATGTCGTGCTGCATCGAATACCGATCCGCCCGAGGACAAACGGACCTGCCTGAGCCATCTCGAAAGACTCGAGCCTCAAGCAAGTGCCGTAACAAGGCTTAATATCCGCCGTTATAGCTATGGCGGCGGCCTGGACGGCGCTTAGGGCAGGGAGAGCAGCTTTGCCTTTGCCTTCTGAAACTCCTCGTCGGTCAGGACGCCCTGGTCCTTGAGCGCCTTGAGCTTTCCCAGCTCGGCCACCAAATCGACTCTGGCCGCAGCGTTGTCGGCCCTGACGCTTGTCGGCGGCGGCAGCAGCGGGTTCCCCAGATTGTATGCCGGTTGCGGAAAGTCAGGCTGGCCGGGAAGCGCACTTGTGACGGGCCGGTTGTAAAGGTCGAAGAGCTGCGCAAAGCGGCCGAACGACTCGACCTTTCCGTTGACCAATCGGATCATGTACGGCTGGTCGCGTCCGTAGCCGGCCTCGCTCTCAAGGTAATAGGTCATGTACTCCACGTTCGCCTGCGCGCTCGTGCTGTCGGGGGTTCCGAGGATCGACTGGACCTCTGCCTTTGTCATGCCGATCCGAATGTTATTGAGCTTCGCGGAGGATTCACATCCGGCAAGGAGGACGCCGGCGAGCAAGGCAAAGACTAGGGCGATTCTTGATTTCATCTCTCAGTTGCTATGGGGTTGCCGACCAGGCTTCACTCTTTCCCCGGAACGACGGGGAGGTATTCTCATGGATGAGAAGAAGGTCTTCCCGAGGGGGGGTACAAAATGGCAAGACGTGCTTCGGCTCAAAAGGTTGTGCGCGGGGTCAATCGATAGGGCGAAGTCTGCCGGAAAGACAAGGGTCTTTCGGCCACTACCATTCCCTGCCATCCGATGCCATGGCCAGTTGAATCCGAGTCCTATTCCTGAAGAAACACCTCGTCCCGAGTCACCCCGGAAGGCTTGCATTCCGGATCCGGGCGCAGAGCCGGGTGGCGACGGCATTCATGCACCACGGTCAGACCGTCCAAATCGGCCCCATCCCGGGCGCGCCCTCCTTGTCCGCACGCGTCCCGCTTTCCTTCGTCTAGCCTTGCTAGTTCCGAAGATCGCAATAAGCTTCGCTTAGGTTTCGAATAAGTTCCGCGCATAACCACCCAAACGTGAACAGGCCGCGTTTAAAAACCAAGGTCTGCCTATTGCTAGGCTTGGCGGCGAT
Organism: uncultured Opitutaceae bacterium; assembly: GCA_937889545.1. Classification (GTDB taxonomy): domain Bacteria; phylum Verrucomicrobiota; class Verrucomicrobiia; order Opitutales; family Opitutaceae; genus Palsa-1447. The sequence goes on from CALAOT010000105.1 coordinate 83,872, forward strand.
TTCGGCGGCCCCACCGAGCGCCTGCGCCTCCAGCAGCGATGAGATGATGGCTGTGTCATCGCGAACGAGTGGCGACTACCTCCGCGGCCGGCTGGCCGATGGATCATTTCAGCCCGAGTCCTACGCATTTGGAGAAGGGGGCCGATGGGCAGCCGCAGAGAGTGACGCCACGGTCGACCGGCTCAAGTTCATCGACGTGGCCCGGGCAATCGCTAGTCCGCTGGAATACCAGCATTACGTTCCTACCAACGACCCAAAAACGACCAAGCTGTTGATCCTGGTGTACTGGGGCAGGACCGGTACGCCGGCGCGATCCAATGATTCGCTCGCATTGCAGGAAGTGCAAGACGCCGCTGCGGTCGCGGCTGACACCAAGAGCGCCAATGCCCAGGCAATGCGCGGTGCTGAGATCATACTACACCCGGGGGGGCAGATGCCGTGCGGACGTTTTGATCCAGATACCAATGTCTTACTGTTGGGCGATCAGATTTCGGCCGACAATGCCATGGCGAGCGCCATGGGCGTGGCGGCAGCGGCAACCCGCAGCCGCGATCTGGCCAATGCCCGTGATGCCGCCATGCTTGGCTACGACCTGCAGTGGGGTTCGACCGACGCCTTGAAGGGGACGCCTCTCGAGCACCGCAGGGAGGACCTAAGGAAAGAACTCGATGAAGGCCGCTATTTCGTGGTCTTGATGGCTTATGACTTCCAACTGATGTGGAAGCAAAAGAAGCACAAGCTCCTCTGGGAAACTCGGGTCAGCATCCGCCAACGCAAACATGGTTTCGAAACGGAGCTCTTGGCGATGGCCCAGACCGCCTCGCGGTATTTCGGCCAGGACAGCCACGGCTTGGTTCGCAAGGATCTTCCCGAAGGCCATGTCGACATCGGCGAAGTCAAGCTGGTGGGCACCGAACTGGAGAAATAACCCGCAAGCGCGCACGATCGGGTCCGCAAAGGGCTCTCGCTCGGGCCTAAAGTCGGATCACCCGGAATCCGATTCGCGGCGCCAGCCTGGTCGCTCCGGTGAAGCGGGAAGGCCAGGGGCGGCCTTCGATTCCCCGGCCGCCGGGACAGGAATGGCATTCGGGCTTCCGTCCCGGGGGCCTGCAAGAAAAAGCTGGCCTGCGTCGGCAGCTACCGCTCGCGGATATAGGCGCGCACCGCCTCAAACTGGCTGTCGCCGTCGAGGCCCGCCTCCGCCATGACCAGCGCCCCCGCGCCGCTGCCGAGGAAGTGCCCGTGGCGGAACGGGTGGAGGGAGTGGGCGCGGCCGTAGTTTGAGCGCACCCAGCGCGTCATCGTCGCCAGCGTAAAGTCGGTGACGCCCATCGCCTCGACCTGGTGGGTCTCCGGGAAAATGCGGTCGCGCTCGGCCGAAGGCAGCAAATCGAACAACTCGCAGGACGTGACTACATAGGCGTTGATGTCGAAGCCCTCGCGCTCCAGGAGCGGCAGCGCCCTGGTAATGAACGCGTAGGTGACGCCGGTGCCCTGCAGGACGATGGTGCCCTGTCCCCGGCCGCGCGCCGCCCGCAAGCGATAGACGCCCTGGGCCGCTCCCGCGGCCGGCGGCAAGCCCAGGGCGGCCCGATCCAGAATGACTTCCGCAGGACGGGTGACAAACGGGGCGATCACTGCGGGCCGCCGCGCGAGCGCCGCAGCCACCAGGAACCAGATCTCCTGGGGCTCCCACGGAGTGAGGGTGATCATCGTTCCAACCGGAAAATTGTCCTGCAACAGCTGAAGGGACTGCGGGTCGGCATGCGTCGGGCCGTCCTCGCCCGTTTTGAGCCCGGCGTGCGCGCAGACGAGGAAGAAGGGACGGTAGGATCCACCCTTGGTCGCGACGCGCGCCTGGTTGCCGATGGCGTGGAGTCGCGCGGCAATGTGACCGAGCGGCGCGCTGAAGGCGCCATACGATGACCCGATTCCGACGTGGCCGCCGAACGCCGATATGCCGGCCAGCATGGCGGTCATCGCGTCCTCGCAGATGCCGCCGATCGAAAGCTGGCGCGCTGCGGGATTGTCGCGCCTGTGATAGAAACCTGGCGGGAACCCCTCGCCGACCTTGCTGACACTTGTCGAGGCGAGGAGGTCGGCCGACGCCACCACGAGCGCGCCGCCGCTGGCGCGATTGTAGTGATTGAGCACGCGCCCGAGCTGTTCGCGAGGCGCGGTCATCGACCCCGGCTTGAGCACGAGATCGGGCGGGGCCTCCGCCCCGGCCCGGGCGGCGATCTCGTAGACGGCGTCGAGGCGAGGGGCATCCGGCCGGGGCTGGCGCCGCCGGTTGTCGAGCCGCTTTCTGGCCGCGCGGAGCCGCTCCGCCAATGCCTCGACCGCGGGCCTCCGCGCGGCAAGCGCGTTGCGAATGATGCCCAGCGTCTCCCAGTAGCACTTTTCGATGACGCTTGCGTCGGTGCCGCCGTTGCAGCGCTGGGGCACCCCGTCGCAGCAAGGCAGATGGACAGCCTCCTTGGGCAGGAGCGGGGCCACGGCGGCGAAGAATCCCGCCGAGCAGAGGGCGTGTCCGCCACCATGGGACGCACGGCCCTCGATCCCGTACTGCCAGCCTTTCACGGTTCGGTAGACGACCGCCGTGGGCTGGCCGTTGTCGAGGGCGAGCGCCGCGCGCTGCGCCATCGCAATCTGCTGCCAGTCGAATCCCTCCGGAACCAGGATGACGTTCCAATCGTGCAGATAGGCCAGCTCCGCCGGCGTCCATTGCACGTACTCGCCCGGGGTTTCCCCTTCGCGGCAGACGCGGTTCGAGTCGATCGAGGCCTGGTTCCAGTCTATGTGCAACACGACGTTGCCGAGCGAGGCGGTGCCGCCGGCGGCGAGTGCCTCGGCCACACGGCCGGGGGTCAGGCCGCCCTCCCCTTCGACGATGTGCACGCGCGGCGCGTCGGCTCCGTAAAGGTCGGCCGCGCCCCACGCCAGACCGAGCGAGGCGGGCAGGCCCACGCCCGACGCTCCGGTGGAAAGCCGAACAAACGGGGTCGCCGGCGTGGGATGGCCGTCCAATGCCTTGGCCTGCAGCTTCCCGAAGAGAGGGGTCCCGCCGGCCGGATTGCGGCGGAAACCGATCAGATCCTCAAGCCGCAGCTGGGACTTCTCGTCGCCGGGAAGCAGCTCCGGCGCCGCGAGGCGGGCCACCTCGTTGCGCAGGGCCCACAACGCGTAGAGGCCGAGTGCCTTGTGGCCCGCCGCGTAGGAGATGATGTCCGCATCCTGTCGGTCGGGGCGCGAGAGATCGTAGTCCATCGCGTCGAAAAGGAGCCGCATCACGAAGCGACCGGACGAGATCGAGCCGCCCGGGTGGCCCGAGAGCGGCACGTAATTGTACATCACCGCGCATAGCGTGCGGTAGACCAGGTCGAGCACCTCGAAGTGCGCAACGGCGGCCTCGTCGAGGGGCGCGCCCTCCGCCGCCACCCGCTCCGCCGCGTTGATGAACACGCCGCGGCGGGACCCGAAGGACACCCGTGACGCGGGCGCAGCTAGGGCCACGTTGGTTAGCATGCGTACTTGCCCTCTTTCATGAACTCCTGAAACCCGTCGCGATCACCGGCGGCCACGCGCATGCGCTCCAGCCCCGTCTTGAGGTCGTCAAGCCCCGTGGCGATCGACAGCCGGAGATAATGCAGGCCATCCGAACCGATGCGGCCGAACGAGCGCCGGTCCATCGTCGCCACCTGATACCGCCACAGCAGGAACATCTGCACCAGCGTCGAGGGGCTGCTCCGGCCGCGGTCTGCCGCCGGAAGTCTCCGATGGGCGTCGATGGCGCCGATATTCTTGCACAGGCCGGAGATGTTCGGGAAGAGGTAAAAGGCCCCTCCGGGTTTGCTGCAGCGGAAGCCCGGGATGGCGTTGAGTCCGGCCACCATCAGGTCGCGCCGCTCCGTGAAAGCCTCGCACATTCGGGCGATGCTCCCCTGGCTCAGGGGTGACTCGAGCGCGATCCGCGCACCCATCTGGTTGTAGGCCGGAATGCACGAAAAATAGTTGATGTTGAGGTTCTTGAAGACGGTCGCCTCCTCGGCAGTCGGGAACACCGCCCAGCCGACTCTTCCCCCCGTCCACGAGTAGGATTTCGAAACGCCGCTGACGATGATCGTGCGCTGGGCCATTCCGGGGAGCGACGCGATCGAGAGGTGGCGGTTGCCGTCGTACAGGATGTCCTCGTAGATCTCGTCCGAATAGATGCGGGCCTGGGCCGGGGCCTTGTGCTGGATGACGTCGGCGATGCTTTCAAGTTGCTCGCGGGTGACGACGCTGCCGGTCGGGTTGGACGGAAAATTGAGGATTATGATCCGCGTGCGGCGGCTGATAAGAGGAGCGAGATCGCGTCCACTGAAGCTGAAATCGGACTCCTCGCGCAGGTGCAGGGGCCTGGGCCTCGCACCCACATAGGTCGTGAACGACTCGTAGATCGGAAACCCGGGGCTAGGGTAGATCACCTCGTCGCCGGGATCGCAATAGGCCTGCTGGGCCAGGCCTATGGGCGGCTTGGCTCCCGGAAAGACCACGACCCGGTCCGGGGTGACATCGATTCCGCGGCGCCGCGCGACCGTTCGGGCGACGGCCTCGCGAAGCTGCGGGATTCCTTGCGGGTCGCAATAGTGCGTGAGGCCAAGGTCGATCTGCCTCTTCACCTCCTCCGCGATATGCGCGGCCAGCGGAAAGTCGGGCTCGCCAAGGTTGCACCGGATCACCTTTAGGCCCCGGTCTTCCAGGGTCTTGATATGCGGGCCTATCCGGAAGGCGTTTTCGCTGCCAAGCAGCCGCGTGCGGGCGGAAAAGAGACTCGCGCGCGGCGTGGGCCTGGTTGCCTTGGCCGGCACGGAGCCTGCTTTCGCCTTACGCGGTCGGGGTGATATGGTGGGGCGCGTTGTCATGGTGACGATCCCTCCCAGCCGAAATCCATTCCCTTCGCCCAGGCAGCGCGGCCGCCGGGGCGCCGAGCGCCTTTGCGGCAATCGGGGAGAGGCGGGGGATGGAATGACCGGGCTTGGGCACTGAGGTGGGGAGAGTTTGGAGCCGGTCCGGCCGGCTGTGCCGGCCTTTCCAGCGGCGCTATTATGCTGTCGCCGCTGCCCGCGGACTACGCATCCCTAGGGATTCACTATGCAAATATTGATGCGCACCCACGGTGCACCGGGAACGGCACCGTCGCGGTCGAGGACTCTTGGGTCCGCAGTGAGCCAATCGCACGGGTCTCCAGGCGGCGGGTCGCCCGCCTTTCCTTCTCGATGCAGGATTCAGGAACCGGAAAACCCGGCGGACAGCCCCGACCGTCTGTGCCTGCCCCTCATCGGGCTCGAACCCAACCCCCACCCGGTGCCAGAGTGGCACGGGGCCGGGCTTCATCGCCTCCCTGGGCCTTATCCAGCCCCCATCGGGGGCGACTTCATTTGAAGGCCCCCGAGGCGAGGAATCCACGTTCAGGTGCTAGAGTCCGGCCGGCTTTGACGAGACCAAAGAGGCGGGCCGTCGCCAATCACGTCGTTGCCCTAGAATATCCTCCAGCGGAAGCGCAGCACCTCCTCCCACGCGCTGCGCCCGGATCCGAGAACACGGCTAACCTCGAAGTCCCACTGGAAATTCCTTGAAATCGAGAGCGTCGCCCCTCCGCCCAGCGTCCCCGAGGAACTAGACGATCCCGCTGTCGACAGGCTCATCGTTGTCTCGGCATAGGCCCCGAGCCGACCCCCGAAATCCCACTGCACGGCAGGGCTCCCGTACCACCGCGTGTCATAGCGCGTGTTGGACAAGTTCCGGAGCTCGTCCCATTCGACCATCCCCTCCGCCTTCAGGCCAGCCGCGACGTTCCGGATCCAGGGAACGATAACTCCGCCCTCGACTGAATTGTTGCCCACCGCGCTCGAATTCGTCGGCAACATCACGTAGGGGATGACGGCGGCCTCCTGGCCGGACGAGGGATCGCTCCAAAACGTCCACTTGGGCCTCAGCGTTACGTCCCCGATGCCACTCTGCGTCTGGTCCGTCCCGGCCGTGGAGAACGTGTCCCGCAGGAATAGCTGCGTCACGAACTCGAGGTCGACGCTGTCGGTGATCCTCACGGAGACCAACGTCGTGCCAAGCGCGAGCTCCTTGTACTGGTTGGGCGCAGCCGTGTCGGGCCTGATCCCGAGCGAGATGGCGTCCATCCGCATCAACACGCCTCCCGGCTCAATCGTTTGCGGGGACTCGGTCACCTGCGCGCGCAGGCCGGGAATGCAAGCCGCCAAGATCAGGATCGATCCAAGAACCGCAGGATTTGACCGTCTCGTGCGTGGTATCCGGACACGCTCGACCACGGCCGCGGAACCCGCCAGCAAAAACTCCTGCTGCAAGCCGGCGGCCATTCCCACATTTGAGATGAAACCTTGCCTCTATCGTTTCCCCACCAAGAGTCCCTCGCCAAAGTCATGACTCGTGTGCTGCTTTCGGTGCCCCCGCACCTGCGAGATTTCATTCATTCCCCTGCGGGGCGACGGCTTTGGAGAGGGCGGCTTGCGGAGCTCGCCGGCGGGGCGGATGTGTTTGTCGGAGCCGATCCCCGGTCGCGCCGCTTGGGGTCCGGCGGGGGTACGATCGCTCTTCTTGTGCAGGCGTGGAGCGATGGCCTGAGGCGCCACCGCAAGTCTCTTTTCGAATGGCTGGAGGGTGGCCAGACTCTGGTGCTTCATGGGGGTGGCGAAAGCCGCCGCCTCCCAGTGTACGCGGCGCTCGGGAAAGTGTTCCTGCCGATGCCGGCGGTGGACGGACTCGCGCCGCGACGATTCGACCAGATGCTCGCGGATTTCCAGATCCCAGCTTACCAGCAGGTGCTCCAGGAAGCCGGCAAGAAAGCGGCGGTCCTCGTCACGGCAGGAGACGTCTGGCTCGATTTTGACCCGCTCCAGATCCCGGCCGCGACGGCGGACATCACCGGGATCGGCATGAGAGTGCCGCCCGAGGTCGCACGCAACTTCGGCGTGTATTTCGTTGCGAGGGATCAAGGGGCCGCCGAAGGCAGCAAGCATCCGATCGCGTTCTTTTTGCAGAAGCCGGCTGCGGAGGAAATCCACCGGCTCTCGGCCCGTTATGATTTCTTTGTCGATACGGGCATGTGGCTCCTAAGCATCAGCGCCCTAAGGCTGCTGTTTCGCCGATGCGGCTGGGATGACAAGCGGGGCTGCTTCGCGACGCCTGACGGCCATCCGGGGCACCTAGACCTTTATACGGAGATCGGGTCCGCCCTCGGCAGTGAAACACGCGCCCCCGCCCGCCTTCGGCGCCTCGGCTGGTCCGCCCTGCGTGAGGCCGTAATCCCCCTAGAGGAGGCCCGGTTCTACCACTTGGGATCAAGCCGCCAGATCTTTGAGTCGTTCGAGCACATCCAACGCGGGAAACTCTCTCCGCGGAGGACGCTTTGCGTTGCTACGCCACCGTCCGCCTTCACGAATTCCTCTTCCCTGCCTGTCTGGCTCGATGCCGTGGCGGCGGAGAACGCGCTTCGCCTCGACGGGCACAACATAGTCTCCGGGCTTCCTGCGAAGGCCCGGATCCGGTGGCTGGGGCAGGGCTGGTGCGTCGAGGCCGCGCCGGTTGGCCGCGACGAATGGGTCCTACGGGCGCACCATCTCGATGACACGCTGGGTGGCGCGGTGGGCGCCGGGGGGAGGATCTGCGGACGCGGGGCGCTCGAATGGCTCGCCGCCCGCGGCCTGCCCCAGCCAAAGCGAGAAGTCTTCGAGCTGCCTATATACCCGGTCCTGCCCGCCACCGAGATCGACCAGGATGCCCTGAGCTGGTTCTTCGATCCTCATCCGGATCCGGCTGTCGGGGCGCGCTTGGCGCGCCACCGCCGACTTTCCGCAGCGCAGATTCCCGAAGCCGTGAATTTCGCGCGTTGCTTCGCGGACCGCAGCGCGGCCCACGCCGGATGCCTACGCGCCGAATTTGAAGCCTGCGCCGCCGGGGCCGACATGCGGGTCTTCACGCATGATTTCGCGGCGATCTCCCTCTACGCGCGGCGGGATGCGCCGGCGCTCGGCCGCTGGTTGCGCAAGCAGGGGCCACAGATCCTTACGACGATAAACAAGCCCGAGCATGCCTCCCGACTTCTCCTGCTCCTGGCAGGGCTCGAGAAAGGGCGCAAGCGATCGGCATTCTTGAGCTCCAGCTACACCCGGCTGCAGGAATCGGTCATTGCATCGAACAGCCTGGGAATGTCCCGTCCGCGCCTCGCGCTTAAGGATGATCAGATCGTATGGGCACGCAGCCCCCTGCGCCTCGACCTGGCAGGGGGCTGGACGGACACCCCGCCCTATTGCTTCGAGTTTGGCGGCTGCGTCCTGAATGTCGCCGTGCTGTTGAACGGCCAGCCCCCGATACAGGCCTTTGTCCGCCCAATCCCGCACCTGAAGTTCAGGCTGCGTTCGATCGACCTGGGGTCGATGGAAGATATAGAGAGCTTTGCGGACCTGGCCTCCTTCCGCAGCGCCCACCTGAGCTTCAGCCTGCCGAAGGCGGCGCTGGCGCTCGCGGGTTTTCTGCCCGGATTCATTCCGGGCAGGCCTCCGGGCACCCTGCGTGAGCTGCTCAGGAGATTCGGCGGCGGGCTCGAGATCTCGCTCTTGAGCGCGGTGCCAAAGGGGTCAGGCCTGGGAACCTCCTCGATTCTGGGTGCGACGCTCCTCGGGGCGCTCAACCGCGCATGCGGCCTCGGCTGGGACCATGTGGACCTTTACCACCGGGTCCTGTCGATTGAACAGTTGCTGACGACCGGCGGCGGATGGCAAGACCAGGCGGGTGCGCTTTTTGGTGGCGTCAAACTGATCGAAACGGAGCCGGGGCTAGCGCAAACGCCATGCGTGCGCTACCTGCCGGAAAACCTCCTTGGCGACGAGTATGCGAACCAGACGCTCCTTCTCTACTACACCGGCGTCACGCGCTTGGCCAAAGGCATTCTTAAGGAGATCGTGCACGACATGTTCCTGGCGCGATCGTCCACACTTCGCACGCTGGGGTTGATCCGCGCAAACGCCCAGCATCTCCATCGCGCCCTGCAGGAGGGCGATCAGGCATCGCTGCATCGCTGCATCGCACGCTCGTGGGACCTCAACCGGCGGCTCGATCCCGGTACCACAACGCGGCAGATCGAGCGCGTAATACGATCTGCCGGCGTCGACCTAGCCGCCTGCAAGTTGCTCGGGGCCGGCGGGGGAGGCTACATGCTGTTGTGTGCGGACTCGCCTGAAGCCGGCCGCCGGATCCGTGCGCGGCTCGAAGAGCATCCCCTGAACGCCCGCGCCCGTTTCATCGACTTTCGTGTGTCCAGCCGCCCGGTCGAGGTGACCGTGAGCTGAGCGGATTCCGGGTAACGGGCCCAAGCGCCGTTTCAACCCCGAGCGCGATGCCGGCTTGATCGCGCGCCTAGACATTGGGTCGGCGCAAGTGAGCGCGAAGCAGGCAAAGCGCCGCCCCACACTGATCGACCTAGTGCTGCTCCTGCCCGGAGCTGGCGAAGGGCCCGAGTTACTCTCTATTTAAGCACCATCTCCCGGACGATCTCGCTTCCCAGCACGTCATTGAGGCTACCGCGATCAATCTCATTCTGATTCGATTTCGTTACGGAACCCTCGACCTTTTCTGCAATAGCATCGTACTTTTCGGTGAGACCGTCGAGAGCAGCCATGTTCAGATACGTGAGCGTAAGGATTATGTCCGGATCGCTCGGGTTGCGAGGATCGACTGAATAAGCCGCGTAGGCGGTGATGATTCCGGCCTTCGGTTGTTCGCTGGAATCTAAATCATTTAATAAGATCGATATCCAATGATGGTGCGATTTTTCAACTGGATTCTATCTTTGGGCAAACAGGGACAATTCGATTTGCGCAACGAATTCCCTGATAGCCTGGTTGGTTAACGGACACGAGATTGTGATTTTGAAGAGAATAGCGGCTTTTCACCAACCGGTTGTCATTTGGTTTAGAACACGGGATGTCCCGCCGAGAACGACCGGCCATTAAACGTTGTCGGCCGTGCACCTACCAAATCTCTGGATCAAATTCAGATGACTGCAACAAACGGCCGCAAACACCTTTCAACTGCTCTGGTAACGATCACGCCCGGCACGATGGACCGCAGGATGTCCTCAATCTTCGTCCCCACATTGGTTGCAATTGCAGCGATCGCAGGGTTGCCGGCACATGCGCAGAAAGTGATCGGCACAGTGGCCGTCGGTGTCAGTCCCGGCGCCATTGCCGTGAACCCGGTACAGAACAAGATCTATGTCGTTAACAATGGCAGCAACAGCGTGACCGTTATCGACGGCGTTTCGAATTCAATCACCACCGTTGTCGACCCAAATGCCGTTCGCCCCCAAGCTGTTGCAGCCAACCTTGTTACCGGAAGTATCTACGTTGCAAACAACGGCAGTAACAACGTGACCGTCATCGATGGGCGCACGAATGCAACGACCACCGTCAATGTTGGAATGGGTCCGTTTGCAATCGCCGTTAATCCTGTGACGAACAAGGTCTACGTCGCGAACAATGTCAGCAATGACGTGACGGTCATCGACGGAACCACGAATATAACGGCAACCATCGTCGTCGATTCCCTCGACCCTAAGGCCATCGCGGTAAACCCGATAACCAACCAAGTCTACGTTGCCACTTCGTCTTACTTCGCCATGGTTAACGTAGGCGACATTTGCGTTATTGACGGGACTACTAACGCCGTCACCCGAGTTGCCACGGGAGTCGGATGGAACAGCTTCGCCGTGAACCCGGCGACAAACAAGATTTACGCCGCGGAACGCGCCCCCGACGACGAAATATTCAACGTGAGCACAATGTTGATCATCGACGGAGCGACAAATTCGACCTCGGAGGTCACCGTGGGAATCAATCCGTTTGGTGCCGCGGTTAATCCGGTGACAAACAAGATTTACGTGGCAAACGCGGGTGACCGACTCGCTCTCGCGAGAGGAAATACCGTAACTGTTTTCGACGGGATTGCGGGCACGACGTCAACGGTCGCGGTCGGAAATGGCGCCGCCGCCTATACGGCCGGAAACCGCCCGTTCGCAATTGGTGTGGATCCAGTTAGCAACAAGATATACGTCACCAATTACTTAAGTAACAATATGACAGTGATCGACGGGGCCACAGACGCAACCACTACTCTTACTGATTCAAATGCAGTCAATCCTCTAGCAGTCGCGGTGAATCCGGTGACGAACAAGGTCTACGTTGTAAACAGCGGCAGCAACAACGTGACGGTCATCGATGGGACTACTCCGGGCGCACCGTCCTTCACGACCCAGCCTCAGGCGCAGACCGTGAATACGGGCGCGCCAGTCGCATTGAACGCGGCTGCAGGAGCCACGTTGACGCCAGTATATCGATGGTATTTCAACGGCGCGCCTCTTTCGGACGCCGGCGGCGTCTCCGGGACATCGACCTCCACGCTCTATCTGAGCGGAGGCGCAACTCTGGCCAACACCGGAATCTACAGCTGCGTGGCGACCAACGGCGAAGGCAGCATGAGCAGCAACGAGGTACCGCTCAGGATAGTCAACTCGTCGACACAGGGCCGGTTAATCAACATTTCCACCCGCGCCGTCGTTGGAAACGCTGGCAGTATCCTGATTTCGGGCTTTGTGGTCAGAGGAGCAGGATCAAAGACGTTGGTTCTGCGCGCCATAGGTCCGGCGCTTTCGAGCCTAGGCGTCTCCGATATATTGCCTGATCCGGTTCTTCTCCTCTACGACGGCTTCAACCCGGCGAATCAAGTCACCGTTGATTCAGGCTGGCAGAACCCGCCCTCAGTTCCAGGCGGTCCTTGGACCGGAAAAGCCACGCCAGTCGACGCGACAGCGTTCGATTTCGCGCAGGTCGGCGCCTTCGGACTCACTCCGGGATCAAACGACTCTGCGATTAGGATCACCTTGCCCGCCGGAGCCTATTCATCCCAAGTGACCACTGCCTACACTTCCAATATCGCCGGAACGAAAATCGGCACGGGCGTGGCCCTCGAGGAGGTATATGATGAAGATATCGGGAACCTAGGCGCGCAGCTCGTCAACTTGTCATCGCGCGCATTTGTTGGGACAGGTGACAACATCCTTGTAACGGGCTTTGTAGTCTCGGGATCGACTTCCCAGACGCTCCTTATCCGAGCATCCGGACCAGCGCTCGTTCCTTTTGGCGTTCCCGGAACGCTTCCCGATCCCCTGCTCCAGCTCTTCGATGGCAAGCAGGAACTCGTGGCCTCGAATTTCCGCTGGGGAGGAAACGCGCAGTTTGCAAGTGCTGCGTCGACCGCGGGTGCATTCACCTGGAACGATCCTTCGAGCGACGATTCGGCGATCTTGATCACGCTTCCACCGGGGAACTATACCGCCCAAGTCGCCGGCAACAGCGGAGACACGGGTGTCGCCCTCATTGAGGTCTACGCTATGCCCGAAACGTCGCAGTGAGGTTTCCGTTCTGGGTGTGCGATGACAATGTGGTTTCGCCGGATGTAGCCCGCGAAACTGCTTGCCAGGGCTTTTTCAACGAACCGTAAAACCCACTCTTTGCCAGTAGGTTGGGCAATGTCGCGGTAGCCAAGTGGTAGGGCCGAGGCCTGCAAAAACGAATCGTCAGACTTAACCTTATTCACCCCAGGCATCTGGCGCTACCCCGAGTTGGAGATGAACTCGTTAAGATGAAAAACGAGCCCCCCTGAGTCATCCTGAATGTGCTCAAATTCTGAAATCGGGTGACAACAAAGGTGACAACTTTTCCCGGCGGGAATCGGAGCGCATTTCGCCCCTGCTTCCGCGGCTCAAGTCATCCGCGGCACATTGATTTTTTCTTGCGTTATGCGCCATTGGCGTACACGCTTCTTAGTGGAGTTTATTCGCTTTCCTTCGTTTGAAAGGTCGGTTTCTTGAATTCTAACAGAAACCGACATTTTCGAGCTCGAGCTGGCTCTCCTCCTTAATCCCGAGGCAGGCGATGTGATTCCCGGCGCCAGAGGCCTCCGCAAACTCCGCCGACCGGCAAGCGGACGCGGCAAACGCGGCGGCGCTCGCGTCATCTACTATTCTGTCACATACGAACGAAAGATCCTCCTTCTTTACGCCTACGCAAAGAACGTCCAGGGCGACCTAACACCCGCGCAAGCAAAACAACTCTCACAAATCGTCCACAAGGAATTTCCATGAAAAAGACTGCATTCAACGAGCTCTTGCAGGGTGTACGTGAGGCAGGCTCTTACCTTCGCGGCAATCGCAAGGCCGCTGCCCGCATCGACCGGATTTCTCCAGATTCCATCGCCGCGGTACGAGGCAAACTTGGTTTCAGCCAAACGCAATTTGCTCACGCGATTGGCATCAGCCTCGACACGCTTCAGAACTGGGAACAGGGGCGGCGCCAACCCACCGGCCCCGCAAAAGTGCTTCTCAAGGTGGCTGCTAAACACCCTGAGGCGATTCTAGAGTCTGTTTCCTGAAGAATGCGGGCCGTCTTGGTTGGTGGGCTTTCCGCGAAATTGCTTGTCAGCCCTTTTCGATCGAACCGTAATACCCCCCTTTTCCCGGCATAGTTGAGCAAGGGCGCGGTAGCCAAGTGGTAAGGCCGAGGTCTGCAAAACCTCTATGCGTCGGTTCGATTCCGACCCGCGCCTCCAATTTTTGCTGCTTGGGCATCAAAGAGATACGTGGACCGGAAGGGCCACTGTCAGTGAAAGTGTCAGTAGATTGGGGCGGGGACCGACTACCCTGCCACAATTCGCCGGTACTCCGCTGAAACTCGCCCGCTACTCGCTAACGCGAGTCCCTCGGGTTGCCTTACGATTCGGAACATCCGAATGGGGCAACGATTCACAATGTTCCGCAGGGCATCGGTCTTTTACTGCCAGGACAGGGAAACCGGCCAGCAGGAGAGCCTTCGCACCAAGGACCAGGGAGAGGCACGCCTACTCGTGCATTCCAAGAACGAGTCTTTCCGCCAGCCCATGCTTAACCTCCAAATGGCCCGCACCTATCTCTCTGCGACCGACCCCGAGATTGCCCGCCGCACCTGGCAAGCCGCCATGGACGAGATGGCCAAGTCCAAGCAGGGTCCCACGCTGGTTCGTCATAGCCGCGCGATGCAGGATAAGGCATTCGACCTGATCCGGAACCTGCCGATCCTGGAGACCCAACCCATTGCCTTCCTAAATGTCCTTGAGGAAGGCACGGTCTCAACAAGCGTATTCCTTCGGCGGCTTCATAACTTTGCCCTCGATATGGCCTGGCTTCCTTGGGCCGTACTGCCGAAGAGACGCTGGCCGAAGATTCGCTTCAAAGAAAAGCGTGCGGTCACATTGGCTGAGCACCAAGCCATTGTTGCCAATGAATCCAATCCCGAGCGCAGGGCCTACTATGAATGCTGCTGGCACCTGGGCGGAGCTCAGACCGATATCGCCAAACTCACCGCCGAGGATGTCGACTGGCAGAATAAGATTGTTAGCTTCCACAGGCAGAAGACCGGCACGCCTTCCATTATCCGCTTTGGCAGCGAGCTTGAGGCAGTATTGCGCTCACTCCCCCATTTCGGCCCGCTCTTCCCCAACCACCAGAACAAGCGGGAAACCCACCGTTCACGTGAATTTGCGCGTTGCTGCCACCGAGTCGGAATTACTGGCATCACCCTGCACAGCTATAGGTACGCCTGGGCCGAGCGCGCCAAGACGTGCGGTTACCCGGAAAGATTCGCCCAGGAGGCCCTGGGACACAACAGCAACGCCGTGCACCGCGCTTATGCCAAGAATGCGCAGGTTATTCTACCGCCTTTGGAAGACTATGAAAGGAACATGGCAGCCGTCCCTTCTATTCCTCTTCCAACAGCTGCTGCCGTTTGAACGTCCTAATGATCCGCGGCGACGGCTGGCGCGCCGCCTGCCCTAGCAGGAGGCGTGACAGACGGAGACGTCGGATCCGGTAGTTGGTTAGGCATCTTTCTCGTGGCGCTTCCTGCCATTGGGCAACACAGCTGCCTGCCGATTTGCCAGTTCATGCAAGATTCCATCGATTGATATTGGGCGAAACCGAATCTGGAAAATCGGTATCCGTAGCCCGAAATTCTCGAACAGATACAGGCGCAGTTTCCTCGTCCCAAATCCTAGCTTCCATTGGTCAAGATTCCAAAGGTTGCCGTTAAAGCAATCACCCGGCCGAAGAACTCCATAAGGAATGCCATAACACCTCCCAATTATCCTAAGAATCATCAGTACCTTCGAAGCGTCCAGATCGTTCGCAGCGAAAAGGCCGGATAGTTCCGTGTCATCGAGCACCTTTCGCCGGAACATGAATTGCCTTATTGCAGCGAAACGCACGATTACCCACACCACCACAGTCATTATTGTTATTACAACAACCTGATCCATCCCATTTGTTTCCAGGTTCATTCGCGAGGGTTTGTGCCTAACGTCCTAGTGATCCGCGGCGACGGATGGCGTGCCTCCTGCTCCAGCAGGAGGCGTGACAGACGGAGATGTCGGATCCGGTAGTTGGTTCGGCTGCAAAACTTGAGCACAGTGAGCACCGAAGAGCACAGTATAAGAGACTAGCCAAAGAAAATATCCTATGCCCAGGGCAAACGGATCTTTCTTATCGATATTGGTTAGATTCACGACGAGCCACGAGAGAACCTGGAGTAACGAAGCCAGAGAAATCCAAAGACGCGCCTTTGAAAACGGCGCCGGACAAAAAATGGCTCCGGCAAGGGCGACAAAAAGAGCGTTTGCTGCGACAAATCCCGAATAATATACCCATCCACCTATTGGAAACGTGTGATAGCTATCCGATCGGGTGAAGACGCGCCAGCAGTCAATAAAACACGAATAACCTGATTCGTCAGATAAAGCGGGCAAGAAGAACGAAATGCCAAACGCAGCGGACGCAATAAACGCTAGCTTCTTTTTAAGCTCCATTTTCATTTGGCCGAACGTTGAGGTGAACCGCTCTAAGGAAGGCGCGGCTCCTGCCCCGCAGGAGACGTGCCTGACGAAAGAGTCGGTTCCGACGATTGGTTCGGCATCAGAGTTAGGTGTTGGCGCCCTGGACGATGCGTCCTCTCGCAACTCGCCTATAGATTAGAAAGGAGGCAAGAGCGGACACCGCCGTGACGATTAATCCGAGATCCTCGATAGTTTCAGAAATGCCAAGACTCTTGATTGCGACAAAAAGGGTACTGACGCCCCGATTAGCCTGATCCCAATCTCTAGCCATCACACCTTCCTTGGCGACCTCGTGTCCCTCACTGAGATCTCCATACGCGGTCGAGACACCCCAAATGCCCCAGAATGATAACCCGATGCCGACAAGCATTAGGAGGATCGGGATGAAAAGCGCGGATCTCATGGTGGGTGTACGCGCCTGAATTTGCCGAACGTCCTAGTGATCCGCGGCGACGGATGGCGCGCCTCCTGCTCCAGCAGGAGGCGTGACAGGCGCGGACGTCGGATCCGGTAGTTGGTTAGGCTCAGGGTTCATGCCCATATTTCCCATGGAAGGCCTTCCGTGCCAAAACCTTCTCTGCTTCGCTTGGAATTCTCATTGTAGCCATACCTTTCCCATAAGGATCACACTCGTACGCCAAGATTATGTGAATAGCCGGGTTATTTATATCGTCCGGGGTCCCGCAAACAATGAGTACGTTGCCGGGCGCCCAAACAACGACGCAATCTCCTTCCACCCAAGTTAGAATCTCTTCAACACTGGGTCCACGAACGTGAACAAGGAGAACTCGCAGACGCATCCTGAAGCTCGGGCCAACTTCACCGAGCGCAATGCCGGATAGCGCTATCATCTCACCCGAAGGCGACGGCGAGCTTCCGTACGAGCCTACGTACTTCTGCGCTGCCACAGTCTCTTCGGCAGCGTCCAAAGCGGCGCTGACCCACACAACGCTCCCCAGAATGCAGCCGATCAACGAGAGCGTTTTCATAGGGCCTAACTATGTATATGCCGAACCGGTGTCCATGTTTCCCAGGTTGTATTTCATTTGAGAGGTGGAACTTAGGGAAAATCAGGTCCGGTCGGCGGCGGGACCTGGTTAGGGTTTCAGATTTTCGGCAATAATCGTATACCGTTTCGGCATATCCAATCGCACTAGGAATTGGCAGTTAATTAATAGCGTAAAATCAGGTATTAAGTTTCAGGCGTTCAGAATGAGATGCTCTTTCTTCCGACAATTTTTCTCCCGCCAGTGTTGGCCGATCGTATTTGTCAGCTTGGCCAGCCAGGTCCGGTCCTTTGAAAGCTCCAGTATATCTGCTGTGGCGAAGAATTTGACGCTGTTGGCTGCCGGACTGCCCAATGGCTTTAGTAGCCGGGCCATGACAAGGATTGCCACATCGTATGCCTGGCAATTGAGCACCCAGGCCGCCTGCTCCGCCGTAAGCCGAGCCGGAGGCTGCCCCAGCAGCATCAGAAAGCGGTGTTGGTCGTCTCTCATTACCACCTGTCAATTACACCGAGGTATAACAAGGAAAGGCGGGGCGCCCCGACGGCGCCGGCGCGCCGCTGCGCGGCGCATCCGGCGACCGCCTGGGGCGGCCCCGCATTGGCTATCCTATAACACGTAGGCCTCATCGGACCAGTTAGGCGAGAATCATGCCTCCCACCGTAATCTGACCCTTCTCTGTCGTTGCCCGCGTCACCTTCACCTTAACAGGCTGGAACAGCTTCGGGGGAGTGAAGCCCTTATCGTCATGCCGATGACGCATGAGGAAGACCTGTTCCCCGTCGCTGATGCTTATTGTGGTTTGGGTGTATTTCACCTTCTCCCATTCCTTATCCTCTGTCCGAACGGCAATGACCGTTCCCGTTAAGAACAATCCGCCACTCATTTTCACAGGTTGCGGCTGTTGTGCTACCGATGCGGTACCTTCATTCATGTGTTAACATACTAGCTTCTAGCTGGCTGATGTTGACGACCCCAGGAGGTGCCAGCTGGACCCTCCGTTTGATCGATTCATTGGCGCGCTCCAAAAGGAGAGCGTTGAAAGTGGTCTTGAGCTTGGCGACTCGATGCCGTGAGTTGCCCAATAGATCGGTCATCACCATACGTGCCTTTCGCTTGTCCGCCTCCATACGCGTAAAGAGGTCGATCTTTTCAGCAGTTGCCTTCGCCTTTTCGCGCTTCGCCATCCGTGGTCGTTGTTCGGTATAGAAGCCCCTGCTCGTCTGGAACACGCGGATCCGGCCTTTGTGTGCTCCAACCCATTGAGGCACCTCCTCAATCGCCTTGGTGACGTATTTGAATAGGTAGCCGATATCTTGAGCTTTGACCCGACGAACATTGATTCGGCCAAGACCCCACCACCGCTCCAGCGCAATGAGCACCTCTTCCGGTATCTTCTTCCGGTATTCGATCAAAAGGTGCCAGTGAGGATACCCGTCATCGTCATGGTGGAATTCGAGCTTCCAGCACCATAGAAACCGCCTTCCTAGGGCCGTCCTGAAACAAGCCAAGAACCTGCGGATACGATCCTTGCCCCGAACATAGGATTCCGGGGCACAGGTTTCCCTGTCCGCCATCGTCAATGTTACGAACCGCCAATTCCTGAAATTAGGGAGCCCGGCTTTTCTTAGACGCCGCTCCTTCTTCCGCGCCCCTGTAGCTGTCCACCAACTCTCCGAGGAGTATGGATGCAGTTCTATCGAACTGACCAAATCCGAACGGAAGCCATCGCTTCGGCGTGTTCTCATAGCGTTCTCCGCTTCCTCAGGTAGATCTGTCTTAACTCCAGATGCGAATCGCCGTCTCCAACATACAGATTCGCCTGTCCGAACTCGTCGTACCAGAACCGACCCAAAGCTAGCATTTGCTCCGGCAACAACGGACCGATGAAATCCGGTCCGACAGGGTTAATTGTGGCAGACGGTGTTGAAGCAATAGAGTTGTCCATGCCTCAGGAGCATGACTATCGCGTATCGATCCGACGCCCTATTCCCTGGCTTTGAAAATTAGGGTTGTTTCACCCGCAACATCGTGACGATCGCCTCCACCGTCTTGTCAGAGACGTCTTCTCCGTGTTCCTCGCGAAGCCAGGTGTGCAATTCGGGGGCACTGGTACGCCCTTCGAGTTTGGGCCAGAAAAACCACACCAGGTAATAGATTCTCGCTGTCGCAAATTTCATTCCGACAAACTCGCCGTCCGCGCTGATGGCCTTTGCACCCGTCCCTGATCGAATTAGCTTCTCAGTCAATTCCTCAGGGCTCGGAGCCGGAATCGAGCAATGAAATCTTGCTTCAATCCTCGAAATCAATCTCAGGACCGCACGCGAAATGAACTTGGCAACCGAGCGTCTCAACGTCTGGAGCTCGCTGATTCGTTTCTCCTCAGCTTTTTCTTGGCGCGAAGGATTGCCGATGAACGACACGATGCGCCTATAGATCGACGCTAGTTCCCAAAAATCCCCCGTCTGCATTCGCCCTAATTGATCCGGTTGCAGCCGCGCAAGTGGAGAGAATACCCTTTCCCAAGCCTCCCGCGCCGCGACGAGCGCCCAATCATGCGGCACCCGTTCACCTGCTGGGAGCTTACCAATTTTCCCCAACGCGAAGGCCAATTCGTGGTTCATGACCCTCATACGCCCCCGACAGAACCGAAGCCTCGCATGGATTTCCCGCCGCCTGTTTAGCTCATTCAATTCCCGATTGCTCCTCATACGGTGGCATGATGCCGACACCAGGCTCCACTGTCAGTGAAACTGTCAGTAAAAGTACTGGCAGAGTTAAGCACGGTTACCCGCAGTTAGCTTGGATTGTTCTTGCTCCCCAGAGGGAGAGGGATTTTCTCCCTCTGTCCGAATTGTTGAGGTTAGTCCGATTCCGACCCGCGCCTCCAATCTTAACTGTCTTTGCAGCAAGGATCTTGGGGGTTCGGGGTCCACAACGGACACCAAAACGGACACCAGCCAGGCTACTCCGTGAGTACTTTGGGCAACCGGCTCTAACCCGCCGACTACCCTCTAACTCCCCGGGATCGTTTTCATCTATCCTCGCGGTTGCACAAAAAACCATGAGGGCAAGATACCGAATAAGCCGCAGAGGATGCCGTGGAGACAAGTTCTACTGCGTGGACACTCTCTCGTCCAAACGCACGAGCCTTCACACGTCAGACGAGGACGCAGCCCAGCAGATCGTTGAGGCAAAGAACACGGCAGAACGCCAACCCGTCCTTAACCTTCAAATCGCCAAGGCTTACCTAGCCGGATCGGACACTGGTATGCGCACACGGACCTGGCAGGATGCCGTGGAGGCCCTGACAGCCATGAAACAAGGGGCCAACAAGGAACGCTGGTTACGGGCCGCCAAAGACAAGGCGTTCGCTCCCCTACTCCCCAAGGTAATCATCGAGACCCACGCTGAGTTGCTGCTAAGGGTGCTGCAGCTGGGGAAAGTGTCCACGAACGTCTATCTGCGGCGGCTGCATAATTTCTGCCTGGATATGAACTGGCTCCCGTGGCCCCTGATCCCAAAGCGCCAATGGCCTGTGGTCAGATTCAAAGACAAGCGCGCCATTACTTGGGAGGAGCATTGCAGGATCATCGCCCGCGAGAACAACTTCGAGCGAAGGGCTTTCTATCAGCTGGCATGGCACATCGGAGCCTCGCAATCAGACTTGGCGCACCTAGAGGCATCTAACGTCGACTGGCCCAATCGGATCATTTGCTTTGTCCGAATGAAAACACGATGGAGGAGGCAACAACCGCCGCAGATACGCTTTGGAAGCGAAGTGGAGGCCATCCTAGCCACACTGCCAAGGTTCGGGCCCCTATTCCCCTATCTGCGAGCCGTCCGTCCTGGCGACCGTGCAAACGAATTCAGGCAACGTTGCGTAGGACTCGGCATCAAAGGAGTCACCTTGCACAGCTACCGTTATTCCTGGGCGGAACGCGCAAAGGTCGGTGGCTATCCTGAACGATTCGCTCAATTGGCACTAGGGCACAACAGTAAGGCAGTCCACCGGGCGTATTCTAAGAATGCCAAGGTAACACTGCCACCATTGGAAGACTACGAGAAGAGCGCAGCGACCGCAGCGTTAATTCCACTGCGGTTGATGGCCGCCGTTGGCAGCTAACCGCCACTTTTTCTTGTCCGTGCAATCTCCCTCTTACCCCGACGCTTTTGCCATTCTCTGTAAGGCCGCTATAAAAATCGTCTGTGCAACAAAACCGCAGATCATAACTCCAAAGAATGCCTCCATCACTGCACCTCGTGTAACCGTTCCAATTATTGTCAGCACCAGTGTAATGAGGCATGCAATGCATGTTGAGAACATCATCACGGCACCCGATCCTTGATCCTCACCCTGAGCCATGTAAACCCACGGTGCAATGGCTACTCCGTACGCCCAAATCATTCTTGGAATAACGGTCTTATCAGTCGAGTGCTCAGCTATGGAGAAGAACACCGCAATGCACCAGATCGCAGCAATGACGTACTGCCATAAGCTCGCCATCGACACGAGTGCCAGAAAGGCTGACACCTTACCCTTTTCTGCGAGCTTACTTCCTAACAAAATCAGTCCTATTGCAGGCATCATTGCCAGCGAAAGTAGCCAAGTGGCAAAGATGCCAGCCAGCAGACCGAAAACAACGAGCTTCCACTGACCAATGCAGAGCAGCCAAATGCCCGAGACGACGCCACCGAGTGCGTTGAGTGCGAAAATAGGAACAGAGAGAGCCGTGATGATTGCGGTGAAAACTTTCATGTTCGTGAGTACTTAGCCGGAACGTAGGGTCGTGATATTCGCTCTGCCGCCCGATACCTGCACAAGCGAAATTACTTTCATATAATTTCGCCAGTTAACGTTTGCCTCGGAATACATAGTTGCTTGCAGGTGCCTCAGAACGATCTCCATTGCGCGCCTCCGATTCGGTTCCTCCAAAGATTCATGGTTCGTGCCGCTCGTGGGATGTCCTGTTGCCTGGGAACACGCCTTCCACATCTTTGCCAAGAACGTAGCGTCGTCGCTGGGAATTGGGATTAATTGATGCTGCCCAAATCGGCTAAGATCCTCGCTCGTGCTCCTCCAGGTTGGGGGCCTTTTCGGCTGAAGGTCTTCTGCAGCATTGATTCCAACAAAATCGATAAGCCAACGTAAAGCCGCTATATGCCCTTCATGGCGCGCCTGCTCCGCACAGAGGTCTAATGACAATTTCCGATTATATGATGCCGAATCATGAGTCGTTAATGTCTCATCTAACAGTGACGTCGTATCAAGAGCCGCTCGAATCCGGTGCATCAAATGTTCCGTTCTCCATTCTCGCTCTTTTTCGGTTTCGCCCATGATCCATCTCTATCACGACGATTGTCACACGTCGAGGCGTCTAGATCCCCATTATTTCGACCTCTCGATAGTTCCACGAAAATTTGGATTCTTCCTGGACCGGCCTAAAGCAAATTGCCGCTAATCCCAACTCCTGAGCTCGTTCCTTTACGCAAATTCTTAGTCTTCCAATGCTGTCCTATTGCGTTCGTAAATTTTGCCAGCCATGCCCGATCTTTGCTTAGTTCGAGTATATCTGCCGTGGCGAAATATTTGGCGCTGTTAGGAGCCGGATTCCCCAACGGCTTCAGTAGCCTCGCCATGATTAGGATCACTACGTCATGTGCCTGACAGTTCAGGACCCAAGCGGCCTGCTCTGCCGTTAGACGGGCCGGAAGCTGCCCCATAAGCGCCAGAAACCGGTTCTGGTCGTCACTCATTTCCGCCTGTCAGTTACACCGAGGTTTAACAAGGAAAGGCGGGGCGCCCCGTCGGCGCCGGCGCGCCGCTGCGCGGCGCATCCGGCGGCCGCCTGATGCGGCCCCGCATTGTCTATCCTATGACCCGTAAGCCTCATTGGACCATTTAGGCGAGAACTATGCCTCCCACCGTGATCTGACCCTTCTCCGTCATTGCGCGCGTCACCTTCACTTTTACAGGCTGGAACAACTTCGGTGGTGTGAAGCCTTTATCGTCATGCCGATGACGCATGAGGAAGACCTGTTCCCCGTCGCTGATGCTTATTGTGGTTTGGGTGTATTTCACCTTCTCCCACTCCTTTTCCTCTGTACGAACGGCTATGACCGTTCCCGTTAAGAACAAACCGCCACTCATTTTCACAGGTTGCGGCTGTTGTGCTACCGATGCGGTACTTTCATTCATGTGTTAACATACTAGCTTCTAGCTGGCTGATATTGACGACCCCAGGAGGTGCCAGCTGGACCCTCCGTTTGATCGATTCATTGGCACGCTCCAGAAGGAGCGCGTTGAAAGTGGTCTTGAGCTTGGCGACTCGATGCCGTGTGTTGCCCAATAGATCGGTCATCACCATACGGGCCTTTCGCTTGTCCGCCTCCATGCGCGTAAAGAGATCGATCTTTTCAGCAGTTGCCTTCGCCTTTTCGTGCTTCGCCGGGCGCGGCCTGCGCTCCGTATAGAATCCACGACTGGTCTGGAACACCCGCATGCGTCCCTTGTGCGATCCTACCCACAGAGGCACATCCTCGGCCGCCTTCGTGACGTATTTAAACAGGTAGCCGATATCTTGAGCTTTGATCCGACGGACGTTGATCCGGCCAAGACCCCACCACCGCTCCAACTCTGAAAGCATGTCCTGGGGGATCTGCTTCCGGTACTCGATCAACAGGTGCCAATGAGGGTAACCCTCACCATCGTGGTGGAATTCCAGCTTCCAGCACCAAAGGAACGCTCTTCCCAGTGCTTTCCTGAGGCACGCTAAGAACCTCCGAATCCGCTCCTTGCCCCGGACATAAGCTTCTTGGGCAGAGATCATCCGATCCGCCATTGTTAGCGTTACGAACCGCCAATTTCTGAAATTGGGCAGCCCTGCTCGCCTCAAGCGGCGCTCCTTCATTCGTGCGCCTCCCACCGTCCACCAACTCTCCGAGGTATACGGGTGCAATTCAATCGAACTCACGAGCTCGATTCGGAATCCGTCAGCAAATCGCTTCCTGCCAGGGGCCGCATTTCTTATGATTCTCACAGGACAAGGTTAACACCCTGGCCCCGTTCCGTCTCCCTACTCTCCAATCATGGAAAGTAGGTTGACTTGCCCCGCCGACTCACGCTCCAGGACAATAGCCAATCTCCTGACAGACTTTTTCGAACAGCTTAAAGCTGCATGAGACAAACTTCATTGAGGCAATCCATTCATGGACCTTCGCCCGGCTTCCCACAGCTTCGACGTCGGGCCACAACATCCACATCCAAAAGCAGAGCTCGGCCTTCATGCTCATTTCGGCGTCTTCCGAGACAAATTCCGCCGCTTTACGCCCCCCTTCATGGTACTCCTCAACTTCCTGCGGGGATTTCGGTTCCCCAACTTCGGGATAGGCATGCGCCAGCTCGCTCTCGGACCTCTTCATTTTGTTAGCTAATGGCCTAAACAATTCACGAAGTCGTTTAAGTTGAGGGTTGTTTTCCTCCTCTGCCTTCTCTTGCTCAGTAGGGAAAATCATCGAAAGCGAGCCAGCCCTCGCCATTCCCGCAATCTTACCACGATCCTCGGGGCTCACGCCCATCGGACCGCCGATTGATTCCAGTTGCAGAGGCATTTCTCGAGACATCCGTAATATTGCCAACTTGACCCAGTCCGGTGGCCGTATGGCTTCAGGCAAATCGGCCTTTCCGGTCGCCCAAGTCATTTCGGATACAAACGCTCCGAAGCGATCTTTTATCCGCTCCAAGACAAACGATCTCCTTTCGTCGGAGCTCAACAGTTGATTCATGGCTATCGTGTATCCTGCCAATGTCCTGAGCGACTGTCAGTAAAGGCGCAGACAGTGTTAAGCACGGTTATCTTCCCCTGCGCGAAATGAAATTCGAGCATCACTTCAACCATGCGCTTTTGAATATCGATCTTGGGATACATCGCCGGGTTCTTACTGCTAATTCTCATACGACCTAAAACCACTAAACCACCCACTCCAAAACGGACAGGTAATTAAAATTGTCGCATTAACAAAAATACGTAGAAAAGCGCTGTTATGGCCCTCGCAAAATGCCAAATGATCGCCCAAGTTTGGGCACATTTCTCCCCAAGATGAATATTTTCACGGATACCCTGCTTGGAGGAGTGAGAGCTAGGAAGAGAACCTCAGAACCAGCCGAGATGCTATGAATGTATTCCTCAGTTGGTCGGGTGAAACTAGCAGGAAGGCAGCCATCGCGCTCAGGGATTGGCTTCCGTGCGTTTTCAATGAAGTGAAGCCCTTTGTTTCGTCAGAAGACATCAGAAAAGGAAATAGATGGCTATTGGAGGTGTCTCGAGAGCTTTCGGTTTCTAATTTTGGAATCATTTGTCTTACGAAGGACAACCTGAGTGCCCCGTGGATTCTGTTTGAAGCAGGCGCGTTATCTAAGGCCCTAGCCGAAGCAAATGTCTGTACGTTACTGCTAGGATCCTTGCGTTCTATCGACGTAAAGGGTCCGCTTGCAGGATTTCAGGCAACGCTGTTCGAGAAGGAAGATTTCAGGAAGCTTGTTTCTTCGCTAAACGCATCGGCAGGGGATAAGAAGCTAGTTGATGGTACACTGACAAAAATCTTTGAAAAATGGTGGCCCGACTTGGAGACCGCAGTGAGCTCCATTTTGAAGCACGATACAAAGACCACCGAAGGCCCTATCGAGAGATCTGATCGCGATATCTTGACCGAGTTATTGGAATTGACTCGGTTCCTGGTGCGAAAGTCCGACAGCGGATCTTCGAGTAGTGAATCGGATAGGGGGTTTTCTGATGCTCGGGAAAAGCTTCAAAAATTGCTTTTCCTAGCTATTAACGAATTACCTCAGTTGAGTGCAAAGACATCTGCAGCATTGCAGAAAATAGGCATTAGAAACGTTGGAGATTTAACAACTCGCTCTAAGGAGGACTTGCTTTTAACAGAATTGCCGGTGGCAGCTATAGACGAGATTAGGGACGCAGTCGAAGCAATCGGCCTTTCTTTGGGAATGCGGTATAACGAGAACATTTGGCCGTCTCAACATGTCAGGACGCTGCCTCTTCGAGATATCCGGCATACTCTCAAAAATCGAAAACCTACCTGAAATGTTAGTGCTATAGGTGCCGTATCCGAACAACTTCAAATCTGCGGAAAGCTATGGGCAAGAGATATTCCGAATTTACAGTAGCACTCATATTCCTCCTTATTTTCCCCCTTCTTCCTCTGCTTTTTGAGTATTGGATAAGCGGCACAATTACCGAAGCATCTGCCGTCGTTGTTTCGTCGATGTACGCCTTTTCGATCGCCTTCGCGACTCGCCTTAAGTTCGTCTTCGCATTTGCGCTCTTAATCGGTGTCATTTTTGCCATGGCTTTTGGAGCATTGATGATCAGGCCAAGTTCACTAGATAACTCGTGCCCGCTCTCACTTCTCGCGATCTCCTGCTTTTTTGGCGCACATGCATTGGAACGCTATAAGATTCACGTGTTGGACGGACAATCCTTTCTCAATTTGGAGTAGTTCATCATGTTGATCGGCGTAGCAGCTTCGCTCAGTGTTCTTATGTTAGGCGGGACCTTTGTTTGGTTTCTTAATCAACTGCGGCTTCCGAGGCGTCCCACTTATGGCACTGCCCAGCGATCAGTTGGTATAGAGAGCGGTGCCGAGGAGTCTTTGAAGAGCGACGCCATTGAAGCGTTGTTGGAGAGAACAGATCAGCTCGCAGAAAGGTCGCGGTCACTGGCAGAGAAAGCTCTTGCTAACATGGAGTGGGGCCAGACTGACATAACGATTAAGATTCCTCTTGGCACACCCAAACAAGAAATCGAACATCTCTTCCTCACATCTCTGACTGAACCGGAGGCGCATTGGAAATTAGGCCCGCAGAAGAAGAGAGCGGAAGAAAGGCCTTCTGCCGCGCTGGAACCGAATCAACCCTTCTAACAGCGGACACCAAACGAGTTAGACTTGGCAGTTCACAAGTAGAGGCCGTTTACGCTTGGCTCCCTCTGTAGATCGGTCATTTTCACCCTGTAATCGCGGCGTTAAATGGCCGATTCCGACCGTCGGTCAGCTATGGCCAAGCTTCTGAGCTGATTCCGCAATGTCCTTCTGCGCACTAGCAACAAATGCGTCTAACCGTGCCTTGTCATCCGCGGTCGGCTCGATGTGGAGTATTACGCTCTGAAACGTCCATCGAGCGTAGGCCCGCACAATTAACGACATGGGATAGACTGGGAGTACGTATGCGATATCGTTGGGATGGCCCGAGCAGATCGCCGCATATTCTTTCCCAAAACACCAACCCTCGGTATCCTTAACCCCTTTGATTAGAGTCTTGGCGAGTTGGTATTTCTGGATGCCGCGGCGCTCTTGTGTGCCGAGATCTAAAACATCCGATTCCGTTGCCGTGGAGGTTTCCTTCCCGGTCCCCTGGAAGCTCAAAGCCTCGATGGATACAGAGGCCGGAATGTTACTACCAAGAAATTCCTTAGCTAAGGGATAAATCGCCGCTAACTGCAGGTCGAACACACATTCGATAAGTTTAGCGCGAGCACCGAACAATCGCGACATTACTCCTATAGACTTCATTAAGGAGCCAGCTGTGCTATCCGCGTCTCCCAGTAAGCGCTCGGCAAGAACCGGCATTGCATCTATGACCGCAGACACCTTGGGGTCAGCCCCCATTTCCTTCCGCAAGTAATCCAATGCACGGTTACCGGGACGTTCGATCTTCATGGAATTTCATGTAGACTGCCTAACGCAGGGTAGCAACCCAGTCATCTGGTCCACGCTCCAAACATTGTCCGTCCTTTCCTAGAGCGTACTTAGCCAAAGCCAAGGAGGCGTTAGCACCTGATGTTTTGCGGACACCAAAACGGACACCAAACGAGTTAAATTCGGGAGTAGGCGAGTAGTGGCAGATTATGCTTGGTTCACTCTGAGAATCGGTCATTTTGACCCTGCAATCGCGGCGTTAAATGGCCGATTCCGACCCGCGCCTCCAATCTTAACTTACAAGTAGAAAATCACTTATGAGATTTTAATCAGCGAGTGGCACAAAACCGCACTACCTTCGGCGGCAAACTTGAATTGATCTTCTGCCACGGGGCGTAGCGCCACTGAGCGTCATCAGATCCTCCCCAGCCTCCAGCCTTAGGGCACCAGCTCCCGCCGTCCCCACCAGCTCCCTACCCTTCTCGCACTGAACTCGGGCGATGGGCAATTGGCAGCTTCTGTGGACCAGTCAACCGGGAGAACCTGATGATCGGATCCCGGCCGGCTGGCGCGGCACAGCGACCTACAACGCCCTCGCCCGCCCGTCCCTCACAAGCTGGCTGAACATCTCGTATCCCGGACGGCTCTCGCAGGTGATGCCGTCGCTTAACATGCTTCGCTTCAAGTCCTCAGGCTTTCCCGACGTCGCCAGCAGGTAGGCCGAGTACTGGCCAGCCCGCTCGCACTCAACGTCCTTGGCGAAAAGCCTCAGCTCCTTTGAAACGCCGTCCTGCTCCACTTGAAAGCGGAACGCCTTTCCGGCCCATTCCACCTGCAGCGGCAGCGGCGTCAGAAGAACAAATCGGCCTGATAGCGCAGGAGCCTGTCCCCGAGGGGCGAACACGTCGTGAACTTTGTCGGAGTAGATCATGGCCACAGGCTTCTCGGACGGGCCCGCGCCACAGTCGAGCACTTCCGAGTCTTGCCCGACGGTCGCTCTTGTTAGGGAACCTCGTAAACTTCCGCCAGGGCGACCCCGGTCGTGTTGTTAACACCGGAAACCTCCGCCGTGTACGCGCCCGCCGTCAGGTTGGTCACGACAGCACTGTCCGCACTACCCGACGCAAAGCCAAAGGCCCCTACAACCGCTCCGGTGCTCGCGATCAGGGACGGATTGGCGCTGGTGCCCCATCCGGTATTCGACGCGATTGTGGCCCCCGAGCCTTGGTTGATCACGCTCAGGCTGGGCTGGGCCAGGGCTCCTGTAACGCCGAACTGGGTCAGGCTGGGGCCGTCGCCCCGTACGAGCAGCTGCTCGGTGCCGCTGCCCGAGATCACGAAACCAGCGATCATGATGTTGCTGCCGGTTCCGACTGGGGCCCGGGTAGAGATATTGGCCAGGCGGGTGCCGCTCGACGAAACCTCGTAGACCTCGGCAATCGCGACCCCCGTGGTGTTGTTCACGCCGGAGACTTTCACGGTGTACGCACCTGCTGGCAGGTTGACAATGACGGCACAGTCGGCGCTCCCAGAAGCGAAGGCAAAAGCGCCCACCTGCGCTGCAACGCTGGCAATCTGTGCCGGGTTTGGATTCGTGCCCCAGCCCGTGTTTGAGGCTACGGTGCTCCCCGTGGCTTGATTAATCATGCTCAGGCTGGGCTGAGCCAGAGCCCCGGGGACTCCGAGCGGGGTCAGACCGGGCCCACCAGCGCGGATAAGGAGGGACTCCGTGCCGCTGCCCGTGATCACAAAACCAGCGATCAGGATATTCACTCCGGTTCCAACCTGTGCGCGGGTCGAAATATTAATGAGGCGGCCGATGTCATTGGTGGAGACAACGGCAAGGGTGGCGGGTAAACTGGTCGCGCTGCCGAGCGGGTTGGTCGCGACGCATGTGTAGATTCCGGCGTCGGCCGTCGTTGCATTGCTCACGAGGAGAGTGGCGCTGGTGGCCCCGGCGATCGCGCCACCGTTCACGTACCATTGATAGGAAAGAGTGGTGCCGCTCGCGGCAACCGAGAGACTGAATGATTGCCCAACGGCGATCGTTGCGCCGGTCGGCTGTTCCGTGATGGCCGGCGCGCCTGATGCCGGAAGATACTGGAGCTGGCTGTAGACGGCATATTGAGCAGGATTCAAGGCACTACTAGGCAGCACAGTCCCATCTGGGTCTTCGCCAGCGAGATCTCCCCACGCCCACCAGTCTGTGCTGATCCCCTGCTGGTTCCCGCTAAAAGTTGGACCGCCTGCCGCCTTCCCGTTCGCATAGGCAACCAGTGTTGAGGCCCACGCCTGTTCATCGGCCAGATTTGGCCCGCTACTATCGTCCGTGCCATCGAGAGAGCCGCCCATCTCACCGATAAAAATGGGAGAGATATTCTGTGTCAGCAGGTAGCCCCACGATTGATTCATGGAAGCGATCGCCGTTGTGCCGCTATCTGGTGACACGCCGCCGATGGGTGTCGGATAGTTGTGGATCGAGTAGACCAGCTTGTTTGGATAGGTCATCGTGACCGGCTGACTCTGGGCAAGTGTCAGGTCAGCCTCGCCGACAATGACGGGAGATGCTCCATTGAACAGGGTTCCGGTTTGGTTGATGACACCCTCAGCGATGATCATCGCCCCAGGATTCACAGCTTGGATCGCCACCGCCGTTTGTGAGTACCAATATCTGATATCGGTATCGCTGCCCGGGGTGGCGCTGCCATTGCCGCCGGCGCTGGTCCCCCATGTCGATCCACCGGGGTTGGTCGCCCAACCGGAGGGGCTCAAATGTGGCTCATTTGTTAGATCAAACCCTATGACCGTTGGGTTGTTGGCATAACGTTGGGCGACCGTCACCCAATCAGCGGTAACCCGCGCGCTCGTGTAGTGACCGGGATTATCGCCATTTCCATCGCCATTGACGGCTGCCCCTCCCAAATCATACCAGAGTCCGTTGCCAGGATAGGGCAACCAGCCATTATTGGGACCCGGGGTTTCATCGCCGTGGTGGTCCAAGATAACTTTGAGCCCTACGGCAGATGCAGCCGCCACAATCTGGTCTGTCTGGGCTAGACTGTTTACGCCAGTCCCGTACAACGTCGCATCATACCAAGGGTAACGAAGGCAGTTGAATCCGGCCGCGACCATTCCAGCCATGTCCGCCGGAATATTATTTCCAGGAGAAAAGTAACCGACGCATGCGATACGTACAGGGTTGCCGTTTTGATCGACGATCTGGTTGCCTTTGGTACTTAGATAGCCGGAGGGTAAAAGAGAGGCCCCCGCCTGTGCGGGAGCGGGCGAAAGGATCAATGCCAGCGCGCCTAGGCTCGCATACGCGAGCTTTTGAGACGTGGTGATCACGGCGGATGCTCTGCTGCTCGTGGGATTTTGGGTATGATCATCACGAGTTTCGGCGAGGGCTACAAGGGTTATCGAGTCAACCAAGAGCTCGGTGGTCTTTCGGAACCAAAATGGTTACAAACAAGAAGCTTACTCGGGATTTCCCATTTGGATTCATATTTTGAGTGAGCTATGGGACCGGCCGGCGTGAACGTACAGCAGCGATAAGTTTTATCCGAGCCAACTTTCGTAACTCCTCGAACGCTCCATTTGGTCCTAATTGAGACAGGAGATTTTGTCCGCCGTAACTCGTTGGCAGCTGCAATGTCTCATTCAGGGCTTGGGTTTCTTCAGAATTTCCGAATGCCGCAGAGCCCTTAGGATCAAATCGTTACAGATCAACTTAACTGTTCGCTTACTGTGCGTCATGTCGCCGACCTTCGATCACTTACGCAAGCCCCACCCCCTCCCCGGCCCGAGTACCCACCCCCGATTCCCGGGCCCGCCGGCATGAACCGGCTATGCGGCCATAAAACTTTTTCGCCGCCGCCCCCTGATGCGGGTATGGATTCAGCCTTGATGACACGATAATGCGGCGCAGTTCTTGCACGGCATGGCTGCCGCCCGCGGAGTGAGTGGATGCCCACAAACCCGGAATTCCTGCGGAAGAGCTACATTGAGCCCGCACCCCATCGATCCACTACCGAATGAACAACACACTCCACCGGTTCCTCACTCTTGGCGCCGTTTGCGGCGCAGTCCTTCAGTTGAGCGCCCAGGCGACTTCAACCGATTCTATCCAAGTCCGGCAGGAGAGCGTTCAATTCGTGACCGTGGGAGAAAATGTAAGGTTGGAGGTGGTAGATTGGGGCGGAACAGGCCGGCCGCTCATATTCCTCGCAGGCCTGGGCAACAACGCCCACAGCTATGCCGCGCTTATCGCAAAACTCGTCCCGGACTATCACGTGTTCAGTCTCACGCGGCGTGGGTTCCCTCCCTCCAGCATTAGTGAGTCTGCGGAGGCATATTCTTCCGACCGTCTTGGCGACGATGTCGTGGCGGTCATCGATGCGCTCAAGATTTTCCACCCAGTCTTAGTCGGGCATTCAATCGCTGGCGAGGAGTTGAGCTCTGTGGGCTCTCGGCACCCCGAAAAGATTTCTGGCCTCGTTTATCTGGATGCGGGCTACGGATACGCGCTCTACGACCGGGTCAATGGGGATTGGCAGGTCTCCATGAACGAGGCGAACAGGGAGCTGGCCCAGCTGCCTCAGGCAAGGCTGTCGGGAGACCCTACCCTGGTGATCAACCAACTGCTTGAGACGCTGCCGCAACTGGAGAAGGCGCTGGCAAACCAGAAGCAGATACAGGTGCTGGTTGCCGACTTGGCGCCGTATATTCCTCAGGCCCGCCAGCACCCACCTCGCCATCACAATGCCCCCGTTGACCCCACGGTGATGGTCATCCCCGCAATCATTGCCGGCGAGCAGGCCTACACCGACATTCGGGTCCCTATACTGGCCCTCTTCGCCTTTCCTCATGCTCTTGGCGATACGTTCAAGGACGACCCAAAGCGTAGAGCCGAATTGCAGGAAGTCGAACGATTGAACGCAGGCGGCCAAATCGAAGCGTTCAAGCGGCAGCTGCCGACGGCGCGCGTCATCTGCCTGCCCAACGCAACGCACTTAATCATGACCTCGAACGAGACAGACGTCCTTCGGGAGATGAACGCCTTTGTCAACGGGTTGCCTGCGATAGGTGCTCAAGGACTGGGTAATGGGGCGGAAAAGCAGGATCTGGAAGCCGCCAAGAAAACGAGCCCAGGTGAAAAAGTTGCACTAACTGAACCGGCGGCAGAGCCGGAGACGATGTACCTTCGGGGATCAATGAACAGTTGGGGGAAGACCGCTATGAGTTTGGTGGATGCTGATACCTGGAAGGTGACGGTCAGCCTGCCAGCTCACACTACCGAAAATCTCAAGTTCGACGCCTGGGGCGATTGGACGCACGGCGCGAACTGGGGAGGAGCGGGAGTCGGCGCGATAGGCACTGCAGGGCCAGATGGCGGGAACCTCACCTTCACCACGGGGGAAGGCACGAGCTATACGATCACATTCAATGAGCACACTCTGAGATATTCTGTCGAAGCCGCCCAATAGCGGGATCAAGGCATTCCATGAAATTGCCCCTCGGCTAGCGCTGGGACATTTTTTCAAGGGAAGCATCACATCCAGACTGTCCCACTACCGATAGGGCTTGCCTCGAAAAAATGGACACCAATTCAGGCGGCTTTGATGTTGTTTAGT
>CALAOT010000106.1 GCA_937889545.1 uncultured Opitutaceae bacterium
ACGGTCCCGATCGAATCCCAAGAAGCCCGTCGCCTTTAGGCGATGGGAGTGTCACGATTGAATGTCAGGTTCGGCCTTCGTTGTCGAGCAGGCCGCTTTCGAGCGCGTGCCGGGTGAGGCTGGCGATGTCGTGGATGTTGAGCTTGCGCATCAGGTTCGTGCGGTGGTTGTCCACGGTCTTTGCGCTGATCCCGAGTTTTGAGGCGATCGCCTTCGTGCTGTGGCCCTCCGCAACGAGCTGCAGGACCTCGCGCTCGCGTTCGGTCAGGAAATCCTGCGAGCCGGTCGTCTCGGGGTGGGCCACGACGTCCCTGAGCACGCTCGCGACCGCGGGCCCGAAGTAGGTGCCGCCCAACGCGATGGTGGCCAAGCCCTTCCTGAACTCCTGTATCCCGGCCGTCTTCTCGACGAACCCCCTGGCGCCCGCCTCCAGCATCTGGCGCACGATGATGGGGTTCTCGTGGCCGGAAAACACGAGGACGCGAAGCCCGGGAAGGCGCTTGGTCAGCCTGCGCAGCAGGTCCACCCCGTTCAGGCCCGGCAGCATGGCATCCAGGACGAGCAGGTCGGGCTTGAGTTCGAGGCACATCGTCAGCCCCGCCTGACCGTCTCCGCACTGGCCCACCAGCTTGTAGCTCTTGTCGCAGGCGAGGATCTCGACCAGCATTTCGCGGATCGCAGTCTGGTCTTCGATTATTACAAGCCGATGCATGCGGTGTGTCGGATGACGCTTTAAAAAAAGGTGGTGGGCTGGCTGGGATTCGAACCCAGAACCAATTGCTTAAAAGGCAACTGCTCTACCGTTGAGCTACCAACCCATTGTGGTGGGCCCTAACCCGTTGCCAAGCAAACCTGGCTGTTCGCCGGATGAACTGTCCGCAACCGGCTCCCGCACTTCTGGCGAACCGATGTGCCCCGCCCCGAAAACGTGTAAAGCCGCTCGAAAGCCAAACCTCCTAAGAAACGAGTTAAGTGTCAGGTTGTACGGGTGATTCGCCACTTGCGGCAAGATCAAACGGACCCGCGTTCCGCGGCGGCGGGCCCTGAGTTGCCCAGGGCAGCGGTGGGGGCCGAAGGGCCCTCGCCGTGGACTCATCGGACGCCCGAGTTGATTCCGGTGATCATCCGGTCGATCGTCGCAAGGTTTGCGTCGACAGCCTCAAGGTAGGCATTCCTGCCCGCGGGGAATGGCCTCGCCAGGTAGCGGTAGACGGCCTGAAGGTCGCTATTCAGCTTCGGTTTAACGAAATTGACCCAGAACCCGGGGGTCCGGCAGATCAGGTCGTTCTCCGACCTGAAGACGCGCCTCTCGGCGGGCACGTGCGTGAAGTCGTCTGACTCGCGGAACTCCCGGAAAAGGTGGCCCAACTTGTCGGGATACTGGGGGTCGGACAGCTGCGCGAGGTAGTCCGCCGTCGCCAGGGCGCAGCCGACGAACCGGCTCACCGGATCGCGGAAATGGAGGCGGCTGATCTCGGAGTTCGGCCCCGTGCAGTTAATCGCCGACAGGACCTTCTCGATCTCAACGTCCGTGGCGCCCAGCTTGGGCAGAAAGGAGGCTGCGAACGAGCAACTCCTTAGTATGTGACAAAATGTGTACTTTGCTCCGGTCCCGTCGGTGTCGCTCTTCAGTTTCAGGTAGCCCGTGTCGTGCAGCAGCACCCCGGCAATCGCCAACTCGAAGTCCCTCGCGGCGAGGGGCACGCCGTCTCCGGCGGCATGCCGGCCCTCGAGGAGGACTGTCATGCATACGACGGCCATCAGGGTGTGGCGCAAGTCATGGTAGCGCAGGTCGTTGCCTGCATAGGCAGGGTCCCTCCCCGCGAACAGGGAGTTTATGTCGTTGAACAGCTGCTGCAGCCAGGCATCGCCGGCCGCGGGATACATCGCCCTCAGCCTGGCCTGCACGAATGCGGCGACCGCGAAACTGTTCTCGAAATCGACGATGGGAAGCATTGGCGGGTGGCCAAAACGAAGGGTTAAAGGATCTGGGGAAACCCATCGCAAGTCCAAACGATTCGGTCGCAGACCGATCGAAGCGTAGGGGCCTGGAACGTCGGCCGGTTCGACAACCGAGTTGATTTTGACTGGCCCTTTCAGGCCTATCTGGGGTCGAAGGCGTTGACCGCGGCGCCCGGGCGCATTTGCTTCAATGGCTCCACGTTAAATCCATGGGAACAATTCACAAGTATGCCCGTCAGAGCATGGAAGACCGAATGTCGACCAAAGCTCATGAGGTGGCCATGGACCGCGTTCTTGTAGACCGATTCAAGAGCGGGGATGCGTCCGCCTTCGACGAGATGGTGTCCCGGTACTGGGACCGCATCTTCTCGATGGTGAACCAGCTCCTGCGCAACTCGGAGGATGCCGAAGAGGTTACGCAGGACGCATTTATCAGGGCGCATCGGGGCCTTGCGAACTTTCGCGGGGACTCGGCCTTCTCGACCTGGCTTTACCAGATAGCGACTAACCTTGCGCGCAACCGGTACTGGTACTGGTGGCGGCGCAAGCGCGACAAGTCCGTGTCTCTCGACGCCCCCATGGGCGCCGACAACGAGACCACTCTTGCCGAGTTGATCCCTGCAGAGCTGGAGACGCCCGACGACATCGCGGTCACCCGTGAGCTCGTCGCGCGAATCGGCCGCGGCATGGAGCGACTCGGCGCCAAACACCGCGAGATTCTCATCTTGCGGAACATCAAGAACCAGTCCTACGAGGAGATCGCCAAAATCCTCGGCATCTCCGTGGGAACCGTAAAAAGCCGCATAGCCAGGGCGCGCGAGAGCCTGCGCTCGAAGCTGGGCGACGACTACAAATGAACGACCGCGAATTCATAGAACTGCTCAACCTATACGTCGACCACGAGATCAGCCAGGAGGATGCGCTCAGGCTCGAGGCCGAGGTGGGCGCCCGGCCCGAGCGCCGCAAGGTCTACGACCAGTATTGCAGGATCCAGAAGGCGTGCTCGATGCTTTCCGAGCAGCTCGCCGAGCCGACAGCCGCAAGGGCGGAGAGGTACGCGGTCGAGTTCCCCGCGCCGCGCACGTGGCGCCTCGCCCCGGTTCTCGCTGGCCTGGCCGCCGCGGCCTGCATTGTCGCGGTCTTCGGACTTCGGAATCGCGGCTCGGCGCCGGCCAGCGGGGCTCCCGGGGTGGCGGCCGAGGAGTCCGGCGCTTCGCGCGCGGCCCCTGAGTTCGTGGCGCTTCCGGGCGCGGGCGAACCGATGAAGCCGGTCTTCTCAACCCGCGTCGCCGGAAGCCAGGCGGACCGATCGGCGGCGAGGCCGCTGTTCGCCATGGACGAGACAACGCCCCAAATCGCCCCGCTGAACTGGATAAGCGACATCCATATGGCGCCGGTCTTTTCCGCCGCGAACAATCCCGACTTCCTGCTGACCCCGAACTCCGACCTGAAGGCCCAGATTTCAAGCGAGACCCAGGGCGGCCGCGATTCCCGGGAGTCGCTGGAAATGACGGCGTTCCGGTTCCAGCGCTGAGCCGGCCTGCATGGGCCCTCCGGAGGGCCCCTCAGCCGAGCGCCTTCTTGACCAACGCCTCGGTCGTGGCGTCCGCGCCGAGGGCGATCGACGCGCGGCGCACCGCCTCGTCGGCGTCGTTGACCCTGTAGCCCAGGGCGACCAGAGCGCCCACCGCATCCGCGCGGGGCGTTCGCTGGTGCCGGGAGCCGTCGGCGGCGAGGAGCGCGTCAACCGCGGCCCCCGTCGCGCCGACCCTCGCCTTGAGCTCCACCACGAGCCTTTCCGCGGTCTTCTTGCCGATCCCGGGGCACTTCGCCAGGACCGCGATGTCTCCGGCCCGGATCGCGCCGGCGAGCAGAGGAAGCGACATGCGGCTCATGATCGAGAGGGCTACCTTGGGGCCGACGCCGGTCACGTTGTCGATCATGAGCCGAAAGAAGTCCCGGTCTTCCGCGGTCGCGAAGCCGTAGAGGGTCTGCGAGTCCTCCCTGTAGACGACGAGGGTGTGAAGCCTGACGACCGACCCCGCCCGCGGAAGGCGCTCGGCGGTCGTCACGGGCACGTTCACTTCGTAGCTGAGCCCGCTCACTTCGACGACCGCGCGCAGCGGGGTGGCCTCGACAAGGACTCCCTGGATCGAGGTGATCATCCGGAGGATCTCAGGCGAGCCCGAGCACGTCCTGCATGTCGTACACGCCGGGCTTCCGCGTCGCGACCCACTGGGCGGCCCTCAGGGCGCCGCGCGCAAACACGGCCCGGTCGCCCGCCCGGTGGGTGAGCTCGATTCGCTCGCCGGTCCCCGCGAACACGACCGTGTGGTCGCCGACGACGTCGCCGCCTCGGAGGGCGTGGACGCCCACCTCGGCGCGGGCCCGCTCGCCCGTGATCCCCTCGCGCCCGTGGCGGAGCGCGGCCCGGTCGAGCTTCCGCTCCTCCAGGATTATCTCGAGGAGCCGCGCGGCGGTGCCGCTGGGCGCGTCCTTCTTCATCCGGTGGTGCATCTCCACGACCTCGACGTCGAAGTCCTCGCCGAGCGCG
Source organism: uncultured Opitutaceae bacterium (assembly GCA_937889545.1). GTDB lineage: Bacteria > Verrucomicrobiota > Verrucomicrobiia > Opitutales > Opitutaceae > Palsa-1447. The sequence continues at coordinate 4,517 of CALAOT010000106.1, forward strand.
CGGGAGGCCTTCCGTGTCAGGGCGAAGAGAAGGTTCACGCCGATCGAGAAGTTGCCGCTCCAGACGCACGGCAGGCGGGCTGCGAGCGTGAGGAGCGAGGCCTTCTCCTCCGGGGAATGGCCTGTCGTGCCGATGACAAGGGGCTTGCCGCAGGCTGCTGCGAGCTCGAGTAGGGCCCGGGTCGCCTGGTGCGAGCTGAAGTCGACGACGGCGTCGACGGACCGGATCGCGTCGCGCAGGTCGTCGCCCAGGTCGGTTGCGGCGGCGATCGCGACGCCCATGCCCGGGGCGGCGTCGGCGACCGCGCGCCCCATCTTGCCTCGGGCTCCGTTCAGTAGGATTCTTAGGGCCATGGCGGAGGTTAGCGCAGGAACGGGGAGACGGCCCGCGCGAGGATGGCGCGGTTGGCGGGCTCCATACGGCAGAGCGGGAGGCGGACCTCGTCGCTGCCGATGATCCGCGCGATCGCGAGCGCAGCCTTCACGGGCACGGGGCTGGGTTCGATGAAGAGGGCCTTGAAGAGCGGGTAGAGCCTGCGGTGCAGCTTCGATGCGCCGGCGAAGTCGTTCCTCTGCATGAGCCGCACCATGCGTGCGATCTCCTTGGGGATCACGTTTGAGGCGACGCTGATCACTCCCTCGGCGCCGGAGGCCATGAAGGCCAGCGTGAGGGAGTCGTCGCCGCTCAGCACCACGATGTCGTCTCCCATGGCGCGCTTCAGCTGGTCGACGCGGTCCACCGACCCGCCCGCCTCCTTGATCCAGCGCACGTTTGGATACTTGGCCCTCAGGCGCTCGACGACCGGAACGCCGATCTCGACCCCGCAGCGGGACGGTATGGAATACAGGACGATCGGAAGGTCTGTGGCCTCGGCGATGGCCGAGTAATGCCGGAAGAGGCCCTCCTGGCTGGGCTTGTTGTAATAGGGCGCGACGACGAGCACCGCGTCGGCGCCCGCCTCGTCGGAGAGCCGGGTCAGCTCGATCGCCTCGGCCGTCGAATTGGAGCCCGTGCCGGCGATCACGGGAACGCGGCCCCGGGCGAACTCGATCGTAGCGCGGACCACGTCCATGTGTTCCTCGTGCGACAGGGTGGGGGACTCGCCCGTAGTCCCGACCGGGACAACTCCGTCGATGCCGCCCCTAACCTGGTGGTCGACCAGCCTTTTCAGGTCCGCGTAGGAAACGCCTCTCCCGCGGAAGGGAGTGGCTAGTGCGGTAATCGCGCCTGTTAGGGTGCGTGGCTTCATGGGAGGGGGCGTTGGGCCATGGGAAAGATGCCTTGCCGCGTGCAGCAGGCCAAGCTACAAAATCCAGAGCAACGCTTTTCTGTCTATGAACCTAGTCACCCCCCACACGGAGGTCTTCAACGACCTGCTTAAGCTTGCGGTCGACAGCGGCGCAAGCGACGTCGTCATCAAGTCGAATAAGCCCGGGTACGTGCGCATATCGACGAGGCTCAAGGCGGTGGACATGGACCCCATCACGAGCCCGGAAGCCCAGGCCTTTGTCGACGAGCACGTGCCGGACGTCTTCAGGAAGAAGTGGGAGGAGCAGGGCCAGATCGACTTCGCCTACGCGGCGGAGGGGATCGGCCGCTTCCGCGTGAACGCGTTTCACCAGCGCGGCCTGGTGAGCGTCGTCTTCCGGCACGTTAAGAGCCGCGTGCCCAACTTCGAGGACCTTAGGCTCCGGGCGGAGCCGCTGCTCAAGCTCGCGAACGCCAAGGACGGGATCCTCCTCTTCTGCGGAGCCACAGGCTGCGGCAAGAGCACCACGATGGCCGCCATGCTCAACTGGATCAACCAGACCATGGACCGGCACATCATCACGATCGAGGACCCGATCGAGTACACCTTCCAGGACGACAAGTCGGTGGTGCAGCAGCGCGAGATCGGCCTCGACGTCCCGACTTTCCAGGAGGCGATCAGGTCGGTCCTGCGCCAGAACCCGGACATCATCCTGATAGGCGAGATGCGCGACAAGGAGACATTCGACACCGCAATCTCGGCTGCCGAGACCGGCCACCTCGTGTTCTCGACGATGCACGCGGCGACCGTGGCGCAGTCTCTCACCCGCCTGTTCGAGTTCTTCCCGGCCGACCAGACGGCGCAGGCGCGCAGGCAGGTCGCCGGCTCCATCCGGGGATTCATTTGCCAGCAGCTGATTCCGAGCCTGGAGGGCGGGGGCCGGGTTCCCAGCAACGAGGTTCTGAACGCGGATGCCACGGTGAGAAACCTCATCCTCGAGGGGCAGTTCGACAAGATCAACGCGCTGCTGGAGAGCGGCATAGACGGGAACAGTTTTTCCTTCAACAAGGACATTTACCGGCTCGTGAAGGGCGGATTCATAAGCAAGGCTGACGGCCTGCGGTACTCCCCGAATCCCCAGCAGCTCGAGATGAATCTCAAGGGGATATTCATCAAGGGCTAGCGGCCGGAGTCGGGATCCGCATGCGCGCCTCGGGGGCCCTTCTCCTAGCTCTTGCCGTGGCGGCGGCGCGCGCGGAGGATCCGCCGGCGACGGCGGGCGACTCGATCGCGGCTGCGAAAAAGGAGCTTACCTCGATCAGGGCGGCGGCATCGGCCGTCGAAGCCGGCCCCGGGCTTTCGGGCATCGACCTGAGGGAGGACCCACCGGGCCCAGGCGGCGCACGCACGGATTCGCCTGCGGCCCTGTCGGCGGCAGCGCGATCCGCAGCCGATCCGTCCCAGAAAGGGCAGGGATCCGGCAACTGGCTCGTCGATGCCATGGAACGAAAGCCCGACCAAGCGCTATCCCCTCGGGGGCGGGAGGATCCCGCCCGGGGCGAGCTGGACCTCCTGAAGGGCGCCGACAGGCCGGATGCCCGGGCCGAAAAGGGCTCCAGACTCGCGGAGGCGAGCGACAAGGCCGCGTCCAAGGCGCTGGCCGAATCCGTTTACAATCCGCTCGACGCGTTCATGAACAGCTGGATATCGGCCCATGATCGCGAGGTTCTCCTGCCCGCGACACGGAGCGACATCCCGATGGCAGGCGAACTGGGACGGGAGCGCGCGGGGACCCTCCCCGCAGTCGATCTCGGTCAGCCGGGAGTATTCGCCGAGGGCGCGCCGCCGGCCCGCGACGCCGGCCTGGCCGATTCGAAGGCCGCGACGAATCCCTACGTTGCGGACATCGACCTGGCGATCTTGGGGCCCGCCAAGCCCATCTCCGCCCCCGACCTGCCCGGCATTGCGCCCTTCGGCCTTCCGGATCCCTCCCACGGGATGTCCGCGCGGGGCGCGGACCCCAAGTCACTGGACACCTCCAGATCGCTGATCCCGGATTTCGCGCAGGCGGCCGACGACGAAAAGTATTTCAAGCAGTTGAAACGGTTTTGAGGGGGCGGCCCGGTTTGCTGCCGGACGCGGCGGGCCGGTGGTCGTGATTTGGCTTGGATTCCCGGCGTTCGGGGGATTGCCTAGTGGGTTCTCCCATGGCATTGGCATTTCTATTCGCAGGTCAGGGCGCCCAAAAACTTGGCATGGGCAGGTCCCTTCACGACTCCTCGGAGGCTGCGAGGGCCCTCTACGGCAAGGCCCGCGAGGTGCTCGGCTGGGACCTGGCGAAGGTGAGTTTCGAAGGCCCGGAATCCGAGCTGACCGAGACGCGCGTGTGCCAGCCCGCGCTCTTTGTGCACGGGCTTGCGCTCGTGGCGGCGCTCCAGGAAAGGGGGCTGGCCCCGCGTGCCGATATGGCGCTGGGACTGAGCCTTGGGGAGATTACGGCGTACGCGGCCGCGGGCGTTTTCGATTTCCCGACGGGCCTGCGAATCGTGGCCGAGCGCGGCCGCCTGATGCAGGGCGCGTGCGAAAAGAGCGCCGGGGCAATGGCCGCCGTCATCGGCGAGGCGCGAGACGCGGTGTCAAGCCTCTGCCTCGAGTTCGGCGTCGAGGCGGCGAACTTCAACGCTCCGGGGCAGGTCATCATCTCGGGCGAAAGGCCGAAGATCGCGGCCGCGGTGGCGGCGGCCAAGGGCCGCGGGATGAAGGTGAAGGAGCTGAACGTGGCGGGCGCCTACCACAGCCGGCTGATGGAGCCAGCGCGGGCGGCGTTCGAGGCGTTCCTCAGGGACATCCCGTTTGCCGCCCCGCGCCTGCAGGTATTCACGAACACGACGGGCCGGGCTGTGTCCGATCCGGCGGAGATCAAGGCGGCGCTTGCGCGCCAGGTGGTGTCGCCCGTGCTGTGGGAGGACTGCATGCGAAGCGCCGCCGCCGCGGGAGCCAGCGAATTCTGGGAGCTCGGGCCCGGAGGCGTCCTCGCCGGACTGGCGCGGCGGACCAAGAGATCCTGGGTCGTGCACAGTCTGTCCGAGTACGCGGACCTCGCGGCCTGAATTGGAGCCGCCGACCGACGATGGACGCACCGCTCACACGAAACTTCTGCATCATCGCCCACGTCGACCACGGAAAGACCACGCTTTCCGACCGGCTGCTCCAGAACACCCACACGGTTTCGGACCGGATGCTCCATGAGCAGCATCTGGACTCGATGGACCTCGAGAAGGAGCGCGGGATCACGATCAAGTCGCACCCGGTGACCATGATCTACCCGGCCAAGGACGGGAGGACGTACAAGCTCAACCTGATGGACACGCCGGGCCACGTCGACTTCTCCTACGAGGTATCGCGCTGCCTGGCGGCGTGCGAGGGGGCCGTGCTCCTGGTGGACGCTTCGCAGGGGGTCGAAGCCCAGACGGTCGCTAATGCCCACCTGGCCTTCGCGCAGAAGCTCAAGGTCATACCGGTCATCAACAAGATCGACCTGCCGAGCGCCAACCTCGAGCTCTGCATGAGCCAGCTTGAGGACATACTGACGATTCCGGCCGGGGAAGCCATCCTCGCCAGCGGGAAGTCGGGGATCGGAATCGTGGAGATTCTGGAGGCGATCGTGACAAGGGTGCCTCCGCCTCGCTGGACCGACTATCCGCAGGTGAGGGCGCTTGTGTTCGACTCGATCTACGATTCGTACCGCGGCGTGATCGCCTATGCCCGCATGTTCTCGGGCAGCCTGCGGGCTGGCGACGTGATGATGCTGATGACCACGGGCCAGAAGTCCGAGATCAAGGAGGTCGGCGTGTTCACGCCAAAGATGGAGAAGCGCGATATCCTCCAGCAGGGGGACGTCGGCTACATCGTCTCCAACATCAAGAACACGGATGAGATCAAGACGGGGGACACGATCACGCTCGCCGCCAAGCCGGCGCGGGTGATGCTGCCGGGATACAAGGAGGTGCGGCCGATGGTGTTCTGCGGCCTCTATCCGATCGAGAGCTCCGACTATGAGAAGCTCAAGGCGGCGCTCGGCCGCCTTCGCCTGAACGACTCGGCTTTCGTGTACCAGCAGGAGAGCTCGGTCGCCCTGGGTTTCGGGTTCAGGTGCGGGTTCCTGGGCCTGCTCCACATGGAGATCATCCAGGAGCGCATCCGGCGGGAGCACGATGTGGAGATCATATCGACGTACCCGAGCGTCGTCTACAAAGTGGTGAAGCACGGGGGGGAGACGGTCGAGGTCGACAATCCCGTCAATCTTCCGGACCCGGGCGTCATCGAGCAGATCCTGGAGCCCACGCTCAGGGCCTCCATCCACATCCCCAACGACTCGATGGGCGACATGCTCGCACTGGTGATGGAGAAGCGCGGAACCGTCGAGCACACCCACACGCTCGACGCGACGCGCGTCATGATGAGCTGCGTCCTGCCGCTGAACGAGATCCTGGTCGACTTCAACGACCGCCTCAAGGGCGTGACGCACGGGTACGGGTCGATGGACTACGAGCTAGGGGACTACTTTGTGTCGGACCTCGTCAAGATGGAGATCCTGGTCAACGGAGAACCGGTGGACGCGTTCGCCAGCATCATCCACCGGAACAAGGCGGAGGCCCGCGGCCGCGAGCTCTGCAAGAGGCTCTCGGAGATCATCCCGCCCCAGATGTTCAAGATAGCCCTCCAGGCGGCCATCGGGGGCAAGATCATCGCCCGGGAGAGCGTGCGCGCGCTGCGCAAGGACGTGACGGCGAAGTGCTACGGCGGCGATATCTCTAGAAAGCGCAAGTTGCTTGAAAAGCAGAAGGAAGGGAAACAGAAGATGAAATTGATCGGCAAGGTCTCCATCCCGCCGGACACTTTCATCAAGGTTCTGCGGAACAACTGACCACGGGCCCGCTGTCCCACACACGCAATTATGTTTGGATTCTTCGATTCGCAGGAAAAAAAGATGCGCGACAACGCGGGCAACTGGCTCGAACTCGCCGCGAAGGTCTGGAATTACCGGCGGGACAGGCTGAGCGGCAAGGAGGCGGACGAGCTAACAAGGCGCAGCCAGGAGTTGAGGCGGCTGCTCAAGGAGCGCGCGGACGCGGGCAGGCTCAAGCTTGGGATCGAATCGCTCGAGGGCGTCCTGAGACGGGCGGGCGGGGCGATTTACCCCAAGACCTCGCTGGTGGAGAACGTGGAATTCTTCCTCGTGGCCGCGATCGTGATCCTCGGGATCCGGACGTACTTCGTCCAGCCGTTCAAGATCCCGACGAACTCGATGTGGCCGAGCTATTACGGGATGACTGCCGAGAACCTGCCTCCCGGGTCCGCCGCCCCTAATCCCGTCGCGAGAGCCTTCAGGTTCATCGCGTACGGCGCAAGGCGGCACACCGTGGTGGCCCCCCGCGACGGCGAGGTGTATGTCCAGCTCGTCAACCTGGGCGGCCGGCCCACCCTGGCCTCCACGGTCAAGAGCGGGCGGTCGTGGCTCGTCTTTCCCGCCCAGTTCAAGGTGTATACGCTATACGTGGGAAACGAACCCGCCACCGTGCAGGTCCCCTTCGACTTCAACGGGTTTGACGAGGTCGTTTTCAGCACGTTCTTCCCGAGTCACGAGGCGTTGGAGGCGCAGATACAGCGCGCGGCGCAGGCGAACGACCTCGAGGTGGTGCACCAGAGGAGCGACGAGAGCACAAACGAGGAGTTCGAGGCGGTCCGGGTCCCCCTTGGCAGGACCGTCCGGGCGGGACAGCCCATAGTCCGGTTCGACCTGTTGACGGGGGACCAGCTGTTCGTCGACCGGGTGAGCTACAACTTCGTTCGGCCGAGCGTGGGGCAGGGTTTCGTCTTCAGGACGGACAACATCCCGGAGATCGTCCGCCGCTACGGATCCCAGTTTTTTATCAAGCGCCTTATCGGCGTTCCCGGCGACAGGATCGAGATCAAGGAGCCGATGATTTACCGCAATGGCGCCGCGATCACCGGTTCCCAGGCGTTCGACCTTAACGCGCGCCGCATCAGCCCCTACCGGGGCTACTTCAACGCGATCCACGAGAACCCGAGCTTCAGCCAGCTCTTCGCGGGCGACACGATCACCGTTCCGGAGAACTCGTACCTCGCGCTTGGGGACAATTCGCGCGACAGTTTTGACGGTCGATACTGGGGGTACGTTCCGGCCAAGGACGTCGTCGGCCGACCGCTGTTCATCTATTATCCGTTCACTCGGCGCTGGGGCTCGGCGAGGTGACGGCGGGCCGCGCGGCCCGAAGGCGGCGCAGCGGCTCCCGCGGGCTTGAACTTCCTCCTCCCGCGGGCAAGCTGACGGGCGATGCGCCACTGGACCTTCCGGGTCGTTCTGCTTGAGGCCAGGATCATCCTCGCGGCAGCCGGGCTGTCGGCGGGTGCCGGGCTCAATGGCGCCGAGGGCCAGCATGGGTCGTTCGACGTGACGTCATTCGGGGCAAAGGGCGACGGGTTTGCGGATGACACGGCCGCGATCAACGAGGCGATCAAGGCGGCAAACGATTCGGGAGGGGGAACGGTGGAGGTTTGCGCGGGGACCTATCTCTCGGGCTCAATCCACCTGCGAAGCTATGTGACGCTCCACCTTGGGCCGGGCGCGACCGTCGTGGCTTCCTCGAACGCGCAGGCCTACGACGCCCCCGAGGAGAACGAATGGGGGGACGCTTTCGGATACCAGGACGCCGGCCACAGCCACTGGCACGACAGCCTAGTGTGGGGCGAGGACCTGACGGACGTCTCGATCACCGGGCCGGGCCGGATCCTTGGCAAGGGCCTGAGCCGGGGCCATACGTCCGACAATCCGCCCCAGAAGGTCGGCAACAAGGCCATCGCGCTCAAGAACTGCCGCAACGTCGTCCTGAGAGACTTCACAATCGAGCACGGAGGCTGGTTCGGGATCCTTGCTACGGGCGTCGACAACCTGACGATCGACGGCCTGAGGATCGACACCAACCGCGACGGGATGGACATCGACTGCTGCCGCAACGTCAAGGTTTCGAACTGCTCCGTCAATTCGCCGTGGGACGACGGCATCTGCCTGAAAAGCTCGTTCGGCCTGGGGCAGTTCCGGGCCACCGAAAACGTGACGATTTCGGATTGCCTGGTCAGCGGCTACGACGAGGGCACGCTTCTGGACGGCACCCGGAGGCACTCCGCCGACAATCCGGCGCCGACGGGCCGGATCAAGTTCGGCACCGAGTCGAACGGTGGGTTCAAGGCGATCGCGATCACGAATTGCCTGTTTGAGTGCTCGCGCGGCCTGGCCCTAGAAACCGTCGATGGCGCCCAGCTCGAGGACGTGACGATATCGAACCTGGTGATGCGACGGATATTCGGGGCCCCGATATTCCTGCGGCTCGGCGCGCGGATGCGCGGGCCCGCGAAGACGCCGCCCGGGATCTTCAAGGGGCTGTCCATCTCGAACGTTCTTGCGGAGGATGTCGGCGACGGCCAGGGGATCCTCATCCTGGGGCTCGAGAACCATCCGGTCGAGAGGGTTGCGCTGGACAACATCCATATCGAGTTCGCCGGAGGCGGAACCGTGGCAGAGGCCGGACGCGACGTCCCGGAGATGGAGCGGGATTATCCCGAGCCGGGAAGCTTCGGGGTAACGCCATCCTGGGGGCTCTACGCGCGCCATGCGAAGGACCTGGTCGTGAGCCGTGTGGAACTGAGGACGAAGACCGAGGACTTGAGGCCGTCGGTCGTTCTCGAGGACGTTGCGGGGGTGGAATTCGAACATGTGAAAGCGGCGCCGGCGCCCACGGCGAAGACATTTGTGCTTAAGAACGTGGCGGGATTCTCGGCGCAGTCCTGCCAGGGAGTTCCCGACACCCAGCGCGTCAATGCCGTGGAGAACGAGCGGCTTTAGGCTATCGGGCGCGCATAAATCGGCGGGAATCGATGCCAGAATGGCCTTCGGCGGGACCCTGCGGCACCGGCGCGCCGGCAGGCTGGGGTGGGCGGTGAAGGCCAGCGGGGCCTCCTTGGTTATAATGGACACTAATAGCGCCTATTAACATTCAAGCTGTCCCATTGGGCTTCGCTCGGCCCTGCGGATGCCGGTCCGGAATGCGGGCCGGACTCGCTAGGAGGATTCGGAGCAAGATCGACGATCCCTCCGCCACGTTCCAGTCGGCGTCGTCGCAGGGCGCCGCGCCACAATCCCTCGTCGCCGCAACGAGTTGTTCATCGGCGGTCGTTCCACTTGCGCCGGAATCACCTACCCATTAACGGAGAGCAGCCATGACTCCGGGTCACCTCCTCCTTATTGCCGCGGTTGCCATGTTTTTCGGCCTCCTTGGCGGCCGCGGAGCGCCGCGGCTTTGGTTGACGGCGATGCTCGTCGGCGGCATCGCGGCGCTCCTTGCAGCGATCCAGGTCTTCGTCAGCGGCGCGCAATGGGATTGGAGGAGTGAATTTTCAGTTTGCGGGGAGCCGCTTCACCTGCGCCTGGACGCCATGAGCGCCGTGTTCATCGCCCTCCTGGGCGCGCTGGGCGGGGCCGGCTCCGTCTACTCCTGCGAGTACTGGTCGGACAAGGCGCACCCGCGCTCCGCCCGCGCCGGCCGGATGTGGTGGAGCGCGCAGCTCCTCAGCCTTGGGCTCGTGCTGCTGTCCTCGAACGGCCTACACTTTCTCATCGCGTGGGAGCTGTATGCGGTCAGCAGCTATTTCCTGATCACGCTCGACCGGCAAAAGCGCGAGGTCCGCGCGGCGGGTTGGCTCTATCTAGCGGCATCGCACGTGGCCGGGCTTTTTCTCTTCGCCTTCTTCGCCATGCTTGCGGGGCGCACGGGAGGCTGGGACCTGGGTCCGATGCGCGACCATGCGGAACTGGCTCCGCTGTTCTGGCTGGCCCTGTTTGGCTTCGGCATAAAGGCCGGCATGTTTCCACTGCACGTATGGCTGCCATCGGCGCACGCCAACGCGCCGAGCCACGTCTCGGCCATCATGTCCGGCGTTTCCATCAAGGTGGGAATCTACGGCCTTGTGCGCTTCAGCGGCTGGCTGGTTGTGCCCGCAGCGGCGGGATGGGTGGTGGCGGTGCTAGGCGTGATCAGCGCGGTTCTCGGCGTCGCATTTGCACTCGGCCAGCACGACCTCAAGCGCCTGCTCGCCTACCACAGCATCGAGAATATCGGAATCATTCTGATCGGGCTGGGGTTTGCCATGATAGCGGCGGGGCACGGCAACGCGGCCTGGGGGCGACTGGCGCTGGCGGGCGCCCTGTTGCACGTGTGGAACCACGGGCTCTTCAAGTCGCTGCTGTTCCTCGGCGCCGGCTCGGTCGTGCACGCCACGGGCACGCGCGAGATGAGCCTGCTCGGCGGATTGTGGCGGGCGATGCCGTGGACCGCCGGCCTGTTCGCGCTCGGCGCCGCTGCGATCTGCGGCCTGCCGCCTCTCAATGGCTTCGTCAGCGAATGGCTGGTGTATCTGGGGTTGTTTGACTCCCTGATCGCGCACAGCGCGGCGGCCCGCGCCGCAGTTCCGGCGGTCGTGCTCCTGGCCATGACCGGCGCCCTGGCGCTGGCATGCTTCATCAAGGCGTGCGGGGTCGTGTTCCTCGGCGCGGCGCGCACGAATGCATCGGCACGGGCGCACGAGTGCGGGCCCATGATGCGCGGGCCGATGCTCGCCCTGGCGGGCTCGTGCGTGGCGATCGGCCTGGCCCCTCTGGTATTCTGGCCTGCCGTGGCGCGCGCAGCGTCGGCGTGGAACCCCGCGTGGGCCGGCCTCGAGGCGCCGCCCTCGCTTGGCACGATCGGCGTCGCGAACGTCGCGCTGACAGTCATCGCGATCGCCGCGGTGTCGCTCCTTTGGCGGCGCACGCGCAAGAATGGCCTGCGCCGCGCGCTGACCTGGGATTGCGGCTATGCCGCGCCATCGGCCCGGATGCAGTATACGGCCGGTTCGTTTGCGGGAATCATCACGGAATGGTTTGCATGGATCCTGCGGCCCCTCCGGCACCGGCAGATCCCCGATGGGGCGTTTCCCGCCGATGCGAGCTTCGAGGAGCACACGCCGGAGACGGTGCTTGAACAGCTGATCGAACCGGCGGGCGCGGGCGCGCTGCAGGTGGCGATGGTGGCGCGGCGGCTCCAGCACGGGCGGCTGCAGGCCTATCTGCTCTACATTGTGCTCGGCTTGGCCGCACTGGCGGCAGTGGTGCTTTTCGGGGGTGGCCGATGAGGAGGAGCTGAGTCGCATGCCATGTACTTGAACCTCATCCAGATTGCGGAATCGTTCGGGGTCTCGGAGTCGGTTGTGGAGGACTGGATTCGCAACGAAGGCCTCCCCCACACCCCCGACCGGGGGCGGCTGCTTTTCGACAGGGTGCAGGTGGCGAATTGGGCGGCGGCGCGCGGACTCGCGGCCAAGGCGGGGTTTCTCGCTCCCGAGACGCCGGCGCTTGCCGTCGCATGGCGGCTTGAGACCCTGATGCGGGCGGGCGGCATCTGGCGCGACGTGGCCGCGGAGGAGGTGCCCGGAGTGCTTGAGAGGATCATTGGCGCCCTGCCTGGCGCGACGCCCCCGATCCGCCAGATCCTCGTCCAGCGGCTCCGGTCCAAGGACGGCGTGAATTTCGCCCCAGTGGGCGGCGGGTTCGCCTTGCCGCATCTGAGCTCGCGCGTCGCGCTGGGCCGCGACTCCGGCTCGCTGGCTCTCTTGCTTCTGCGGGATCCCCTATCGGTGGCAGCGGGACTGCCCGACGACGTCCCGCTCTCACGGCTGTTCTTCTTCATCGCGCCGTCGCCGCGGGCCCATCTCGACATTCTGGGTCGGCTCTGCCGCATCCTGGATCGCGGACCGTTGCGCGAGCTGGTCACGCGGGGCGCGACGGACCAGGAGATCTTTGGAGCCCTGGCTGACGCGGATGCGTCGGCAGCCGGGGCGGTGAGCGGGGATGTGACAAGATGACTCCGGAGGCCCTGATTCTTCCCGCCTCGACCGGAGGTGTGTCCCTGAAGCCCGGCAGCGGAGAGGACCTTGGGGGAGGGGCGCGATGACCGCCTTCCTCGAGATCATTCTCCGCCTTGCGGTGTGGCTCGCGCTTGCGCCGCTCCTCCCGGGCATCCTCAACAAGACCAAGGCCTGGGTCGCGGGGCGCAGGGGACCGCCGGTCCTGCAGCTCTATTACGACCTGGCGCGCCTGTGGAGGAAGAGCGTGGTGCTAAGCACGCTCGCCTCGCCAGGCTTCATCGCTGGCCCGGCCGTTGCCTGGGTGGCGCTGGCCGCCGCGGCGCTCCTGGTCCCGCTCGGGCCGGCCGGCGGGGCATTAAGCTTCAAGGGAGACGTGCTCCTGCTGGTCTACCTGCTCGCGGCGGCGCGGTTTTGCACGGCATGGGCCGCGCTCGAGGCGGGCTCTTCCTTCGAGGGCATGGGCGCCGCGCGCGAGGTGAGCTACGCGGTGCTCTCGGAGGCTGCGCTCATCACCGCCGTGCTTTCGCTGAGTGTGCAATCCGGGAGCGTCACGCTGGGCACGATGCTGACGCCCCCGGTGGGGGCTGGGGCGGCGCTACTGGCGGCCGGGCTGTTTGCGGTGCTTCTCGCGGAGAATTGCCGCGTGCCCTTTGACGATCCCAACACCCACCTTGAGTTGACGATGATCCACGAGGCCATGGCGCTGGATCACAGCGGACCCCCGCTTGCGGTGATTCTGCACGGGGCCTCGATGAAGCTCCTGCTCTTCCTAGTCCTCCTAAGCGAAGCCGTGCTGCCGATAAGGCAATTGCCTGCGTTTACGGCGAGCGCGGCGCTGGCCGGCACGGTGCTCTCGGTAACCGTCGGCGTGGGGCTGGTGGAATCGCTGCTTGCGCGCTTCTCGTTCCGGCGCGTGCCGCTGTTGCTGACAACGGCGTTCCTGCTGTGCCTGTTCGCCTTGCTGCTGGCGTGGAAGGGGGGGGCGCAATGAGCTCCTCCGTGAACCTCCTGATCGGCCTGGCGATGGGCCTGAATCTGCTCGCGCTCGGCAGCAGCCGGATGCCATCCGTCATCCGCATCGTTGCCGCGCAGGGCGTTGCACTCGGGTTGATTCCCTTCTTCATGGAGGACCGGTTCGGTTGGCTGGTCGCGCTTGTCGCGGCCGGCACCGTGGCGGTGAAGGGCCTTGTGATCCCCAATCTTCTGCACCGGGCGATGCGGACCGCGAAGATCGACCGCGAGATCGAGCCGTCCATCGGGTTCGTGCCCTCGATGCTCCTGGGGGCCGGCGGGACGATGGCGGCGGTCGACGGCGCGCAGTTGCTGCCGCTGCTGAGCGAGCACGCCGGAACCCTGCTGGTCCCAGGCGCGCTGGCCTCGATCTTCACCGGCTTCATCCTGCTCATCGGCCGGGTGACGGCCATTTCTCAGGTCTGCGGCTATCTGATCCTGGACAACGGCATCTACCTAATTGGGCTCCTGCTCATCCACTCGACGCCCCTGCTGGTGGAGTCGGGGATCCTTCTGGATCTCACCGTCGCTGTGTTCGTGATCGGGATCATCATGGACCGCATCCAGCGGGCGTTTGACTCGCTGGACACCCGCAAGCTGACCGTGCTCCGGGAATGAAGGGACTTCTGCTCATATTTGTGCCCGTCGCTGGGGCCGCGCTGGCGGCGGCGTGGCCAAGCGAGCGAACCCGCCCGTGGCTGCTGCCCGCGGTGGGCGTCGTCCACACGGCGCTCGCCTTCTGGCTGCTGATGCACCCGCCGGTCGTCGCGCCTGCCGCATGGCTGGGCTTCGACCAGCTGGCGCGGGCCGTGCTGCCGGTCGTGTCGCTCCTGTTCCTGGTCTGCGCGGCCTATGCGGTGCCCTACCTCGGCCTGCGCGCGGAGCGCCCCAACCGCGTATTCGTTGCGTCCTTGCTTGCGGTGCTCGGCTTGATGAGCGCGGCGCACCAGGCGCGCCACCTCGGACTTCTGTGGATCACGACGGAGGCGGTCACGCTTGCGACGGTGCCGCTGTTGCATTTCAACGGGACGCCGCGGGCCTTCGAGGCAACCTGGAAATACCTGCTGATCGGCGGCACGGGCATAGCCCTTTCCCTGCTGGGAACGTTCTGCCTGGGTTACGCCTACATCCTGGGGGGGGGCGGCGGCGACCTGACGTTCGTCACGCTGATGGCGCACGGCGCGGCCCTCTCCCGCCCATGGGTCCTTACGGCATGGGTGCTGCTTCTGGTGGGCTACGGGACCAAGATGGGCCTGGCACCCATGCACACATGGAAGCCGGACGCGTACGGCGAGGCCCCGGGCATCGTGGGGGCGATGCTCGCCGGAGGCGTGACCACGGTGGCGTTTGCGGCGCTCTTGCGGGTGCGCGCGGTGGTCGATGCTGCCGGCGAGGCTGCCGTGACCAGCCGCACGCTGCTCGTCATAGGGTTGTTCTCCATGCTGGTGGCCGCCGTGTTCCTGCTGGGCACGCGCGACTTCAAGCGCATGCTCGCCTATTCGAGCGTCGAGCAGATGGGCATCCTGGCCAGCGGCGCGGCGTTCGGCGCCACAGGGGTGTGGGCCGTCCTGTTCCACGTCTGGAACAACAGCCTGACCAAGGGCGCGCTCTTCCTGAGCGCGGGCACGATCCGCCGCGCCGCCGGCGCACGCACCAGCGAGGAGGTCAGGGGCATGTCGGCGATCACCCCGCAATCGGCGGCGATCTTCGTGGCCGGCATGCTTGCCATCTCCGCCTGCCCTCCATTCGGCCCGTTCTTCAGCGAGCTGCGGGTGCTGCGGGCTGCGTTTGAGACGGGGCACGGTGCCGCAGCCGGCATGTTCCTCGGATGCCTGCTGTTCGCCTTCTTCGGCATGACGCGGCTGGTGCTTTCCATCGTCGACGGCCGGCCGCGCGGCGGCGTGAGAAACGCGAGGAGGCGAATTCGCGAGACCGCGGGCGTAGTCGCGCCGCCGCTGGTGCTGCTGGGCCTCTCGCTTTGGCTGGGCCTGGCGACGCCCGAGACGCTGCGCGACGCGTGGGCGGCCGCGGTGGCCCAGCTGTCGCCCGCGCCATGAGCAGGTCCTCGTCATTCGCCCCCTTGGCCAACTCGACGTGCATCCCATGGGCGGAGGTGCCCGAGTGGCCGTTGGCGGAGCTCGTGCGCGAGACTTCGGCCGATCTGGAACGCGGCGCCCGGCTGTGCGCGTGGCTCGGCGTTCCGGAAGGGGCTGGAACGCGCCTCGTTGCCGTAATCGCGTTCGACGGGGACAACACGCTGGCCGCCGCGCGCAGCTTTCCCGCGGCCGGCGCCTATGCGGCGCTCACGCCGGCGCATCCGCAGGCGCATATGTTCGAGCGCGAGGTGTGGGAGCAATACGGCCTCCTGCCGCAAGGCCATCCCTGGCTTAAGCCCGTGCGCAGAAGCGCCGGCGCCTACCCGGCGTCCGGAGAATTCTTCCGCGTGGAGGGCCGCGAGGTTCACGAGGTCGCAGTCGGCCCGGTTCACGCCGGGATTATTGAGCCCGGGCATTTCCGCTTTCAGTGCTCGGGCGAGGAGGTGCTGCACCTCGAGATAGCGCTCGGGTACCAGCACCGGGGTGTTGAGCGGGGACTTGCAGGGGGGCCGCACCGGGCAACGATGAGCCAGATGGAGGCCGTTGCCGGCGACACGACGATCGGTCACGCCACAGCGTACGCGTCAGTGATGGAGGCGCTCGCTGGCGAGGAGGCGCCGCTGCGGGCGCAATGGCTGCGCCTTGTCGCGCTTGAGCTCGAACGGCTGGCGAACCACACCGGCGACCTGGGCGCGTTGGCAAATGACGTGGCCTTTCTGCCCGCCGCGTCGGCGTGCGGCAGGATCCGCGGCGATTTCCTGAACCTGACGGCGCTTCTCTGCGGCAACCGGTTCGGGCGGGGGCTGGTGAGGCCTGGCGGCTGCCGCCACGACCTGGAGCCAGGTCGGCTGTCGCAGCTCGCCGGGCGGCTCGGCGCCGCCCTGGTCGAAGTGGAGCAGGCGGCCGAATGGCTGTGGGACGCCGCCTCGGTGCGCGCGCGCTTCGAGGGCGCGGGCACGGTGTCCCCGAGCCAGGCGGCGGAGATCGGCTTGGTCGGGCCGGCCGCGCGGGCCTGTGGCCTGGTGCGCGACGTCCGCTACGATCATCCGGCAGGCTGGCATCGCCTGGCGCAGGCGCCGGTGGCGGTCTGGCCAAGCGGCGACGTGTTTGCGCGCGCGCGGGTGCGCTGGCTTGAGATCCAACGTTCCGGCCAGCTGCTCAGGGAGCAGCTCGGCGCGGCGCCCGATGGCGACATCCGCAGCGACCCTGGCCCGAACGCGCCGGACCGCCTGGCTGTGGCGCTGGTTGAAGGCTGGCGCGGAGAGGTGTGCCATGTGGCGCTCACCGACGCCGCGGGTCGTTTCCGGCGCTACAAGATCGTAGACCCCTCGTTCCACAACTGGATCGGCCTTGCATTGGCGATGCGCGGCCAGGCGGTCTCGGATTTCCCGATCTGCAATAAGAGCTTCAACCTCTCGTATTGCGGCTTCGATCTTTGATCCTCGAATCCCCTCTCCCATGTTCGTCTTCGACACCATCAAGCATCGGCTGAAGCGCGGCTGCGAAACGATGGCTTATCCCAAGGGCCCGCCGCCGCCGCTGCCCGACCGGCACGGGGGCGCGCTGCGAGTCGACGGGGCGAAATGCCCGGTAGGCTGCAATGAGTGCGTTCCCGTGTGTCCGACGCAGGCGATCGCGCACCCCGCGGGCAGGGGAATTGCGCTGGATCTGGGGCGCTGCCTGTTCTGTGCCGCCTGCGTGGAGGCTTGCCCGCACGGCGCGATCACGCAGACCGGCGACCACCGCATGGCGGCACGCCGGCGCGAAGACCTGGTGCTCGGCGAACCCGGCGCGGAGACGGTGAGGCTTGCGGCGGCCCTGGATGGCAAGCTGCGCAGGCTCTTCGGGCGCTCGCTCAGGCTTCGCGTCGTGAGCGCCGGCGGCTGCGGCGCAGCGGAGGCCGACCTGAATGTGCTCGGCACGGTCGGCTGGGACATCGGCCGCTTCGGCATACAGTTCGTCGCCTCGCCGCGCCATGCGGACGGGCTGGTCATCACGGGGCCCGTTTCGCAGAGCATGGAGCTGGCCCTGAGAAAGACGTGGGAAGCCATGCCGGAGCCGAAGATCGTGATCGCCGTCGGGGCGTGTGCGATCTCGGGCGGGCCGTTTGCCGGCAATCCCGAGGTGATGAACGGAGCGGAGGCGGTCGTGCCGGTCGATCTCTTCATCCCGGGATGGCCGCCGCATCCGCTGACAATTCTCGACGGCCTGCTCCGGCTGCTGGGAAGGGTGGAGGGCACCCGCTTCCCCGCGCAGGACCACGAGCCCCGGAACTGAGAATCCCGGGGGCGGGCCCGCAGGCCCATGCCTGATCGATGCAGGCGGGATAACGCCGCTGTCTACGTGCGCTGCGTGGACGGTTCGCCGATAACCGAACGGATTTGCGCGACCAGTTCCTGCATGTCGAAAGGCTTGTTGATGACGCATCGCACGCCGGACTCGTGGGCCTTCTGCTGCGCGTCCGAGTGGAGATAACCCGACGTTAGAATGATGGGGGCGCCAGGCCTCATGGCCAAAATGTGCCGGGCAAGCTCAAGCCCGGTCATCTCGGGCATCGTGAGGTCGCTGATCACCGCGCAAAAGCCGGCCGGGTCTGCCCGGAACGCCTCCAGGGCCTCGGCGGGGCGCGCGAACGCGACCGGCAAGAATCCCAGGCGCTCCAGAATGTCGGCGCCGATGACAAGGATCGGGTCTTCATCGTCGACCAGCATGATCCTCCGGTTCCTGCCGAAGGGAGCCAGATCGTCGCCGAAAGGCTCGCGCGTGCCCGGACTCGGCTCCGGGGGTTGGTCGATTGCGGCCGGAAAATAGAGATCGAACGTGGATCCGGAGCCGGGAGCGCTCTCGACGACGATGGCCCCGTTGTGGCTCTTCATGATGGCGTGCACCATGGCCAGGCCCAGGCCCGTGCCGTGGCCGAGCGCCTTTGTCGTGTAAAACGGCTCGAAGATGCGCTTGAGCACAGCCTGCTCCATGCCGCAGCCGGTGTCGCGCAGCTTGAGGCAGACCGTGGGGCCGGCGATAATCTGCGGATAGCGCTCCCGCAAGGCGTCGCTGGGCGTCACCGGATGCAGCTCGACCGCGAGGACTCCGCCGTGCTCGCGCATCGCGTGGGCGCTGTTCGTGCCCAGGTTCATGATCACCTGATGGATCTGGCCCGCGTCAAAGACAACGGCGGGGCATCCGCGGCCGATGTCGGTGCGAATCTCGATGTTGCTCGGGAGACCGACGCGCAGCAGCTGAATTGCCTCGAGCACCACCGAGCCGAGCGAGGATGGCGCCCGGTTGTCGCGATCAAGGCGGCTGAAGGAGAGGATTCGCGCGATTAGGTCGCGGGCCCGCCAGCTCGCCTTGTCCGCGGCCTTCAGGGCGACAAACGCCGGATGGCCGGTGGGCAGGTCCATCTCGGCGAGCTGGAGGTTGCCGAGGATTCCGGTGAGGATGTTGTTGAAGTCGTGCGCGATGCCCCCGGCCAACGTGCCGAGGGCCTCCATTTTCTGCATGTGGCGAAGCTGCTCCTCCAGGTTCTTCTGCCTCTGCTCAGCCTGCCGCCGCTCGGTGATGTCCCGTAATGCCGTTATCCTCAGCATTCGGCCGCCCACGGGCATCATCTTCGCCTGGGCCTCCGCATGGAAGCGGCTGCCATCCTTGCGGATCAACTGATGCTCGTAGGCCGCCTCGCTCCGGTCGCGCATGCGCTCGGCCACGATCGGGCGCGACTCCGGGCTAATGAAGTCGAGGGCGCTGCGCCCCAACATGTCGGCCCGCTCGCAGCCGAACAACTTCAGTCCCTGGTCGTTGATGTCCACGATCCGGCCGTCGTCTGTGATGACGATCCCCTCGAATGCAGCATCCGTCAGGTTGCGGAAGCGCTCCTCGCTCTCGCGCAGGGCGTGCTCGGCAGCCCTGCGCTCCGAGATGTCCTCGATGATGCCGTCATAATGATGGACGGTGCCGTCAACTCCGCGGATCGCGGTGGCGCTCTCTCGCACGGAGATCTTTGCCCCGTCCCGCCTTTTCCACGTCGCCTCCCAGCCGCTTACGAAGCCCGTGCGCTCGATTCGATCCCTGAACTCCCTTCGCGGGTAGCTCGCCTCCTGGCTTTCCGACTCGATGTTGCGGGATGCGAGCTCTTGGAATGAATTGTAGCCCAGAATCCTCAGCACCGCGGGATTCGCCATGATGATCCGCCCGTCGGGCGTTGACCGGTAGATGCCGACGCTCGCATTCTCGACGAAACTCCTGAAGCGCTGCTCGTTGGCCTTCAAGGCCTCCTCTGCGCGTTTGCGCTCGGTTATGTCCTGGATGATCGTCAACGCGCAGGCCTGCCCGGCCAAGTCAATGCGCTCGGCGCTCAGCATTACGTCGATGGCGCGCCCCGCACGGTCGAGGATCTGCCGCTCCATCCGATGAACCGTGCCCGTTGCGAGCAACGGCGCCGCAAAGACCTCGCGCTCCCGCTCGTTCTTGAAGACGCCAAGCTCCACGGAAGTCCGGCCAAGTATATCGTCGCGCCTGTAGCCGGTGAGCCGCTCGTGGCTTTCGTTGGCGTCGATATAACGGCCCGAGGCCAGATCCGTTATGACCATCGCATCCGGGCACGCTCGAAATGACTTTGAAAATCTCTCCTCCGCGAGGTTAGATCGAAGCAGAATGGCCCGCATTCCCCGGAGAACAAAGGAGATTGTTCCTGTTATCGCGCAGATGGCCAGGATCTGCGCAAAGATCGTGCGCATCCAAAAATCGAATCGCACAGGCTGCAGGGTGGGGACGGGGGGGCCAACCGGCAGAAATCCGGAAATCCAGCCCCACGCCCCCGCAGCGAGGAGCACGAGGCTCGCAATGCCGGCTATGGTGCCGCCCTTCCAATCGTAGTAGATGGTCGCGAGGAGGATAGAAAGGCCGAGAAGCACCAGTATGCCCGGAGCCGTTCCGTAGACCAGGATCGTGACCGACGAGGCGACGAAGCAGGCGATCTCGATGATCGCGAACCGCAGCCGGTCGGAAAACGGCGCGAACGAGGCCACCCAGAGCGAGACCAATACCGCGACGCAGGCCGTCCCGAAAATGCTTAGGAAAAGGGCCGGCGTTGTCATGAATATCGCCGCAAGCCAGGAGGTGCCGACGACGGCAGCTATGCGCAGAACGGCGACCAACGAAGGCCGGCGCCATGAGCCCTCGTCTATCTGGCTGGCATCAGTTTCCGGAGGGGGGCTGCTCACTGTGCGCCATTCTGCCGAGGCGATTCTACCGCTTCAATTCAAATGGGGGTCCGGGGGGTGAACCAAGGGAGCCGGGTTGCGCGTGCCTGCGATCCAACAGGCATCCGCTGGTTGCGCATGCTGGCGAGGCGCGAGGGCGGCGTTCCGCTCGCGCACCGTGTACCCGGTGCTTGGCTTACAGTTCAAGCTCCGCCTTGATTACCGATTCCCCGGAGGGGTGCTGTAGCCGGAATCCAGCCCGGCGGGAGACGTGTTTCATCGCGACATTGTCCGGCAGGATCTCGCCGGATATGGCGGCGAGGCGGTCGTCGCGGCCGATCTTCACCAGCAGATTCAGGAGCAAGATCCCGAGTCCGCGATTCTGCCATGGATCTCCGACGACTAGGGCGAACTCGGCGGCGTTCGAGCCGGACAACTTGATCAGCCGGCCCACCCCGATGATTTCCCGATCGCCTTTGCCCCGCACCCGGTGCTCCGCAACCAGCGCCATCTCGCGGTCATAGTCTATGAAGCAGAGCCTCGCCAGCCGCTCATGGGCGATGCGCTGCTCGAGCTTCAAGAACTCGAAATAACGGCTATAGACGCTGCTTGCCGAGAGCATCTTGTGAAAGTTCACCATCAAGGGTTCGTCCTCGGGGCGGATCGGGCGGATCGTTATTGAGGTGCCGTCCTTGAGCGTCGCCGGCGTCACGTATTGGAAAGGATAGGGGCGGATGGCGAGCGTGGGCAGCTGCGCGTCGGCAAGCGCGGCGTCATGCAGGACGATGCGGGCGTCCAGCGCCATCATTTGCTTGTCCGACACGACCAGGGGATTGACGTCGATCTCCTTAATCCGGGGCTGCTCGGCGATGAGCTGGCTGAACCGCACCAGAAGCCGCTCGAGTTCCGGAAGATCGACTGGCGCCCGCCCACGCACGCCCTTGAGCGCGGTGTGGATCCTCGTCTGCTCCATGACGAGGCGTGCCAGGTTGGTGGTAAGCGGGGGCAGGGCGAGAGCTCGGTCCTTGAAGACCTCGACAAGCTCGCCGCCGGCCCCGAAGAGCAGCACCGGGCCGAACTGGGGATCTACGCTGCTGCCCAGGATGAGCTCATAGCCGTTGCGCTCTACCATCCGCTGCACCGTGACGCCCAGGAAATGCTGTTTCCCGGCTCTTTCGCGCACGGCCTTTTCAATGGAGCGCCAGGCCAGGCGCACGCCGTCGGCACCCCCGACGTTCAGATGCACGCCCCCGACATCGGTCTTATGGGTGAGGCTTTCGGAGTGCAGCTTGACCGCGACGGGGAAGCCGAGGTTTTCGGCCGCGGCCACGGCGGCCTTCTCGGTGAGGGCGAGGCGGGTTTCGACAGCGGGAATGCCGTATGCGGAGATCACCCGCTTCGCCTCATACTCGCTCAGGAGGGTGCGCCCGGCCTTCAGCGCGGCGCCGATGATTTCAGCCGTTCGCTCTCGCGCTGCGAACCCCTCGTCGGAGGCCGCGGACAGCGCCGGTGTCTCGTAGAGCGAATGCAGGTTGGAGCTGCGGCGCCACATGCAGCTGAAGGCGCGGGCCGCCATGTCCGGGTAGTCGAAGACAGGCAGTCCATTCTCGATGAGGATCTGGCGGCCGGCATCCACCTCGGCGCCGCCCATCCAGCAAGCGAGCACGGGCTTGCCCATGACCTTGGCGAACGGCCCGATCATGGCTCCGGTGGCGGTGGCGTTCGTCATGGCTTGGGGCGTGAGGATGACGAGCACCCCATCGGAATTGGGCTCGTTGACCGCCACTTCAACGGCCCGTGAATAGCGCTTCGCGTCGGCATCGCCGAGTATGTCGATCGGGTTTCCGTGGCTCCACGTGGCCGGCAGCAGTCCATCCAACGCAGCCATGCTGGCGGGGGAGAGGGGGGAGAGTTGCCCGCCGGAGCTCACGAGCATGTCCACGGCAAGGACTCCGGGTCCGCCCGCGTTGGTGACGATGCTCAGGCGCGGTCCCCGGGGCAGGGGCTGCTTGGCCAACACATCGGCCAGCTCGAACAAGTCCTCGATTGTGTCGACCCGTAGCACGCCCGCCCGGCGAAAAGCCGCGTCGAGCACCTCGTCGCTGCCGGTGAGCGCGCCCGTGTGCGAGGCCGCCGCGCCCGCTGCGGCATCCGAACGGCCCACCTTGATGACGGTGATGGGCTTCTTGAAGGCGACCTGGCGCGCCGCCGAGAGGAACGAGCGGGCGTCGCCGATCGACTCCATGTAGATCACGATGCTGTGCGTGTGGGGATCGTCGCCGAAGTGGTAGATCAAATCGCCCCAGCCGACATCGAGCATCGATCCCACGGACACGAACGCACTGAAGCCGAATTTCCTCTGAAAGCTCCATCCAAGGATTGCCGTGCACAGCGCACCGCTCTGGCTGATGAAGGCTATGTTCCCCCTGCGGGCCGTGGCCCCTGCGAACGTGGCGTTGAATCCGGTCGGCGGCACCATCACACCGAGGCAGTTTGGACCGATGATGCGCATGGCGCAGGGGCCCGCTTCCTCGCGGATACGGCGCTCGAGCGCGGCGCCCTCCGGGCCGCATTCCTTGAAGCCCGCCGACAGGATGATCGCTCCCTTCACGCCCGCCTGGGCGCATTCGCGGACGATGCCCGGGACCGTCGGGGCGGGCGTGGCGATGACGGCGAGGTCGATCTTGGCAGGGACCGCGGCCACGCTTGGAAATGAGGGGGCGCCCAGCAAGCTGGCATGCTTGGGGTTCACGGGATAGACCGACCCCTTGAATCCGCCCAGGTTTTCCAGCACCGCTCGTCCAACGCTGCCCTTTCTGTCCGTGGCGCCGATGACGGCCACGGTCTTCGGGGCGAACAGGAAGTCCAGCGACCGCTCGGGTCCTCTCGGCGGGACTTTGTCGTTCGGGGATGGGTTCATGTCGCTCAGACCTTGGCGATTCAACCCGACGTGCGGCTGAGGCCGGTGATCGCCTGGCGCAGGAACGTCACGTCATTCCGCGCCCATGGCTCTCCACGGCCTGGGACTGGGCTGACTCGGCGGCGCCCGGCGGCACGTCACGCAAGGACGAAACCCGATGGCTCCGGAGGGAGAGGCGGCCGATAGAGGAGCGTCGGGTGATTTCAACGGCCCGATAATACCGCTTTCCCGACTCCGCGGTGTCGCGCATTTTGCAAATCCCTGCGCATCTCTTGGCCGCTGTCGATCCTAGATGCGAGCGGAGCGCTCGGCATCTCGGCCGGCGGTCTCCATCCCAAATGGAGCCGTCGCACGGGAATGGAGTGGGGCCCCTGTGCGGGTCAAGCCCCCCGTTGTGATTCCCCGCCATGGGCAAGATTTGCCCGAAAAAAGACAACAGCTGCGGAGCCAGCGGGCCGCCTGGTTGGGTAGGATCGTGGGCGATCTACCACTGTTGGGCCGTGCGAGCGGCGCTGCCGCGGAGCCCCCTTCAGATTCAAACATGAGCCAGGACATCCACATCCTCACCGCCAACTGCGGCTCCTCGAGCTTGAGGTTCGCGGTGTATGGATTGGGCTCTGCGGAGCGGAGGCTGCTGTTCGCCCGTTACGACGGCATCGGGCTTGGGCAGGGACGGTGCTGCGTTCAGGACGAGGAAGGAAGGCTCCTTTTCGAGAGCAGCTTCAGCCTTGCGGATCACGAGACCGCTGCCCGGAGATTCCTGGACTGGCTGGGCAGTCAGTCATTCGGCTACCGCATCGATGGAGTCGGCCATCGGGTTGTCCATGGCGGCGGCCGCTTCACCGAGCCCGTGATGATAACGCCCGTGGTCGAGGAGGAGCTTGGCAAGGTCGGGCAGCTGGATCCCGGGCATCTCCCGCCTGAGATTCGGGCGATGCGAGTGGTTAAGGATTCGTTTCCCCAGCTGCTGCACGTTGCCTGCTTCGACACGTCCTTCCATCGGCAGATGCCCACGGTTGCACGGATGCACCCGCTGCCCCGCGAGCTCTCCGAGCAGGGTGTCGTGCGCTACGGCTTCCACGGGCTGTCCCATGAATCCCTCCTGCAGCAACTCGGCGCGGGGTCTGGCGCGAGCGCCGCCGAGGGGCGAATTGTGATCGCCCATTTGGGCAGCACCGCGAGCATGGCCGCGATCCTTGGCGGCCGCAGCATGGACACGACGATGGGATTCGTGCCGAACGGCGGCCTCATGATGGGCACCCGCTCCGGGGACCTGTGCCCTGGTGTCCTGACGCACCTGCTCTTGGGGAAGAACCTGTCGGCCGCCGAGGTGGCAAACTTGGTCAATCGCCAATCGGGCCTGCTCGGCGTCTCCGGGGTAAGCCGGGACATGGGGGACCTCCTGAAGGTCGCGGCGACGAATCCCAGGGCGGCTGAGGCGATCGATCTCTTCTGCTACACCGCGAGGAAGCACCTTGGGTCGCTGGCGGCCGTTCTGGGTGGGTTGGACACGTTGATTTTTACAGGCGGAATCGGCGAGAATGCGCCGGCGATCCGGCGCAGGATCTGCGAGCAGACCGAATTCCTCGGGATTCACCTGGATCCGTCCCGCAACAGGCAGAGCTCCCCAATCATATCGGCCGACGACAGCCGTGTGACGGTGAGGGTGATGGCGACCAACGAGGAGCTTGTGATAGCCCGGGCCGCGGGCCTCTTTGTGAAGGCCAGGTCCGAGCCCGCCCAGATCGCGGTCACGTCCTAGGAGCCCCGCACGCGGGCGGTGGGTTGGACGCCCGTGTTCACCCGGGCCGCGAGGGCCTCGGCCTCGGGCTGCGGCCCGGGGGCCGTTCCCGCGTCAGTTGTGGTGAATGTGGCGGTGGAGTCGCAGGCGCGTATGCTCCTTGGGAATGTCGGCGCGCAGGCAGCTTTCTGCCTCGAGCCAATGGTCCAAATCGCGGCCGGGAACGCAGCCATCCTGGACATAGAGGTGGAAGGCATAGTCCCGGATGTCCTCCTCCGTCGGCCTGGCGGAGGAATAATGTGGTGTGGTTTCTTTTCTCATGGTGGTTTCCTCTTTGTTTGGTAGGCCGGCTAGCCGGCCTAGGTTTCGATTGCCGTGCCCGAGAGCGCCTTGGCGTCATTCGGCAGGTGGACCTTGAGAACGCCGTCCTTGAAGTCGGCGGTGACCTTCTCCCCAGATGTGCCTGCGGGGAGAGTGAAGCTGCGCACAAAGGAGCCGTATTCGCGCTCGATCCGGTGGTATTTCTTGCTCTTGTCCTCCTTCTCAAACTTGCGCTCTCCCGATACGGTCAAGACGCCGTCCTCCACGGACACCTTTACATCCTCTCGTTTCATCTCAGGCAGTTCCGCCTTGATCAGGAATTCCTTGTCATCCTCGACGACGTCGACCCGCGGCGACCATTCTGCGATTGTCACGGACTCTCCGTTTCCGGCATTCGCGAACGGGTCGAATGGCCAGCTGGAGGCCAGACGATTCTGCATCTGTTCCAGTTCCCTGAACGGATTCCAGCGTGTGATTTGCTTTCTCATGGCTGGTGTTGGGGTAGTATGTGACCGTGCCAATGGTACTCTGACATCTTTCGGGTGGGACGCTAGGCATGGCTTGGTATTCATTCCGCGGATTTTGGCTGGCGAGCACTAAGTATCTCATGGATGGTGCCTTGCGCCCTTGACGAGCGTGCCTCGTGCGGCCGGATTGAAGGGATGTGGCGGAGGCGACCCGACGGTGCCTTCCGCAGCCCCCGTCCGCCCGCGTCGTGAGGGAGCTTTCCGTTTACGCCGTGGGCACCGGAGATGGGCTGGCTCGCCCGCTCAACCGGAGCCGGACCCCGATGCCTGCCAGCCGCTCCAGGCCGCAAAGATCCTTACGCACAGGCGGCGCGAGCTCACGCAGCCGCGATTCGATGCAGGCCGGACCGAAAGCGGTCAGACCATGCGCGGACCTGCGCGGGGGGGCGCGGCCTCCTTGCAGAACCGGGTCCAGGGGATGGCTCGAAGCCGGTCAGGGGCGATCGGTTTCCCCGACGCCTCGCAGATCCCGTAGGTTCCAATTCGAATCCGGTGGAGCGCGACTTCGATCTCCGAAACCGAATTCTTCTCCATCCCCAATTCGGCAAAGAGGACGTCGCGCTCCGTCTCATCGGCTGCGGTGTCGGCCGGATCCTTGTGGCTTTCTGCGAGGGATGCGTTCATCGCGCGCTGCCGCTCCTCAAGCTTTCCGAGGATCAGTCCCTTCAGGCGCATCAACTCGCGATTGTGCCACTTCCAGCGGGGATCGATCTTTGTCTCCGAACTGTTCGGTTGCTCCGGTTTCATATCCAGATGGCTATTTCAGGCGAAGGCGGGGATGCCTCGCTGTAATGCATGCGGGTCAGCTTGGATGGGAAGGTGTTCCGGTTTCGGGAAGAAAGCAAATCGGAGCCACGGTCAGTTTCACGGCGACAGGCTAACAGGGGAATGTCTGCCGTGCTCCGCAGCGCTTGCCCAACCCTAGGCATTTCTTGGTCTGGCTGGCGCAGCCTGTGCGGAATCGGCAGACGCCGATTAGTGCGCCGGAACGGCTATCACGGGGCAACGGGCGGGGCCCCGCGGATTTCGCCAACGCGACCGCCTCGGCCAAGGCCGCGCGCGTCACGGGGAAAAGTCGGCCCGGGCGAGAATGGTTTTCAATTCTCCCAAGCTACCTGACCAAGTTCTGCCGGGCTGTGCGGATATTGGCACAATATGAGGCGCAAGGATTGCGTCGGTCCGCCAAAGGATCGCGCGAACGGTCCGCCGGCATAATCTATGAATCGCGCAACATCGATTGGGCGTGGATTGCCGGGATGGCGCGCATTGCCGCAGCGAGCCCGCCCCGCCCGCACCTTTTGCCGGCGAAGGGGCGTCTGTGCTTTCAATCGGATTATGGGAACCTTCCCGCCAAAATACTTTGCGCAACCTGTTGCGAGCGGTCGGCGACATGACATCTATTAGCCTGCTATCTCGTGAAATCCATGCATTCAGGAACCGTGGGGGTCTTTGCCGCAGCGGCAGCTGTCCTGCTTGGAAGCTTTCTGCTGGTTGGCTGGATCGGCTCGGGTCCGCTGCGGATCGCCGCATGCGTTCTTGCGGCCGCATGCAACCTGGGATGCCTCGCTTGGATTGTTCGCCGCGTCTCCCTGGGAGCCGGGGAACACGAGGCGGCGTTGCAGCACAGCCAGCGCGACCCGGGGATGCTTGCCGCGAAGGCGGAGCTCAACGACATCAAGGCCGCCCTGGACGAGCACTCCATCGTCGCGATCACCGACGGCGCGGGGCGGATCACCTACGTCAACGACAAGTTCTGTGCCATCTCGAAGTATCCCCGCGAGGAACTGCTCGGGCAGGATCACCGCATTATCAATTCCCGCTACCATCCCAAGGAATTCTTCCGGGAGCTTTGGGAGGCGATCGGACGGGGCAGGGTGTGGAGGGGCGAGATCAGAAACCGGGCCAAGGACGGCTCCTATTACTGGGTGGATACCACCATATTCCCCCGCGTGGACGGCGCGGGGAAGCCGATTCAATTCATCGCCATTCGCACGGACATCACCCAGCACAAGGCGGATGAGGCGGAGCTGAAGAACGCCGCGGTCGAGCTGGCGGAAAAG
The DNA here is from genome assembly GCA_937889545.1 of uncultured Opitutaceae bacterium. Classification (GTDB taxonomy): domain Bacteria; phylum Verrucomicrobiota; class Verrucomicrobiia; order Opitutales; family Opitutaceae; genus Palsa-1447. Next base: position 32,623 of record CALAOT010000106.1, read on the forward strand.
AACCGGGAACTCGAGACGATCGTCTACACCGTTTCCCACGACCTGCGCTCGCCCCTTGTGAACGTGCAGGGCTTCAGCCGGCAGCTTGAGCGCGCCTGCGACAAGATCCGGGTGGCGGCCATGGCCGGGGGTGGCGGCACGGTCCCGACGGCGGAGCTGAAGCCGGCAATGGACGCCACGATCCCGCAGGCGCTCCACTTCATAAGGGCGGGCGTGAGCAAGATGGACCTACTCCTGGCGGGCCTCCTGCGCTACTCTCGGCTGGGCCGCGTGACCTTGAATGTCGTGCCGCTCGAGATGAACGCGCTGCTGGCGGAAATCGTGGCCGCCACGAGGTTCCAACTGAACGAGGCCAAGGCCGACGTCCGCGTGGGTCCGCTGCCGGCGTGCCTGGGTGACAGCGTGCATACGAGCCAGGTGTTCGCCAACCTGATCGACAATGCCCTCAATTACCGCGATCCGAGCCGACCGCTTCGGATCGAGATCTCCGGGCGCGTCGTGGAGGGCCAGGCCGTCTACACGGTGACCGACAACGGCGTGGGGATAGCGCCGGAGCAGCAGCGCAGGATCTTCGAGATCTTCTACCGGCTGAATCCCGACGCGTCGGCCGGCGAGGGGCTGGGTCTGACGATCGCCCAGCGCGTCCTTGAGCGCCAGAACGGAAAGATCTGGGTTGAGAGCCGGGAAGGATCCGGATCTACTTTCCGCGTTTCATTGCCGGCGGTCGACCAGACCGCGGGCGCCCAGCCATGAACCGCTCTCCCGTAATCCTGATTGTCGACGACGACGAGGGACATGCCATCCTCGTGAGGGAGAACCTTGTCGCGGCGGGACTGGACAACACGATCCAGCATTTCTCGGACGGACAGGCGATTCTGGATTTCTTCTTTGATCCGGGTGCCCGCCAGCGGCACAGCAACGGCCAATCCTATCTTGTCCTCCTCGACATCCGGATGCCCAAGATCGAGGGCACCGAGGTGCTCCGCCGATTGAAGGCCGACCCGAAGCTGCGCAAGATGCCGGTCGTCGTTCTCACGACAACGGACGACTCGCGCGAAGTCGAAAGGTGCTACGAGCTAGGCTGCAACGTGTACATCCAGAAACCCGTGGATTACGACAAGTTCGCCGAGGCCATCCGGAGGCTCGGCCTCTTTATCAACCTGATGATGCTTCCGTCCGGCAGCGGGCATTGAACGCTCGCACTCGGCGTTGCCGCGCTACACCGCCGGGATTCCTGCCGACGACGTCCCGCAAATGCAATGAAGCCGCGCGCGCCCGGGTCCGCCAATCGCCCCATCCCTCCTTCCGCCGGGGGTCGAGGCTCCGAGTCCGCGCCGCGCAGGCAGATCCTCCTCGTTGACGACCATCCGCTGATGCGGGCAGGGCTGGCGCAGCTCATCAACCGGCAACCCGATATGGCCGTCTGCGGCGAGGCGGGCGAGCCGGCCGCAGCCATGCAGGAAATGGGGCGCACCGAGCCGGACTTGATCCTGACGGATATAACCATGCCCGGACGGAGCGGCTTCGAGTTCATCAAGGACCTCATCGCCGAGAAGCCCGAGCGGCTCATCCTGGTCGTGTCGATGCACGATGAAGCCATCTATGCCGAGCGCACCCTTCGAGCCGGGGCCCGCGGCTACGTCATGAAGGAGGCGGGCGGCGAAAACCTGCTGGCGGCGATCCGGCAGGTCCTGGGCGGCCAGATCTATCTGAGCGGGCGCATGTCAGGCAGGATCCTGGAGAATCTTTCCGCCCGGAAGCCCCGGGGTTCGGCTTCGCCGATTGAGAGGCTGACCGACCGGGAATTCCAGGTGTTCCAGATGGTGGGTCTGGGGAAGAGCACCCGCGACATTGCCGGGCAGCTGCACCTGAGCCCAAAGACCGTCGACGTCCACCGCGGCCACATCAAGGAGAAGCTGCAGCTCAGGGACGCCACCGCGCTCGTAAGGCATGCCGTCCGGTGGGTCGAGGCGCAGCTCTGATAAGAAGCGCCCTTTCCCCGATTGCCACTTGCCATCGTGCGCTCGGCGACGATCGTACCGCCATGAGAATCGGAATCATAGGTTCGGGCGTCGTGGCCACGACCTTGGGGGGCGGATTCCTAAAGCACGGGCACGAGGTCACAATGGGCACCCGCACGGCCGCCAAGCTGGCGGACTGGGCGAAGGCAAACCCCAAGGCGCGAATCGGCAGCTTTGCCGAGGCGGCGAAGTTTGCGGAGGTGGTCGTGCTCGCGGTCAAGGGAACCGTGGCCGCGGAAGCCCTTCGCATGGCGGGGGAGGGGATCCTCGCAGGGAAAACAGTTATGGATGCCACCAATCCAATCGCGGACGCGCCGCCCGAGAACGGGCTCCTGAAGCTCTTCACGAGCTTTGATGAGTCGCTCATGGAGCGGTTGCAGCGCGAGTTCGGAGCGGCGCATTTCGTAAAGGCGTTCAGTTGCGTCGGGGCGGCCTGCATGGTGAACCCGGGATTCAAGGGTGGGAAGCCGTCCATGTTCATCGCCGGCAACGATGCCGCGGCCAAGAGGACCGCGACGGGAATCCTGACCGCGTTCGGATGGGAGACTGAGGACATGGGAGGCGCCGAGGCGGCCCGGGCCATCGAGCCTCTCTGTGTTCTCTGGTGCATCCCAGGGTTCCGTCAGAATGACTGGGTGCATGCGTTCAAGCTCCTTAGGTAGGCGACGGAGCGTGCGCACGGGCCGGCGTCCATCGGTGCCGGCCCCCGGCGCACTCGAAAAGACGGATCCTCCTCATCTTTCCAAAGATTTGAATCAATTTCCCGGAACATGATTCCCCAAGCGATGGAAATCCTGGGAGGCCTGTTTGGATTGTCCGAGCTTCTCCTTGCGCTGGTGAAGAGGTCGGGGAAAGGCAGCGTTTCCAAGGACCGCGGCTCCCTTTGGATGCTTTGGGCGGTGATCTTGGTCAGCGTCGGGCTTTCGAACGCGTCGGCCGTCCTGGTGCCCCGGGCCCACAGCGGCGTGCTGCACGCCGCGCGCTTCGTGGGTGCCGCCTTGCTGCTCGGGGGCCTGTCGCTGCGCTGGCGCGCGATCATCTATCTGGGGCGTTTCTTCACGGTGGACGTCTCGGTCGCCGCCGACCACAAGGTGGTCGACTCGGGGCCCTACAGGCTCATCCGGCATCCCTCGTATGCCGGTGCGCTGATTGCGTTTCTCGGCCTGGGGATCTGCTCGGAAAACCTTGTGTCGGCGCTGGTGCTGGTGCTGCCGATCACGCTCGCATTTCTGCGGCGCATTGCGATCGAGGAGGAGGCTATGAGGGAAGCGCTCGGGGGCGAGTACTTGGCGTACGCGGCGCGAACCAAGCGCCTGATTCCGTGGGTTTATTAGAGGGAAGGTGCTTTCGGTTATCCCGCTCCAGGGCCCGATGCAGGCCTTGCCGACCGCCGCCATCCCCGCCGTAGGATCCGCCCCGGTTCACTTGGGGGCGTCCCACTTCCAGTTGCGGACTTCCGGCAGGTCCTCGCCGTGCTTGCAAATGTACTGCCTGTGCTCGATCAGCTTGTCCCTTAACTGCTGCTTTAGGTAGACGCCCCTGTCGCCGGTTTGAGGCAGGCGATCAACGGTGTCCATAACGAGGTGGAAGCGGTCCAGGTCGTTCAGCACCGTCATGTCAAAGGGCGTGGTGATGGTGCCTTCCTCCTTGTAGCCGCGAACGTGTATGTTGTCGTGGTTGGTGCGGCGGTACGTCAGCCGGTGGATCAGCCACGGGTAGCCGTGGAAGGCGAATATGACGGGCTTGTCGCTGGTGAACAGCCCGTTGAAATCCACGTCGCTTAGGCCGTGCGGGTGCTCGGCTTGAGGCTGCAGCTTCATAAGGTCGACGACGTTGACCACCCGGATCTTCAGGTCGGGCAGATGCCGGCGCAGGATGGAGACGGCGGCGAGCGTCTCCAGCGTGGGCACGTCGCCGCAGCAGGCCATCACGACGTCGGGCGCCGCGCTCTGGTCGTTGCTCGCCCATTGCCAGATGCTGACACCCTCGGAGCAGTGCCTGATGGCCGCGTCCATCGTGAGCCACTGCGGCGCCGGGTGCTTGCCCGCGATCACGACATTGACGTAGTGGCGGCTGCGCAGGCAGTGGTCCATAACCGACAGCAGGCAGTTGGCGTCGGGCGGAAGGTAGACGCGGACGACCTCGGCCTTCTTGTTCATGACGTGGTCGATGAATCCCGGGTCCTGGTGCGTGAAGCCGTTGTGATCCTGGCGCCAGACGTGGGAGGCCAGGAGGTAGTTCAGCGAGGCTATCTTCCGCCTCCACGGAAGCCGTGAGGTGACCTTCAGCCACTTCGCGTGCTGGTTGAACATCGAGTCGATGATGTGGATGAACGCCTCATAGCAGTTGAAGATGCCATGGCGGCCCGTCAGCAGGTAGCCCTCGAGCCAGCCCTCGCATTGGTGCTCGCTCAGCATTTCCATCACGCGCCCGGTCTGCGCGAGGAACTCGTCGCCAGGCACTGTCGCGGCGTCCCATTGGCGCTTGGTCACCTCAAAGAGGGCCTCGAGGCCGTTGGAGAGCGTCTCGTCCGGGCCGAACACCCGGAAATTGCGCCGCTCGCCGTTCAGCTTCGCCACATCGCGCAGGAGGCCCCCGAGCACATGCGTGTCGCCGACGCCGCGCACCCCGGGCGACGCCACGTCGACGGCGTAGTTGCGGAAATCCGGCATCCGGAGGTCGCGCAGCAGCAGGCCGCCGTTGGCATGGGGATTGGCGCCCATGCGCCGCTCGCCCGTGGGCGCGAGCTCGGCGAGCTCGCGCCTCAGGCGGCCCTGCTCGTCGAAGAGCTCGTCCGGCCGGTAGCTCCTGAGCCAGTCTTCCAGCAGCTTGAGGTGCTCGGGGTGGGCGGCCGGGTCGGAGAGCGGCACCTGGTGGGAACGGAAGGTGCCCTCGACCTGGAGCCCGTCGACCATTTTCGGCCCCGTCCAGCCCTTGGGCGAATTGAGGACGATCACCGGCCAGCGCGGGCGCGCGGCGATGCCGCGGCTGCGCGCGTCCTGCTGGATCGTCCTTATCTGCGACACCGCCTCGTCGAGCGCCGCGGCCATGGCCTCATGCATCAGGTCGGGCTCGTGGCCCTCGACGAAGAGGGGCGTCCAACCGTAGCCGCGAAGCAGCTGCTCCAGCTCCTCGCGGCTGATGCGCGCGAGGAGGGTCGGGTTGGAGATCTTGTAGCCGTTGAGGTGCAGTATCGGAAGCACCGCGCCGTCGGTGACGGGGTCGAGGAATTTGTTGGAATGCCACGCCGTGGCCAGCGGCCCGGTCTCCGCCTCGCCGTCGCCGACGACGCAGGCGACGATGAGGCCTGGGTTGTCGAACACGGCCCCGAACGAGTGGCTGAGCGAATACCCCAGCTCGCCGCCCTCGTGGATCGATCCCGGGCACTCCGGCGATGCGTGGCTGGGAATACCCCCGGGGAACGAGAACTGGAGGAAAAGCTTCCGGAGGCCGGCCTCATCCTGGCTTATGTCCGGATAGACCTCGCTGTAGGTGCCCTCGAGGTAGGTGTTGCCCACGACGGCCGGGCCGCCGTGCCCGGGGCCGGAGACGTAGATCATGTCGAGGTCGAATTTCTTGATGACCCGGTTCAGGTGAACGTAGATGAAGTTCTGCCCGGGCGTCGTGCCCCAGTGCCCCAGCAGCATGTGCTTCACGTCTTCAAGCTTGAGCGGCCGCTTGAGAAGCGGGTTGTCGTAGAGATAGATCTGCCCGACCGACAGGTAGTTGGCGGCGCGCCAGTAGGCGTCCATCCTCTTGAGCAGCTCCGGAGTGAGCGTGTTTGTTTTCATTGTCATGATACGGCTATCCGCCGAGGCGAAGGAGGCGTGCGACGGACCTCGCGATCATGAGTTCCTCGTCGGTGTGAATGACCCGCACCCTGACCCTGCCTGCGTCCGGCGAAATCAACGGCGCATTCCTCGCATTGCGCCTGCGGTCCAGCTCGATGCCGAGGAAGCCGAGCCCGTCGCAGATGCGGCGCCGGATGAGCGGCGAGTTCTCGCCTATGCCCGCCGCGAAAACGAGCGTCTCCAGCCCGCCCAGGGCGGCGGCATAGGAGCCGATCCATTTCCTCACCTGGTAGCAGAACAGCTCCACGGCCTGCGCCGCCCTGGGGTCGGAGGCCTCGATCGAACACAGGTCGCGCAGGTCGGGGCTTGTCCCGGAAATTCCGAGCAGCCCCGATTCGTGGTTCACCATCCACTGGAACCGCGAAGGCGTCATGTGCTCGGTGCGCTCCAGGTAGTAGATCAGGCCGGGGTCCAGGTCGCCCGAGCGGGTGCTCATCACCAGGCCCGCCGTGGGCGTGAAGCCCATGCTGGTGTCGATGCTCTTGCCGCCGCGCACGGCCGCCAGGCTGGCGCCATTGCCGAGATGCGCGAGGATGACGCGTCCCTTCGCGGCCCTGGGGTCAACGCGCCCGAGTTCCTCCATCAGGTAGGCGTATGAGAGTCCGTGAAAGCCGTAGCGCTCGACGCCCTTTGCCGAATAGCGCCGCGGGATCGGAAGCAGCCTGGCGACCGGCGGCATGGTGCGGTGAAACGCAGTGTCGAAGCATGCGATCTGGGGCAGCTTCGGGTGCCGATCTAGGAAGGCCTCGATCAGCCCGATCTCGCGCGGCAGGTGCTCGGGGTCATACGGGGTGATGCGTTTGAGCTCCGCAAGAAGCCTCGGTGTCACCCTCTCCGGCTTCGAATGCCGCATGCCGTGCACGACGCGGTGGCCCGCCGCCCTGACCGACCCGAAGGCAGGCTGAGACTCAAGCCAGTCGAGCAGGAACTTCAGCGCCGTTCGGTGGTCGGCGGCGGAAATGCGGCGCAGGGCCCGCGGGAGTCCGGCCGGATCGTCCACGCTCAGCTGGGTGCCTCCCATGCCGATCCGGTCGATCTTCCCGCGGAGACACCGCAGCAGCACGCCGCCCGCCTCATACACTGCGAACCGGATGCTCGATGAGCCGCCGTTGATCGCCAGGACGCAGGGCGTTTCAGAACTCATGGCCAGCTTTCGTGATGAATCCATTTGTCCTCGGATCCGCTCGGGAATCGGTGATCACCCTTTCAACATAAGGGGCAATTGGCGACGGCACAATGGCGTGCTGACGCAAATGTAACCCGGATCGACCGGAGTCTCTCCCCCAAAGATAGGCGGATGGGTCAATGGACAGTGCGTCGGCCGTGTCGCGGTATGCGGAAGCTGGGCTTCCTGGCACCGCCGCTGATCTGTGACGGGCCGGCCGGCCGAAGCCTCAGCCCCAGACCTCTTGCCCGACGTTCCAGCCCCGGCGGGCGGGCTCGCGCACAAACCGCTCGAAGTCCGAATGGTTGGTTACGCGCATGTTGGCGGCGTCCCACTCGATGTCCTGGTTGGTTCGCTGGGCCATGACGCCGACGAGGGCCATCTCAGTGAGACGGGCGGAGTACTCGAAGCTCGAGCCGGGCAGCGGGCCTTCTCCCTTGACGGCGCTGGTCCACTCCTGGAACGGGCCGCCCTTGACGCGCGGGATGGTCTTGGCGGGAAGGTTCTTCTTGAATTCCTGCCAGACGGCGTCGTTCAGCAACTCGGGGCTGTCCGGGCGGGGGCCCGTCATGAGGGTGTTCTTGTCGCCGATCATGAGCATGCCGGCTTTCGGGAATTCCTTGGCCCGGTCCCAGTTGAGCGGCGGGGCGGGGTGCTGGCCGCCGTCGTACCAATGCAGCGCGACGGGAGGCTTGGCGCCTCGGGCGGGAAAATCGAACTTGATGTGCGAGGACCGGGGCACGAATCCCTCGTGGATGAGCTCCAGATTCTCCACGGACACGCGCGCGGGCGCGTCGAGGTCGAGAGCCCAGAACGGGGCGTCGAGGGTATGGCAGGCCCAGTCGCCCAGCTCGCCGCACCCGAAATCCCAGTAGCCGCGCCAGAGCAGGGGTGCGTAGGCGGGGCTGTAGGGCCGTTTCTTGGCCGGTCCGAGCCAGAGATCCCAGTCCAGGGTCGCTGGGACGGCCGGTGCGGGCGGCGGGAAGGACGAGGGAATCCCGAAGTAGGGGCCGGCGAAATCGGGGCCCTCGAACCACGCGTGGACCTCGCGCACCGCGCCGAGCGTCCCGGCGTCATACCACTCCTTCACGCGGCGGATGCCCTCCGTAGCGTGGCCCTGGTTGCCCATCTGCGAGATGACTTTGTAATGGGCGGCGGCCCGGCGGAGGGTGCGCGCCTGCCAGATATTGTGCGTGAGGGGCTTCTGCACGAAGACGTGCTTGCCGAGCTGCATCGAGAGGTAGGCCGCGGAGAAATGGATATGATCCGGGGTCGAGACGACGACGGCGTCGATCTCCCGATGCATCTTGTCGAGCATCACGCGGAAATCCCTGAAGCGCTTTGCTTTTGGGTATTTCTTGTATGCCTCGGCGGCGCGCTTGTCGTCCACGTCGCAGAGCGCGACGAAGTTCTCCCCGTCGCAGCCCGTGTAGGCGTCCTCGGCCTGGCCGCCGGCGCCGATGAAGGCGAGGTTCAGCTTCCTGCTGGGCGGCGGGCCCTCCTTGCCGATGGCGAAGCGCGGCAGCACGAAGAGCGACGAGGCCGCGAGGGAGGTTTTCAGGAAATCCCGGCGGGAGCATGCGGGGGGAAGGGACATGGTGTGCGGGGCTGGAAGTTAGTCTCGGGTGCGTGGAAAATACACATATGCGGGCGGCAGGCGAGCGGAAGAGGAGCGATGTGCGGCGGCGTAAATCAGGTTGAAACTTTGGGCTGGCGCTCCGACAAAAGGCCAGGTCCATGAGATCCTGCCGCATTCTTGCCCTTGCCTTGATCGCCGGCAGCGCGGGCGCGCAGGATGCCGGCACGGGCCAGGATGTCATCCCAGGCGGCCCCGCCTGGGTCCACCACGCCGTGGTGTACCAGATCTACCCGCAGACTTTCTACGACTCCAACGGCGACGGAATCGGCGACCTTAACGGCGTTATCGCGAAGCTGGATTATGTGAAGAGCCTCGGGGTGGATGCGATATGGCTTAACCCGTTCTACGATTCGCCCTTCAACGACGCGGGTTACGACATCCGCGACTACTACAAGGTCGCCCCGCGCTACGGCACCAATGATGACGCCCGGAGGCTCTTCGCGGAGGCGCACAACCGCGGACTCAAGGTGCTCTTTGACTACGTCATCACCTACACGGCCATCGATCATCCCTGGTTTGTCGCCTCGACCCAGCAGCTTCCCAACCCGCATTCCAACTGGTACGTCTGGACCGACAACGTCTGGATATCCCAGCCCGGCGGCGGATGGGTCCACGGATTCGGCCAGCGAAACGGCAATTTCCTGAGCAATTTCTTCTGGAACGAGCCGGCGCTCAACTACGGTTACGGAACCCCGGATCCGGCCCAGCCGTGGCAGCTGCCGACCGACCATCCGGCGGTGCTGGCCCTGCGGGCGGAGATGAAGAAGGTCATGCGCTTCTGGATGGACATGGGCGCGGACGGCTTTCGCGCCGACATGGCGGGGGCGCTGGTCAAGGGCAGGGATCCCAAGCACGAGACCCTCGGCTATTGGCGCGAGGTCCGGAAGATCCTGGACGCGGACTATCCGCAGGCCTTCACGGTATCCGAGTGGTCGGGCCCCCGCGATGCCCTGGACGGGGCCTTTCACGCCGATTTCTACCACTGGGTCGCGGGGTTCAACGACATCTTCCAGAAGGAAAGCTGGCGGATCGGCAACGGAACAACCGACGGGCACAGTTTCTTCGACCGGGAGGGGAAGGGCGACATCACGAGTTTCCTCGGGCCGTACCTGCGGGATTATGAGGCGACTCGGGGGAAGGGCTATATCTGCCTTCCGCTCGGCAACCATGACATCGCACGCCTGAACAATCGGCGGACGACTGACGAGCTGGAGATGATCATGGCATTCGGCCTGACGATGCCCGGCGTGCCCTTCCTCTATTACGGCAACGAGATCGGCATGCGCCAGCTGGAGGGCCTGCCGCAGGTCGAGGGCTGCTACAAGCCGCGTGCGGGAGCCCGCACGCCGATGCAGTGGACGGGCGGCCCCAACCGGGGGTTCTCGACAGCGGAGCCCTCGCGGCTTTATCTGCCCGTGGACCCGGCGCCCGATGCCCCCAACGTTGCGGACGAGGAGGCGGACCCTGGCTCCCTGCTGAACCGGGTGCGAAAGCTCATCGCTCTCAAGCATTCCGAGTCGGCGCTTGCGGCCTACGCCCGATTTGCTCCGCTGTACGCCGAGAAAAACGCGTATCCATTTGTCTACTCCAGGGCCGGCGGCGGGGAGACGTTGCTCCTGGTCTTCAATCCCGCAGCCCGGGCCGCGTCGGCGGAGTTTGAATTCCCGGCAGGCTACCGGACCCTGCGGCTGCTTGCGGGAAAGGACATTCAGGTCATCAAGGGAGAGCGCACCGTCAGAATCGAGGTTCCCGGCGGGACCTACGCCATTTATCAAACGGTGAACTGACTTTGCCTCTCACTCCGTTGCCGGACAGGGTCGCTGGGGAGCGTTCTAACTTTTTGATCTGGCCTTCAAGGAACCGGGTGCTGAGGTTGGGGCGGCCCAGATCCAAATCCCGAATGCACGGGTCCCCACGACCGAGTTGCCTGTTTCCACCATGAATACTCCGTTTCGTCTCGTCCAAACCGCCGGCATCTTGTCGCTCATCGCGGCCTTCGGACCATCAGTGACGCAAGGTGCTGATGATGAGTCATATAAATTACTTTCAAGCGCAAGGGTAGGGGGCGAGGGCGGGTTTGACTATGTGTTTGCCGATTCAGACGGCCGGCGCCTGTACATCCCGCGCGACAACCGGGTGACGGTCTTCGACCTCGATACGCTCAGTCCTGCAGGCGTGATCGCCAACGCAAACAACGTGCACGGGGTCGCTGTCGATCCGGAATCCCACCATGGATTCTGCAGCAGCCGGCCGATCGTGATGTGGGACACCCAGACGCTGGCTCCGATCAGGACCATCGAGGTCCAGGGAAGCCCGGACGGCATCTTCTTTGACCCGGCGACTAGGCGGGTCTTTGTCCTGAGCCACAGCGCCCCGAATGTGACGGCGATCGACGCCAGGGACGGCTCGATCGTCGGCACGATAGATCTGGGCGGCGCACCTGAGCAGGGAGTCAGCGACCTGAAGGGCCATGTGTACATCGACGTGGAGGACAAGGACAACGTCGCCGCCGTCGACGCCAGCTCCCTGAAGGTCACGGCGCACTACGGGCTGGGCGGCAAGGGCGGAACGCCGGCGGGCCTTGCGATCGACCCCAAGAACCGGATTCTATTCGCCTGCTGCCGCAATCCCCAGGCGGTTGTCGTGCTCAATGCCGAAGACGGCGGCATCATCTCGAGTCTGCCGATCGGCAGAGGGGTCGACAGCGCCGGGTTCAATCCCGGCACGATGGAGGCCTTTAGCTCGCAGGGCGACGGCACATTGACGGTCGTGAAGGAGATCAGCCCGTCCACCTTCGAGGTGGAACAGAATGTGGCGACTAGGGTGGGCGCAAGGACGTCGACCCTTGATCCGAGGACGAATCGGATCTTTCTGATCACGGCGGAATGGGCCCAGCCAACCCCGGTGCCCACGACGGCTGGGGCCGCAACGGGCGGCACGCGAAGCGGTTGGAGCAGGCGCGGCCCCATGATCCCTGGTTCGTTCACGATACTGGTCGTCGGGCGCTGAATGCGTGCGGCATCCCGCGCGGCAACGCCGGGAAGTCGTGTGTGACCGAAATCAGGCGTCTTGACCCTTGGAGCCCAAGCTGGCGGAGCTGCAAAGGCTTCGAGGATGGAGTACTGGAGGCTCCAGTCCCGTTTTTGAAATTATCCTTTGTGACAAGAACTGCGCCAACGCTCATCCTATGAAGCTGCAGTGGGGAAGACGACGGCAAGAATTTTCCAGCTTCCTTGGGCCCCGTACCGGTTTGCTGTAAGCGCGAGCGGGTCGTACATCGTCGGCGGCGTTTTTTTCCTCGATTTCATCCGACCGCTGAAAGTCATGCGGTTTCTTGGTTTTGCCTACGGCCTGCGGGTACCGGTGGTGCACGAAGGTGAACTGCAGGGCGGAAATGTGATTTACGTTCCCCGAAGAAACCCATGCTTCGCGCAGTTGCTGGCCCTTTGGAAGGAGCATTCCCTTTCAAAGCCATCGCCCCCGAACGTTGTGGCCGATGCGAGCAAGATCAGGTCGGACTTCACCAAGCAATTCCCGGACGAACCCTGAGGGGGCGCCGCTCCGCGTTGCGACTGGGATTTCCTAGGACGAGTATCGCACAACGTACATATTTTTCAGCAGGTCATCATGCATAACCTGTATGACATGCGTGATACAATATGTGCGTTGTATGGCACGCAAATTTCGCTCTGAAAATCACTCGTCATTAGCCGAGATTCAAACGTCGTGCTTGCCGGAAATCGTTTGGACGTACGAAGCTAATAAGGGTATAAAGTGTCTATGGAACAGTGGATAAGGCTCTCTGGAGGAGGAATTGCAGCGCCTATCCGATTGACCTTGGCGCCGCTCATCCTCCTTTGGGCCGCTGGCTGCGCCACAACAGGAAAGGGGCCGAGCGAGCGCTTGCCGGTGTCAGTTTCAGCAGCGAATTATTCCCAGCTTTCCGACGAGGAGCTTTACAGCGCGATAAACGCTCCCGTTGCAGTCCTATCCGGGGCGCCAACCTTACACCAGCATTCCACCCCGCACCGTTATCTGATCGTGCCCGGCGCGGTGTATCCAAATGACGTGCCGATGGATACCGTGTATCGCGAGGTGGAATCTGCCCTCGAGAAGCGGGGCTACTTCAATGCCGCGCACGAGAAGAAGGAAGGACGTGTCCCGGCAAGGATCGACTACATCCTTCGTATCCATTATGGCACGCGGCTCTGGCTCAATCCAACGGTGCGAGGAGACAGGATTACCTGGGGAAACGACGGCCTTGTGGCTAGCCGATACAACATGGGCCTGATAAGCGATTTTTCACGCGACCAGCGGGTCGGCATAACCCCAGAAGAAGCGCTGGAAACAACTAGGCTGTTCGACGCTCTCCGGGCTGGTGACGGAACCAAGGGAGACTCCGCGGCCGCGAATGCCTACCAGATGATGAACGAACATGTTACGACCGAATTCTTTGTGGATAATGAGCTGCGCGTCGCCCGCAATTTCTACCTGGTCGTAGTCGAGGCGTTCAGATTCGACGACGTGGTCGCGATAGACAAGAAGGCCCACTGCGTCTGGGCGGTGTTCGTCGCGGTGCCGGTCGACGAGGGTCAGAAGTTCTCGGACGTGCTTCGGGCCATGCTCCAGACCGCCACGCCATACTTCGGGGAAACGACGCACGGGCTCCAGATACAGCAAGTGCTGGCTGGGAAGGTGATCCTAGGGAAACCCGAAGCGGTACCTTAGAAGACCCACGGATCCGGTTGTTCTGAAAACGACCGATAAGTGGGAAGGGCGCTGAAGCCGTGGGCGGGCGGTTTAGGGTCCGGATTGTGCGAACTGGCATTTGGGGCTTGGCGCCCCAGGATTCCACCCGCTAAAACGCACAATATACATTATGTTAAGTAGTGAAAGCGCCGAATCCTCGCCCTGCTCCGTTGAACATGGACCTATAAGTATAAGGGCCTTGGGTACATCCTTAGCTGGCCAAGGCAGTCTCCAAGTTTCCGAGGCCAACGCATCCAGGCTAAAGCAATTCCTTGATCAGCGCGTGCGCCTGCTCGTCGCTCAGACCGAGTTTGCGCCACGCGAGCGGACCCTGTCCATCGTGGAGCACCGGTTCAAGCTCTTCAAGAGTCGGCAGGTTGGTGCGTCTCCAGAATAGGCCGACGGGAATCTCCTCGCCCCACTGATAACCACGTTCGATCGCCTTGTTGAAATCGGTCGGGTCGTGGCCTTGCTCCTCGAGGATCTTGATGCGTGGATTGAACCATTTGTACGTGTTGTCCTTGTTGTAGGTCACGCACGGGCTAAAGACGTCCACGAGCGAAAATCCATTGTGCTGGATGGCTCCCTTGAGGATTTCGACCATGTGCTTTTGCTTGCCGCTGAACGCGCGTGCCACGTAAGTCGCGCCGCCCACGATGGCCATCGGAATGGGATTGATGGGGTTTTCCACGCTGCCGTAGGGCGAACTCTTAGTTTTCATTCCCTTGACGCTGGTCGGCGAGACCTGTCCCGTGGTGAGCCCGTAAATCTGGTTGTCCATGACAATATAGGTCAGGTCCAGATTTCGGCGCATCGTGTGGACAAAATGGTTCGCGCCAATCCCGTAACCGTCCCCGTCGCCGCCCACGCAAATCACCTTCAGCTCGTGGTTGCCGAGCTTGGCGCCGGTGGCCACCGGGAGCGAGCGGCCGTGAAGCGTGTGCATCCCGTAGGAATTGATGTAACCCGGGAGGTTGGACGAACAGCCTATGCCGCTGACGACCAGGACCTGATGCGGCTTGAGACCCAATTCGAAGAGCGCGGTCTGCAGCGCCGCGAGAACGGAAAAGTCGCCGCAGCCTGGGCACCAGTCCGGATGAATCTTCCCCTTGTACGTATCCTTGGTCACCTGGCTAGCCTGGACGGGCGGCGTGGCGGAGGCTGGCGCGGTCTCGACGGGGATGCTCATGATATTTTCAAACGCTCACTTCGTGGCTGGGAACGGAAATCGCCTGTTTGCCGGCGAGCTGTTCCTTCACCGACTCAATGATGTGGTGAGGCATGAACGGCTCGCCGTCGTATTTGCGGATGTGGCCGTGCGCTGTGAAGCCGGTCTCGGCGCGGAGATAGCGTGCGAATTGGCCCGAGTAATTGTTTTCAACGATGATGACTTTGTTGCTTCGGGAAAGGATGCGCATCACCTCCTCGGCGTGAAACGGCACGATCCACTTGATCGGAAGCTGGTTCACCACGATGCCTTCGTCGCCGGCCAGCTTTTCCGCCGCCTCGCGGATCACGCCCTCGGTTGATCCCCAGCCCACCAAAGTTGCTTGCGCGTTCTCGGGTCCGACGATCTTTGGCGGGGCGATATCCGCCGCGGCACCCTGCATCTTGCGCGCGCGCTTCTCCACCATCATGCGCCGCTTGGACGAATTGGTGAACTCGTCGCTGATGAGCGTTCCGTCCTCGTCATGCTCGTCGGAGGCGGCGGTGAAAATGTGGCCCGGCACGCCCGGCACGGCGCGCGGCGAGATGCCGCTTGCGGTGTTCTTGTAGCGCAGGTAGGCGTTGTCGTTGTAGCCGCCAAAGGGGTTTTGCGTTTCGCTCTTGCCATTGGGCAGGATAAGTTCGCCGCGGTCGATCTTCCCGTCGAACTTGAGTTCCGCCGGATCGACGCTGGCGGTCCCCTCGGAAATCAGCAGGTCCGCAAGGACGATGCCCGGACACTGGTATTTGTCGCAAAGGTTGAAGAGTTCGGGAATGGTCCGGAACAGGTCGAGTTGGCTGGAGGGGGCGACGATGATGCGCGGATAATCCCCCTGCCCCGCGCCGAGCACCTGCCAGAGGTCTCCCTGCTCTGTCTTGGTCGGCACGCCCGTGGCGGGTCCAGCGCGCTGGACATCCACGCAGACCAGCGGCGTCTCGATCATGGCGGCCATGCCGATCGCCTCCGCCATCAGGGCAAATCCTCCGCCGGAAGTCGCGCACATCGCACGGCAGCCGCTGTGGCCCGCGCCGATGACCATATTCATAACGCCGATCTCGTCCTCCACCTGACGCACCATGATGCCCAAGTCGCGGGCGTGCGATGCCATCCACATCAGCACGCCGGTCGACGGACTCATCGGATAGGCGGCGTAAAATTTGACGCCTGCCGCCACCCCGCCCATCGCCGTAGCCTGGTTACCGGTCACGATGGCCTGCGGTTTCGGAAGCTTGGGAGCCTTGAAGGGAAACGCCTTGAAATTCTGCGCGGCGTATTCATAGCCGGCGCGGGCAACGCCGACGTTTTCGGCGACCACCTCGTCCCCTTTCTTCTTGAATTGGCGGGCTATGACCGTTTCGAGCGGCTCGGACTCGATGCCGAGCATCTGGAGTGTGGCACCCAGCGCCGCGGTGTTGGCCGCGAGTTTGTTACCCTTGGTGAGCACCTTCATCGGCATCGGGCACAACTGAACGCCGGCGGCAGGTGTGCCCGGCTTCAGCATGTCCCCGTCGTAAAGCACGCACGAGCCGGCCTTCATCAGGCGCAGATGCCGGTCCATGGAATCCTGGTTGAGCGGAATCAGCACATCCACTTTGTCGCCCATGCTGCGGACAGGTCCGTCGCTAGCGCGTACAGTAAGGAACGTGTGGCCGCCCCGGATGATGGACTGGTAGGCATTGTACGCGTTGAGGTTCAGGCCTCGACGCGCAAAAATGCGGGCAAGGAGGTCGCCCGTGCTGGCGATGCCCTGACCGTTCTCGCCCCCGATCCCGACTGCAAAATCGACTGTCGCCAAGCGCCTTCCAATGGTTGTATCCGTTCGAAGCAGGCCAGTATGACGACAGGCTGCTTCGAGCCGTCTGTTTTGGGTTCCTATTTCAGTTCAACATTCGACGCCCAGCGAAACCGAACCTCAAGCCATAACTGCAGGTTGCCAACTCAGCGCTGCCGAGTGGTGCAACCCGATAAACACAACGGCAGGTCCCCCATGATGCCATCCCTGACGAAGGCCTTTTTCGGCGGCGCTCAGTACACGCGCACGCCCGGCAACTCCGAGTGACGACGCATAAGACTTTTGTCATAAATCTAGGGGTGCGTTTGCGCCGGACGGGAACCTGGTGATCTTAATGGATATGAACCCCAAATTCTCCGGCTATGCGCATCCCGAAGCGCTGGTCGATGGCGACTGGCTGCAGCAGAACTTGAATGCTCCCGGCATCCGCATAGTCGAGAGCAACGAAGACGTCCTGCTCTACGACACCGGGCACATCCCAGGCGCCGTGCACATCGACTGGCGCGGCGACTTGCAGGACAACACCGTGCGCGACTACGTGGCGCCTGAACGCTTCGCCGAGGTGTGCAGCAAGAACGGCATTACGCCTGACACGACTGTCATCTTTTACGGCGACAAGTCCAACTGGTGGTCGTCCTACGCTCTGTGGGCCTTCCGCCTCTTCGGGCACACCAAAGTCAAGATTCTCGACGGCGGCCGCGACAAGTGGAAGGCCGAGAACCGTCCCTTCACGCGCGAAAAGCCCAGCTACCCGCGCGCGAATTACCCCGTGCCGCCCAAGCGCTTTGACAAGGAGATCCGCGCATTCTTCGATGAGACGCTCGCGCACACGCAGGCGCGCAAGCCCCTGATCGACGTGCGTTCGCCCAAGGAATACACCGGCGAACTGACCCACATGCCCGAGTATCCGCAGGAGGGTGTGCTGCGCGGCGGCCACGTACCCGGCGCGCGCAGTGTGCCGTGGAAGATTGCGGCCAACGAGGACGCCACCTTCAAGCCCGCCGACGAACTGAGAAAAATCTACACGCAAGACCTCGGCCTGAAACCCGCCGACAACATTATTGCCTACTGCCGCATCGGCGAGCGCTCCAGCCATACGTGGTTCGTGCTCACCTACCTGCTTGGCTATTCAAACGTCCGCAATTACGACGGCTCGTGGACCGAATGGGGCAACCGAGTTCGTTCGCCCATCGCCAAGGGCGAACAGCCCGGCTGATTGATGGGCGCATATCCACCGAATCTCACTGAGATTGTCGATTTCTTCGATGCGCTGTCCGGGGACGAAAAGCGTGAAAACCTGATCGCTTACGCCGACGCTGCGCCCGCATGCGCGCCGAAGACTGGTGAGCGCTTCGACCTCGAAGATGTGCGCAAGGACG
This sequence comes from uncultured Opitutaceae bacterium, assembly GCA_937889545.1. Lineage (GTDB taxonomy): Bacteria > Verrucomicrobiota > Verrucomicrobiia > Opitutales > Opitutaceae > Palsa-1447. Next base: position 50,426 of record CALAOT010000106.1, read on the forward strand.
AGGAGTGCACCGACACGGTCGGCGTGTTTTTGCGCGTCGATCCTGCCACGCGCGCAGCCCACTTCCGAATCAATCTCGGGCCGCACGTCCAGACGCTCACCAAGGCCATGACGGCCATTCTGTGCAAGGGGCTCGACGGCGCCACGCCAGAACAGATCATGGGCATGGAGCAGGATTTTGTGCCGCGAATCGTTGGCGGGCAACTTATCCGCGTGCGCAGCCAAACGGTCTACTACATTCTCGGCCGCATCAAAGGCGTCTGCAAAGTTTGGCTCAACCGCGAGCGCGCCATAGCCAATGGCGGATGAGGCGGAATGTCTGCAGCCGATGTCTTAGATTCTAAAATGACCGTAATCAGCGCCGCTGTTTCCGGCTGATATGGAACACTGCTTGCGCCGGTCGGAGGATGATTCTGGCGAAGGCAACCAGTGGGTGGCCTCGCTACAACTCCACCTCAATCGAATTGCCGTTTAAGAAAACCGGATAGCTGCGTACGTCTTCAGTGGCCGGCGGACAGAGCACTTTGCCGCACGTTATGTCGAATTCGGCCCCATGCCGTGGGCAAACAATGGTCGTACCGTCGAGTGTACCCTCAGCAAGTGAGGCATCGTCATGCGAACATGAATCGTCGATTGCAAATATCTGCCCTTCGACATTGAAAAGGGCTAGCCGACGACCATTTACCGTAAAAACCTTGCCCGTGCTCTGCGGTAAATCCTCAAGTGTGGCGACGGGATGGCGTTGAGGCATGGCACCAACTTATCCGCGTACGCGGGTTTGTCTAGGCCATCACCCAAACATCACGCGGGGCGACTCTGTGCATACCGTGACCAAAGCGACCACGCGCCATGTTAAGAAACACCGCTGGTATGAAGCGCTCGCATACCCTACCCTGCGAACACTCGATCCCAGCAGGGAGGATTGGACCTAATGTCAATTAGCGAAAGTCCGCGGATTCGCAAAAATGGTCCAACTGGAGTGATCTCAATAGTTATTATGTTAAGTAGCGAAAAGAGCCGATTCCACCGTCGCCTCGCTCCATGTCCCCTTAACCTGGGGCTTCTTAAACCGCCGGAATCCAGATGCGCTCGCGCCGCCCCTCACAACGAAGATCCTCAACGCAGCAAGGCTTCATGAATGTTCGGTGTGTGCCCATTTCACACTTGGTGGGAGGCCAGTGACGGCGCATGTTCCTCGTGTCCGATTTGCTCAGTCCACGATTCAATTTTCATTAAAGACCATGTATAAATTTAAGAGACTCTTTCTGGCTGTTGGAGCGGGCTGCCTAACCGCGTGCTCAGTGCTAGCCTCGCCGTCCGATGACGCCAAGGCGGTCGCCGACCTCGACACACAGTTTCAGGCCGCAGTGAAGAACAACGACCCGGCGACCATGGATCGGATACTGGCCGACGACATGATTCTCGTGACCGGGCGCGGGCATACCTTCACGAAGGAGGTCCAACTTCAGGATGCACGCCAAAAGGGCACCACCTACGAACACCAGGAGGAGGAGGCGGGCACTCAGAAAGTGCACGTCTGGGGCGATACTGCCGTGGTCACGGCCCTCCTTTGGATTAAGGGAGTGCAGGATGGAAAGCCGATGGAGCACCGACTCTGGTTCAGCGACGTGTACATCCGGACCCCGACAGGGTGGCGTTACACGTTTGGCCAGGCCTCGCTGTCCCTTCCGCCCATCCCAAAGATGTGACCCCGCGCCGGCGCTCCCGACGGCGTCGCCCGACAGAATTACCAGTACCTATTCATTCAAACATCCGAGTCTCATTCTGGCATATTGGATACAATCGAGACAGTACCATGCTGTACGTCGTGACTCGTCTCTCATATGCTTACATCAGGAAACTCGACGTGAATCGGACCTTGATATGAGCCGAAAAACTCTTGCCAATGTCTCACAAACTTCTCGGCCCCCACCGCTTGCAGGGGGTGGAAGGATGTCGAACGAAACGATTCCCGGGGCGAAAATAGACATACATCCGTCGACGTCTTTGAAGCGAAACGCCTTTGCAAAACGATCTATCAGTTCTCGGATCGCCGCTTCGTTTTTCGTTTTGGTTTCTTCGGTCATCATGGTTTTTTGCGGACTGAAGATTGCGTTGGTGGAGTATCTACCCGACGGCGGAGGTGTTTCATTGGGACTGCGAATCGGGCGACCTTTTTGTCCTAAGTAGCGCGGAGCTAAGACTGGGCTGCGGACGCAAGCCTCACTAAAAGAGCTTCCGACTCTTCGGCAGCGGAGACCGGAGCAACTGCTTGATATTCGAGTTTGTCTGCGATGCGGAAAGAGCGATGATTGTCCCGTCGAATGATGCATGCGGTACGAAGAGATCCAAAGTGGCAGTCACCCCAAGCGACGATCGCGCGGAGACCCTCGGTCGCGTAGCCTTTGCCATGTGCGTTTGAGGCTAGAACCCAACCGAGTTCTGGCATGCCTTGGATCGCGGGATATAGATCGCGCCTAAAGTCGGCAAATCCAAGTTCACCCACGTATCGACCGTTAGCCTTCTCTTCGACGGCCCAATAGCCGAAACCCAATAATGCCCAGTGTCCGCGATAGCCCAGTATTCTCAACCAAGTTCGCGATGGTGACGATGGATTACCGATGGTATATCGAGCAATCTCAGGGTCGGCCCACATCGCGACGCAGTCGGTCACGTCGCTCAGTTGATGCGGTCTAAGACGAAGCCGTTCGGTTTCAATCACAGGAGCCGCTTGAAAAGTGGTCAATGGAGCATCGATGGCCATAAAACATCTAAGTGGCTAGGGCGTGTTTGCAAAATCGGTGGGGTTTCGGTCGGTTACTCCCGATGACCGGACCGCATTTGTTGAGCCACCCGGAGTGAGAGTCTGGGCGGGTTGTTGATCTCAGTTCAGGTTGTGGTTGGTGGTGGGGACGAGAGCAAGCTCCAGGCGGAGGGAAGGCCCGGCTTGGCGGGCCTGACCGGAGCCTGGAGCTTGGTTCAAGAGTTCGGCGCGGTATTCGCTGGGCGTGCGGTAGTCGATCGTGCTGTGAGGGCGGATGTCGTTGTACTCTTCCTGGAAGGCCAGCGCGACGCTTTGGGCCTCGAGGAGGTTGGCGAGCAGCTCTCGGTCGAGGCACTCGTCGCGGAAGCGCCCGTTGAAGCTTTCGTTGATTCCGTTCTGCCATGGGCTGCCGGGCTCGATGAAGCGGGTCTCGTCGCCCGCCAGAACCAGCCATTCCTGGAGAAGTTTGGCGATAAACTCCGCTCCGTTGTCGCACCGCAGGTGGGCGGGTGCTCCGTGGATCTCGATCAGCCTGGAGAGCGCTGCCACGACCTCACGGGCGCCCATGCGGCGGCTGGCAATAATCCCGAGGCAGTAGTGGCTGTATTCATCGATGATCGTCAGGAACTTCACCGTGTTGCCGCCCTGGGTCGTGTCGAAGACCACGTCGACGCACCAGACGTCGTTGACCGCGGTCGCCTTCACCTTCGCATCGGGCCGTAGAGGCACTTTGGGACGCCGCGCCGGCCCGGTGATGCCCAGACCCTGGTCACGGCGCATCCGCTGCACCGTGCGCAGGTTGCAGCAGAGTCCCTTCCGGCGCAGCATTTCATGTACGCGGCGGTAGCCATACCGCGGATGGCGCACCGCGAGCGCGGCGATCGCATCCCCGATTTGCACCTTCCTCGGCTTCGGCGGCCGCGACACGTAGGCCCAACTGGAGCGCGCCAACCCAAGATAACGGCACGCCTGACGCTGCGAACACATGCCCGCCGCTACCACGCCCTGGGCGGCGTGGCGCTTCTGCGACGAGCTTACCATTTTTTTGAGTTCACCTCTTTCAGCACCTGGATGTTCAAGACCTGGTCGGCGACGATCCGCTTCAAGCGGGCATTCTCGTCCCTGAGGGCCTTCAACTCCTTCACCTCGTCGATCTCCATGGCGCCGTACTGCTGCTTCCAGCGCTGGAGTGTCGCTTCGCTGATGTTCACTTCGCGGGACACGGCCTGCGCCGACTCCCCGCCGTCGATCCGGCGCAGTATCGCTACGATCTGCTCCGGCGTGTGCTTCTTTCCTTTTGGCATCTGGGTTCCTTTCTTGGAGCCCAGACTCTCATTCGCAATGGCTCAGTTCTGGTACGTCAGGTCACCGCACCATTCTTGCTGCGAAACAGCCGTGACCCGCAAAACGGGCGTGCAGGATGCCGACGTCAGGCATAGCAAGTAAACTGCGGATCGTATCAATTGCATCGATCAACTCGGTAAGGGTCGATTCCACAATCTCGTTTGAGGCATTATATCCCCGAAGGGCGAAAGTGCGTGCAAAATAGCAGGCCGGCAGCGCGTTTAGGACCGTCTGTGGAGGAGATTCGGCCGCCGCAGAAATGAAGATCGGACCAACCTCAGCATATGCACTTGGAAGCGGCACCGCCTGGTAGCTGCACAGGATTATCGGTTCGCCGGGAATGGCACGCCTCAATCGGTCACGAAGGGGCTCACCGCCTTTGGCTTGCATCGCGCAAACCTGCCGGCCGAAATCGTCAATGAGGGAAGTGCGAACCCGGCTGACAAAGGCCTCGGCCAGCGGCTGAACGTAGAACGAGAACTCTGGCTTCATTGCGCAATCCTACCATAGACTATTCGCGCTGTCGTCCGGCCTATTCCAGTACAATTCTGCCATTGTGCGCAATTCGGCCTGGAGCCTCCATCGTGTACCTTTATGGTTGGGTTCATGGGCAATCGCAGGGCGGTTGTAATTAGGGTGGACCAAGACGGCATCGATTGAAGAGCCATCGCGCCGCCAGATTCACAGCCAGCCTTTTGCAAGGACAGCCGCCGAAACGAGCATGATTGTTCCCACCGCCCGCTGCATCCACGCTAGCGATGCGGGGCTCTCCTCCCTTAGCCAGCAGAGTAAGGACGAACGGAAGGCGGCGTTGATTGCTTGGCTAAAAAGCGGATCTTCAATTTTAGGACTATCGTAAAGATTCCTTAAATGATTCATGGGTAATGTGACACGAAAGTATATGGGTTTCCATTGAGAATTTCTTGGAAAAAACACTTGCAATAGTGAAAGCCTCAACTATTCGTATCGGCATGGGCAGAACCTCCGACGCCGATCAAAAGCTGATGCAAGCCTCTCTCGACCTCATGTGGGAGGAGAGCTATGGATCCGTCACGATTGACGACATCTGCAAGCGAGCCGGTGTTAAGACGGGAAGCTTCTATTATTTCTACAAATCCAAGGCCGATTTGGCCGTCGCTGCTCTTGAGAAGCTTTGGATCGAAGTGTGGAAGCCTTCACTGGACGAGGTGTTTTCCCCATCGAAAGATCCGTTACTGCGCCTCTCCAATTACCTCGACGGACTTCATGGAAATATTGCCGAGCAAAAGAAGCAGCATGGCAAGGTGTTGGGGTGCCCTATGTTCACGGTCGTATCCGAATTGAGTACCCAGGAAGATGACGTGAGCGCCACCGGACGCGATTTTCTTGCGCGCAAGCGCCGCTATTATGAATCGACAATTCGCGATGCGGCGGCCCAGGGCGTAATAGAGCCGTGCGACCCCGCCAAGCTTGGCCTCGCTCTTTTCGGTTTGATCGAGGGAATGGTAAGCCAGGCTCGGATCATGAATGAGCCGGAAATCCTACGAAGTTTGCCGGAAATGGCGATGAGCCTGCTTCGAGTCAAAGCCTCAGCCAGTCAGCCGTCCACTAAGACCCTCGTTCACGCCTGATTTCCCAAACCGCACAAGCGCACAAGTTCTGTGCGCATTTTTTCCGCCAATTTACTAGTTAAATATTCAACTATTCAGATCACAAAGAAATCAACTAAAGAGGACGAAACTATGAATGCACAGAAAATCGAAGGATCCATTACCCTTGTAACAGGCGCCAACCGCGGTATCGGGCGAGCTTTAACGGAAGCGCTTCTCGCCCGGGGCGCGAAGAAGGTCTACGCCACGGCGCGCGACCCGCAGTCGCTAGGCGACCTGCACGATAAGCGCCTTGTGGTGCTCCCGCTTGATGTGACCGATGCGGACCAGATCCGTGCGGCCGTAGAAGCGGCTCCGGACATTGAGATTGTTATCAGCAATGCCGGCGTTTCTCTTGGCACCGCAATCACGGATATAGCCACCGTAGATCATGCCCGGCGGGAGATGGAGGTGAATTACTTCGGGCCTCTAAAGCTGCTCCAGAGCTTGGCGCCGACGCTTGCTAGGAACGGCGGAGGTGCGTTTGTAACCGTCGGTTCAGTGGCGGGCTTGACCAATGCTGCATTCTTCCCCACCTACAGCGCCTCAAAGGCTGCGCTCCATTCCTTGACTCAAGCCGCGCGTGTCCTCCTTGGGGCGCAAGGAACCTCGGTATTCGGCGTGTACCCAGGCCCAGTCGACACGGACATGTCCCGGGCGCTGACGTTTCCAAAGACCTCGGCGCGCGACGTGGCGAAGGCCGTCCTCGACGGCATTGAAGCTGGGCAAGAGGACATCTTCCCCGACCCATTCGCGCTAGATTTCAGCGGGCAATTCGAAGCCTCACCAAAGGCTTCTGAGCGTCAATTCGCTGCAATGGTCACTGCGATGCTTTCGGGCTCGGCGGCGGCGGCATGAGTCCAACCACAGACCGCATTAGGTCCCCGTCCCTGGAAAGGGCGCCCAACGAACGATTATTTCGAATGTGGAAACGGTCATAAGCGGTAAGCGCGAATCGTGCGCCCTCTCCTTCCCTAAGAATATCCGAACATCCAATTCAAATATCATGATCACAGCACTCATCATACTCGCAGGCATCACAGCCGTAACGGCATGGGAAAGCTCAGAAATGAAGTGATCCACGATCCGGAGCGGGCCCCATTTTCTTCCTCACCGTATTAAATTGTTCATTTACAGAGCATTCCATGAACACTTCAGAGAGCCACATCACCCCTGCAACCTTTCCTCCGGGGCGCGCTCTCACCTAGCCCTGGCCACTGTCGCGGGCCTGCGCCTTTTCATCTTAATAATGACCTACTTGCCGGTCTTTGCCGCCCCTGCCGTTTCGACGGGCCCAAAGGTCACCGTCACTCCCCTGGAGCTCAGGGTCATTGCGAACTTCGACGAAATCACGGGGCATGCCGAGGCCACCGAAACCGTCGAACTCCGAGGCCGGGTGTCCGGGCCCTTCTGCGTTTACCCGGGTCCCGTTGACACCGACATGAGCCGTGATCTATCGATTCCGAAGGCCTCGCTACGCCACGTGGCGAACGCGGTCCTCGATGGCATTGAGGCCGGGCACGAGGACACCTTTCCGGACTCATTTGCGCTGGACTTCAGTCGGCAGTTCGAAGTTTCACCAAAGGTACCAGATCGTCAATTCGCCGCCATGGCCAATGCGATGTCATCTGGCTCGGCGGCTTCAGCGTGAGCAATTGTGAAACCGCAGAAGTCGCTAGTTATCGCGAACCGGAATCAAGTAATTTATCACACAGAGGCAGATCATAAAAACTACAACTTAACCCAACGCACCCGCGGCTATTATGAAGACCAAAAATTTCACAACGACAATTACGGTAAGCCAATCGCCCAAAGCTGTCTTCGATGCCATCAACAACGTTCGTGGATGGTGGTCCGGAGAAATTCTAGGTCGTACGGACAAACTCGGCGAAGAATTTACGTATCGCTACGAGGATCTTCACCGCACCACCCAGAAGATCACCGAGTTCATACCAGGCAAGAAAGTCGTATGGCACGTTTTGAAGAGCCGAATCAGCTTTGTCAAAGACATGGCCGAGTGGAACGGCACAGAGATAGTCTTTGAGATCACCAAGAAGTCTAAAAAGACCCAACTCCGGTTTACCCACACTGGCCTGGTTCGCTCCATCGAATGCTACGGCGACTGTTCAGGCGCATGGAGCTATATCATCAAAAACAGTTTGCGCAGCCTGATAACTAAGGGGAAAGGGCAACCCATCGGAAAGGAATGAAAGTGTAGACCAATAAATGCGTCCGAATGGCGAATACTTTCTACAGGATCTTGGGTCCATATCGACAAAAGAAAATTGAGCAAAATTAACTAAATCGAAAACAACGCTAGAAAACATCCCATGAAACATCATAAGATTGGTACGCATGAAGAGTGGCTTGCAGCGCGGCTCGACTTGCTCAAGGAGGAGAAGGATCTCACGCGGCGCGGTGACGAGGTGGCACGGCGGCGGCGGGAGCTGCCCTGGGTTCGAATCAACAAGAAATACAGCTTTGAGACGGACGAAGGGAAAGCGTCCCTCACCGACCTCTTTCGAGGACGTTCGCAACTCATCGTCTACCACTTCATGTTTGGACCCCCCTACACCGTTGGTTGTCCGGCTTGCTCGGCGACGGCCGACAGCTTCAACGGAGTCCTACCGCACGTCGAGGCCCACGACGCGACGATGATCTGCATCTCACGCGCGCCGCTCGCGAAGCTGCTCGCCTACCGCCGGCGGATGGGCTGGAGCTTCAACTGGGTGTCCAGCTATGACAGCGACTTCAACTTCGACTTTGGGGTATCGGCCGCCGAGGCCTCGAACGAGGTCACGTTGGCGCTCGAATCCAACGAAGTTGCAATGTTTCGGCGACTGGAAGACTCGGGGTTCCGCGAGAACCTGCCGCCGATCGTAGCCCAAAACGCCAGCGGTTGCGGCACGGATGTCGCCGGCTATGTCTCCGAGGGGCATGGCATCAGCGTTTTCGCGCGCGAAGGAGATAGCGTTTACCTTTGCTACTCCAGCTACACACGCGGAACGGAGTTCTTGATGAGCTACTACGCAATCCTCGACCGGACGCCGAATGGCCGCGACGAAGACGGCACGATGGGGCCGTGGCTCCGCCGGCATGACGAATACGACAAAAACTCTGATCGCCGCGCTTGAACGCGTCGATGGCCTTTGAAACCAGCGACGCCTACGACCTGGAGATAGCCGCTTTGACACCACGTTCGTCAACTTGATCACTTATGAAGTCATTAAGAAAGGTAGTCATCGTTTTTGAAGGCATGATTCAGTCCAACCGCTGCCTTGTCTTGGGTGCCATTCTTGGGATCGTCATCGCCTGCTGGGCGTGGATCGTACCAATGGCACTCGACATGCAGGGCAACATGTCGGGTTCGTCAGCGTGGATGATGACGAACAATTGGGATTCGGTGCATCGCCTCCTGCTATGCTCAATGTGGATCGTGATGATGATCGGTATGATGTTACCGTCTGCGGCGATTGCTGTCTTGGGTTCGGTGCCTTCCAAGACTGCTGAGATTGGGAGGAACTACGCGCACCGTACCGGGCTCGCCTTCATGGCTGGGTATATTGCAGTTTGGTCAGCGTTCTCCGTGCTAGCATTCTTTATCCAGCGGTATCTCGATTCGGCGAAGATTCTAACGCCGATGATGGAGATACGAAGCGATCCACTGAATATGATTTTGCTGGCCGTGACTGGTGTGTATCAATTCACGCCATTGAAGCGGGCTTGCTTGAGATCTTGCCAATGTCTGACTGCGAATAGCTCTCATTCCGGGTTTCGAGGTGGATTGCGGAACGGCATAAACTGCCTTGGCTGCTGCTGGGCGCTTATGCTTTTGCTCTTTGTTGGAGGCGTGATGAATCTATGGTGGATTGTCGGCCTTACGATATTTGTTTTCTTTGAGAAAATGGCCAGCCCCGGTTGGCAACGTATCTGCATTATCGCACTGCCCGCCGTAGGATCCGGAGCCTGGATAATTTCGATGCGCGTCAGAAGATGATTATGCTAGGAACTCCAAAATAGACTCTCCGGCTACGGCCGGGAGCATTGACGCACTGATCGATGTAGGTCGCTGGCCCCGTGACGACAGGCTTGTAAGGCGTGTATTTATGGCCGACCGCTCTGGACCGGTAATGGAGGCCGGTTATGCCCACGGCCATGGACCATGGTCCACACCAGAGGATTTAGGCAAGGCTACGTGGCTTGTTAGTCAACGCAGACCGAGCATTGTAGATGAGTGGTTTAAAGCAAAGGGCCTGCGACCGTTACAGCCCCGGCGCATTGTGTCATTCGAGCATTTGCACATGGCACTCGGCGCGGCACAAGCCGGTATGGGCGTCGCAATTGGCACCGAATATTATGTGGACGGATTGCTGCGTGATGGCCGCTTGATAGCACCCTTCGGTCTGACTGAGCGCATGATCCCTTTCTATTTGGCGTGGCCGAAACTGGCGCGGCGAGACCCTCGAGTGAAACGTCTTGGCGATTGGCTGGAGCCGGAGGGAAGTCGGACACACAGTTGAGTTTGATCCTTGAGGCTTGGACGGTTCAAATTGACCGATCGGAACGGGCCAGAATCGAGAGCGGGAATTGATCTGTTATTGATCTATAGGCATTCGCCCTCGCAGGCGCACTGCATGTTTCTCCTGCGAAGCTTTCCCGAAGCGATGATCGGCACAGATGTGATAATGCTAACCGCCACTCTGGCCAGTTAGAGTGTAACGGAATCATTCGCTGGCCAATTTGGCTGGCATCGTCCGGCGCGACTAAGTTATCTGGCCGGGTCCTGCGGCAGGCTTAATCGCCACTATCCTCGGACCCGGCCAGAATCGCACATTAGGGCTTCCCTTTTTTTTCTAAGAATTCATTAGGGAGTGTTTTGCATTGTACACGCCGAACCTATGGAAGTGAAACTCAATACAGCCTCTCATGCCGGTGGTGTGCGAACCATTCGTTGCTCATGTGGAAACGTAGAAATCGAAGCGCTTGGTGCTCCTTTTACGAGTGCCGTCTGCTATTGCGACACTTGCCAAGAAGGTTCCCGGGAGATTGAAGCATTGGATAACGCTGGTCGAATTCTAGGTCCAGATGGTGGCACCGGCTATGTTCTCTATCGTAAAGATCGCATCACATACTCAAAGGGTGCCGAACTTCTGAAAGACTATAAGATCGACGAGAAATCGACTACGAGCCGAGTTGTTGCTACCTGCTGCAATTCGGCCATGGTAATGCGATTTGATGATGGAAAGCATTGGGTGCCAGTGTATCGGGTGCGATTTCAGGACGACATACCTCCCTTGCAATGGCGTATTTGTACTAAATTCAAACCCGCGAATGCCGAGATCCCGAAGGATGTTCCAAGTTCCGAGATGTACCCTGCCGGATTTATGTGGAAGCTCTTGACTTCGAAAATCTCAATGTTGCTTCACAGATAATCCGGCACAAAGCATCCACCCCGGTCGCGGTTATTCGGCATCGGTCTATCAACCTTGGCGGCCGAGTTGGAAAACTCCCTGAAAAGCCCCAAATCAACCCTTTAAATCGAAATCCCGGCTTCGGTAAGACATCGGACGTATCAGAGCCATCCGTGCGCTAGAATTGCCGCCGAAACTATCATGATGGCCCCCACGGTCCTCTGCATCCACTCCTGAGTAGCGGGGCTTGAGGCGAACCTCCGGTGCATTCGCAGCGCGACGAATGCAGTGGCCCCGTACACGGCGATTTGGGTCGCTACAGTGAGTCCGCTCAGCTCCGCCGCCCGCAGCGCAAGCGACCCCCGATCGGAATGCAGGAAGGACGGGAACACAGCCAGCATGAAGGCGTATGCCTTGGGATTCACAAGGCAGGTCATGGCACCGTAGCGGAATACGGAGGAGCTCTGAAGCGCCGGCGTGGCCTCCGTTGAAGCGGTTGCCGGGCGCGTCCGGAAGAATTGGCAGCCCATCCACGCCATGTAGGCAGCCCCCAGCAGCACGAGCACTCTGAGCGCGTGGGGAAAAGCAGCCAGGAGAGCCGTCAATCCGATCGCAGCGGTCAGCACGTGGACCATCCCTCCCGCAACGACACCCGCGATCGCCGACACCGCACAGCGGGCGCCCCCCGCCAATGCGCTCGAGACGATGTAGGCCATGTCCATTCCTGGGAGGGCCACGATACCGAGAACAAGCAGGAAATAGAGCCATAAGCTTTGGTCCATTGAATGAGTGAGTTGGGTGGAAGGAACGGCGTCCCGACTCGCGAGACCGTCAGTTGACCCGGGTGAAGTCCATTTTCCAATTGGTTTCCCATGTCTCGCCCCCATCGGGAGAGAAGGCCTGCTCCCAATGAGCGGAGTTAGGCGTTATCTGCGACCAAATGAAGCGCGCAAGAATTGGTTTTCCCCTGAGCGTGTCGGTGCCGTAGAAAACACCGACGCCGTCATGGAAGTGGCCTTTTACAGGAGGAGCGAGGTCGGCGAACGGATTGCGACCATCCAGCCACCATATTGCCCATTGTCCTGTCTTTGAATCATAGGCGCGCAGCCCCACGCCTCGATAGACTTCGCCGGGTACGTTTATGACGTTGTCGTCCACATTGCCCCAGCCGCCCATCGTCGGGCGCATGCTGCAGGTGCCGTCGCATTCAGTCCACTCGTTGCAGCCGGCAAGACGTTCCTTGATGCGGACATGGTGGACGCGCCAGTCTCCGATGAGGAAGTCGAAGTCGTGAAGGCCGGAGAGGTTGGCTGTCGCAGGCGGAGGGGCATCCCCAGCGGCAGGGATCGGGGTAATGGAAGCCAGCGAGGTGATGAGTAGACCGGCAGCAGCGATATGGCGGGAGTGTTTCATGTGGTGGATGGATTCTGTTTGCGCGTCAATCATGCCCGATTAATCATGCCTCCTAATGTCATGTTTAATTGATTTTGCGAAATAATGCTGGCAAGCCGCCTCATAACGATCCTCATGCGGCTCCAGACCCGAGGCCGGATGACCGCGACCGAGCTGGCTGCGGAGTTCGAGGTCTCCGTGCGCACGATCCACCGCGACATCGACCAGCTTAGCGCGGCCGGCATTCCTGTCTACGCCGACCGGGGGCGCAACGGCGGCTTCCGGCTGAGGGACGGCTACCGCACGACACTCACCGGCCTTACCCAGCCCGAGGCAGAGGCGCTTTTCCTCACCGCACTACCCGGTCCCGCCGAACAACTTGGTCTGGCCGGCATCCTGTCCTCGGCGCGCCTCAAGCTGATGGCGGCGCTCCCGGCGAACCTACAGCATGGAGCAGAGAGAATCGCCACGCGCTTCCACCTTGACCCGGCCGGTTGGTTTAAGGGGACAGACCTACTGCCTTCGCTGCGGGTGGTCGCCGCGGGCGTTTGGGGCGACCGCCTGCTCAAGCTGCGCTACCGCCACTCCAGAGGCGGTAGTCCGCCCGTGCGCACACTCGCGCCGCTCGGCCTCGTGCTGAAGGGCGGCGTCTGGTACCTGGTGGCGCAGAGCGGAACGTCCATCCGCACTTTCCGCGCCGCAAAGATCTACGACGCGGAACTCTGTGACCAGACGTTCGACCGCCCCAAGGGCTTCGATTTGGCGGCCCACTGGACGTTGGCGGCGCATGACTACGAGGCCAGTGTCTATCGCGAGCACGCAGAAGTGCGCCTTTCGCCAAGGGGTTTGGAGCTGCTCGATTTGCTCGGCCCGCACGTGGTCGAGGTGGCGGCCAAGACCGCGCACAAACCGGACCGTGCCGGCTGGGTGCGCTGCATGCTCCCCATTGAGTCCTTGGAATTCGGCGTCCGCGAGCTGATGCGCCTGGGCGGAGACGTGAACGTACTCGGGCCGCCCGCATTGCGCGCACAGCTGGCCGCTACAGCCGCCCGGATCGTTTGTGTCCACGCTACCCACACAACCACCCCATCCTGCAATCCGGCACCAAGCGCGACCGATATGACAAGCGATCTGCTTGTTTCTTAAACGGTGGGGTTTCGGTCGGTTACTCCCGCATTATCCTTGCTGCGAAACAGCCGTGACCCGCAAAACGGGCATGCAGGCTGCCGACGTCAGGCATAGCAAGTAATCTGCGGATCGTATCTATTGCGTCGGTCAAATCGGGAAGGGTCGATTCCACGATCTCGTTGGAGGCAGTATATCCCCTAAGGGCGAAAGTGGTGTAAAATATCCCTGCCGCGCTTAGCTGATCGATGTCGCTGTGGATCGTGCGTACGGCGACTTCGAATTCTGCCGCCAGTCGACTCGCGCTCATACGACCGCGAGCTTGCAGCAGCATCAAGATCGACAGGAGGCGGCTCGCTAGCATTTTTCGTCTCTATTAACAATACATGACCTCCGGTGGCATATTTAATGCGCCATAATACCGCGAACAACATGAAAAGGACGATCCCATGAAAAATCACCGCCTCACGCTCGCTGCCGGCTTATTGTTGGGCTCAATTGCTCCTGCACATTCATCCGAAGAGATCCCAGAGCCCGGCCAAGCTGCCGCCAATCTTACTGGCTTGCACGATTTCGATTTTTTCGTCGGTGAATGGCATGTCCATCATCGTCGCTTAAAGGAGCGCCTAGCCGACAGTCGTGAATGGCTGGAATTCGACGGTACGAGTAGCATGCGCAAGCTTATGGATGGCTGGGCCAACGTGGACGACAACGTGCTAGACATGCCAGGTGGCGCCTATCGGGGAGTCTCGCTGCGCGCATACGATCCGACGACCGGGCAATGGGCAATCTGGTGGCTCGACGGGCGCGATCCTTTCGGAGACCTCGATCCGCCGGTCAAGGGCCGTTTCGAGAACGGTGTTGGCACCTTCTATGCCGACGATACGTTCAAGGGAAAGCCGATCCGCGTGCGGTTCATCTGGTCGCACATCACGCCCACATCCGCTCTCTGGGAACAGGCTTTTTCGCCCGATGGAGGAAAGATTTGGGAGACGAATTGGATTATGGAGCTTACCCGGGATAATCAAGTGAGCAGTATGCAAGAATTGTCACCCGTCGTCGAACTGCGTCAATACACCTTGAAGCCCGGCCGGCGCGAAGACCTGATTCACCTGTTCGAAGACAATTTTATCAAACCGCAGGAAGCTGTCGGCGCCGCGGTGATCGGACAATTCCGCGACCAGCGGGCACCCGATCGCTTTGTATGGTTGCGCGGCTTCGGCGACATGGGGGCGCGGCGCCAGGCGCTAGAGAAATTCTATGGCAGCCCGGTCTGGCTGAAATTTCGCGGTGCGGCCAACGACACGATGATCGATTCCGACAATGTCCTCCTGCTCAAGCCTGCGAGACCAGGCTCCGGTTTTCACCTAGACCCCGCCACGCGTCCGCCGCTCTCTGGCGCCGAAACCGCGGATGGATTCATCGGCGCCGTGATCTACTATTTCAAGGTTTCCGTGGACGGAAAATTCACGGACTTCTTTGCTTCAAGCGTGTCCCCAGTCCTTCAGCGGGCCAATGGCCGGCTCCTCGCGGAATTTGTCACTGAGCCAGCCAATAACGACTTTCGCCTCCCAGTTCGAGAGAGCGAGCATGTCTTCATCGCCTTTGCCGCGTTCCCCACTGAGTCCGCCTGTGCGGCCGGTTTGGCTGCCATGAAAGACGATCCCGTTTGGACCGCCTTGCCCGGTGTTGCCCTCAGAAGCACCATGGCCAAGCCGGCCGAGACGTTAACCCTGGCACCTTGCCGACGATCCCTGCTGCGTCCATGATGCCTCAATGCTGCAATGTGGACACGGGACATTTCTCCCGGCCGATTTTGCGCAAGGCCCCTAAGCCAGATGCCGGCCGACGGCGACATCAACGAGGTGAACACCGTAATCTCGACAAGTTGGTGGTCGAGGCGGTGTGCCGCCGTCCCGCTCGGGCGGCTCTAGACCGGGCCCGCACGAGTTACGGACCCTTTATCGTCAAGTCCGTGATCTCCCCATACCGTGCCATAGTAAAGCTACCCGCTTGGTCGCTGGATCGAAGGCACATAGGCTCGGAGCTCTTCCACTCGTGTCTTGATCGCATCGTAATGCATCTGGGTTCCTTTCGTTTCCTATAATTGGGCCTCCACGGGGTGCGCACAATTACACAAAGCTCTCTCCAGGAATGCGCTGGCGTCCCCACGGGTATTCGAACCCCTATGCTATTATCCCGTGATCGTTTAGGTATTCATCGCCGTCACCAACGGCGTGCCGAAAAGCCGGCACCAAGCTAGGACACAATTCCTTTGGATCCTCGGAATAGTCGGGCCACCGGCCCACCAGTCGTTCGCGATTGCGACTACCACGGTCGGCCGATCTGCCATTGAAAACAAAATGGGCCAAACAATCACTTGCTCATAACAGATGAGCACGGCCGCGCGCTCACCGGCCACGTCCACCACGGGGTGTTCAAACCAATAGGCATGCGTCTCGTCACTCGCCCAAGGCCGCCACATGGTTAGCGGCACTGGCATTCTCTGGCGATAAATGATCTTTGAACCCGTCCGGTTTACGGAAAGAAGGATGTTCGCTGATCGGCCGTCGCCCTCCCCTACTTCAGCGCCCAGGAGGACGGTTTTATCGCCACTCGAGGTCAGCCCTTCCTTCCAAAACGCTTCTGGCACCTCAAACCATAGCCCACCGATTGATTCGGGGAGGACGATCACCCGGCCAGGGGTTGCCGCAGCGAGCTTGGGCAGCGCCGTCGCCCGCTTTAGTTCCCGTTCAGAATCGATCTCCCCATGTCCAAACGGCTCTTTCGCGTCCAACCATCTATATTATGTTAAGTAGTGAAAAGAGCACGATTCCGTTCTCGCCTCGCTCCATGTCCCCTTAGCCTGGGGTCTTTTAAAAGCCTGCTGAAATCCGGGTGCGCTCGCGCTGCCGCTCAACAACCAAGATTGGCGGGACCGCTATATCGCGAGGCATCCGGTGGGGTCGCCGGAGCGCACCCGTGTCGAACACACGGCCAACAGCTTCTTGCGAGGCGGGCGTTCGCTCTTTGCGAAACGTGTGCTCAAGCGAGTTCTCACGAAATGCCCTAATCTCGCGATGCCGACACCGTTGCCGTTCGACGGGGTGGAACTACTTCCAGAGCGGAAAGCGGATTTTTTTACACACCTGATGCGGATGCCAAGCAATTGATCGAACACGCCTTCAAGGAGCTTTCGGGCAATCAGCTCATCACCTTCGTCCTGGCCATCGGCGCTGGCCTACGTCGAAACGAAATCGACAAGCTTCCGTGGACGCATGTGGACCTGCCGGCGGGCGTGGTCACGGTCGCCCCCACGAATTACCATCGGCTCAAAAGCGATTCTTCCGTCGGCAAGATTCAGCTTGAACCCCGCTTCGCCGAAAAGCTTCGACAGCACGCTGCCGAAAACCGCGGTGAATTCGTGCTCACTTCGCCAAACCCGCCAAGGGCAGACTCCGCGCGGCGTTACTACCGCTGCAAGACGGACTTCACCGCCCTGTGCGCGCGGCTGAAGACGAAGGGAATCAAACATTCTACCAGTCGCATCCACACGCTGAGAAAAGAATTCGCCTCCCATCTCGCGCAACGCCGTGACATTTTTGCGGCGAGCGCCGGACTCCGGCACTCGACCATCGGTGTTACCCGCAAGTACAAAGTTTCGAGCACGATCGAGCCGACAGCCTTCTTTTCTACTGAAATAGCTGCTGCGCCAGATGCCACGAAACTTGTTGAGTTGCTCAAAAAGGGGCTCGAACAGGGTCAAATCAAACTACCGCTTACGAAGCCCGCGGCGTGAACGTTTTGGTTGCCGCCGGCCATCTGCGCTGCTGACTGTCTATTTGTACGGCATCAACCCAGCGGGCCCAGGAGTTTTCACTTTCAAGTAGGATTGCGGCGGCAATGAGTGTACCGTCGGCGCACGGGTCAATTGTTCAACCTGTCCGCGAGTTCAACATGACTAGCATCCCATCGGCCGTCCTCCCCAAGAGCGTGCTTGCAACCGATCGGCATAAGGCCGCGGCGATACGCGTGTCGCCCCTGGTGGTGGAGTCGGCGGCGATGGACACAGCGGGCGTCTACGCGAAGCTGAACACTCGCGCCGAGGGACTAACCGACAGCGAGGCCGCTACGCGTCTGGCCGAGTACGGTCCCAACGTGCTGGCGAAAGACCAGCGGGCGGGATTCGGGAAGCTACTCTGGCGCGCGATGCTCAACCCGCTCGTAATCCTGCTGGCCGTGCTCGCGACGATCTCGCTGGCAACGGGAGATTCGCCTGGCGCGGCCGTGATGGCATCCATGATTGCCCTGAGCGTTGCTTTAAAGTTGATTCAGGAGTCCAAAGCCGGCAACGCCGCAGCCAAACTCAAGGCAATGATCTCGGTGACCGCGACAGCGCTTCGTGGCGGAGCACCGCGGGAGATCGCCGTCGCACAGCTTGTCCCCGGCGACGTGGTTCGACTGGCCGCCGGCGACATGATTCCCGGCGACGTGCGGATCGTTCAGGCCAAGGATCTGTTCGTCAGCCAAGGCTCGCTGACCGGAGAAAGTTTCCCGGTCGAGAAGTTGGACGTTGAGAAGAAGACCACGGGGGCAGCGACCGCGCCGATCGAATTGACCAGCATCGCGTTCCTGGGCACGAGCGTAGAAAGCGGCTCGGCCAGCGCGGTGGTAGTTGCCACCGGCAAGGACACGTACCTCGGGGGCATGGCCCGGTCGCTCCAGGATCAGCCGACCCAGACATCCTTTGATCGCGGCATTGCCCAGTTCACATGGCTAATGCTCCGCTTCATGTTGGTGATGGTGCCCCTGGTCTTCCTCATCAACGGCCTCACCAAGAGAGATTGGGGGCAGGCATTCTTCTTTGCGCTGGCGGTGGCTGTAGGTCTGACGCCCGAAATGTTGCCGATGATCGTGACCGTCTGCTTGTCCAAGGGGGCCGTGGCGATGGGGCGCAAGAAGGTCATCGTCAAGCGACTCAACGCGATCCAGAACCTGGGGGCGATGGACGTGCTCTGCACCGACAAAACGGGAACGCTGACGATGGACCAGGTCACACTTGAGCGTTACTGCAACGTGATGTTGAAGGAGGACCAAGGCGTGCTCGCACTGGCGTACCTCAACAGCCATTTTCAGACGGGCCTTAAGAATGTCCTCGATCGTGCCGTGCTCGCGCACACTGAGACCCACGCTCACGCCGACATTCCCCAATACGCAAAAGTGGACGAAATCCCCTTTGATTTCCAGCGCCGCATCATGTCAGTCGTGGTCCGCGCGCCCGACGGCAGAGATCGCATTATCTCCAAGGGCGCTCCCGAGGCGATCTTCGCCAATTGCCGGAGCTTTGCGCTAGAGGGCACGATCTCGCCGATGGACCCCCAGCACGTGGAGGATTTGAAGAAGGAATACGAGCGGCTCAGCGCGGACGGCTTCCGCGTCCTGGCCATCGCCACCAAGGACGTCGCTGCCCGCGGCAATGTCGCCGCCGGCACGACTCCGTACGGCAAAGCCGACGAGTGCGACTTGATCTTAAACGGCTATGTAGCGTTCCTCGATCCGCCCAAGGAAACCGCGACCGCCGCAATCAAGGATTTGCAAGGTCATGGTGTGCTGGTCAAGGTTTTGACCGGTGATAACGACCTGGTTGCTCGCAAGATATGCAAAGATGTGGGGCTTTCAACGGAATTCGTTTTGCTGGGCGATGAGCTGGAGAAGATGACCGACGAGCAGCTTGCCGACGCCTCCGAAAAGACCACCCTTTTCGCCCGCGTTTCGCCCGCGCACAAGCAGCGGATCGTCAAGGCGCTGCAATCCCGCAAACACACCGTCGGCTATATGGGGGACGGCATCAATGACGCCCCCTCGCTCCACGCCGCCGATGTGGGAATCAGCGTGGACACCGCCGTGGACATCGCCAAAGAATCCGCCGACATGATCCTGCTGGAGAAGTCCCTGTTGGTGCTGGACGAGGGGGTGCTGGAAGGACGGCGGGTTTTCTCCAACATCATCAAGTACGTTCGCATGGGTGCGTCGAGCAACTTCGGCAACATGTTCAGCGTGCTGGGCGCCAGCGTCTTCGTGCCCTTCCTGCCGATGCTGCCGGTACAGATTTTGGCCAACAACCTGCTCTACGACGTCAGCCAGACCGCCATACCTACGGACGCAGTGGACCCCGAGCGTATCGCGGCCCCGCGCCAGTGGAACATCAAGGATCTCACTTGGTTTGTCGTCCTCATCGGTCCGTGCTCCTCGATCTTCGATTACACGACGTATTTTATGATGCTTAAGCTGTTCCATTGCTGGGACACATCAACGCCAACGGCCGCGGCTCACAGCGCCAGCGTGTTCCAGGCCGGCTGGTTCGTCGAAAGCTTGTTAACGCAGACGATGATCATCCACGTCATCCGAACCAACAAAATTCCCTTTTTTCAGAGTCGTGCGTCCCTGGCGCTGACGGTGATGACCGTCGTCATCATGGCGGTCGGCGTGGCGATTCCCCTTTCACCGCTAGGCCACTACCTGGGGTTTTCAATGCTGCCGCGTCTCTACTGGCCGCTGCTGGGGCTGACGATCGTGTGCTACATGCTGCTCACCCAGGGCGTGAAGATGTGGCTGCTGCGTCTGAAGTGGATCTGAGCAAGAACAAACCATGATGTCCTAAGTTAGGGTGCTTGAAAGCGAGCATAAACTAACTTTATGAGCACTCAGCCGAACCGCCTTTTTGCCCGGAAATCACGAATTCCTGTGGTGCGGAAATGAACCTAAGTCCTTCAATCAGTCACGAAAACATCGCTCGGCGGGCCTATCAGATCTGGGACGAAACCGGTCGGCGGGACGGCAACGAGACGGCGCACTGGCTGCAAGCCGAACGCGAACTGCACGCGCAGCACGGAAAGACTGGCAACGTAGATAGCGCCCGATCGGACAAGCAAAAGCAGTGGTCTCAGCGCGTCACCCAGTACAGCAATGCCTTGGATCTCGAGTCAGGTGTATTCACTTGGGACGACCCGGTGGCGATTGCCCAGTCGCTCAAAGCCTCTGCTGAGACCAGCGACCGTAGAAAGTCCACCGCGTTTCGGTCGGCAATGTCGATGCTCACGTTCTATATGAATCGGGCCGGAGGTCAGCTAGCAGCAGAGCAGCGGGCTCGCCTTGAGGCCGCAAAGGACGAACTACGCGTACTCTTCAATCGCCCTCGCCGTAACTCGCCATTTTCAATAAGGTGACGGAAGCAACATGCACTGGATAAAGATACACCCATCCGCTCGCATATCGAGGGACCGCGCGGTACTTATTCTGCGAGAGGCGTCTATCCGACCAAGATCACTGCGCCAACGGATCGCCGAACGTTGCTGCATTGGCGTTCGCGAATTTCTTCTGAGCTTTCTTCGAGGCGTTACGATAGCGGAGAACCATCCTGAAGTCTGCATGGTCGGAGAACTGCATCACAGAATCCAGTGTTTCGCCAAGCGTGGCCGCGTTCACGATCGCGTTAGTGATGGCACTGTGTCGGATTCCGTGCGGGCGGGTACGGCACCCGGCTGCCTCGCTGAACTCGGTCACGATCTCATAGATTGCTGACCCGGAAATTCTGGCGTTCCAGCCAGGCACCAAGTTCACAAACACCGGACCGACCCGGCTCTTCGACCGGGTAGGGTGCACAGCAAGCCACCTGCGGAGGGCAGCGCACGTCTCGGGAGGCAGATCCTTCCATCTCTTCTTTTCGCGGCCCTTAAGCCGAACTCGGATCCTCTTGGGCAGATCGAGATCGTTCAGGTCCATGTTGATCACCGCACCGCGGCGCAAACCAAGATCGGCCATTAAGCGGATAATAGCGTAAGCCCGGCGGCCCTTGCCTGATTCATCCTTTGCCACGTGAAAAACGATTCGCCGCATGTCATCCAGGTCCGGGCCGTCCGCGTTGTGAACCGGCTCGTCCTTGATATTCGGCGCGTCGATCGACCACGTGACGAGGGCCCGGCGATGAGCGGCCTGAACGAGCTTTCGCAGTGTGGACAGTCGCCGATTTATGGTCGCGGAGGACAGTTCCCGCCGCGTGTCCATGTCGGCACGGTACTCGCGAACGAGCGCATTGGCAGCTTCGAATCCACCAGATAGCAATTCCCGCACTCCTCTTGCCTCCTGACCCTTCGGAAGCTTCAGGTATTCCTGGCTAAAATCCTTCAGATCCTTTTCATAGGCTTGGCAAGTAGCGGCGCTCAAGTCCGCGAGCACGTCGCTCAAGAGTTTCCCGTAAGGACCGATGGTCTGCGCTTCGGCCATGGGCCAAGAGGGAGGTTTAAAGTAACGGAAATGTCAATTTCCGTTACACCGTCCAACGCGCAATTCCAGCCTATTGAATTTGGAACGAGCTGTGAGGAATGGTGTAATAAGCGCCTCTCCCGTGACATAGGGGAGATTGTTTCTGTAGTTGACGAACACAGGCGCTGGTCTACCTTGTCCACCATGGCAACTATGACCCGCACCGCGCAAACCCGCGATCACCTCCTTGGACTCATTCGAGCCCAAAAGTTGCCCGTCCCGGACCTATTGCGCGTGACGTGGGAGCGGATTCAGGAAACCAACCGTGAAAATGTAAAAGTCTTGACCGATTTTCTGGCAAGTAGGGCGGCTTCCAAGGACGGGGCCCTCGCTGCAGCCGCGGGCGAAGCCCTCTCAACCGAGGCCGTCATGAAGCTCCTTCGCCTAAGCAAAGCGGGGGTCCACAAGGCAAAAGACGAGGGGCGCGTTCTAGCATATCAGGAGCCAGGAAAACGCTTCTACCTCTTCCCGATGTTTCAATTCGAGGGTTCCGCGGTTGCCGCGTGGATCCCGGCCCTTATTGATGTCATTGGAAACGGCTTTGCGGCGATCCACTTCCTAACTGTGGAACGAAAAAACCTTAAAGGGAGCAGTTTCCTTAAGCATATTCAGGAGAACGTGCCGGCGGAGGTCCATGGAGCCAAGATAGCAGAAATGCTCAAGGTCGCACGCGATCTGGCAGCCTAAGCCATGGCTGGTCGACCGGCTGGGCGCGGACAACCGCATTTACCGCCGCCCGCTGCAGAGTTTGCGAAGTGCGCCCCTGATTTGCTGTCAGCATATCCCTCAAAATGGATGCGCCTAGGAGCTGTTGTCCGTCCGAGTCCATACGATTGGGACGATCGTGCCGTCAGTCGATTTTCTCACCCGTCACATCCTTTCAAGATTCTGTATCTAGCTGACAGCAAGGAAACCGCTTTCTGGGAGGTTTTTGGCGCGAAAATCGAGGACATGCCCGTCGACAACCGTGCCCTCTATGCCAAGGCACAGCTTCAGACGCGCAAATTGATAGAATTCAGAGTGGAACATGTGCTTCGGCTTATCGATGTAACCCAGGAAAAGATAATTCACGACCTTCGATCAAACGCAGGAACGTGGTTGGCGCCGTATAGACACTGCCAAGCGTGGGCCCGGGCACTAATGGATCATCCTAAGAAACTTGATGGATTCATTTACCAAGCGTGTCGCTGTGGAGCAACGGCTAGGTGCCTCGCATTATTTTCCCGTCCGGATGAAGCGACCATGGAGAAGCTTGTGCTCTCCCAAGCCCCGCCGGGCAGACCGTCTATCCTAACCGATCCTGATATCCTTCGCCTGCTGATTCAAAACGATATCGACCTGCGGTGAGATTCGTTAACCCGGCCAAAAGTCATTTCAGCAAACGATTAGCAATCAATATTATTATGTTAAGTAGCGAAAAAGGCCGGTTCCGCCCTCGCCTCGCTCCATGTCCTCTTAGCCCGGGGTCTTTTTAAACCGCCGAAATCCGGGTGCGTTCGCGCCGCCGCTCACAACGAAGGTCCCCAAACTAGCAATGGCGGGAATCAGGCCGAAGGAGCCGGCGTGGACTCATCCGACACTTGGCTTGGCTTTGATTCGGGAGCTGCGGACTTCTTTGGCGAAACGCGCTTCTTCCGAAGCTTGGGAGCTGCAGCGCGCTTGGCTGGCGCACGGCGGGCCTTGCGCTTGCGCGCAGGCTTCGTCGCTGGCCTGACCAGTCCGAGGGCCTTCTTGACGTTCTGGACGCTTGGCAGCGAAATCTTCAACGCCTTGGCGATCTGTGATCCGGTCTTCCCGGCCTTCACCAACTTGCCGACCTTCGCCCGAATAGCATCGGTGATCTTGGCGCGCTTGCGGGTCTTGGGTACTGTAGATTTCTTGGGCCGCCCCACCCTGCCCTTGTCGCCGGCGGCCTTGATGGCGGCGACAAACGCCTTGAGGGAATCGAAGCCGTAGGCGGATGGAAGGGAGGCCAGTTCCTTGGCCAGGGCCTGCTCGAGGCGGGCGACCTTGGCCTTTGTTTCGTTCAGTGCTTTGACGCTGGAGGTAATCATGAGGTGAGCTGATTGCGTAGTGGGGAATGAGGTGGGGTGCAAGAAGGGTGTTGGGGGAGAATCCAAGCTATTCTTAGGCTACACATCAGGGCTCACTAACTCCAGCCACCCCGCCCTTGGGAGTCGCCTTTAGAACGATTTCGAAACATGCCTCATCTTCGCGCTGCAGGAATATCTTGTGCGCCAGAGTGCGGACCTTTCCGTCGGCGGTAATGTGTTTATCGAACTCGATGTCCAAATCTCTCTCGCTCTCGACCAGCCTTGTCGAAATAAGTCCCAGACGTCCGAGCTTCGCCGCCCAGGGATCTAGCGCTTCGTACAGATTGAGCGGCGTTCGGTCCACACTCTGCCGCAATTGATAGGTGTGTACCCCATATCGCCGCATTCGCCTATCGGGCAGAATTCCTATGCTTCCTTAATCTCCGCCCAAAGTAAAACGTTCCCAGCCGAGAATACCCAACACGCCTGTCATGGAACAAGAAGCCGAAAGTACCTCGACAGGCGAGAAACCACCAGCAGGCGCTGCGAAAGCTCCGGACGATCGGGACAGTCAACCCGGTACTATTACCGACACTCGTTCGACCACGGAGACGCACTCGACAAGCCGACCGGCTGTGACCGGGCCGCAGGCCCCTTTAAAGCAGTCTCCCTCTCCTACTCCTCAGGCTCCCACTGTGCAGCCGTCTGGCCAACCAGTTTCGTCCACTCAACCCACTTCGCCAAACTCGCAAGTTTCGCCTGTTAAGACAGCTGCTGCTGCGCATCAGGCATCGACAGTTCAGCCGCCTTCGACGAGCAAGCCCGCCGCGCCGGCTCCAGTGGCTCCGCTCCGTCCGTCGGCCCCGTCCAGCAGGAAAAAAGCCCTCGTCGCCGGGATAGTAGTCTTGTCACTCATAGCCGTTCTCGCAGGCGCCATCCTGTTGGGCCGGCTCTGGGAGGATTCAAAGAAGGACCCGAACCAACTTGTCCTATTCGGGAATGTCGACCTGCGCCAGGTTGAGCTTGCCTTCAACAACAGTGAACGCATCGCCGAGGTGCTGGTCGAGGAAGGAGACAAGGTCGCGCGCGGGCAGATTCTGGCTCGGCTGGACACCGGCCGGCTCAAGTCTCAGGCGGCGGCCGTGGAAGCCGAGGTGGACGCGCAACGGGCGTCTGTGCATCGACTGCATAACGGCAGCCGACCTGAGGAAATTGCGCAGGCCCAAGCAAATGTCGCGTTGGCCACGGCGGATCAAGTCAACGCCGATCTGCAATGGAAGCGCCTGACCGCATTGGCGGGGCTTACCTCGGGCCGGGCCATCAGCCAACAAGACATCGATAACGCCAAAGCCGCCTTGGATACGGCGCAAGCACGATTGGCGGTTGCGCAAAAGGGCCTCGATCTGTCCACAATCGGACCAAGGAGCGAAGACATTGCCCAGGCGGAGGCGCTACTGCGCTTCAATCAGGCCCAGCTCGATCTCCTGCAACGGGAACTGGCCGACGCAGATCTTGTTTCTCCGTGCGATGCGGTGGTTCGATCCAGGCTCTTGGAGCCCGGCGAGATGATATCTCCCCAGAAACCGGTTTTCGATCTATCCATATCGGATCCCAAGTGGATTAGGACCTATGTATCAGAGCGCGACTTGGGGAAGATTCACACCGGGATGAAAGCGTCGATCAGCACCGACAGTTTCCCTGGTCGAACGTTTCCCGGCTGGATCGGTTTCATTTCGTCCGTTGCCGAATTCACGCCGAAGGCGGTCCAGACAGTGGAGCTGCGCCCCGGCCTGGTCTATGAAATTCGGGTTTTTGCGAAGGATCTCCAGGACGAAATGCGCCTGGGCATGCCGGTGACGGTAAATCTGGAATTGGTACCAGCTTCCAAGGGCCGGCCGTAGGAAAGGAGCCAAGCCAATGGTGTGGGCGAGAATCCTCAAAAGCGTGGCTGCTGCCGGCATTGTGGGCGCCGGCGGGTGCGCCGTAGGCCCTGATTACGCCCCTTCGCCTGCCCGCGCTCCGGCCACATGGATCTCGCCGCCAGCAAACGGACTGACCGACATCGCTGCCGCGGCTTCAGACTGGTGGGCCTCGTTTAACGACGCCGAACTCGACTCCCTCATTCAACGGGCGGTGCAATCCAATCCGGATTTGCGCGTGTCTGAAGCCAGGCTGCGGCAAGCTCGAGCCGTGCGGCGGATGAGCGCGGCCGATTTCTGGCCCACGCTCGACGCCTCGGGCTCGTTTGCCAGAGCGAAACAGAGCAAGAACCAGCCTCTCATCGGATCGCTGCCCTTGCCGCCTAACTTCCCGTTCGAATACAGCGTCTATCAGGCCGGTTTCGACGCCTCATGGGAAATCGACCTCTTCGGTGCAAAGCACCGAGCGCTCGAAGCGGCCACCGCAGAATGGGAAGTAGCAATCGAGTCTCGCAACGATGCGATGGTGAGCCTGCTGGCCGAGGTTGCCAGAGACTATGTGGAATTGCGCGGCGGCCAGCTGCGATTGGATATTGCGCGGCGCAACCTCAAGCTTCAGCAGGAAGCTTTGGATCTGACTCGCGCCCGCTTTCAAAGCGGAGTAGCGAGCGAATTAGACGCAACGCGAGCGGCGGCCTTGTTGGCGGGCATTCGCGCGGCGATTCCCCCTCTGGAAACCGCCGTGCGGGAGTCCATGTATGGTTTGGCATTCTTGCTCGGGCGGGAGCCGGGCGATCTGCTGGCCGAACTTTCGCCTTACAGGGCGGTGCCTTCGGCACCCCCGGAGGTTCCGATCGGGCTGCCATCCGATCTTCTTAGCCGCCGACCGGATGTACGCCAGGCCGAACGGCAACTGGCGGCTGAAACCGCACGCATCGGACTGGCGAAATCGGACTGGTTCCCCAAACTCTCCCTCACCGGAGATGCCGGCCTAGAAAGCGTCAGCCTGGGCAAGTGGTTCGAACCCGGCAGCCAATTCTGGTCGCTAGGTCCAACCTTGCGATGGCGTGCGCTCGATTTCGGCCGGGTGCGGGCGGAGGTGCGCGCCCAGACGGCCGTCCAGGAAGCGGCATTGGCAACGTACGAGAAAGCCGTGCTGAATTCGCTGCGGGAGGCGGAGAACACGGTTGTCGCCTATGCGCAGGAACAGAATCGGCATCGAGCACTCGCCGACGAGGTTACCGAGAACCGGCGTTCGCTGGATATGGCAAATGGTCTCTACGCCGAAGGGAGCGTCAATTACCTCGACGTCCTTGACGCCGAGCGGTCGCTCTACGGATCCGAAGACGAATTGGCGGTGAGCGGCCAGGCGGTCTCGGTCGATCTCATCGCCCTCTACAAGGCGCTCGGCGGAGGCTGGGAGACGCCTACCCAGAAGTCGGCGAAGGAGATCTCAACCGCCTCGCTGCCGTGACGACGTCCGCGTCCTCCCCGGCACTGCGCTTGGACGGCGTCAGCAAGTCCTTTCGTCGCGAAACCGGCGAGTCGGTGCTGGCGCTCGATAACATCTCCTTCTCCCTCGACCAGGGAGGTCTTGCCGCCTTGGTGGGGCCTGACGGTGCGGGCAAGACAACGCTGATTCGTCTCTTGACCGGGCTGATGAAGGCCGACCGCGGTGTCGTCTCCGTGCTTGGGATCGACCCTGCCAAGAATCCGCAAGCAATTCAGTCGCGGATTTCCTATATGCCGCAACGTTTCGGGCTTTATGACGACCTGACGGTCCGAGAAAACCTAGACCTTTACGCCGATATGCACGGAGTCACGGCCGACGACAAGCGGACGCAATATGCCCGCCTGATGGAGATGACAGGACTGGAGTCGTTTCAGAAACGGCTGGCTGGAAAACTTTCCGGGGGGATGAAGCAAAAGCTCGGGCTTGCCTGCACTCTTGTTCGGTCCCCCGAATTGCTGCTCTTGGACGAGCCGACGGTCGGCGTCGATCCGCTCTCCCGCCGCGAGCTATGGGAGATCATCCGCAGCCTGGTCAAAGAGGGAATGACGGTCCTAATCAGCAGCAGTTTTCTTGATGAGGCGGAAGCGTGTGAACGCGTCCTTGTCCTGGATGAGGGGAAGAAGCTGGCGGAGGGGCCTCCAGCCGATGTTTCCAGCCTAGCTCTCAGCCGCACCTACGTGCTTCAACCGCCGGATGGAATGAAGCCGCGCGATTTTCAGGCCCGACTCTTGGCCGATCCCGATGTCGTCGACGCCGTGCCGGAGAGCGGGCACGTACGCCTGGTCAGCCAAGCCGTCTCCGGGCGATCCGGGCCCGCTTACTTCGGGGGCGTCTTGGCCCAGCCCACCGCAGCTCGATTCGAGGATGGATTCATGGTTCTCCTGCAGCAGACGGGCGGAGCAAAGCCAAACCCTTCGGAGGAGCCCCAGCCGGAGGAAGCGTTGGGCGGCTCCCGGGACGACTCCATGGTCGAGGTCCACGATCTCGATCGGCGCTTCGGTAAATTTGTGGCTGTCGACCATGCGAGTTTCAATGTCAAGCGGGGGGAGATCTTCGGCCTTCTAGGACCGAACGGAGCCGGCAAGACCACCACGTTCCGCATGCTTTGCGGGCTTTTGCCCCCCTCGGGTGGCAGTTTGAAGGTGGCGGGAGTCGATGTTCGCCAGGCGAGCGCATCGGCGCGACAGCATTTGGGCTACGTGGCCCAAAGGTTTTCGCTCTACGGACAGCTGTCGGTCGGGGAGAACTTGGCTTTCTTTGCGCGAGCCTACGGCCTACGCGGAAAAAAGAAAAGCGAGCGGATCGCATGGGCCTTGAACCAATTCAAACTCGAACCCTTCGTCCGCCTGCCTAGCGCGCAACTGCCGGGAGGGTTCAAGCAACGCCTGGCCATGGCTGCGTCCCTCCTTCATCGGCCCGAGATTCTTTTCCTGGACGAGCCGACCAGCGGCGCCGACCCCTTCGCCCGCCGTGAATTCTGGCAGAGGATCACGGTGCTCGCCGCCGGCGGGGTGACGGTGATCGTGACCACACATTTCATGGCGGAGGCCGAGTATTGTGACCGGGCCGCAATCCTCGACAACGGAAAGGTGCTAGCCCAGGGCACACCCGCGGAGCTCCGCGCACACGCCCCGGCGGAGGCTGGCCACATTGCGACAATGGAGGACGCCTTCATAGCAATCGTCGTGGATGCCCGCAGCAAGGAAGCGGCGGAACATGGGGAGAGAGAGTCATGAAGGATTGTTTAGCAAAACTGCGCCGAATTCGGGCCCTGACGCTCAAGGAAACGCGGCAGATACTCCGCGATCCAAGCAGCATAGCCATCGGCGTCATCTTCCCGCTCATGATGATCCTGCTATTCGGGTATGGGCTCTCGCTCGATGTAACGAGAGTTTCGGTTGCCGTGGTCGACGAAGACGCCTCCTCGGACAGCGCATCCCTCATCGGGGCCTTCCGGCTCTCGCCTTATTTCGGGGTGACTGTGGTTCACTCGATGGCTGAGGCGAAGACGCTTGTGATGAACCGAAAGGCCGACGGAGCATTGCTGATTCCGTCCGATTTCGCCCGGCGCTGGCATTCGGGCGACGCAGAGGTACAGATTCTAGTAAACGGCACAGACGCCAATCAGGCACGCATCATGCAAGCCTATGCCCAGGGGCCGGTCGCCCAATGGAGCGCGGCCCATGCCAGTTCCTCATTCTTGGCCGGTCCGGTAATCGTCGTCGACCGGATGTGGTTCAATGAGAGCAACGACAGCCATTATTTCCTGGTCCCAGGCCTGATTGTCCTCGTGATGACGATCATAGGAGCGTTCCTGACCGCCATGGTGGTCGCCCGGGAATGGGAGCGGGGAACGCTCGAGGCGCTCTTCGTCACTCCCATGCGGGCGGGAGAATTCCTGATCAGCAAGTTCCTTCCCTATTTCGGACTGGGAATGATCGGCTTCGCGCTTTGCCTTCTGGCTGGCCAATTCCTCTTCCATGTCCCGCTCCGCGGGTCCCTTGCCCTGCTGTGCCTCGCCTCGATGATTTATCTTCTAGTTGCGTTGGGAATAGGGCTTCTCGTGTCGACTTTGGTCAAGAGCCAGTTCCTCGCCAGTCAGTTGGCAATGCTCCTGACTTTTCTGCCGGCGATGATGCTTTCTGGCTTTCTCTACGACCTGCGCAGCATGCCGGTCTTCATTCGAGGGATCACCTACGCGCTGCCGGCGAGATACGCAGTAGCGCTCATGCAAACCCTTTATCTCGCCGGCGACGTCGGAAGCGTGGTTTGGCCAAACCTAGGGGTTCTAGCGGCGATGGCCGCCGCGCTGATGATCGCGACCCGTCTGGTCACCCGGAAGCAACTTTCCTGAGCCAAACGCATGAGCCCCTCTCTCTTTCGCATCCTAGCGCTCATTCAGAAGGAGTTTCTTGCCGTCCTCAAGGATCCCCGCAGCCGTTTTATCATTTTTCTGCCACCGATCCTGCAAAGCATGATCTTCGGGTACGCCGCCAGCTTCGACCTCAACACCGTCCCCTACGCTGTCTTAAACCAGAGCAATAGCACGGCCTCCGCCGATCTTCTCTCGCGCCTTGATGGCTCCGGCGTGTTTAGGCGCCAAGCCGACCTCGAAAGAACCAAGGACATCTCCACATGGATTGATAGCAGCCGTGCGATTCTCGTGGTCCGGATCGACCAGGATTTCGAACGGCGCCTGGTCGCGGGAGGACCCGCCACGGTTGAGGTGATCGCTGACGGCCGCAATTCCAACACCGCCGGCACAGCCTTGGGCTATCTCGGGAGCGTGGTTGACGGCTTCAATGCGGACTGGCGATCCGGACACAGCCAGCCCGGGCCGCCTCTGCGGATCGTCACGCGCGCGTGGTACAATCCCAACCTCGATTCGCGCTGGAGCATGATCCCAAGCCTTGTCGGCACGCTCACGATGATGGGCACGTTGATGCTCACGGCCCTGTCGGTCGCCCGGGAGCGCGAACAGGGAACGTTTGATCAGCTGCTTGTGACCCCCTTTCGACCCTACGAGATCATGGTAGGGAAAGCCGTTCCCAACATGGTCATCGGCCTTACCCAATCGACCACCATTTTGCTGATCGCACAGTTTTGGTTTCATATTCCATTCGTCGGGTCTTTTGTCGTTCTTTATGCGGGGCTCGGACTGTTTCTGATGGCCGCAGTCGGCCTAGGCCTATTCGTCTCCTCCATCGCCATGACGATGCAGCAGGCAATGCTCTATGCGTTCCTCCTGGTGATGCCGTTTGCCCTGCTTTCCGGCCTGACAACGCCAATTAGCAGCATGCCGGAATTCCTGCAATCCGCCATGGTCATCAATCCCCTTCGCTACGCCCTCGACCTCACCAAACGTGTTTACCTGGAGGATGCTGGATTTGCCCAACTGCTACCCGACTTTCTGCCGCTCACAATCATCGGTCTAGTGACACTTTCCGGCTCCGCCTGGCTTTTCAGCCGACGGCTCGCGTAGATTCGTCGTCCCAAGGAGTCCGGTCATCGGCTACCCTTTGCAATCGAGATTCGCCCCGGAGTAG
Source organism: uncultured Opitutaceae bacterium (assembly GCA_937889545.1). Classification (GTDB taxonomy): domain Bacteria; phylum Verrucomicrobiota; class Verrucomicrobiia; order Opitutales; family Opitutaceae; genus Palsa-1447. The sequence goes on from CALAOT010000106.1 coordinate 81,922, forward strand.
CGCTTGGCTAGGCGCAGTCGCACTGTCGCAAGCCGCGCCTTCCAGATTCGCAGTTCTTTCGTTTGCACATACCGAAAACGGCGACCTTTAGCTATCGCACTTATGAGGGCGTCGGAAACAGCATTGTCCCAGCCTGTAAGGCTTCTTGCCAATTGTTGTGCAGCATTTCCTGCCCACGGAAAGCCCGGCGTTCGATTTGTCGAGAGCCTTGATACCCTTCCCTGCGAATACCCGATCCCCGCCGGGAGGATTGGACCTAATGTCAAATAGCGAAAGTCCACGGATTCGCAATATGGGCCCGCCGGGGGGCTCAAAAATTATTATGTTAAGTAGCGAAAAGAGCCGAAGCCCCCTCGCCTCGTGTCCCCTTACCCCGGGGTCTTTTGAAATCGCCAACATCCGGATGCGCGCGCGCCGCCGCTCAACAACGAAGATCCCAAACGTAGCAATGGCCGGAATCAGGCCGAAGGAACCGGCGTGGACTCATCCGATACCTGGCTTGGCTTTGAATCGGGAGCAGCGGGCTTCTTTGGCGAAACGCGCTTCTTCCGAAGCTTGGGAGCCGCAGCGGGCTTGGCTGGCGCACGGCTGGTCTTGGGCTTGCCCGCAGGCTTCTTGGATGTCCTGACGAGTCCGAAGGCCTTCTTGATGTTCTGGACGCTTGGCAGAGAAATCTTCAACGCCTTGACGATCTGTGATCCGGTCTTACCCGCCTCGATGAGCTTCTTTACCCTAACGCGGATGGCATCGGTGATCTTGGCGCGTTTGCGGCGCTTCATAAGCGCTGGCGTTTTTGCCGGGCGGCCGCGCTTTCCGCCGGCGACGGTCTTGACCGCACGGATAAAGGAGCCGACGTCGCTGAATCCGTATTTGGCCGGCAAGCCAGCGAGCTCATGGTTCAATCCCGATGAGATCGACAGTTCCAGTTGCGCCACCCGGGCCTTAGCCGCAGCGAGAGCTTTGATTTTATTAGTGAGCATTGAGAGTGTGTATCATAGCCGCGAACTCAGGTGCAAGGTCGCTTCTCCCAAGCCCTACGTCTAGGGCTCGCGTTATCGTGTTTTGCCTCCAACAACATAGCGGCAACTATTCGCCGTCAGCCACGGCGTTCTTGCCAGTAGTCCGGGTCGCGATGCAGGTGCTTTACTGCCCAGATCATGACCACATCACCTTCGACGGTGTAATAGAGCCCATAGGGGAAACGCCGGACGAAGTAGCGCCGGACATCCTCCTCGATTATCCGCCACGAGTAGGGCGCGGCGACAACCCTTTGCACTCCAACCTCGATTTCATCGACGAACTCGTCGCCCAAGCCCGGCACCTGCCTGTTATAATACAGGCCGGCGGCGATCAACTCTGCCAGCGCCGCGTCGGCGTAACGGTGCGTCATTTACCCACTGCCGACCGCACCTGCTTCATCGCTTCGTCGCCATCGACGAGCTTTGAGTCCCCCGCTCGGACGGCCGCCCGGCGGCGATGTATTTCGTCCAAATGGGCACGTTCCATGGCGGGATGGGTTTCGCCTACGAGACTGGCGAGCAGTTTTTCGACTAGCAAGACCCGGCTGCGGGTGGGCAGCCCAAGGGCATCCGTTGCGACTTGATCCACGGTGGTAGCCATGCCTTCAAGTTGGCTCCAAAATCGTCTGAAATCAAGGCTTCCGTCGCCTGTTTGGCCCCGCCCCGCGGGTTCTCGGGCCACGGTTTGGCGCTGGGAAGGGGCGCGTGCTTGGAGTGGACGCGGCGGTCAGGATACAATTGAGGGGTGGGCCTCGGCGAGGCCATACGTATCTCGCCCGCGGTACACTCACTACATTGTAGCATCGTTCCGTACGTGCGCCAAACCTTCTGATTCGCACGAGCATTCTACCCTACCCTGCGAACACTCGATCCCAGCAGGAAGGATTGGACCTAATGTCAATTAGCGAAAGGCCTGCAATTCGCAAAAAGAGCCCGTCGGACTTCGGCCGGTCTGGCTTGGTGAAGTTGACCGGATCACCCCCCCCGCAAAGTGATAAAGGCTCGGGCTCGGCGCCTGCCCCATCGGATCGGCCGACAGGAACCTCCCACTCGTCGGTTCGTAGTAGCGGGCTACTCGTTTCGATGGCAATTCCGCGATCAATGACTAGCAGTGATCACGCAAACATTCTTGAGATTTGAGAATACATCCGGTTCCACTGCCTTTTCCATCACAGGTTTCTCGGCATCGAATTGGATGACGTCGCCTTTCTTTAGTACAACTCTATTGACCTTTATGTCGCCTATATCGTAGACGCCCAACTTTCTCCGCCCAGCGTAGGAAGTCGGCTCGAGAATTTTCATTTCAATCGAGTATTTTCCGGACGCCAGCAACTTCAATGACTTACATCGCTGGCTCATCCATGATAACCCCTCCTCTGTCGATGTAACCATCACCGATCCGGCGGGATGATCAGGGGGATCGCCTGCCGGCGGTTACGGCGGTAAACTTGGAAATGCCTGTCCAGGGTGAAGATCCTGGAGCCGGCGAACTTCTCGGACATCCGCACGAGGCATCCGTCGGCCAGAGACATAGGCTGGTCCGAATAGGTGTCCATCAGCGCGAAGACTGGGGCCCACTCTGCCCTTAGAGAAAAATCCACGGCCCAGGCTCCGGAATCCAGGCTGTCTCGGACCGAGTCGATACCCTTGGGATAAGCAGAGACAAGGAAGCACAACTCCGCCAGCACCGCTTCGCAGGTGACAAGGGGCGGGCGAATGTCCCGGATCTGCTCCACCGCCCATGCGTGGTATTTCTCGCGCCGGTCAAGGAGCGCGACCAGAGCCCCGGTGTCGGCCAAGACGATGCTCATCTGGTGCCGAATCCCTTCAGGTGCCTTGGGTTGTGCCCCAGGTCCCGAACGCCGCTGTCGATGAGGCCAACGGAAGCCTTCATCAAGTCGTGGACGGAAGGCTCATTCGCAGACGAGCGGAGTTTATCTTCCAAGGCTTCACGCATGACCGCGGATTTGGTGATGCGGCGGCGTGAGGCCATGCGGTCGAGGCGGGCTGCGGCGTCCGCGGGAAGCTTGAGCGTCAGCGTTGGCATGGCAGCCGTGGTATTACCAAAAGCTGCACCTGTCAATACCCCCAGGAATCCGCGGCGCTTTACGGATTCTCGGGCTAGAGCATTTTAAATAAAACTGTAGCCTTTTTCTAGGAAGGCTGCAGACTCGGGGTCCATGAAGACCCTATCACTGGACCTGCGAGAGCGTATCCTGGCTGCGTACGATGCCGAGGAGGGAGGCCGCGAAGAGATTGGGCGGCGTTACCGCGTGTCCCTGGGTATGGTTAAGAAGCTCCTGCAGCAACGCCGCAGGACAGGCGAGATCGGGCCGCGTCACCACTTCTCGGGACGCAAGCCTCGCCTGTTTGAGGCGTACCGCGAACGCCTGCAAAGGCTTCTCGCCGAGAAGCCGGACCTGACGCTCGAGCAGATGCGGGCTGCTCTGGCGATCACGTGCTCGCTGCCGGCGATCCACTATGTCCTCGTGAAGATGGGACTGACATGTAAAAAAAGACGCTCCGGGCTTCTGAGCAGAACCGGCCGGACATCGTCCGAGCGCGTCGGCGATGGGTCCGCGGCCAGGGTGGGCTCGACCCGGCGACGCTCGTCTTCATCGACGAGTCGGCCGCGAAGACCAACATGACGCGTCTGCGCGGCCGTTCGCCGCGCGGCCAACGTCTCTTGGCCTGTTGTCCGCACGGACACTGGCGCACGACGACGATGATCTCCTCGATCCGTCTGGATGGGTCGACGGCCTGCATGACCATCGACGGTCCGACCGACACCGAGGTCTTCCAAGCCTATGCGCGCGAAATACTCTGTCCGGCGCTGCGCCCCGGGGACCGCGTGGTCATGGACAACCTTGGCCCTCACAAAAACAAGCAACCGCTCGCTCTGATCACAGCTGCCGGAGCCAGCGTCCACTTCCTGCCGCCCTACTCACCCGATCTTAACCCAATCGAGCTGATGTGGAGTAAGGTGACGACATTGCTACACTCCGCAGAAGCCCGAACGGAACCGGATCTGACCGACGCCGTAGCACGAGCCCTGCGCGCCGTCACACCCCAGGACGCCATCAAGTGCTTTGCCCATTGTGGCTACAGTGTTATTTAAAAAGTCTCTAGCCGAGTTTGAACACCCCGTGAAAGGAGGCCGGCCCTGCCCCGCTGGGGCGTTTTAGAAATCGGGCCCACCACCCTTCCGGTTGCGTTAGGATGCCATGTAGGGGATCATCGCGGACTGACCGAGGAAATCCGCACCGGCCCGAGCAGGCCCGAAGGCAGCAGCGGAGAATTCGCCTTGTACGGCTTTATGTCCGCGAATGTGTACCTCGTCGTCGTGCCTGGCTGCTCGTCGCCTATCAGGCGGTTCACCCACGCGTTGGTCACCCGGACCGACAGCTCGTTCAAGCCGGGCTTGAGCGCGCCGGTCGCATCCACGCGATACGGGGCGTGCCAGACGGTGCCCAGCGGCTTCCCGTTCACCGCCACATCCGCAAGGTTCTTCACGTCACCCAGGTCGATCCACAGGTGCGCACCCTTTCCGAACCAGCCGGCCGGGGCATCGATGGTCCCCGTGTAGGCACCGGTTCCCGAGAAGTACTTCACGCCCGCATCCGGGCTTTCGCTCCAGGACGACAGCTTGTCCAGCGTGATGCTGGGCGGCGCTCCGCGGCCCGGTTGAAAGCTCAGATTCCACGGGCCGTCGATCGCGGCCAATTGCGCCTCCGCCACCTTGGGCAACGTGCGCGAGGCCTCCCTGGCCGCCTTCCGGAACACCACAAAGACGGTGCCCCACGGCTCCAGGTGCAGGGGCACCGTCGTGCGCCCGTCCGCGATCCTGTAGGTCGCCGGCTCCGACGTGCCGGTCTCGGCCCGCCACAGTTCGGGCTCCTTGCCCGTCACGCGGAAGGTTGCGTCCACCGTCTCGTCGCGGTCGCGCCGGTTGTCCACGAAGTAGAGGTCCCCGTCCGCAAGCCGACGATGCACGAAAAGTAAACGCGTGTCGGCCTCCGGCTTCGTGTAGTCGAAGTCCGGCGGCACGCCCAGCGCGCTGAAGACATCCGCCAGGTCCTTGCCCGCGTACACCGCGCCCTTCCCGAGCCTGTGCACGCCCGTGCCGTCGCCAAACAGCTCGTCGTTGAGCTTGGCAAACTCCGCTTGGTCGTCGGCGAGGCTGGGATCGTCCGTTGGCTTCGGGCCGGCGACGACCCCGCCGTCCTCCACCAGCCTGCGTATGGCCCGCAGCACGGGCAGCGACATGTGGCGGCTGTACGGATCAAGCCCGAGCACGCTGTAGGTCATGCCGCACTTTGTCGTGATGCGGCCGCCGCTGGCGCTCAGCTCGTGGATCAGGGCGTCGGCATTGATGTAGTCGAATCCACGGCCGGCCGGCACGTTCGGAGCCTTGTCGGTGAAGATCGCCGTGAGGTTGGAGTCCTCTCCGTAAAAGTAGACCAGGTCCGCGTAGAAGCGTCCCTGCTGCAGCAGGTAGCTGGAGCGGGCGATGTAGCTCACCCACGGGCCGGCCTCCTCCGCCCAGGTCTCGTTGCGGTTGAACCACTGGCCGAAGGGCCCGAGCGTCAGACCGGGCGCCTTGCCCACCAGGGGCTGGTGCGCCGATTCATGGATCACAAAGCGGTTGATCCCGTTGAGGAACTCCGAGTCGGCCGTCGGCTTCAGGGTGGCGGGCGACCACGCCCACGGAGCGGAGGAGGCCGTCATCGACTCGGCCGCGGCGAGGTTCTGGCCGTAGATGTGCGCCACCGACGCCGATTCGCGGTCATCGGCGTTGTAGTTGAACTGCTCGTTGTTCACGCCGGGCACCTGCGTCCACATCGCGCTCATCGGGATGTCGTCCAGCTTCTTCACCTCCATGCCGTCGGCGATGAGCGCGCGCCCGCCCTCGTGCGACTCGCCGTAGTGGCCCATGCCACGCTCCTTGAGCGACGCCTCCACCTGGCCGTAATGCTCGTCCGCGGTCAGATCGGCGATCGTCTTTCGAAGGTCCCACAGGAACCGGTCGCTGGCCTCGGAGCTCTCGACCACCCGGCCGGCGAGGACGGGCAGCCAAGGCAGAGGATCATAGCCGCGCCGCTGTTTGAACTGGGCGATCATGTCGTCGGTCCAATTCTGGGCGCCGGCCTCCCAGCTGTCAGTCACGACGTACTGGATGCCGCGCCGGCCCATCCAGTCCGCGCCCACCGCCTCCTTGTAGCTGTCCAGGTAGCCGTTCATGTAGTTGCGCACGTAGGCGCCATTCAGCTTGTCGACCTCGAGGCCCGTGGCCTCCGCGGTGGCCGGATGGTTGGTGATTCCCAGCAGGGAGTATCCGAACCTGAGGACGACCCAGGCGCCGGGCGGAGGGGACCACTCGAGCGTGCCGTCGGCGCGCAGCTTCGAGGAAAGGTCGAGCACGTCCGACCTTGGGACGACCTCGGCCGCGGCAAACGGGGGCGTCGCGAACTGGTAGAGGTCAGGCAGAGTCGCGAAGGCGGCCTTGTCCTCGAATCTGTTCACGCGCGCCCCCGGATGAAGCGCCAGCCTTATTATTTCAAAGTCGCTCGGAGGCGGGCCCATCCTGACCCCGAAGGAAGCGGGGTCGATTCCGACCATCCAGGAAGGCGTGGCGGGGGCAGGCGCCCGCTTGAAAACGACCCGGAAAAACTTCGCGCTCACCGAGGGGAACGCGACTGTGTGCTCGGGGGCGCCGCCGTCGGGAAGCTTCGCGACAACCCGGAACCGTTGCCCGTCGTCGCTGGCCTCGAGGGACTTCTGTGGGCTTGAAATCCCGGTCACAACCGAGGTGACCTCGTCTAGGTCCCTCATCGCTATCGTGAGGGAGCGAATCGGCTGGGGCTCGGCGAACTCGTATTGGATCCAGGCGCTTTCGCCGACCGCCGGGATCGGAAGTCTTGTTGGCTTCCCGGGGTCCCCGTCACTCAGCGCCGCCAAGTCGGGATTCCCTCGGCTCGCCGTGACCTTGGGGTGCAGCGACTCGATCGGCACATCGCCTGCCGGCCTGCGGTATGCGACGACTGCGGCGTCGGCGTAGAACTGCGGTGCCATCCGGCCGCCTTCTGGAGCGGCGCCGGCGCCCTGGTCCCCGAAGTTCTGAAATGGGCCCGTGTTCGACGGGGGATGGGCCGGGGCGCCCGCGAACGGCCTGCCGCCCTCGGCGGAGGTCTCGCTCCACACATATTTCTTCATTCCCTGCGACGCAGGCACCCAGGGGCCGCCCGTCTCGCTCCAGCCCGGGGAACTCGCGATAGCCTCTTCCATTCCCAGCTGGTCGCCCAGAGTAATCGCGTACTTGAAGGCGTCCTTCCAGTCCGGAGTCATGTAGGCGAACCGCTTCTCCACCACCTGCGGCGTCGCCAGGTTTGCGTCAAAGTTTTGGAAACCTGCCACGCCCACCCGGTGCATCCACTCCAGGTCCAGCCTGATGCCCTCCTTGGTGATGTTGCCGTTCATCCAATGCCACCAGACCCGGGGCTTCGCGCTTTCGGGCGGATCTGAAAACTCGCGCAACAGCGGGTCCCCACCCTGCTGCGCGCGCGCCCCGGCCTGCAGGCACCAAAGGCACGGGATCGAAACGGCCACGAGCGCCCAGAGGCGGCGGCGCCTCATGGGAAAACGGGAGCCGTAAGCTCCCTCGATTGCAGCTCGACGGTGATTCAGGGCTGGGTTTCTCATTTGAATGCAAGATTCGGTTCCGCGCAGGCAGAGATCGCAAGCTGGCGACCGAGTTGAATGGTCTTCGGATCAACTGATGCCGCCGCGAACATCCTGCCCGACTTAAGTGCATTTGGGGCGGTCTTTGCGATCATCAAGATCGGCCGCGCCGACGGAGGCCAAAAGTGGCCATGGCGCTGTCGTGCGGCCCCCCCCGGGCCATAAGACCGGATCGGACCGTCCCCGCTCCCCGGCCTATTTCTGCTGGTCGTACGCCAGGGTCCTGATCGCCCCCACCTCCACGTGACCCTCGGGCAGCGGCTTGTGAATGAGCTTTCCGCTGTTCTTGCCGAAATATGGGGCTGCGCTTGCCACCATCGCCGCAAGCTCCTTGCTGAAATCATTGCCCCGCTCGCGAACGCTGAAGCGCGCCTCCCAGAGCAGCTTCGCCTTCTTCTCCTTCCACATCATCTGGAAGTCGTAGGCCATCAGGACCACGAAATAGCGCCTTGTCTCGAGTTCCCTCATCAGATCCTGCCATCGGAACTGGAGCGGCGTGCCGTTGAATCGGGCGGTTTCGTCCCACAACGGGCCATAGCCGAGCATGCCTGCGTTCTGCGCGTTGAGCCGGGTTCGCTGGGAGTCTTCAGCAGCGGCAACGGCCATGGCGCCCGTCAATGCGTTGTCCATGTCAATCTGCCCGGGAGACCGGATGCCGTAGCTAATCGTCGACCCCTCCTGCATCTCCATCGGCGCGCAGCTGTCGGATTTGTTGAATCGCACCATTTCGGGGTGGTTGGCCGCGAGCGCCGCTGCGTTGGCGTCCTGGAGATTCTGGCTCGAAACGGAGTCGGTGGAATGCTCGGGCGCCCGGGTTGTGCCCCAGTACACCATGATCAGCAGCTTGGTCGCCTTGGGATCCTTGCTCGAGAAGTAGCTCTGGCTCGCAAGGGGGCCCGCGATCGTCCTCGCGACCTCCATGAAATCCAGCATGTCGGTCACGCCGCCCGCGGCGCTCCTCCAGACGCCCCCTTTGGCAAAGGCAAACGTTTCCCTCTGGAGCGAGCCGTTTGCGAGCCGCGCGCGGACATAGTCGCCGCTTGCCGTCGACGAAATTGCTACGGCCTCGTTGTCGCCCTCTCCGCTCGCGGCCGGCTGGGTTGCCAGTGCCGCCCCGCAGCCGAGCACCACGAAGATGATCAAGGGAACGGCGCGATGCGCCGGCAGGGGGATCCGGAGGCGCAGGCTTGGGGATGCTGCCGGAGATTCTCGGGGGGGCTTCGCGAATATCATGGTGGGCGGAATGGTTCGCCGGCATAACACCGCCCGATCCATCCCTACTTCATGTTTCGCAGGGCGTCGCGCATCCAGGCGCGCGCGGCCGGCGCGGGATGCAATTGCGCATTCCCCTCTCGCATCGCGCGCGTTATCCTGATGCACAGCCTCAGCTGGTCTGCGGCAAATCACGCATACGGAAAACCCATGCGCTTCCTCGTCCTTGTTGTCCTCATCTGCACAGCACCCCTTCTCGGCGCCGCGGCCCGAGACGCAACCCCCGCGACGGACTTCAGGTGGTCGGCGGCCACGGCCGACACCTTCCTCACGCGGTTTCCCGACCCCGACTCGATCCACTGGGTCAACCAGGCGAACCACTTCAGCTGGCAGGCCGGATACGCCATGTTCACCCTCGAGAAGCTGTGGCGGCTGACCGGCGACGCCAGGTATTTCAACTACGTCAGGCGCTACGTCGACCAGCAGGTGGATGAGCAGGGCAACATCCCAGGCTTCGTTCCCGATGCCCTGGACAACTTCCTCCCCGGCTACGCCATTCTTTTCCTGTACGAGCAGACCGGGCTCGAGAAGTACAAGGTCGCCGCAAGCAGGATTCGCGACGGCTTCCGCCGGTATCCGAGGAACTCCGACGGCAGTTTCTGGCATGGTGAGTGGGCCAAGCACCAGCTCTGGGTGGACGGCGTGTTCATGGGCCAGATGTTCCTTGCGCGCTACGGCGCCGCAGTCGGCGATCGCGAGTACGCCTTTGGCGAGGTCACCCGGCAGATGAAGCTCGCGCTGGGGCACTGCCTCAAGCCGAACGGGTTGCTCCTGCACGGCTGGGATGAGTCAAGGTCGGCGAGCTGGGCGGACAAGCGCACCGGGCTGGCGGCGGAGGTCTGGAGCGAGGGGCTCGGCTGGTACGCCGTCCTGATCTCGGACGTCTTCGACTACCTGCCGACGGACAATCCGGACCGCGGCGCGCTGCTCGAAGCCCTCAGAAACCTGTGCAGGGGGCTAAGGGCCGTGCAGGACCCGAAGACCGGAATGTGGTGCCAGGTCGTCGACAAGCCCGGCGCGCCCGGCAACTGGAACGAGACGTCGGGAACTGGCATGTACATCTACTTGATCATGAACTCCATCGAGAAGGGCTACATCGACCGGGCCGAGTATCTGCCCGTGGTGGAGAAGGCCTACGCCGGCATCATCAGGAAGGCGTCGGTCGGCGCTGACGGCTTGGTCGACATCCATGACTGCAGCAGCATCGGCATCCAGGACAACTACGAGGCCTATATAAACTCGCCCAAGGAGGTGAATCCCTTCGCCCCGGTGACATCCTTCATCCTCGGGACGAGCATCATGGAAGCCCGGGGGGGCCGCAGATTCTGATCCTGCTCCTGCCGGAAGGTCTCGCGGCTGGCGCAGTCCCTAATGCCAGATCTCGCCCTTCGTGGCGTCCCCCGGGACGTCCAGCAGCTGGATGCTGGATACCGTGCGGAAGTCCGCGTGATTGGCATAGGTCCACACCACCTCCTTGCTTGGCGTCACCTCGATGACGTGCGGGGCCTCCCCAAAATGCCCGTGGCCCAGCCAGTTTGTCATGACCGTGTTGCCGTTGGGCAGGCGCTGGAGGCCTGCCATGAATTTAAGGCCGATGCCGGGAAGGTCGCGACTCTCGACCGACCAAACGGTCTTCCCAAGGGTGTCCACCTCGAATACGCGAGGCGTGCCGCCGGCATGGTCGGCGCAGGCGATCAGCGTGTTTCCGCCGGGAAGGCGGATCGCGGTGTGCGGCCCGCCCGGCGCGGAGATCGTGCGGACGATTTTCCCGGACGCATCGTATTCGCGGACCAGATCCAGGCCGTAATGCGCCACGAGGTAGTTGCCGCTTGGAAGGCGCCGGGCATTTCGCATGAAAGCCCCTCCCCCGTCGGCGCCGGGCGGCAGCAGCCTCACCTCCTTGGCGATGTGCCCGTCGCGCCCGACTTCGAGCAGTCTGCCGCTGTTGCACTCGCCGATGAAGGTGTTCCCATCCGGCAGGCGCTGGCACGCGTAGATCGCGCTGCTCGATCGGTACTCGAACACGACGGCCTTCTCTCGGGTCACTTCCTTGACCCCATGGCCGGTGTTGAACAGGAGGTTTCCCCCCGGGAGGACCCAGACGTCGTTGCACGATGGAGCCGGGTATTCCCACTCGACCTTGCCTCCAGCCGAGACCAGGCACACCTTGCCTTGCGTGTAGTCGGTGCAGGCGAATGGGTGGCCGTGGAACACCGACGGCTCTGCTTCCCCGGCGGCAGCCAGGGCGGCGCAAAGCAGGGCCCCGCACGGGCTTCGAACATGGCGCGGCGAGAACATTTTCACGGTGCTATGCGAGGGGATGGGGCTCCAGGGGAAGTTCCTGAAGGCACCATTATCTCGCTCCTGATTGGAAGCTCACGCCCGTAGCCGATCAATGCTCGTTTTTTGGAAACGAACCTCCTCGTTGCAGGCGGCGGTCATTTCGCGCGGGAACGGAACGAGTCGGTATCGATGCAACGATTGCGACTCGCGCAACCGAGGGAAACGTCAACGCACTCTTCCTGCCGCAGCGAACGCGACCTTGATATCGGTCATTGCAGGAACGACCACCGCATAGAGGTACTTGAGATCTTCATCCTTGGTCTTTTCCCAGTAGACAAGCCGGGCGGGCTCAAATTTCCAGCTGCGCGCGGCAACCCTGATTGCGTCGAGGAACTCGTCGGAATACCGGTTCGGGATGTTGGGCCTCTTCCAGCTCGGAATCACTTCCGACACGCTTCCAGACGAATCGATCGTGATCGTGACATACAGGACGCAATCGCCGACGAGGGCTGCCAAGGCGTCGGCCGGGTAGATGGGGTCCGTCAGCTCGTCGATGACCGTTGGCGCGATATCGACGACCACAATGGCCGTCGATGCCTCGGCCTGTCCGCTGGCCTTGGACTGGGCTGGCGCCGTCGGCTCCAGCATCTCGATGGAGCTTTTCCCCACCGGAGCGACGCTCCGACACCCGGCGCATACGAACGCCAGATGCAGGAATGCGCAGGCGACCAGCCTAGGGAGTGGCGGCTTCAGGGAATTGTGGGCCGTCTTTCAGTATCTTTTCGTACCCTGCCATCACGCTGGCTGGAACCATGAGCTGCCAGCCGCCAGGCGCGCGTTGGAGCAGGAATCCGTTTGTCCTCGACTGTCCATCCGAGTGGTCCACCCGCATGGCGACGACGGCGGCCTCCCCGAGCTGCGTCCCAGTGAGCAAGGTCATTGCCGAGGCATCCTTCGGAAAGCTTCCGGCAAGAAGCGTTGCGACCACCTTTTCGGGCCGATCATACTCCTGCTGCGAAGCCGCCGGCAGCTGGGCATACAGGGACTCGGCCTGGGCGCGGACGTCTGGGGCGAATCCCAGCAGATCCGCAAGATGGTCGACGTCGCCATGGGAGGCCGCCCAGAGGACGCTCCTGAGGGCGGCTCGCGGACTGGCACGCCCAGCATACGTCCAGGCTTCCACGGGCAGCGTGACCTGGTCGCCGCTTGAATCGGAGCCTGCATCAGCATCAGCGATCGTTCGCTGGAGTTCGGAGAGCTTGGCGCGCGCCGCCTCCGCCTCGGCACGCCTGGCCTGGAGGCGGGCCCGTTCCTGCGCGGACACCTGCGCGGCCTCCATTCGCCGGTTGTCCGAATTCAGCTCGAGTAGCTGCAGGTTCTGCTGGCGCGCAGCGGCGAGCGCGAAAGCCTGGTGCGCCGCTTCGCGCCGACCGCGATCGACCAGCACCATGGCTATCGCCGCCGCCGCCAGAAACACAACCCAACTCGAGGCGGCAGCCTTCATCGCCTTAGAACCATGTCGCCGCCGTCGGCACAGGGCCCCCGGAAAGACGATAGACTATTGGAACCTGCATGTGCGTATTAACGCTTTGGCCCGCCAACTGCCCGGGCGTGAAGACCCATTGACTGACCGCCTGCACGGCCGAGTCCTCGAATCCGGTCTTGGTGGGATTGAGCGCCTGCGCGTTGTACACGTGCCCGTCGCTGGCCACGACGAAGTCGACCAGGACTTCGCCCGAAGCGCCGGCCTGGCGCAGTTCCGGGGGATACTCGGGCCGCGTTTGCGTCAGTGCGATCGGCGGCTGGTCCAACTTTGCGACGTCGAACTCCGGGGCGGCGGCATCCAGCTTCATCGTTCGCTGCGGCTTTGCGCGGCCGCTGGGTGACTTGTCCGCCTGGGCTGCTGCGGCCTTGGCCTCGATCTCGCGAATCTGCGCGCGCACCAGGTTCAAGCGGGCATCGTCGTCCTCCATGCTCTTGATCTGCTGCGCGTCCGCGCCGAGCCGCTGATGCTGCTCCATAATCGCGGCCATCTGGCTGTTTTGCGGCGACAGGCCCGCCAATTCGAAGGCCGCTCTCCGGTTCGCTCGATCCTGAAAGGTGATGACGCCGGCACCGGCTAGGATAACCGCAGCCGTGAGCGATAGTGGAACCTTGGACATGCTCATAAGAAACAGCCATCCGCCTGCGGCGCCTCCGGCGAGGGCCGTCGCGGCGCCCGCGGTTGCGGCGGCCACGCCAGCCGGCGCAGCTGCAACCGCCTGGCCGGAAAGGGCCACGGCAAGTGCAGCGGACGTGGATGTGATTCCGCGGCTAGCCAGGGCGTCGCGCAGCTTGCCCAGGGCGCGTTCCACCCGCATCCGGACTGCGTTTTCCGTGAGGCTCAGCTGCCGCCCCACATCACCAAACGGCCGGTTTGCAAAAAAGCGAAGCAGGATCGCCTGGCGATCGAACTTATTCAGCCTGTTTATCTCCTCGTCCAGCACCGGCCGGACGTTTTCCCATAGGATCGCCTCATTCTCGGCGCCTGCGATGGCGGCCTCCTGCGCTGCGGCCCTTTCGTATCTCATCCGCCTGCCTTCCCTGCGGCGGACGGACAACGCCGCGAGGCAACTGCCGCGGTGGAGCCAGGCCGGAAGAGTCGGATGACGGACAAGGGCGCCGGCCTTCCGGGCAAGGTCGGTGAAGACCATCTGCGTCACTTCCTGGGCGCGATGATGGTCGCCGGCCATCTGGCGCAGCGCCGCCGAGTAGACGAGATCGACATGGCGCCGGACCAGCTCGGCGATCGCGGCTTCGGAACGTTCGGCGGCATACCTCCGCAGGAGTTCGGCGTCATCCGTCATTGTTTCCTCATCTATACTGCCGCTCCGCCCAGAATCACACAGTAAACCCGTATCCCCACCCTTTTCAGCCCCCGGGGCCCATCAGCAAGGCCCAGCCATACAAACCCGCAAGGGACACAACGGCGATCGGAACGCCGAGCCTGCCAAAGTCGCGGAAGGAGATGTCGATCCCCTGCTGGCGCGCCTGCTGGACGACGATGATGTTGGACACGCTGGCCGTCATGATGAGGTTTCCGGCGAAGCTGTTCGCGACCGCCATGATGTAGGCGGTGGAGGCGTGCGCGATGGGCACGATCTTTATCAGGACAATGACGGCTGGGGCGTTTCCGATCAGCGCGGTGAGCCCCGCCGTGAGCGCGGTTTCGTTGCCGGGCCGGGCCGGGCTGAATCCTATCCTCGTAAGCCACTGGAGCAGTTCCTCGCCGTAGCCCGTCGACTGGAACATCCCGCTGACGACAAAAAGAGACATGAACAGGACCAGGATCGGCCAGGCGACGAGCTTGAGCATCTCCTCCGTGCGGTATTTCCGGCTCGCCAGGTGGATGCCGGCGGCCACGAGGACGACGATCTCCTTCGGCAGCGAGGTGAAGAAGAGGGCGATCACGACGGCGAGAATGACGAGCCCCTTGATCGTGTGTTGACGGTTGAAGGGATAGGCCGGCGGCTGGGGCTCGACCTCGGCGGCGTCGATGGCGGGCGGGCTGCCGGATGGGGCTCTGCGTGCGATGACATAGGTCACGACCAGGCCGAACGTCACCGGAACGATGCTCCAGAGCAGATACCGCAGGAAGCTGAGGCCGGCCACCGCGCCGATCATCATGTCCTGCGGGTTCCCGATCAGCGTCGCCGCGGCTCCGATGTTGCTCGCCGCCGCCAGGGCGATCAGGAACGGGACCGGATTGACCTTCTTTCTCACGAGTGCCGCCCCGACAACGGGCGTCAATACGTAGCAGACGATGTCGTGGTTGAGGATTGCGGATAGCCCGGCGGTCGCGGCGATCACGACAAGGAGAAAGCGCGCGGGGGCGCCCAGCTGCGCGGAAATGCCCCCCGCTATCCTGTCGTAGAACCCCGAGATGCGAAGCTGCGCCGATATGACGAAGAACCCGAAGAGAAGGAAGAGGGTCGGCCAGTGCACGCTGGCAGCGGTCTCGCCAGCCGCCTTTCCCGAGAAGATCATCATCGCGATCGCGCCCAGGAGCGCGATCCCGACCCGATTCAGCTTTAGGCCCGGGATGCGGCCAATCGCAACACCGGCATAGGTGAGGATGAAAATCGCGAGGATGACCGGCCTGTGTTCGATCATTGCGTTCGTTGGCATCGTTGGCGGGGCAGTGGCCCGTAACCTGATGAGGTGGAAAAGGCTCTGCGGACTCAAGCTTGCTACAGCTGCAGGTACGGATATTCTTCAAGCATGAGTTCAGCGACAAAATTCTTGATCGTTATCGTGGTTCTCATCCTGGTCGTCGGCTTCTGGGCGATGGGCAGCTACAACAGCCTGGTCACACGCCAGCAGTCCACGGATGCCCAGTGGGCGAACGTGCAGAATGTCTACCAGCGCCGCGCGGACCTGGTCCCGAACCTAGTCAGCACGGTGGCGGGCGCCGCCAATTTCGAGAAATCGACCCTGATAGCGGTGACGGACGCCCGGGCCTCCGTCGGCAAGGTGCAGCTACCCGCGGGAACGGCGCCCACCGACCCGGCGCAGCTGGCGGCCTTTGAACAGGCTCAGGGACAGCTCGGCTCGGCCCTCTCCCGGCTCCTCGCTGTCTCCGAGCGGTATCCCGACATCAAGGCCACCGCCGGGTTCCGGGACCTCCAGGCGCAGCTCGAGGGCACGGAGAACCGGATCGCCGTCGAGCGGGGCCGGTTCAATGAGGCGGTCCGTGCCTACGACACGGCCATCCGCCGTTTTCCCGCCGTGATTCTCGCGGGGATGATGGGCTTCACCTCCCGCCCCTATTTCAGCGCAACGCCTGGCTCGGAAACGCCGCCCAAGGTCCAGTTCGACTTTAGCGGGATGCCGGCGCCTGCGAAACCGTGACCGCGCGCGTAATCGGGCTTGTCCTGCTTGTGCTCGCGCCCGCCGGGACGGTCGCTGCGGAGGTCATCCCGCCGGCGCCGCAGGCCCATTTCAACGACTACGCGTCCCTTGTCAGGCGCGACACGGCGGTGGCCCTTGACCAGAAGCTCGCCCAGTTCGAGCGCGACACCTCCAGCCAGGTCGTCGTCGCGATCTATCCGAGGATGGAGAGCGACTCGTCGGTTGAGGACTACACCGTGCGGGTCGCGCAGGCCTGGCATGCGGGCGTCAAGGGCCGGGACAACGGGGCCGTGCTATTCATCTTCTCTCAGTCGCACCAGATGTACCTCCAGGTGGGCTACGGCCTCGAGGGCGCCATCCCCGACGCCCTGGCAAAGCGGATCATCGAAGAGGTGATCGCCCCGGCGTTTCGAAGGGGGGACTACGACGGGGGCGCCACGGCCGGCGTGTCCGCCGTCCTGGCGGCCGCGCGCGGCGAATACAAGGGAACGGGCCGGACGGTGCGTGAGTCGCGCGGCCAGCCCCCGTCGCCGCTGTTCGCGTTCGGGGTGCTCCTTTTTGTTGGCATTGTCCTGTCCTACGTTCGCCGGCAGGCCTCGGTTTACGGGGGCCGCGGGCGCAGCGGATTTGGCACCGCGATGCTGGCGGGCCTTTTCCTCGGGGGGGGCGGACGGGGGGGCTTCGGCGGCGGCTTCGGCGGCGGCGGCTTTGGCGGGGGCGGCTTTTCGGGCGGCGGCGGAGGCTTCGGCGGCGGCGGAGCGGGAGGAAGCTGGTAGTCACGATGCACTGGCGGCTCTACATGCCAAAGATTGAGCACGAGCGCGTGCTGGGCGCGATACGGGCCGCGGAGGCGAAGACCTCCGGGGAGATCCGTGTGCTTATTGCACGCCACAAAGCGCCCGATCCCGTGGCGGCCGCGCAGGGCTATTTCAACCGGCTTGGGATGGCGAAATCGCCCCACCGCAACGGCGTCCTCATCTTCCTTGCGCCCCTGTCGCGGCGCTTTGCGGTGATCGGCGACTCGGGGGTCCACGAAAAATGCGGCGACGTGTTCTGGACCGAGCTTGCCGGGGCCATGGGCGAGCGATTTCGGCGCAAGGCATTCACAGAAGGGCTGGTCCACGGAATCGAGCGGGCCGGCGAGCTCTTGGCGAAGACTTTTCCGCGATCGCCGGAGGACGGCCCTGCCGGGACGCCGGGAGCCTCTGAGGTCGATTGAACCGCGGTCAGTTAGCGCGGCAACGCCGGCAGCTTGGCCACTTGGGGACCGGTGTCGCACGCGCGGGACAGTTTTCTGTGACTTTTGTGCCGCTTCGCGGGTTATATCCGACAGATGCCCTCCCTTGACCCGGTCTTCTGCGATCTTCGTCTGGCGGTTCGCGGGCTCGTTCGCGACAAAGGCTTCACGGCCACCGCTCTCCTGACGTTCGCACTCTGCCTCGGCGCGAATGTCGCGCTGTTCGCTGTGGTGAGCTCGGTGCTGATCCGGCCGCTGCCGTATCCAAATCCGGCACAACTTGTTGCGGTGTTCAACAAATATCCGAAGGCCGGCGTGGACCGCTCGGGGGTCTCGGCTCTGCACTATCTTGAGCGGCGCGCCGAGGTTGCCGCGTTTGCTGAGGCGGCTGCCTTCCGCAACAACGGGGCGACGATTGGAGAGGCCGGCTCCCCCGATCGCATGGCGTCGATGAACGTCACCCCTTCGTTCTTCCGGGTTGTCGGAGTGGAGCCGGCCTTGGGCCGAAGTTTCAGGGAGGAGGAGGGATTCTATGGCAAGGACGACGTGGTCATCCTGAGCGACGGCCTCTGGCGCCAGAATTACGGCTCCGACCCGGGCATCGTCGGCAAGAAGATCCGAATGGACACCACGTTGAGAACGATCATCGGAGTGATGCCGCCCGTCTTCTCCTTCGGCACCTCCAAAGCCAAACTATGGGCGCCCCTTTGCTTCAGCGACGACGACCACAAGCCGGAGTCGCGCCACAGCAACAACATGGCGATGATCGCGCGCCTGCGCGCGGGGGCGACGGTGGGCGAGGCCCAGTCGCAGGTCGATGCCGTGAACAAGCATGCATTGGAGCAGGATCCCTATGCCAAGTACGTCGTAGACGCGGGGTTCCGCACGGTCGTCGCCGACCTCCACGACGACTTCGTCGCGGAGACACGCCCCATGCTCCTTCTGCTCCAGGCCGGCGTGCTCTTTCTGCTTCTGATCGGCGCCGTCAACCTCGCCAACCTCCTCCTTGTCCGCGCAAGCGCGAGGTCAAAGGAATTCTCGGTTCGGCAGGTTCTTGGCGCGGGGCGCCTGCAACTTGCGCGCCAGCTGGTCACCGAATCCCTCGTGCTCTCGCTGGCGGGCGGCCTCCTGGGCCTCGGGCTCGGATGGGCCGGGCTCCGCGGCCTCGAGGCCATCGGCGCGGAGGACCTCCCCCACTTTGCCCCGTTCCGCCTCGACGGGATCGTCTGCGCCGTGGCGCTTGGCGCCTCGGTCCTCACGGGCCTGCTGCTCGCGCTGCCCGTGCTCTGGCACAGCCTGCGGGGGAACCTCGCGCAGGCGCTATCCGTCGAGTCCCGGGGCGGCACCACGACGCGCGCGGCGCACCGGCTCCGCCACGCCCTGATCGTGGCGCAATTCGCCCTTGCGTTCACGCTGCTGGCGGGCGCCGGGCTGCTCGGCATCAGCTTCTCAAGACTGCTTGCGGTGAATCCGGGCTTTAGGCCTGAGAACCTTCTGACCGGCGGCGTCTCGCTGCCATGGGTGCACTATAAGGACGAAAAGCCGAGATTCGCGTTCATCAAGCGGCTGGGCCAGGAACTGCGCGCCCTGCCTGGGGTGAGCTCGGTCGGATTCACGACCAACCTGGCGTTCAGCGGGAACAACAACGACAATGCGATCAGCATCGACGGGCGGCCGCTGGCGCCCGGAGAGTCGATCCAGACGCACTACACGAGCGGCGTCGCGGGCGACTTCTTCTCCGCCATGGGCATCCCGCTTCGCGAGGGGCGCCTGCTCACCGACGATGATTCGGGCCGATCGCTTCGCGTGTGCGTGGTCGACGAGGACGTTGTGCGGCGCTACTGGCCCGGCACGAGCGCGCTGGGCCGGCGGCTTTTCAACGGTGCCCCGGGCAAGCCGGAGGAGGCCTTCACCATCGTGGGCGTGGTGGGCGCGGCGAAGCAGACCGACCTCGCCGACAAGCGGGCAGCCGGCTCAGTCTATTTTCCGTATATCTACTACGCGGGCACGGGAATAACCGCGCTCCTGCGCACGGTGCAGGCGCCGCAGGCTGCGGGTCCCTCGCTGCGCGCAGCCGTGCTGCGCGTGGACCCCGAGCTGCCGGTTGAGGACCTGAAGACGATGACGGCTCGGCTCGACGAAAGCCTTGTCGCTCGCCGCTCGCCCCTGGTGCTGGCGTCCATCTTTGCCGGCGTGGCCCTCGTGCTGGCGGCGGTTGGGATCTATGGCGTCCTGGCGTATGCCGTGGCCCAGCGCCGCCGCGAGATCGGGGTGCGGATGGCGCTCGGCGCCCTCCCGGAGCAGATCCGCGCGCAATTCCTTCTCCTCGGGGCCAAGCTCGTGATCGCCGGCTCGATACTTGGGGGAATAGGCGCGTGGCTGACCGGCAGGGCCATGGGCAAACTGCTCTTCGGCGTCGGCCCCGCCCATCCCGCCGTGTTTGGCGGCACCGCGGCGGTCCTGGCGCTGATTGCCATGGCGGCATGCATGCTGCCCGCCGCCCGGGCAGCCCGCGTCCCACCCATGGAAGCGCTTCGCTCCGAGTAGCCCCCTTGGCGGCTACAGGCGCTCGTGCGTCCCCTGGCGCTTCACGGCGCCAGCAGCCGCCCCGCCAGCTGGGCCTCGAAGCCGTCGCGGTTCCTCCACTTTGTGGCCACCCGCGCCTTGAACGGCCCGGCCGCCGAGCGGCGGGTGAAGCCGTCGTCGGTGATGTCGAACGAGATCGTCTCCGTCTCCACGAGCTCCTCCGAGTACGCGAGGTAGACGGCCACGCAGTCAAAGAGCGTCGTCGAGCGCGTGGCGAAGAAATCGCACCTCATCCAGTTCTGTGTCGGCGCGAAGATGCAGTAGCTCTCGATCAGGGCGCGCAGCATGGGGTCCCCGGTGGCGGACCAGATGGCATGGTAGCGTTCGCCGCCGAGGCCCACGGACCCGCAGGTGTCCAGGGGGGTCAGCAGGATGTCGCGCCACGGCGCGGAAAGCACCGTCCGCAGGGCGGCCGGATCGACCCGGACGTTGGCCTCCGCCGAGGGGGCTCCCCCGCCGTAGCCGACGTCAAAGCTCCCGAACATCCCCACGAATCGGCACTTGGTTGCGATGTCCGGCGCCCTCTTGACGGCGATTGCGAGGCTCGGGACCGGGCCGATGGCGATGATCGTGACCGGCCTCGGCGAATTCTCGACGACATCGATCAGGGCGGCGATGCCGTCCTGGTAGACCCGTCCCGGGTACTTCGCGATATCGTACCCGGCTATCCAGGCCGCCAGCGTCTTGTTGTCATCCCCCTTGGGACCGTGGTTGTCGCCGATCCCCACCGGCACGTCGCTGCGGCCAGCGGCCTCGAGAAACTTCGCGGCCACCGCGGCCCGATACTGCGTGTCGGCGGGATCCGTGACCACGAGCTTGAGGTCGAGTTCGTGCGAGCGCAGCGCCAGCGCCAGCGCCCAGCTGTCGTCGATGTCGGTGCCGATGTCCGTCACGAGAATCACCGGGGTCCTCTCGGGGCCGGCGTCCTTTGCGGCGGAGGCCGCCGCAAGCGGCGCCCCGATGGCGAGCAGCATCAATGAAATCGCGGGCAGCCTCATAAGCGGAGCAACGAGAGTATCTCCCGCCGGGCGGGTATGGACGGCTGGGCGCCCGGGCGCGTCACCGAAATGGCCGCCGCGGCGTTGGCGAAGCGGACCGCCTCGAGCAGCGGGGAGCCCTCGGCGAGGCGGACGGCGAGCGCTCCGTTGAAGACGTCGCCCGCGGCCGTCGTGTCGACGGCCTTCACCCTGAAGCCGGGCACGAGCTGCGCGTGCTCCCTTGTCGCGACAAAGGCCCCCCTTGCGCCGAGGGTGATGATCACCGCGCCCACCCCGCGCATCCGGAGGATCCGGGCCGCCCTGGCCGCCGAGCTGATGCCGCGCACCCTGCAGCCGGTCAGGAGCGAGGCCTCGGTCTCGTTGGGGGTGAGCAGCGAGACATCGCGCAGCAGCGCGTCGGGCAGCGCGCAGGCGGGAGCCGGGTTGAGGATGACGTCGACGCCCGCGCGTCGGGCTAGGCGCGCCGCAGCCGCAACCGACCGGAGCGGCGTCTCCAGCTGGAGGAGCAGGATGCGAGCCCGGGTTATGAGGCCCCGCGCGGCGGCGATATCCCTCTGCGAAAGCTGCTGGTTCGCCCCCCCGGCCACGGCGATGCTGTTCTCGCCGTCCGAGCCCACGAAAATGAGCGCAACGCCCGAGGGATGGGTGGAGTCGCGAACCACGTGCGACAGCAGCAACCCCTCCTTCCTGAAACCCGACATCGCCTCGTCGCCGAGAGCGTCCCGGCCCAGGCGCGCAATGAATGCCACGCGGCCGCCGGCGCGGGCGGCGGCGACAGCCTGGTTGGCACCTTTCCCTCCCGGTGCGGTGCTGAACTCGCCGCCGAGCAGGGTTTCTCCCGGCTTGGGAACGCGGGAAACGCGGATGATCATGTCGGTGTTGGAGCTGCCGACAACGACGACGGATTTCCTGCTTGTGCCCGCCAGGTGACTCGAGGGCTGCGCGACCATCAGGATTTGGAGAGGATCAGCAGGGCGAGTCCTGCGACGTAGCAGGCGAACATGGCCGCAAGGAGGATTGCCGTGCCTTTCGGCGCGCCCTTGAACTCCTTCCAGACGAAGACGCCCCAGAGGGCGCCCACCAGGGTTGCGCCCTGGCCGAGCCCATAGGAAAGGGCCGCGCCGGCCCTGGTGCTTGCGATGATGTTCAGGGCCATGCCGGTGCTCCAGATCATGCCCCCCAGGACCCCGACGGCATGCAGCCGGGCGCTCCCCTTCGTGAAATAATCCATGAAAGGCACCGGCTCACCCGTGAAGGGCCTGAGCATGATCGCCGTGTTCCACAGGAAATTCGAGAGCAGCACGCCCGCGCTGAAGAGAACGACAGCCGTGTAGGGGCTCAGCTTGCCGGCCTCGAGGACGAGCGCTGACCCCTGGGTATCGATCCGTCCCATGGACTGGGCCACGTATTTGTAGAAGAGGCCCATGAGCACACCCGCCGTGACCGAGAGGAGGATCCCCTTGGCCGAGGCGCCCCGGTCGCCGCTGGCAAGGCGCCGGTAGGCGAGCGCGTCGAGGATAATCGCCACGCCCACGAGCCCGACCCCTGCGGACAGCATGGGAGCGTTGCCCACATGCGTGGACAGGTAGGTGGTCAGCACCCCGAGCACGAGGGCCAGGCCGACGCCCACCGGAAAGGCGACCGCCATGCCGGCGATGTCGATGGCGGCCACGAGCAGGATGTTGGAGACGTTGAAGATGACGCCGCCCAGAAACGCGGAGCCGAGCCATCGGGAGTCGGCCTGCGCCAGATCGGCGGAGAACGGCCGGCCGCTCGGCCCCGAGCTTCCCAGGGTGTACGCCAGGATGAGCGAAAGCAGGAAGACGCCTATGGCGTAGTCCCAGTAGAACAGCTGGAAGCGCCATTCCTTGCTGGCCAGCTTCTGGGTGTTCGCCCAGGACCCCCAGCAGAGCATGGTCGCAACGCAGAGAACAACGGCGATTGGGTATGATTGGACGACGAACATACGGCGGCGCAGGCGCGCTGACTGGACGCCATCGTGTAGCCATGCCGGAGAAACCTGGCAAGACGAACTATGCCTGGTGCGCGACCGGCGGCGCGCCCCGCCTCATCCCGGCGAAGGCCGGCGCGGCAGCAGCGCCGTGACGCGCGCCCGCACGCTTTCGCGCCATTCCTCGGCAGTCACGCTGTACATCACCGTGTCGCGCGCCGTGCCGTCCCGGCGCATCTGCTGGCGGCGGATGACGCCGTCCCTCTTTGCGCCGAGCCGCTCGATCGCCTCCTGGGACCTGAGATTGAGATTGTCCGTCCTCCACCCGACCACCGAGCAGCCCAGGGTGTCAAACGCGTGCTCCATGAGGAGCAGCTTGCACGCCGTGTTCACGTGGGTGCGCTGCCAGCTGAGCGCGTACCACGTGTAGCCTATCTCGAGCCGGCGGGTCGCGGGGACGATGTCGTGATAGCTGGTGGAGCCGACGATCCGGCCGCCCTCCAGCTCGCGGACGACCCATGGAACCCGCACACCCTTGGCGCAGTCCGCCAGCGCGGCGTTGATGTAGGCGCGCGTGTTCTCGGGCTCCGGCACGGACGTGAAGACCAGCTTCCAGAGCTCCCCGTCGGCCGCGGCGGCCTTCAGGGCGGCCTCATGGTCCAGCCGCATGGGCTCGAGCCTGACGCCGCGGTTTTCCAGGGTGACAGCCGGGTCGACGCGGAACACGAGCGCAATCCTCAGTGCGACGGGAAAGGAGTCGCGCGGTGGACGAGCTGCAGCGGTATGCCCCATGGGTCGCGCAGCATCACCAGATACGATCCGTCGGGCAGTCTCTCCGCGTAGGCCGGTGACGCGCCCGCGCCCTGCAGCCGTGTGCTCGCCGCATCCGGGTCGTCGACCACAAACGCGACGTGGAAGCAAAGGGGGTGAATGGACGCGTAGTCGGGGACCGGGGCGGCCGGGTTGGTGTACAGCTCCATGATCACGCGGCCACTCTCCTCGGCCAGGAATGTGGTGTAGGGCGCGTCGGGCCTCGACCGCATGACCCTTAGTTCAAGATGGTTCACGTACCATTGGACCGAGGCTCTCGCGTCGGGAACGTTCAGGGCGAAGTGTTCGAATTTCATGGTTCGTGTTGGAATCCTGTCAAAAAGTCTCGGATCCTGTCGCGGGCGTCGGCACCGGCGTCCTCGAGGACGAAGTGACCGGCGTCCTCAAACCGCTCAATCCGCGCGTCTGGATAGATCTCACGCCAACGGGAAAGGTAGGCGTCGTCGAAGCAAAAATCCCTGGCCCCCCAGAGGATCATCTTCTCGTGCGCCGCGAGCCGGGAGAGGCCCCCGGATACCTCCTCGAGCGTGCGCCTGGTCGGATGGTCCGGCTCCATGGGGATGTCCAGGATGAAGCGGTGGATCCCGATCCGGTTCGCCCAGCTGTCATAGGGGTGGAGGTAGGCCCGCCTTTCGTCCCAGGTGAGCCTGCGGGAGGCCGTCGCCATCCATGTGGCCGCCTCGGCGAACCCGTTCAGCCCTCGCACGAGAAACGCGCCAAGCCACGGAATGCGGCAGAGCGCGATCCGCGCCGGGATCCTGCCCGACGGGAATTCAGCCGTGTTGAGGATCACGATCCGCCCCACCCGCTCCGGATGCCTCCCCGCGAAGCCAAGCCCTATCGGCCCGCCCCAGTCGTGGACCACCAGGTGGACCTTCGCGAGGCCGAGGCTCCCGACCAGGGCCTCGATGTCGGCAATCCGCGACGCGAGGCCGTAGTCATACGCTCCAGGCTTGTCGGATAGGCCCATCCCGACATGGTCCGGCGCCACGCAGCGGACGGTGGAGGACATCTCCCGGATGAGATCGCGGTAGAGGAACGACCACGTGGGGTTGCCGTGGAGCATCAGAACCGCCTCGCTGCCGGCCGGGCCCTCATCGACGTAGCTCATCCGGGCGCCCCCGGGCGTCTGGAAGGACTTGGGGGAGAACGGGTAAAGGCGCGCCAGCCAGGCGGGGATGGCGGGCGGATGTGGGGTGGTCACCATTCGAGCGCCAGCATCATGCAGTTGAGCCCGCTCCCTATTCCCATCAGGGCGACGCGGCTGCCGTCGCGAACGGCCCCCGCGTCGACCGCGGCCGAAAGCGTGGCGGGCAGAGAAACGGAGCCCATGTTGCCCAGCGTCTCGAAGGTCGAAAAGTCCTTTTCGATGTCGAGCCCGAGCGCCTCGAAGAGGCGCCGCCGGTGCGCGCTTCCCACCTGGTGGCAGATCGCGCGGTCGACCGCGTCCCTCGTCCAGCCGGTGGCCGCGCAAAAGTCGTCCCAGGTGGCCCCGGCCAGCGAAACCCCTGCGTCGAGAAGGCGCTCCGAGTCGGTCTGCATGGCGAGGCCGCCCGCCGTGGCCGTGTCGCCCTGGCAGAGTTCGCTGTGCTCGGTCGCCGACCGGACCACGCCCCCGAGGATCCGGCGCGGCCTCCCCTTCACGAGGTCGCGGTGGCACACGACGACCGCGGCGGCCCCGCATCCGATCGTCAAGTTCGCGAAGAATGGCTTGATCGCGTTCCGGTCGAGCCGTCCGGCGAGGAGCGTCCGGACCGTCTCCTCGATCAGGGGCCGGCCGTTCTCCCCTGCGGCGATCAGCGCCGCGCGGACCTGGCCGCTCTCGATCAGCCCTGCGGCGACCACGATCGCGTTCAGGAAACCGAGGCACGCGTTCGACAGGTCGAAGATCTGCGCCGACGCAGGCAGCCCGATCTTGTGGTGCGCGAATGCCGCCGATGCCGGCTCGAGCATATCGCGCGAGACCGCCGCATGGATGAATAGCCCGATCTGCTCCCTTTGCAGCGAGGACGCGCCGAGAACCGCGCGACCGGCCGCCGCGCTCGCGTCCGAGGGCCGAGTTCCGTCGGGCCACATCCGCCGCTCGCGGATCCCGGTCATGAGCTCCAGGCGGCCGAAGGGCAGCCGGAGCCGCTCGTACAGCGGGCGCAGGCGCTCCTCGATCTGTGCCGAGCTCCACACCTCGGCCGGAAGCGCGACCGCGATCGACTCGAGGCAGACGTTCGTGAAGCGCATGGGTGCCGGTGCCTGCGCTCAGCGCCCGGGCCTCATGGCGAGCCGGATCACATCCTTGTCGAACATGTTGCTCCCCAGGCCCGCGTCGACCGTGAGGGTCGCTCCGTTGATCCCGCTGCTCCGTGCGCTGAGAAGGAAAAGGACCGCGTTGGCCACCTCCTGGGTCTCGAGGTTGCGCTTCCTGAGGGTGAGCTTCTCGGCGAACAGGTAGCTTTCGAGGTACCCCGGTATCCCGGCCGATGCGCTTGTCTTGAGCGGGCCGGAGCCGACGACGTTGAAACGCACCTCGGAGTCCGCGCTGAACGATTTTGCAAGGAAGCGCGCGGACGATTCGAGCGCGGCCTTGATGGGCCCCATGTAGCCGTAGTTGTCGGGGGTCACCAGGAGAGACGAGATGCCGATCGTCACGACCGAGGCATCGCGCGCGAAGTGCGTTCGGAACGCGCGGGACAGCTCGACAAGCGAGAAGGCCGACACGGCCGCGGCCTGCAGGAAGTCCTTGCGCTTTGTCGCGTGGAAGGGCTGGAGCCCGTCCGAGTAGTTCGCGAAGGCGATCGAGTGCACGAGGCCCTGGAGCGGAGCGTGGCCGGAGGCGGCCACCTCCGAGGCGAGACGGTCGGCGGCGCCCTCCGTCTCCACGTCGCACACGAGCACGGGGCGGCCCGTCAGGAGCGTCTCGAGCGACCGGCGGCGCTCCTCCGAGCGCACGCTGTAGACAACGCGGGCTCCCTCGTCCTCGAGCGACTTGCCGACCGCCCACGCGACGCTGCGCTTGTTGGCGACGCCGAAGACAAGGAACGCCTTTTTCTCAAGCCCGAGGAAGCTCATGGGGCGCCTCCTGGGGCCTTCCAGGCGACCGAAAAACTCACCGAAAGCACGCGAGTGTCGCCCCGCTTCATCGCGCCGGACATGGCATAGAACCCCGCCATCAGGTCCTTTTTCACGACCTCGATCATCACCGTGTCGCCCGGATAGACGGGACTTCGGAACCGGACGTCCGATATCTTCACAAGAAGCGGGAAACCCGAAGGGGCGCTGGGGCCCGCCAGGTGGCGCGCGAGGTACAGCGCGCCGGTCTGGAAGACGGCCTCGCACAGCAGCACGCCCGGTGTGATCGGCGCCCCGGGGTAGTGCCCCCTGTAGAACTCCTCGTCCGGCCGCCACGTGCGCCGCGCGACGAGCCCGTCGGCCGTTTCCGAGACGATCTCGTCGACGAAGAGGAACGGGGGCCGGTGGGGAATCAGCCCGAGGATCTGGGGGTTCGCGCTCACGCTGCCCTGCCCTGCCGTTGGGCGCAGACGTACCGGTCGACCTTGTTGGCGACGATGACCCCGTAATTGATCGTGCCCAGCCAGCCCGACATGATGATTCCCACCGAGCCTGCATGGTAGAGCCCGGGCAGCTGGTCGGGAAGGTCCATGGAAACCTTGAGGCCCTCGAACTTCGTCCCGAAGGAGGTGCCGCCGAAGTGGGTCGTGTAGCGCTCGATCGTCCTGGGCGTCGCCGCCTCCCTCCAGTCGATCTTGCCCGTCACCCCCGGGATGAATCTCTCGAGGACCGCGATCGACTCCTCGATGAGGCGCTCCTTTTCGCGGGCGTACTCGGTCTCGGAGAGGGCGCTCCAGTCGGAGTACAGCCCGTTGATCGAGGCGACGACGGTGTAGCGGTCGGAGCCCGGCCTCGTGTCGGGGTAGTAGACGGAGAACGTGCGGCTGGTCGTGTGGAAGTCGGTCAGCTCGTCGCTGCTGAACGACGGGCTGGCGGAGGTGAAGACCAGGTCGCCGATATGGGGGATGGATTCGCCCTTCCGGATGCCGAGATAGACCTGGCATGAGCTCGAGTTGATGCGGACGGCCTGGGCGGCGGCCGCGTATTCGGGCGCGAAGTTCTCGGCGCCGGCCAGGCGGAAGACCGTGTTCTTGATGTTGGCGTTGGAGAGCACCGCCTTTGCGCGGACGACGCGGCCGCCCCTGGCGACGATCCCGCAGGCGACCCTGCCCCCCGCCCTCTCCTCCACCAGGACCCTTTCGACAAGGACCTTCTTGCGGAGCTCGACGCCGTTCTTCGTCAGCTCCTCCGTCATCTTTCCGATCAGCAGGTCGGACCCGCCCCGGAACGTGTAGACCCCAGAGCCCATGAAATTGGAGAAGACGATCCCGTACGTTATCGACGGATCGTCGAGCGTCGAGCCGTTGGCGTAGGCGATCGGCTCCATGAGGAGGCGCTTGACGTCGCCCCTGCCAGGAAAGAACCGGTCGAGCATCTCGCCGGTCGTCTCGGTGCTGTTGTCGTAGAAGTTCATTGCCCGAAGGTGCTCGTAGAACCGCTCGACGAGCGCCAGCTCGAGGCCGAACTGCTCCACCAGGACCCGGGTGTAGTCCTCGCGCGTGAACGTGGTGCGGACGTCCATCTCCGGGTTCACGAAGCGGATGTGCTTGAGCTGGACGATCGAGTCCGCGATCTCGCGCGTCCAGTACTTGCGGCAGGACTTGATCATGCCGACCGGGAATCCGTGGAGCGAGATGTCGAAGATATGGCCTCCCTTGCGCGTGAACCAGGTCGCCAGGCCGCCGTACTGGTAGTGGTGCTCGACCAGCAGCACGCGGTGGCCCGCCTTCGCGAGCACGTTTGCTCCCGTAAGGCCGCCAAGGCCGCTTCCTATGACGATCACGTCATACTCGTCGGCGACACCCTTGAGCCAGTCATATGCCATGGAGGGACAATGTTGGAGCAGCGTAGGGCGCCGTCGGCAACTGGTTTCGCTGCGGAGGGGCTAGGGCCGAAGGATGTGCTGGTTGGCCATCGTGATCCCGCTCAGCATCGAGCCGACGATTCCCAGCATGCCCTGGTCGGTGCCGCAGAGGTACACGTTGGCTAGCGCCGTGCGTCCGCCGCGGCTCTTTTCCGGGGAGCCGTAGATTGCGCCGCGCAGATGGCCGGTGTAGTGCTCGACCGTCGTGGGGGTGAACATGTCCGTCGCCACCGTCGCGCGCTCGAGCGTGTCCGCGGGGTTGAGGGGCGGCAGGAAGCGCCTGGCGGACTCCCGGATCGCGTCGAACCAGCGCAGCTTGTCGCTGCGGTACGTCGATTCCGGAAGGTTTGCCCAGGCGCCGTAGTTCGCAAGGCATGTGATGCGCAGAAGGCCCTCGGCCAGGCCGGGGCCGGGCCCGTAATCAAAATTGTTCGGAAAGCAGATGATCCCGCTGCGCACGTCGACCTGCCCGGGCGGGTTGCGGTAGATGAACTTTTCCGAGTCGTTGTAGAACACGATCGTGTCGGCGCCCCAGCCCAGGTCGGACGGGGGGCGGTCGAGCACCGAAATCGTCTCCACGTAGCCGACCAGCGGCTGCTCGGCGCGGGTCCGGCCCATGAGGGCGTCCGTCTCAGCGATGCCGATCGACGAGAGGACGTGCGAGGCGGCGATTTCGTCGCCCGAATCCAAGACGAGGGCCGCAGCCCTGCCCTCCCGTACGACGATGCTCTTCACGCCGCAGTTCATCCGCCGTTCGCCCCCCGCCTGGCGATACTTGTTGAGGAGGACGCGCAGCAGGACGCGCACCCCCTCCCGCGGCCGGGCGAGGCCCTCCAGGTAGAGCGCCCGGAACATGACGATGAACTGATCAAGGTCCATGTCGTCCTCGCGGGCGCTGCCGTAGAACATGAGGGGGCAGAGCAGCATGTCCTCGAGCAGCGGGTCGTCGACCAGCGTGCGCACGAACTGCCGGGCGGATCCCTGCGTCCCGCGTCCCGCGAGCGGGCTCTCGCGCACGAACTGGGCGATCCTGGCGAATCCCTGCGCCTGCCGGGGAAATTGGGTCGCGACCTCGGACTCCAGGAGGGCAAAGTCGTTGGCGAACCTCAGCGCCACCCCGCCCCCCGGCCCGAATGCGACGCGCGAACCCTTCTGCGGCCTGAGCGCCAGCTCCTCCCGGTCGATCCGCAGCTGGCGCAGGATCTTCCCGAGCGGCGTCCCCTTGACCCCGGGCGGGACGAAATTGGTGACCGCGTGGAGTCCGACGTCGTACTTGCGGCCGCCGATGCTGTAGAAGCTGTTCAGGCCGCCGACCGAGCTGTGGCGCTCAAAGATGCAGACCCTCTTGCCGAAGTGCGCCAGCCTTATCCCCGCCGCCAGGCCGGAGAGACCGGCGCCGATGATGGCGACGTCGTACTGCGCGGACGAGGTTGGCGACATGCTTGGGTGTAAGTGCAGCAGTTGTGCAGCAGTTTTGCCCGACACTCATCCCGCCGAAACGGCAGGACTTCGATTACGGGATCGCCAGATTTGATTCGGCGTGCGCTTACGCGCAAGCTCCCTCTGTCGACTACGGGCCTTGGTGTCGCACTGCGAATGTGCGCCGGTGGAAGCTAACTCCGCATCATAAGATCCTCCATCGGCCTCCAGCCCAGGGGTGCAAGCTCCCGCCGACTCCACCAATACCCTACCCCGGTCGCACTGATCTCTGGAGTTAACCAAGTCGCGGCCTCCGTCGACCCGTCAGCCAGGAGCACCTGATACTCGGAGCCTGGGCGATCGGGCATAACGTCGCCGGGAATCCAAGGACCCCGGCGAGGGGTTCTCTCGATGAAGGATGCGGGGATTCGGGACATCGGGAGCGGTGGGTGAGCATCCCCGCTTCTTTGCACTCCCAGATCCCCAACACAAGAAGTCTCGAATGCGAGTACTGCCGCGCAGGGCGTGCCGTCGATTTACATCGTCTTCCGTCGCTTAAGCGCGGCCACCTCATCCCAGCCCAAGTCGAACCACTCGGAAGCAGGGGCCGACTGCGCCGAGCCCTTGCCAGGCCCGACGAGGAGCGTCGTACCCAGCAGCAGGCCATGCTTGATGGCGCTCCGCCTCGTGATGCCTCGGCCGTTCGGCTGCGCGGAATCGTCGGAGTGCATGAGCGGTCGTCCCTCAGCCCTCCAGGTCAGGCTCCGGCCCCCGGGTCGGAGCCGGCGCCGCCAGAGGAACCCGCTGGCCGGACCTGGCCGATTCATAGGTGGCCGCGATGATCTTCATGTCCTGCAGCCCCTCGGCCCCGCCGGTATGGGGGAGCCGGTCCTTCAGCACGCATGAGGACATGTGGTCGAGCTCCAGGGCGAACTGGTCCTTCGCCTCCACGTCGACCTCCGTCACCGTGTCGACGCCGTCCACCGGCCTGCCCAGCCGGAGCGACAGTCCGTGATAGGCGAAGGCCGGATTCATCTCGGCCCAGCCGTCAGAGCATTCGAGGCGGAAAAACTGCGACCGATGGCAGTCATAGCTCGCGTTGCAGGCGGCGGAAAAGCCGCTCGGGAAGCGCAGGAGGAATTCCACCGCTGACTCCACCTCGCGAAATCGCGGGTCGTTGGGCAACTGCTGGGTCTGGGCAACGACGTCCGTCGGCTCTTCCCCGGTCAGGAACCGGGCCGCGTTGATGCAGTAGATCCCCACGTCCACCAGGGGGCCGCCGCCGGCCATCGCGCGGTTGAGCCGCCACTGGCCCGGGTCCCCCTCGTCCTGGGAGTTGCTCGACACAAAATGGAGGGGGCGGCCCAGCTTGCCCTCACCCACCATCCGGACGATTGCGCGGTCCATCGGCTCATACTGGCTGCGGTAGCCGAGCATAAGCTTCACACGCGCCGCGCCGCACGCCTCGATCATGCGCTCCGCCTCGCCGACGCTCACCGCCATGGGCTTTTCACAGAGGACATGCTTGCCGATGCGCGCGGCGCGGATCGTGTACTCGGCGTGCATCGAGTTGGGAAGGATGACGTACACGACCTTGATCTCTGGGTTGTCGACCATCCGCTCAAAGGTCGAGTAGTCGTAGATGGCCTTCTCCCCGATCCCATACTGCGCGGCCACCTTGAGCGCCTTCGACCGGTGGCCGCTGACGAGCGCCACCGGCCGCGCATACTTGGAATTCCCAAACGCGGGGAGAACCTGCCCCAGTGCCAGGTGCCCAAGGCCGACGACCGCAAAGCCAACCCGCTCGGATGGGGCAAGCGACGGTCCGGGAGTCCGCTCCTTTGCCTCCACCTTCGTGTCATGAAGGGGAGGCAGGTCGACCCGGTTTGGCTCAGCTTGCCCAAACGAGCCGAGCGCCTTGGGGACTGCCGAAGCCGCAAGGCCGGCCGCGGCAAGCTGGAGAAAGTCCCTGCGGCCGATAGGCCGGGATCGATGGTCGCGGGGGATCATGGCGACGCCGATGGCTAGAACCCGTGGACGGATTTCATCCACACGATCGCCAGGGCGCCGAGGATGAAGAAGATGATCACCGCGATAACCATGCTGATGTTCACCTTCGTCGTCCGCTTGGCGGGCTCTATGATCGGCTTGGAATCCTCGTGGTCGAAGCTCATGGATGACAGGGATTAAGGTGGCAGGGGGGGCTGCTTGGGTTGCCCGGGCACGGCATGCCGCGTTTCCTGCCGCCGCCTGAACGCCTGCATGATGACCCCTCGGCGAAGATCGACCGCGTGCGACTCTTTGCTACCGGGCTTCATACCGCCTCTTTAGTATATTGGCCGCCCGCGAGGTTCCACCGCAATTGAACCGCGGTCGCACCTCCCGCGCAATTTCCCGCGCGGCGCTGGCCGATGGGTGACCAACCGGCGGTTATTGGTGTCTACAGCCAATAAACCGGCCCCTGCGCATCCAATGAACCTCCTTTCGCCATCCCCCTTCTGGCCGATCAGGGACGGCCTTCCCGCCAGCTATCCGGCCCTGGACGACAATGCCTCCTGCGACGTGGCCATCCTCGGCGCCGGCATCAACGGCGCCCTTGCCGCGCTGCATCTCGCCGAGGCGGGGGTCGACGTCGTGGTGCTCGACCGGCGCGACGTCGCCCACGGCGGCACGGCCGAGAGCACAAGCCTCCTGCGCGCCCGAATTCAACTCTTCGCCGCAAGCGCGTTGAACTTCGGCGTCAGGTATTCGGCGCAGCTGTCAAGCGAGGCCAGGCGGAGGTAGTCTGCCTCGGGGACCTCGATGCCGTGGCGCTTGCGCAACTCCATCACGATGTCGAGAAAGTCCATGCTGTCGAGCTGGAGCTGGTCGCGCAGCCGCACGTGCGGCTTGACGTTTGAGAGGTCCTCGTCGGGCGCGATGTCGGCGATGATGTCCAGGACCGCCTTCTTGCATTCTTCGTTGGTCATGTGTGGCTTGGCGGGGTGGATGCTATGCCACGAATCGCTTTACAATCAACGTGGAATTTATCCCCAGCATTCCGAACGAGTTGTTGAGGATCGTGTCGATCCGGCGCGCCTTGGCGGGGACGTTCAGGACGAGGCCCGGGAGCGCGCACGCCGGGTCGAGGTCGTCGACGTTGATCGTCGCGTGGACCGTGAGGTCGTCGAACGAGGGCAGATTGCCCGCGAGCTCGAGCGCACCCGCCGCCCCCATGCAGTGGCCGATGAAGCTTTTCGTGTTGTTTACGAAGGTGTCCGGGCAGCCTTCGCCGAAGACCGCGCGGATCGCCTCGCACTCCTGGATGTCCCCCAGGAGCGTCGCCGTCGCGTGGGTGTTCACGATGTGGATGTCCGCCGGCCGGAGGCCCGCATGGGCGATCGACTTGCGGATGCACTCGGCCTGTCGGACGGGATTGGGAAGGACGTAGTCGCTCGCGTCGCTGTTGACGCCGTAGCCGGCGATCTCGGCGTAGATCCGGGCGCCGCGGGCCAGCGCGTCATCCATCCGTTCAAGCGTGTAGAGGCAGCCCCCCTCGGAAACGACGATCCCGTTGCGGGCCCTGTCGAAAGGGCGGGACGCCTTGGACGGGATCTCGTGGGTGGCGAGGGCGCCCTGCGACTTGAACCCCGCGAAGATGCCGAACGTGTGGATGCTCTCGCTCACCCCGCCGCAGATCGCCAGGTCGACCTCGCCCAGCCGGAGCATCTGCGAGGCGTGGATCAGGCCGAGGTTGCCGGCCGCGCACGCGGCGCCAATGGTGTAGGCGGGCCCGGTGACTCCGAGGTTGAGCGACGCCTCGCCGGCGGGGTTGTTCGCGACCGTGCGCGGGTTGTGGTAGTGCGACCAGTACTTTGTGTCGTAGTTGAACTTCGAGATGGCGTAGATCTCATTCTCGGTCTCGACGTTGCCGTGCTCGGTGCAGCCGATGTAGATGCCGACGCGGTCCTTGGGGAAGGCCCCGAATGGCA
The DNA here is from genome assembly GCA_937889545.1 of uncultured Opitutaceae bacterium. Taxonomy (GTDB): domain Bacteria; phylum Verrucomicrobiota; class Verrucomicrobiia; order Opitutales; family Opitutaceae; genus Palsa-1447. Next base: position 116,104 of record CALAOT010000106.1, read on the forward strand.
GCCCGCTGTCCTCGATCGCCTGGTTTGCGCACCAGATGCTGATGCTGCCGGCCCGCGTCCCCACGCGCACCTCCTTCCGCTTCTGGTACTTGAGCGCGTCGTAGAGGCAGGCTCCCGCCAGTAGCCTGCCCATGTAGCGCACCTCCACCCACCCGATCCCGGCGACCCCGGCCAGCAGGTTTCGCCGGAACTCCGGGAGGGAGTCGCCGTTCGGGGCCGTCAGGCCGACGCCGGTGATGACGATTCGCGGAAGGTTCATTTGCTGCGCAAGCAGGAAATCGCTAGCCAACAACGGGCCGAACGCAATAAAAGGTTCCTTTCCATGAATGTTCTTGTGGTCGGGGGCGCGGGCTACATCGGAAGCCATTGCGTGCGGCAGCTTTCCGCCGCAGGCCACAGGGCCGTCGTTTTGGACAACCTGGTCTACGGCCATCGCGCCGCGGTCGAGAAGGGCGTGCCGCTGCACGTGGCGGACCTCGGCGACGAAAACGCCGTCACCTTTGTCCTCCTGCGCGAGAAGATCGACGTCGTGATGCACTTCGCCGCCTTCTGCTACGTGGGCGAATCGGTCACGGATCCGCTCAAGTACTACCGCAACAACGTCGCCGCGACGATCCACCTGCTGGGCGCCATGGTCGGCGCAGGCGTCCGGAGGTTCGTGTTCTCGTCAACCTGCGCCACATTCGGCGTGCCCAAGAAGCTCCCGATCTCCGAGGACGCCCCGCAGGCCCCGATCAACCCCTACGGCCAGACCAAGCTCGACGTCGAGAACGCGCTGCGCGCGCTCGCCCGCGCGAAGAAGATCTCCTTCGCGGCATTCCGCTACTTCAACGCGGCGGGGGCATCCGAGGACGGCTCGATCGGCGAGGACCACGACCCGGAGACCCACCTGATCCCGCTCGCGTTCGACGCCGCGACCCGAAAGCGCCCCTCCCTGGCGCTGTTCGGCACCGACTACCCGACCCCGGACGGCACGTGCCTGCGCGACTATGTCCATGTGGACGACCTGAGCCGGGCGCACATCGCCGTGTTTGAGAAGCTGTCCGAGCCCGGCGCGGCGTACTTCTACAACCTAGGCACGGGGGTCCCCTCGTCCAACCGCGAGGTGATCCGGGCGGTGGAGAAGGTCACACGCAGGAAGATCAAGGTCGTCGAGAGCCCCCGGCGCCCCGGCGATCCGCCCTCGCTGTTCGCCGACTCGGCGAAGGCGCGTAGGGAGCTCGGGTGGAAGGTCAGGTTTCCCGATATCGAGTCGATCGTGGCGAGCGCCTGGAAGTGGCACCGCGCGCACCCCAACGGGTTTGACGGGCGCTAGAGGCGCTTGCGAAGGGCGGCTTTCGTGACGCCCAGGCGCTTTGCCGCAGCGGTCTCATCCCCGCCCGCGGCCCTGAGAACGCGCTGGACGATCTCGCGCTCGACCTGCGGCCAGAGCGGCGGG
>CALAOT010000107.1 GCA_937889545.1 uncultured Opitutaceae bacterium
CCCCGCGCGGAGGCCTCCGCCGCCCCGCGGCCGCGGGGCGACATCGCGCCGCGGCGGGCCGAAAGGCTTCCCTTCCTCGAGTCGCTTCACGACCTGACATCGAGCGGGTTGTCCGCGGGCGAGGCCGTCCGGCTCCTCTCGATACGGATCAAGGAGCCGCGCCAGAGGATCCTTTGCGAGGGCCTGTGGGCCCGGTTGAGCGAAGGCGCGCCGCTCTCGCGGGCGATGGAGGCGTTTCCCGGCGTGTTTGACTCCTCCACGGTCAACCTGATCCACGCAGGCGAGGCGACGGGGTCGCTCAACGACACCCTCACCCGGCTGATCGACCACCTGACCCAGCAGCGCGAGATGCGCGCGGCCCTGCTGACGGCGATGGCTTATCCAATCCTCATCGTCGCCGTTTCGTTCGGGGTGATCCTGTTCTTCCTGTTCTTTCTCCTCCCCCGGCTCCAGACGCTGCTGAGCTCGCTGGGCGGCAAGATGCCCGTCTCGACGCAGATCCTGATCGGCCTGGCGAACTTCACCCTCCATTATGGGATCTTCGTGGCGCTGGCTGTCGCCGCCGGGCTGGTCTCGCTCTGGCGCTGGCGCGAAACCGAGGAGGGCCGCGAGAAAAGCGACGCCTGGCTCCTTAGGATGCCCCTGGTCGGGCCCTTCATCGTCTCCCGGACCGTCCTCGAGTTCAGCCAGACGCTCGGCGTCCTGCTTCAGAACGGGATCACCGCCGCGGAGGCGCTTCGCATGACCGAGCGCCAGATCGAGAACCGCGTGCACCGGAAGGCGTTCGGGACCGCGATCGAGCGGGTCCTCGAGGGCGAGGCGCTCTCATCCGCGCTCACGCGGACCGGATGCTTCCCCGAGCTCGTGCTCGACCGCGTCGCCGTCGGCGAGAACACGGGCAACGTCGTCCCGAGCCTCAAGGACATCGCGGCGACCTACCAGAAGAGGATCTCAAGGCAGCTCAACTTGTTCACCAAGGTGATCGCGGGCGTGATCCTCACGGGCGTGTTCATCCTCGTCGGGTTCATCGCCGTCGCGATGGTGATGGCGGTCTTCCAGGTGAGCGCGAGCTTCAAGGTCGGGTGATTAGGGAACCTCGTAAACCTCGATGAGCGCAACGCCCGCGTCGCCGCTGGCGCCGGACACCTGCGCCGTGTAGGCCCCGGGGGGCAGCGTGACAAGGAGCGCCGAGTCCTTGGTCGGCGAAGTTCCCCACGTGAACGCCCCAACCGAAGCGGCCGTGGATGCGATCTGCTGGCTGCCGCCCCAACCATTGTCGCTCTCAACAAGCGTCGAGGGGGAGTAGAGCTGCAGCTGGGGATCCGGAAGCGTTCCCGCGACCCCGAAGGGCACGAGCGCCGGGCCCGAGGCGCGGATGAGAACCGTACGCGACGTGGCGCCTCCGATCACGAATCCGGCGATCAGGATGCCGCCACCCGTGCCGACCTGGACGCGCGTCGAGATATTGACGAGGCGGGGGGTCGCCAGCGTGTACGTGCCCGCCGGCGTGGCGTCATAGACCTCGGCGAGCGCGACGCCCGTGTCGCCGCTCTGTCCGGCGATCTGGGCCGTGTAGGGGCCGCCTGGCAGCTTCTCCAGCAGCGCCGAGTCGTGGCTCAATGAATCGGTCCAGGCGAAGGCGCCCACCGAGGACGCGGTGCTCGCAATCTGCGCATTGCCGGCCCAGCCGTTGTTGGCGCCCACCACCGTGGATCCGGAGAAAAGCTGCAGCTGCGGGTCGGGCAGCTCGCCCGTGACGCCGAATTGAACGAGCGCCGGGCCCGATGCGCGGATCAGGAGCGATTCGGAGCCCGCCGTACCCGCCCCGCCGACGACAAATCCGGAGATCAGGATGTTGCTTCCCGTGCCGACCCCGGCCCGGCAGGAGATGTTGATCAACCGGCCGATGTCGGTCGTGATGGTCAACCCGACTGCCGCGGCGTTGCTCGTAGTCGTTCCCGAGGAATTGGTCGCGACGCACGTGTAGCTCCCCGCGGCCGAGGCCGCGTTGCTTATCAGGCAGATCGGGCCGGTCGCGCCGGCAATCGGCAAGCCATCCAGCGACCATTGGTACGTGGGCGAGTTGGTCGCCACGGCGTCCAGGGCCACGGTGCCTCCGGTGACCGTGGCGGACATCGGCTGTGTCGTGAACGCGGGCGCATTGGGATTGGGCGTCGGGGTCGGCGTGGGCGTCACCGTGGTGGTGACGATGACCTGGTAATTGAATGTGCCGGAGTTCAGGCCCATCCCGTTCGCGTACTCCCAGGCCTGAAGGACCATGGTGTAGCTGCCAGGAGCCGTCGGGGTTCCGAACAATGCCGGGGTGTTGCCGTTGTAGATCCCGGGCAACGTGATCGAGTTGCCCGGTGCCCCAAACTGCAGGCCGGGAGGAATCTCACCGCTGACCGTCCAGGACCCGGGAGGGGCCGTGGGCGCGGGTATCAAGGTGTACACGGCGGCCGCAATCTGCGATCCCTCCTCGACCGTGTAGGGGCTCGCATGGTTGGTCGACAGCGTGTAGACGGTCGCGCCCGCCATCGAATCGACCGCGCCCAGGGCCGCGACCGACGCGGCGGCGGCCCTGATGACAGCGCCGAACGGCGACTCCAGGACGCACTCCGAGGCCGCGGCGGCCACCCGGATGGCCGGCGTCCTTTGGAGGAGCGCAAGGAGCAGGGCGGCCGGCACCCGGATCCGGTCGATCCGGAAGTCAGGGCTGGGCATGGGAATTACCGCCACGGCCTGTCCAGTTGCAGCCGCATCCCGATCCCCGGGCGACGGACCCGCCCGGCAAGATCAGCTCGAGGCGACATAGTTGAAGAATCCGCGCGTCTGGGCCCGCTCCTTCTCGGTGAGGATGATCCCCTCCGCGCCCGGGCACGACCGGATGAGATCGAGGCCCTCCGCCACCCCGGCGACGAACGCCGATGTCGAAAGCATGCCCGCCTGCAGGCAGGTGTCCGCAATCACGGTTGCCTGGGTGCACCCATTGGCGACGGGCCAGCCCGTCCGCGGATCGATGATGTGGCCGTAGCGCCTGCCGCCGACCGTGAAGCACCTCAGGTAGTCCCCCGAGGACGCTATCGACTTCCCCCGCAGGCCGACGCTCGCCCAGGTCTTCCCGGGGGCCTTGGGGTCCTCGAGCCCGATGTGCCACGCGGGCCGCCCGGGTGGAGCGCCGGTCGCACGCAGGTCGTGCCCGAAATCGACGAGCGAATCCAGGATCCCATGGTCCTTGGCGATGAGGGCCACGATATCCACCGCGTATTCCTTCCCGAAGCCGCCGAAATCCAGGGCCATTCCGCGCTCGGGGAGGAAGGCCCTGCCAGGCTCCCTCCTCACCTTGGTCCAGCCGACCAGCCGGAGCGCCTCGGCGATCGCCGCCCTGCCGGGAACCGCCGGCGGATCGGCCTTCCAATCCCAGATGCGCAGCAGCGGGAGGGCGGACGGATCGAGCATGCCCCTCGTCATGAAGTGGAGGGTGTCGCACATGGACAGCAGGCTCTCGGTCTCCGCATCGACCGGCACCCATTCCTTTCCCGAGGCGTCGTTGATGCGGCTAACGATGCTTCCGGGCTGGAACCGGGAGAACTTGGCCTCGAACGCCCGCACCCAGCCTCCCGCCGCCGCCTCGAACGCGGACGCCTGGGGATCCCCTCCGGGCGCGGTGTACTGGACCTCGCACTGCGTCGCCATCGCGCGGAACGCCAGGCGCCTCAGCGGCAGGTCCGCGCCCCGCCCGGACGGGGCCGGATCGGGCGCTCTGTTCTGCTGGGAGAAGACGGGCATGGGATTTCGGGCGGCAAACGTAGCCAACCGGGGGATTATTGCACGCGCGCAGACGACATTCGCGGCCGGGCGGGCGCGAGGGGCCTCAGTTCCTCGCGATCTCGACCGACGATATCTGGAAGTTCGCGTTTAGCAGTGCCTGATTGGCCCGGTCCACCTGGAGCGAGCACTGCTCGATCCCGATGTAGGGGGAGCGCTTGCCCAGCTCCAGGTAGAACTGCTTGAGCGTGCCCCAGTCGGCCTTCATGACGTTGAACTGGAGCGTGTGGACCGAGAACTGGCCGCTGCTCACGTCCTTCGGCTCGCCGCTCGTGATGTTCTTGAGCCCCGACTCGACGGCGATGGCGTTGACCTCCGCGAGGAGCCTAGTGGTGTCGAGCGTGCGCACCGCGTCCAGCCGGCCCGCGGCCGCCTGCGCCGAGGCATCGATTGCCGCCCGGTTGGACAGCCAGCGCGCCTGCTCGCTCAGGGAGGCGGCCGTCACGCGGGCTACGTGGACGAAACGGCCCGCTCGGCTCGCGATGCTCGAGAGCCATAGCGCAGCCACCAGGACTACGATCCCCGTCAGCAGGAGCTTTTCCCGGAGGAAGCGGGCGAGGAAGAATGCGCGCAGCGTGCGGGTCATGAGGTGGCGGGCGGGAGCGCCCCGGGCTTGAACGTCACGATGAGGGTGAAGGAGACCACGCTGTTCTGGGTGCGCTGGTCGCGGATCTCGACCCGTTCGCACCCGGGCGCCTGCTCGATCGCCGTCTTGTAGGCGGCGATCTCCCCCGCGTTGCCCGTCTGCGCGTCGATCTGGATGGTATTGACCGCGGATGCGCTCGCCGTGGCGCGCAGGAACTGGATGGCCGGGGGGTTCTTGGGCATGGCGATCTCCGGGGCGACGGCCGAGATCATCTCGAGGGGCAGCAGCCGCTTGGTCGAGAGCTCGTCGATCCGGCTGGCGAGGTCCTTCTCCTCCATGATGCGCGCGACCGTCGCCTTTTGGGCGGCGACCTTCGCGATCCGGGCCGACTGCCACAGGCCGGCCCCGAGAAGGGCTATCTCGCCCGCGGCGAAGATCGCGCACGTCGCCAGGGCCCCGACCGCCGTGCGCCAAAGGATCAGGTCGCGCCTGCGGGCCCGGGAGAGCGCGTCGAGGTCCGCCCTGTCGCGGACATCGAGCGCGGCCGCGACCGCCGAGGGAAGCCGCGAGCGCAATCCCCCCGCCTCGAAGACCACCTCGCTGTCGCTCCGCCCGGGCTGCGGCACGGGCGGCGACGGGGCGTCCACGACGGTCCTGGCCTCGCCGGCGGACCTGATGAGCTGGGCCCGGGCCTGGGCGCGCTCCTCCTCCGTGGCATCGGGCTTGACCGGCTGGTGGAGCACGATCGAGGGAACCGGCCCATGGTCCCAATGGACCGCAGTCAGGCCGTCGGGCGCCGCGAGGATCACGGTCGTCGCGGGATTGGCGTCGCAGCCGAGGATGGCGGCGAACGCCGGCAGGACGAGCTCGGCGCCCCTCCATTCCGCGAGCTGCTCGGCCGTGAACCGGCGCCTGTACGAGGCGAACGCCAGCGCCCGGTCCGCGCCCGGCGGCATGTAGTAGCCGAAATAGAGCTGGGCGAGCGGGAACGGCGAAAGCGCCTCGAGCGCCAGCCCGACCTGGTTGACGACGTCGGCCTTTGAGGCGCCCGCCGGAACGGAGATGGCCCGCGAGAAGAAGACCGCGTCGGGGAGGACCGCAACCCTGGGGGGCGGCGGGCCGGCGCGCAGGAAATCAAGAAGCGAGGCGCACATGCTCAGGGTTGTGGCACGTCGGGTGGAGGTTGCGGAATCTCATCATTCTCGAGCATTTCCAGGAGGGTAAAGGGATAATTGATGCTTTGCGAGGCCGCGGCGGCCGTGGCCGCGCCGCTCGCGGTCGAGGAGGGTTGGGATGTGCTGGTCACGGATGTCGCCGTTGTGGAAGACGCATTGGTTGCGGCCGCGGTTGCGTTGGTCGCGTTGGTTTGGTTGATCGTCGCCCCCCCCTGAGGCGCCACGACGGCCGAAAGCCTGTACTGCGAGCGCCCCTCGTGGACGGTGACGAGGATCCTGAGCGCCGTGATTGTCGTGCCGAACGGCGCCGCGTTTCCGCCCAGGCCGGCGACGGAGGCGAGCGTCGTCGAGCTCTGGAACCACTGCTGGCCCAGCTGCGCGTACTGGCCCGTGCCCGCCAGGTAGTCGCTGATGTGCTGGCGCTGGGCGTCCGTGTACTGGCCCACGGACGCCAGCACGTCCGCGTTCGTGCCGTTCACGTTGGGCTGCGAGAACGTGAAGATCGACACGTCGTTCACGAGCCTCCAGAAGTTGGCGTTGGGCAGCCCGTTCTCGTCGAAGAGCACGTCCTTCGCGAAATCGATCGCGGCGAGCTCCCCGAACGACCGCAGGGGCCGCTCGGGCTCCGCGTACGGGACCGCGGCCTGGCCGTAGCCGGGCGTGGTCGCCGTCGCGTAGACGTACCCCTTCTGCATCCAGCCGAGCAGGACGTCGGCGAGCTTCTCGGCGTCCGCGGGCGACATCTGCCAGAACTCGAAAAGGTTCGTGAGCGTCGTCATGTCCGCGTGGCCGAGCGGGATCTTGCCGCTCTCGTCCTGGAAGGAGACCTCGACCCTGCGGCCCTCGGAGGGCGTCCAGCCGGCCCAGGCGAGCGGATCGCCCCAGCCCTCGGCCGCGCTGTGGAGCCCGCTGTCCGCCTGCCGGAAGTCCTCGAGGACGGCCAGCGTCACCTCGAGCGCCGAGAACGCCTCCTGCCTCAGGCGCCTCGAGTCGGCCTGGCGGACCTCGACCAGCAGGTCGGTGCCCGCCTTCTCGACGAACACCGTGAGCGCCGTCGCCGTGAACACCAGCATGACGAGCACGAGCACGATCACCGACGAGCGGCGCGGGGCGGCCTGGAACGCGTGCGTCATGCTGCTCACCACGGGTTCGGCAGCCCCTGCCTGGCCGCGGGGACGGTTATGACGGTCTCGCGCGTGAGGCGGTCGTAGGAGAAGGTGATCCGCAGGCGCTGGGGCGCGAGCGGATTGCCCGAGGCGTCCGTGCGCAGCACGGTCTCCGTCGTCCACTTGTTGAAGTCCGTGTCAAAGTAGTCGTACGCCAGCGCCGTGACGAAGGGCGAGACCAGCGCCTCGCGCGGGGGATCGGTGGCGAAGTGGTTCTCGAGGTCTGAGTGCCAGAGCATGAACAGGCCCTGGTCCCTTCTCACCTGCAGCGAGCAGAGGACCTCGGGCAGCGGGTTGTCGGGCCACTTGAGGATCCGGCTTCCCGACAGCTCCATGTAGGTGACCAGGTTCTCCTGGGACCGGCCCTCCGCCGTCACCGGCTGGACGCCGACGGGGGTCGCGTTCACCGACGCGGCCGGGGGGAGCGTGGCCCGGAGCAGCTCGCGCTGGAGGAACCGCGTCACGGCCCTCACGTGCTGGTCGAAGAGCCGGACATCGGTGTTCTTGCCCCACAGCTCGCCCATCGAGAAGACGAACAGGTTGAGGCCGACGAGCACCAGCCCGACAAGGGCAACCGAGAGCAGGACCTCGATCAGCGTGAACCCGCGCGGCTTCATTTGGCCTGCCTTCCCTGGGCCAGCGCGATACGGTCCGCGGCATTCTGCCGGAGCGTGCTCCGGGTGGTCGGGTCGGACCACGTCGGGCGCAGGAGCATGAAGGTCTCGACCACGTTCCTCGGCTCGTGTTCCGACGGATCCGCGATCGTGCAGGTGAAGGTTACGCTGAACAGGTCGGTGGTCTTCTCGGGCTCGATCTCGGCCGTCCACTTCACGTGGCGGCCGCCGTCGTCGAACTCCGCCCCGTTCTGCGCCGTCTGCAGGTCGGACTGCGAGAGCAGCTGCGACCGCGCGAAGATCACGGCCTCGTCGCTCATGTTCGCGCGCCGCGCGGCCTCGTAGCTGTTGAGCACGTTCAGGTAGGCGCCCCCCAGGACGACCGCCATGAGCACGAATATGACGAGGGCCACGAGGACCTCGATGAGAGTGAATCCCCTACGGCGCGGCATCGGACTTGGCCAGCACGGGCGCGCACGTCCACGGATCGATCGAGAGCATGTGCGCGCCGCGGTTGGCGCGGATCTGGACGCGAAACGGCGTGCACGTCCCGTCGTCGTAGAATGTGACCGCCGCAAGCGGCTGGGTCTCCACGAGCGTGCCGCCGACGAGGGTCGAGGAGCTCGAGTCCGACTGCGCCGGGTGGAAGTCGATCACGAGGTCGTCCGGGCCCGAGACGGGCAGGGCCTTCTGCTGGGCGCCGTCGTTGAGCACGAAGCCCCTGGCCTTGGGGTCGAAGCTGAGCAGGACGCTGCGCTGCTCCTCGAGGGCCTGCTTGCGCGCCTGCGCGCAGGCCTTCCAGAACTGCCCGTCGGGCGACGTTCCCTTGTCCGCCAGCAGCGAATTGGTGCCGCTTATGAAGATCGTGCCGAGGAGCGCGATTAGCGCCAAGGCCAGCAGGATCTCGATCAGCGTGAACCCGCCCCGTTCACCAGTTGCCGATGTCGTCATCGGTTCCGTCCGTCCTGTCCGGGCCCTTCGACCAGAGGTCGTAGCCGTCCTTGTTGTGAACGCCCGGACAGCGGTACTGGTAGGGCTCGGTCCAGGGGTCGAGTATCGGCATCTTGGTTCCCTCCGCGAGGTACGGGCCGCGCCAGCGGTCGGCCTTGCCCGCGGGCGCGGTGACGAGCGCCTGCAGCCCCTCCTCGGTGGATGGGTAGCTGCCCATCTGGAGGCGGTAGGTCACGAGCGGGGTCTTCATGCTCTGGTTGACGAAGAGCCTGGCGATGTCGACCTGCGAGCCGCCGAAGAGCTTGCCGAAGTTGGCGATCGTGAGGCCGGCGAGGAGCCCGATGATCGTGATGACGACCAGAATTTCCACGAGGGTGAAGCCGCTGCGCTTGGAGTTCGTTGGATGGGGCATGTTCGGAGGAGGATTGGGGGACGGGGTGCCAATGTCGAGACGCGCCCGGCGGGCAAAGGTTGCATGCCCCGCCCCGCTAGGGCCCGCCCCGCCGGGGGCGCTCGTCGGTAAACACATGGTTCACAAGGAAGCTGAGGCCCAGCACGCCGCCCAGGGTCCGGATGTTGCGCATGGCCCCGACGACCGCCGAGAAGGGGCTCGCGGCGGTCTCGCGGACCCGCAGGAGCAGGAAGGCCCCCCCAAGCGCGATGACCGGCTGGACGGCGAAGCAGGCGTGGTAGACCTCGAGCGGGCCGCCCCACGCCGCCGGGGCGCGCGAGATGACCCAGCCGCCCAGGACCGGCGCGACCGCGGCGACAAGCGACGTCACGGCGAGGTTGAACCCGATCGCGAGCATCTTCGCCTCGACCGGAATCAGCCTCAGGCCGAGCGTGAACTGGCCCAGCACAAACCCGGCGCTTGTCGCCCCGATCCAGGTCCAGAGCCCGTAGAGCATCGCCCGGTTGCCGGGGTCCACGACGCACCAGAGGAACATCGAGAGCTGCCAGAAGATCAGCGACAGGACCATGACCGGCTTGTTCCCGTGCCGGTTGAGCAGGTGGCCCCAGGCGGGGAGCGAGAGGGCGCCCCCGATCTGCGAAAGCGCAGTCACGACGCCCACGTCCCAGGCGGAGAAGCCCACCTGCCCGAACATGAACACCGTGTAGAAGGGCCCGAAGCAGTTGGCCGCGAAGCCCCACACGGCGCCGAAAGCGACGAAGACGAGGAAGGAGCGCGACCGCAGGAGAACCCCCGCCTGCTCGCGGAGGGACTCGCGCGGGGGCGGGGGGGGCCGGTGGGGGCGGGTCGGGCTGATCCACTGCCAGCGCAGCGAGAAGATCCTCAGGAACGCGGATCCGAAGATGACGGCCCGGAACGCGGCGACCGAGTAGTCCCATCGGGAAAGGATCCATCCGGACGCCACCAGGAACACGACCGCCGAGAACTGGAGGATCTGGTTCCGGCGCCCGAAGAACCTGGCCCGGATCCGCCGCGGCACCCACTCCTCGATCCACGTGCTCCACGTGACGCCGGCCACCGCGCCAAAGCAGCTCGAGACGAGGAACCAGCCCAGTATCCACAGGGCCGCCCCGCGCGGGTCGCCGCGCGGGATCCACGGGAGGAACACGCCCAGGGCGACCCAGCTGAGCAGGTGCAGGGACGCCGCCGTGACCGTGATCGCCTTGGAGGTCCGCCACCGTATCAGGACGGGCGAGACAAAGATCTGCAGAAAATTGCCCACGAACGGCAGCGACCCGAGGACCCCGATCGCGGCCGCGGAGACCGGGTAGGCCTTGGTGACGAGCGCCGAGAGCGCCATGCTCGCGGGAAGCGCCATCGTGACGATCGGCATCGCGACGATCCCCTCGCTCGTGCAGTAGCGCAGGCAGAGCTTGAGGTCCGCCTTGCGCCCGGCCGCAAGGGCGCTGCCCGGGTTCTCGGGCGGGGCGGCGGGTTCGGTGGGCATGCGTCGGGCTCAGGCTGGAGACGGACCCCGAAGGGGCGCCCGTTTCACCCCGCCTGGGGGGGCGGCGCGCCCCCGCCTCGGGCCGCGGCCGGCAGGGCCTGCCCGGGCGATTCCGCGCGGACCCCGGGAAGGCGGCATCCGGAACAGGACGATCCAGGGCGGTTCCATGGCGTTTCCGCCAGGGTGTCCTCCAACGCCGCGCCCCTCAAGACCAGACGCCACCGGGCCCTTGCCCGAAGGACCCGTTACGGAACCTCGTAGACCTCGACCAAGGCAACCCCGGTGTCGCCGCTCGAGCCGGCGACCTCGGCGGTGTACGCCCCGGGCGGCAGGGTGATCAGCAGAGCTGAGTCAGGCGAGGCGGCGCCCCAGGAGAATGCCCCGACCGAGGCGGCCGCGGCCGCGATCTGGGTGTCGCCGCCCCATCCGGCATCCGTCCCCATCAGGGTGGACGGTCCGCCGCTGGTATCCTGGTAGAGCTTCAGCAGCGGATCCGGCAGGGCGCCGGCGATGCCGAACTGGGAAAGCGCCGGGCCCGAGGCCCGGATCAGCACGGTCTTGGAAGTGGCGCCCGCGACCACGAAGCCGGCGATCATGACGTTACCGCCCGTGCCGACCTGGGCGCGGCCGGAGATGTTTATGAGGCGCGGCGTCGTGGGCAGGCGGCTCCCGGAGGACGTGGCATCGTAGACCTCCGCCAGCGCCACCCCGGTGTCGCCGCTGGCGCCCGACACAAGCGCCGTGTAGGGCCCGGCGGCCAGGGTCTCGTAGAGCGCGGAGTCCAGGCTTGCGCGGTTGTTCCAGGGAAACGCGCCGACAGATGCCGCCGCCGCGGATACCTGGGGGTTGCCGGCCCAGCCAATGTCCGATGCGAGAACGCCGCCGATGGCGTAAAGCTGCAGGTCCGGATCGGGAAGCGCGCCGGCCACGCCCAGGGGCGCGAGGGCGGGGCCCGAGGCGCGGATCAGCACGGGCACGGAACCCGACGTGCCCTGCCCTCCCAGCACAAAGCCGGCGATCAGAGCGTTTCCGCCCGTTCCCACGCCGGCCCGGCATGACACATCGGCGAGCCGTCCGGCGTCCGCCGCCGTGCTGACCGCGAGCGCCGCCGCGCCGCTTGCCGCCGAATTGCCGAAGCTTGTCGCAACGCACGCATACGACCCCGCGCTGGCTGCCGTCGCACCGCTGACGACCAGCGTCGAGCCGGTCGCCCCGGAGATCGTGGCGCCGCCCGAGGCGCCGTCCGACAGCGGTCTCCCGTTGAACAGCCACCGGTATGTCTGCGCGGAGCCCGTCGCCACGGCGCTGAAGACAACCGTGTCCCCTGCGGCGATCGTCTGCGAGGCGGGCTGCGTGGTGAAGACGGCCGCGAACGGGCCGGCGGCGACCGCGCTCGTTCCGATGGCCGAGCCGGCCGAGTTCATGGCCACGACCTGGACGTCGTTCAGCGGGCCGGGAACCGTGATCACCGTGTCCAGCCCGTTCCAGGCCGCCGACCCCACGGGGCTCAACGAGCCGGGCGCGGAGCCCCCCAGCACCTCCCAGGAGGCGACCTGCGTCGCCCCGTTCCAGATGGCGTGGACGGCGAACGAACCGTCGCTGTTCTCGAGCGCGACCGCCGTCGGGCTGGCCGGCGGGTTGCCGACCCACGGGAACCGAAAGCCGCGGTACGACGCGTAGGCGGGCGCCTCGCTCGCGTCGTAGAGCAGCTGCCCTGAGGGGCTGAACTCGGAAAGGCGCCCGAGGATGCCCCATTCGACGAACGTGTCGCCGTTGCCCAGCGTCTGGGCGCTGCCCTCCGCCAGGGCCGACAGCCCCGCGGGATGCACGATCGACTGCGCAATGGCCGCCGTCATCGCCGCGTCATCGTGGCTGACCCAGATCACGCGCGAGTACGGCAGCACCGGGCTGCCGTCCGATTCGTTGTCGAAGATGCGGAGCGTCTGCGCGTCGACCGCCTCCACGTCGTGCTGCCAGGCGAACGGCAGGCCCGGGCCCAGCGCGAAATCGCTCTTCTTGCCCCCGAGCCGCCAGATGATCGCGCCCGTGGTGCGGTTGACCTTGTAGACCGTCCAGGTGTGCCGGGCGGAGACGAGGATGTTGCCGTCCGTGTCGAGCTTCACCGAGTTGAGGTGAAAGTAGTCGTAGGGAATGCCCGAGGACTGGGACGGGACCGCGGCATAGCTCTCGGTGAGTGCGATCTCAGGCAGGCTGTGCCATTCCAGGAGGACCTTCCCGGTTGCGACGTCGATTTCCTGGACCACGCCTTCGTTGACGGTGCCGTTCGCCGGGCCTCCGACCGAGGACAGGTCGGCCTGCAGCGTATTATAGACTGCGATAAGCGCCGTATTCTGGGGCGTCAGCTGGAATTCGTGAATGTCGGCGTCGTAGCCGTTGCCCGCCTGGACCGTCGCGATGACCTTGTAGGTGCTGTCGGCGATATAGTCCGTCGTGTCGCCCGCCTTGGTGTCCGCATAGGTGATCCCCTGCGACCAGGTGAGGACGGGGTTGCCCTGGTAGGTCTGCACCCGGAAGTCCGTGGCCAGATTGCCCGGCGTCGGCAGGAACCAGACGATGCGCCCCTGGCTGTCGATGATCTCGGGGCCCTGGACGGGATTCGGCGCGCCGACGTCCTGGGGCCCTATGAAGATGAACCCGTCGGCCAGCGACCCGCTGTTCCGGAGAATGGTGACCGGAGGCGGCGACGCCGACTGCGCGCCAGCCCGGGAGGCGGCGATGACGCTGAACGCCAGCAGGGCGGCTCGCGCCGCCCCGGAACGCAGTCTTTGCCAACTTGTTTCCAATTTGCCCTTGTTCACAAGTAGACGATGAATCCGGGCACTGGTTATCAAGTTCCCACGGGTAGACCCCGCAAATTGCATATTTTTTTTAATAATAGCATGATACAGAAGAAATAAAGCAACCTGCGGGGTCCCGAGGCACCAGCGGATGGCTCGATGCCGCACTTCCGCAGGACGCTGGCCACCAATGAGCAACGCCATTCCGGATACGGCGCTCGACAGGATTGTCAAGCGACAGCATCCTTGAGGCCTCATGTGGGCGGGAATCCTGACCTGGCTCGATGCGTCGCCGGCACGATTCGAAACGGCGGCGTGGGCTGTGTTCGCGATGGCCGCCGCGGCCGCCGCGGCAGCCGCCATCCCGCCGGGCGTCCGCCGGTGGTGGCGGAGCCCCGCGATCTTCGCGGGGCTGTCGCTGCTGAGCATCCTTGCGTTCCGCTGGCCAGTCCTGTGCGACAACCGGGAACTCGTGGACCCAGATGAGAGCCAGATGATGTCGGCCGCGATGACGCTTGACCGGGACCCGCTGTACTGGAAATCCGTCGACGGGCAGACCCGGGGGCCGATGGACGACTGGCCGCTGCTGGCGCTGCTCCGCCTCACGGGCCGCGTGGATTACACGGGCGCCCGCCTTGTCAGCGCCTCCCTTGCCTGGGTGTGCGTCCTGTGCGCGTGGCTGGCGTTGGCGCACCTTTTCGGGGACGGATGGGCGCGGCTGCTTGTCCTGCCTTTGCTCGCCGTGCATGCGTTCTCGGACTCCTGGAGTTTCGTGGCGTACGGCAGCGAGCACGTGCCGGATGCCCTGGTTGCGCTTGCAAGTGCGCTGCTGCTGATTTCTTGGGGCGCGCCGGGGCGAATCCCAAATACCATCGGCCTCCTGATCGCCGGCCTTGCACTCGGCGCAGTGCCCTTCGCAAAGCCCCAGGGCGCGCCCATCGCCGCGTGGGTGGTAATCTTTGCGGTCTGGCAGATTGCCCGGCAGGAGGAATCAGGTCGCCATGCACGCACCTGCTCCATGGCCGCGCTTCTCGGCGGAGTCGTCGCGGTTCCGGCGATCATCCTGCTGTGGGTTGGCGCCAGCGGGACCTGGCGGGACTTTTACGAAAGCTACATCCTGGACAACATCCGGTACGCCGGGGCCCGGACGTTCTCCTGGGCGCAGGCGCCCGCTGCGCTTGAACGGATGTCCGAACTTGGGTGGGGCAGCAGGACGTTCTTCGCGTGGCTGCTGGCATCCTCCATGGTCGCATTGCTGGCGTCTCCCCTTTTCAGCCCGACGCAGAGGCGTTCCGCGGCATTCGCTGCGGGCCTGACCGTTGCGTCCGCATGGGCCGTGGCGGCCCCCGGAAGGCTGTTCCCGCACTACCTCCAGCTGGTCTTCTTCCCTGCAGGGCTCCTTTTCGGAATCTCAGCCGGAGCCGCGATCGATGCTACACGCAGAATTCCGGCATCCCGGCCCGTCTTGCGGACATTCGCACGGGCGGCGACCGCCGTCGGCTTCCTGGCCGCGGGGCTGGGCCCCCAGATCATCTGGAGGACGCACGAGGCCCAGGCCAGCCTGGGCCGCTACGCCGGGACCCGCGGGCTCCTGCAGCGCTCGGCCGTCGCGGACGAGATCCTCAAGCACGCCCGCGGCGGCGAGCGCCTGGGAGTCTGGGGCTGGGATCCGAAGCTCTGGATCCAGACGGGCCTTGTCCAGGCCACCCGCGACGGGAACACCAGCCGCCAGATTGACATGACCCAAAGCAGGGCGCGCTACCAGGAGCGCTATCTGTCAGACCTGATGCAGAGCCGGCCACCGGTCCTCGTCGACGCCGTGGGCGAAGGGAACTTCTCCTTTCATGACCGGTACGCCTCGGGCCACGAGATCTTCGGCGACCTGAATGACTACCTAAGGGCGAACTACCGCCAGGTCGCCGACATGGAGGGAACGCGAATCTATGTCCGCAACGACCGCCCGTAGCATCGCGGGCCGGGCGCGCGGGCTGGCCGGGATGTCCGGCGCGCGCGCTTCGAATTGGTCGTTGATTCACCAGCCGGTGGCTTGTTGATTAGCCCCCAGGCCGTGGAATCCCCGTTCCCAACAAAGCTTCCCATGCGCGAGGGCCGCCCGTGACGGGATGGTGGGCGAAAAGGCTCGCCCCCCCGGGGCCCGCCGGGAAGGGGGCCCGCGACCTGGCCCTCGAGGGACTGCGCGGGATCTGCGCGTGCCTGGTCCTTTACGCGCACATGACCGCGCCCATGCTGCGGCTCGACCCGGCCTATGCGCCCTCGCGCAGGTTCTGGTGGTTCAACCTCGGGGCTGTGGCGGTCCTCTTCTTCTTCGTCCTGAGCGGCTATGTCATCGGCCTCACCGTCCGGGCGCCCTTCTCCGGAGGGCAGGCCCGCGGCTACCTGGGGCGCCGGCTCCTTCGGCTCGTGCCGGTGAACACAGCGGCGGTGTTGCTCAGCTGGATCCTTCTTCCGCAGATCGCCCCGGGGACGGCCCTGGGAAACCTCGGCTTCCTGCAGAATTTCAAATCGTACGCGTTCGAGTGGCATGTCGACGTGATGCCGGACAACCTGAACCTCTGGTCGCTCAACTTTGAGGCCCTCTACTACCTCGCCTTCCTCGGAGTCTGGTGGCTGGCCCCGCGGTCCGGCTATGTCGTCTGCGCGATTGCCGCGGTCGCCGCGGCGGCCGCGGCGCTTCCCGGCGAGCACATGGTGGCGTCCTGCTACGCATTCGGGGCGCTCTACTGGGCCGCGGGCCTTCTGGTCGCGTGGCTGTCGTCGAAGGACCCGGGCCCGGGAAACTGGCCAAGCGCCCTGCTCGTGATCGTTGTCATGTGGCCCCTGGCGCCCCTCGGGAACCTGCTCACCCTGGCGCACGTGCCTGACTCCGTGGCTCCCCTTCCCCTGCCTTCGCTCCACAGGCTCGACCTGCTGCCGCCCCTTGTGTGGCTTCTCCTCGCGGCCACGGGTCGCGGCGGACCGTGGCGGAGGTGGATGGCCGTGTTCTGCCTGGCGTGGGCCTCGGCGGGCCTGGTGCGGGGCCTCTACTCGGGCGATGTCGCCGAGAATGGCGCAATGGCAGCCTACTCGGCCGCTCTCCTGCTTGCCTGGGCCCTCATCGGCTGGAGGCCCAAGCCGTCGGCCCTGGCGCGCCTCGCGCCCCTTGGGGCGATCTCATACGGGGTCTACGCCGTGGGATTCCCGATCCAATTCGGCGTCCTCAAGGCAGACTGGCTGCCGAGCGGCGAAGCCTGGACCTACGCCCTGCGCGTGCTGCTTCTCGTCGCAACGACCCTCGGGCTCGCTTGGATCCTCGAGCGGAAGCTTCAGCCCGCCCTTCGTCGCGCCCTGGGGGGCGGCGGCCCCCCGGCCGCCGCGCCGGGAGATCACGGCACCTCGTAGACCTCGACGAGCGCAACGCCCGTGTCGCCGCCCGCCCCGGAGACCTCGGCGGTGTACGCCCCGGGGGGCAGGGTGATCAGGAGCGCGGAATCGGCCGAGGCGAGGTCGCCCCATGAGAACGCCCCGACCGAGGCGGCGGCCGCCCCGACCTGGGCGTCCCCATTCCAGCCGGCATTGCTTCCCAGCAGGGTGGAAGTCCCATCGCCGTTGCTTTGGTAGAGCCGGAGCAGCGGATCCGCCAGGGCGCCGGAGACCCCGAACCCGGAAAGCGCCGGGCCCGATCCCCGGATGAGCACGGTCTCGGAGGCGGCGCCCCCGATCACGAAGCCGGCGATCAGGATGTTGCCGCCCGTGCCGACCAGGGCCCGGCCGGAGATGTTGACAATGCGAGGCGTCGCGGAAAGTCGGGTGAAGGCGGGCATGGCATCGTACACCTCGCCCAGCGCGACCCCCGTGTCCCCGCCGGCTCCGGAGATGACGGCCGAAAAAGGTCCCGCGGCCAGGTTCTCGTAAAGCGCCGAGTCCAGGCTTGGGGCGACGGCCCAGGGAAATGCGCCCACCGCCGCCGCCTCCGACGCGATTGCGGGGTTGCCGGCCCAGCCGCTGTTCGATGCGACGACGACGCCCGGGGCGTAAAGCTGCAGCTTGGGATCAGGGAGGGACCCGGCCACGCCCAGTTTCGCGAGAGCCGGCCCCGAGGCCCGGATCAGCAGGGGCAGCGAGCCCGACGTGCCCCGGCCGCCCACCGCAAAGCCGACGATCAGCGCGGCGTCGCCCGTCCCGACAGCGGAGCGGCACGAGGTGTTGGAGAGGCGCCCGGCGTCCGCCGCCGGGGCGACCGTGAGCGCCGCGGCGTCGCTTGTCGCGGAATTGCCGAAGCTCGCCGCCACGCACGAATACGAGCCCGCGCTGGCGCCGGTCGCTCCGCTGACGACTAGGGTCGGGCCGGTCGCCCCGGAGACCGTGGCGCCGCCCGAGGCGCCGTCCGACAGCGGGCTCCCGTTGAACAGCCACTGGTACGTCTGCGCGGAGCCCGTCGCCAGGGCGCTGAAGGCCACCGTGCCCCCGGCCGCGATCGTCTGCGAGGCGGGCTGCGCGGGAAAGACGGCTGCGAACGGGCCTGCGGCGGCCGCGCTCGTGCCGATGGCCGATCCCGCCGAATTCATGGCCACGACCTGGACGTCGTTCAGCGGGCCGGGAACCGTGATCACCGTGTCCAGCCCGTTCCAGGCCGCCGACCCCACGGGGCTCAGCGAGCCCGGCGCGGCGCCCCCCAGCACCTCCCAGGAGGCGACCTCCGTTGGCCCGTTCCAGATCGCGTGGACGGCGACCGATCCGTCGCTGTTCACGAGCGCGACCGCAGTCGGGCTGGTCGACGGGTTGCCGACCCATGGGGAACGATAGGCTCGATAGGAGCAGTAGCCTTTCGGCTCGCTCGCGTCGAAGAGCAGCTGTCCCGCCGAGTTGAACTCGGAGAACCGCCCGGTGATTCCCCAGTCCGTGATCGTGTCGCCGTTGCCCAGGCCCTGGGCGCCGCCCTCCGCCCCGGCCGAGAGCCCCCCAGGATGCTCGACCGACCGCACAACGCTCGCCGTCATCGCCGTGTCGTCATGGCTGACCCAGATCACACGGGAGTGCGGCAGCACGGCATTGCCGTCCGACTGGTTGTCAAAGATGCGGATCGTCTTCGAATCGACGGCGATCGCGTCATGCTGGAAGGCGAACGGCAGGCCCGGGCCCAGCGCGAAATCGCTCTTCTTGCCCCCCAGCCGCCACATGATGGCGCCCGTGGTGCGGTTGAGCTTGAAGACCGTGCACGTGAACCGGGACGAGATGAGCAGGTTGCCGTCCGAGTCGGGGTTCACCGAGTTGAGGTGGAAGTAGTCGTAGGGAATGCCCGAGGACGGGGCAGGGACCGCGGCATAGCTCTCGCTGAGGGCGACGTTGGGCAGGCTGTGCCATTCCAGGAGGACCTTCCCGGTGGCGACGTCGATCTCCTGGACCACCCCCTCGGTGACGGTGCCGTTTGCCCGGCCCCCGAGCGAGGAGAGGTCGGCCGGCACATGGTTGTATATGGTGATCAGCGCCGTGTTCTGGGGTGTCAGCCTGAATTCGTGCAGATCCCCGTTAAGGCCGTTGCCCGCCTGGACCTTCGCGATCACCTTGTAGGTGCTGTCGGCGATGTAGTATGCCGTGTCGCCCGCCTTGGCGTCCCCGAAGGTGATCCCCTGCGACCAGGTGAGGACCGGATTGCCCTGGTAGGTCTGGACCCGGAAATCCATGGCCTCGTTTCCCGGCGTGGGCAAAAACCAGACGATGCGGCCCTGGTTGTCGATGATCTCCGCGCCCTGGTCGGGATTTGGCGCTCTGATGGCCTGGGGCCCCAGGAAGATGAACCCGTCCGCCAGCGAGCCGCTGTCCTGGAGGATGGTGACCGGAGGCGGCGACACCGACTGCGCGCTGGTGCGGGACGCCGGAATCAACCCGAACGCCAGGAGCGCGGACGCCGTCACCAAGGGCCCCAGGGCCCCCGTGACTGCCGATGCGTGCGATCTGTGGCGGTTTTCTTCCAAAATGTGTTTCCTTGTCAAAGAATGGGTGCACCGGGCCTTGAGCCACCCTGCCCCGCCGATGACGCGACTGACCTCCCCCAGATAGCCACCATCCATTATCATGCAAGATCGGGATGCCGGTTTCCCTCGGGCTGTCTCCCGGCCTGTGAGGGAATCCATGCCTCCCGGGGAAACCCCTGCCGGTTCTTCCTATCGGGAAACCGGGGCAGGGGCGCCTGGGCCCGGCTCATTGTTTCAGCACATGAGCGGCCTCCGCGGCCGTCTTGCAGGTGACCACCCGGACGCCGCGCCGGTAGTGCACTATTGCTAGAATGTTCAATCCGATGTCCTTGGTCGGATCCGGAATGATCCTCACGACGGTGGCGACGCCCTTCGCCCGGAACTCGTCCATCTGCTTTGTGAGGTTGGGCACACATTCCAAGTCCATCGAGTCGAGGCCGCTCAAGTCGGTCAGCACCGTGAACCCGGGGCGCATCTTGGCGAGCAGGGCCGTAACCTCCCCTGCTCCCGCTTTCATATCGGCCGCCGTCACGTGCCCAAGATACCGTATCCGGATGAGATTCAGGGAGGCATCCCCTTGAACTACAAATGCGGTCTTGGCGGTCATTCCCATTGGTCGGCTCCAGACTCAGAACAGGTTGTGCGGCTGCCTTGCGCAAACAGGAAATGCCGCAAAGGCTGTGAACGATGGGGCCAACTGCAGAGACGCCGCCGTATTCCAAGGCCAGGGCCATCGGCGTCGTGTATCTGCTTTATTTTTTTCTGGCCGTGCTGGCCGAGTACCTGGTGTCCCGCCGGCTGGTGGTCGTTGGCAATGCGCTCAACCTCGTCGCATTTGCCGACTATGCCGCGGTGACGCTTCTCTTCTACGGCCTGTTCAAGCCGGTGGACAGGAACCTTTCTTTGCTCGCCGCGATCATGAGCCTCCTGGGCTGCATGGTCGGAGTTCTAGCCGTCTTTCATCTGGCCCCCTCCCCCTCAGTCCCCTGTGGTTTTTCGGACCCTATTGCATCTTGCTCGGCTGGCTCATCGTCGGGTCGACATTCCTGCCGCGGATTCTGGGCGCGCTCCTGGTATTGGCCGGAGTGGGCTGGCTCGCCTACTTGTCGCCGGTCGTTGCGCATGCTCTCTCACGTTGGATCATGGGCCTTGGCATCCTCGCAGAAGGATTGCTGATGCTGTGACTCGTCGTGAAGGGCGTGAACGAGCGGCGATGGCAAGAGCAGGCCGGCAAAGAAGCTGCACGGTAGGCCGCCGGCGCCAATGCGGCCCCGAAGACGGTGAGCGCAGCCTCGGACGAATGGCGCCTCGAATGACAGATATTCTCCTAAATGTGACGAGCCTCGGCCAGCAACTTGTCGTTTAGACCGACAAAGCGACCACCCGCGGACCAATAGTCCGACGAGTTAAATATTTCTCCGGGGCTAAAGCGATCGGAGCGAAGCCGACCGAAAGGCAGGCGGTATCAATTTCCTGACCATAGCGGAGAAACGGAAGCAATTGCGCGTCCTTCGCGTTTGTACCCGTGGAGTCACGAACAGGAACCAATTCTCTCACCTTAACGGATGCGATTATCGCCATTTTCGCGCATCTGTGCGCTGAAATTTCAAGAAGCGATTTGATCGCCAGAGTATTTCCTTTGGTGCTTTTTATGAGCAACTTGGGAAATAATTAATTCCGAAGCAGGTACCCATTGAAGGGCCGAGAACGGTAAGGGGGGCCTAATTGATCATTTCGAGACGGGCACCGAAGGGGTTATCTGGACCGTCGACGACGAGTCTCGTCACGGGCGCGCGGCCTTGGAGACGAGCTGTGAAGGAGACCACCTGATTATCCTGGACCCTATGGGCAGTCCCATTTCCCAAGGTGTTTGCAGCTATTTGATTCCGCCAGATGCCAAAGGCACAAAATGCCCTCAATCAATCGCCCGCGACCTTGACCTTCCGTCCGACACGCCCCACTTGGAGCAGGCGTGGATTTATCCGAAGACGAACAGGCTTTCCTGCGGGACCTTGTCAAAACCTCACGGCAGAAGCCGCATGTCGTCGCCTGGGTCGACCGCGACGGCACCCAGCGCCAGACCGCGCTCAGCCAGACCGACGTCGTCCGGCTGAACAAGATTGCGAGTGGAATGGGGGTTTCGAAGGGCGAGACCCTTCGCCGGGCTGCACATGTACCCGTGCAGAAACCTGCCGGCCCGCCTTAGCGAATACGGGCAGAAGCGGCCGTTCAGGGAATCCGCAAAGGGCGGCGCCGCCCAGGCGGCCCTTACTTTCCAAGCATTTTTGCGACGATAAAGATCACGATCGCACCGCCAATGCCTCCGCCGAAGAGCAGGTACAGCATTGAATAGCCGGCGGCGGCGAGGGGCGGGAGAATCAGGGCAAGGTCACACATGATGGAAAGGTGGGTTGGTATGGACTGTTCCGGGCATTTTTGAAGGGTGCGGTCGGCCGCAATCGGGTCAGGCAGACCCAGTGGCGGACGACCGCGCCTGCTACTTGACGATGAGGTTGTTGCTGACGTTGGAGACCCCTGAGATCGAGGCGGCATCCCTGCCCGCCGCCCTCTTCTGGTCCAAGTTGTCCACAAAGCCGCTCAGCTGTACGACGCCCTTCATGGTCTCAACCTTGATCTCGAATGACTTGACCATGTCGTCCTTCAACAGCGCCCCCTTCACCTTGGTCGTGATTCCCGTGTCGTCGACGTATTGGCCGGTGCTGTCACTGGTGCGTGTTTCAGCGCAGCCGCCGAAGAACCCCCCTACGGCAACAATTCCCGCAAGTGTGGCGATCAAGGCGAGTTTGCGGGTGTAGTGTGGGAATTTCATAATAGTCATTATGGGCGTGTACGGATCCGGATTGTGAGGGAGACCTACTGGCCGAAGACCTTCTTGATCTCCCCGACCTTCTTCTGGACGTGTCCCTCATCCTTCTCGGCAATCCCCTTTGCCTGGAGGTTCGGGCTGCGGAAAACCTTGCCGGTCTCCTCCTTGACCTTTCCGGAGGTGATCTTGGCGTCCCCCTGGATCTTGTCGGTGGTGCTTGATTTTGTGTCTACGTCGTATGTTTTCATATTTCTTTATCTTGTTGTCTCGGATTGGGCATTTGGGTGATGGCGTTGACGATGCGGTTGATTAGTAACCCGTATGGAAGGGGGGTTCGCTCTAAGTTGATGGGGGGTTCACCCCATCTCTGGCCGATCACCGCCTAAGGCCGCATTTCGTACCGGATCCGCCATTCCGAGAAAAGTACGGGCATATGATTGGAGACACCCCTCGTCCACGGGACGGCCCCGTCGGGCAGCCGGCGTCGAAGCGCTGGAGATTGGGTCCATCCATCGCAACCGTGGTCGCCAGTTTCATCTCGAGTGGCTATTTTCGGCGCCCGGGTGTCGCCACGCTTCGGAAGTATCGGCCGGCGCCTAACCCGGAGGCACAGTGGAACTTCGTGGAGACCCCTTCCTTGAAGGAGGCGAATACCCCATAGGAGCAGGTTCGTGCAGTTGCTACGACCCAGCCCTCGGTTAGGTTACTGGTAGAGGTGAAGGATGCCCCGAAGAGCTCCCCTTACTGCGAGGTCGGCGGCCTCCCTCGCAGTAAGGGCAGGTATCGACGAACGGTGAAACACCTGGACCTCTTCGGCCGGCCGACGGAAATCGTCGTCAAATGCCGGCGTTTTAAGTGCCGGGACTGCGGCAAAACGTTCGTCCAGCCCCTGGTCGGGATCATGCCCTGCCGACGAAGTACGCAGGTCCTGTGGGAGCGGGTCTACAGGCAGCACGACGACGACATCTGTGGTTGCTACAACAACAACGTGGAGATGGTCCGTCTCTTCTTAGATCGCGGCGCCGATCAGGTACCCTATCGGTTACCTTATCGCGTGGCATAACCCCACTGTGAAGGTGAAGGATGGGTCCTCTTCTGCCGGCAAACGCGTCCTAATTGACGACCAACAGCGCGTCACTGCCTTGATGGCGGCTCTTCTCGGCCAAATGGTCGTGACCAAAGACTATGATGAGGTGCGTATCCGCATCGCCTTTAATCCGCTCGAAGAGAAATTCGAGCTATCCAATCCAGCTACAGGGCGGCTAGAAAGCCGACCTTCGTTATTGCGGAGCCTCCCGGCCGGACAAACCGCAAAAAAGCGGGAAGCAAATGGTTCACCATGACAGGAAACCCGCTCATTTGGGGTGCATGGAAGCAATAAGCTCTTCAAGCCGATCGGAAGCAATTCGCCTACTTTCGGTCAGGAAATTGATTCCAAGGATAAAACTGGCATCTTTTCTCGGCCGATTTTGGTATCCCCGCCCGGACTCGAACCGGAATACTCAGTTTAGGAAACTGATGCTCTATCCACTTGAGCTACAGGGACATCTACACCAACGAAATGAATGCGAGAGCGTGCCTTACTTAGGACTTCACCTTGTCCATGGGCTCTCGCCCAAGTGCAAGGAATGAATCAAATAGTGCTTTAGAGCACGCTGTCCACGGCGAATTCAACTCGCAACAGCCCGGGATATCCCGCTCGAGATTCCCGCCGGTGTTCACGCGCGAATGAGATCGCAGGCGGCGCCGCAGGGCCGCGGCAATTCCGAGACTCGATCATTCGATGGCACAGCCCGGGAGAGCGGGAAGAAGTTGCGCAACGAAGTGATGGACAGGCAGCTCCTAGAGGAGCACCATCCCCCTTAGGCTGCAGAAGCCGCCCCCAAAGGGGCCCTCGGCGGGATTGCCGATCGCAACGCAATCGATAGGGAAAACGAGCGAACGGCCGTTTCTGCCGGTGAGGCTCACGCCGGCAGACGCAGGCAAGATCACCCGAACGTAAGATTGAGCATGCCTTCGTAAGCGCAGCTATGTCCGGACGGGAAGCCGCGTGCTATCGTGGGGGTGATGGGAGTCATGGCCATTCAACGCGACCTGCCCCCGAAAAGGGGCCTTCGCGAGGTTCCTCTTCAACCAGCCAATTCATGAACACCCCCGACATGAATCGCCGAACCTTCCTGAAGACCGCCTCGTTCGCGACGGCGGCCGTCACGCTGCCCAACATCCTTCGCTCCCAAGGCGCAGGCGGGCAGTCCCCGAACAACAAGCTCAACATCGCATGCTGCGGCGTCGGCGGGGTCTTAGCAGAGCCGAGTCTAAGCGTGTTTAACAACTCTGGGACCGTGATCGCCTCCAACACCGTCTGAGGAACCAGTTCCAACCCCGCGCTCATCGCGAGCACAGCAGCCTCCGTCGGGGCCTTTGCGCTCGCGGCAGGCAGCGCGGACAGCGCCCAGATTGTGAACCTCCCCGCAGGTGCCTACACGATTCAGGTTTCCGGCGTCAACAATACGACCGGAGTCGCATTGGCGGAGGTGTACGAAGTGCCGTAATCTGGTGACGGCCGCGAACCTGCGCATGGCAATACACGCATGTTCCTGAGCAGGCACGTCCTTCAATTATCAGTCCGCAGATGCGCCGCCATCGGCCCCCACCCGGACTTGAACCGGAACAAGCGGTTTAGGAAACCGCTGAGTTCGGTTGGCTATCATAGTGTTATGTGATTCCGACACGAATGAGGGATGGATTTGCGCGAGAAGTTAAGGAACGACTGAGTCGATCCGCCAAAGGAGTCGTTAGGTTGGGGGCCGCAGGCAACCAATTGGAAGCGCGAGCCCGGCGTGACTCTCGAACAAACGCTAACGCCGATTGCGACGGGTGAAATTCTAAAGCTTTTGAGCGCGAAGGCCTGAGACACGCGCTAGGGCGAGTTGCCTTCCGTCGTAGGTTAGGAAGGTCTTGGCTTTGAGACTTATGGCAGCGGAAACATGCAATAAGTCCAAAGTTCGAACCCCAAGTGCCGATGTATGCTTTTCACCGAGCTCGTTCGCGATCTTCAATACGTCGGGCCAAACGAGCGGCGTTTCGGTGAAATTTCCCGCCCTGAGATCCGCTTCTATTTTCCCTAGTGCTGTCATTGCAACCGGGGCGGGACAGTTTCCACGCCAAACAGAGAGGCGCACCGCATTGTTCAACTCGCATCGCTGCCAAGGTGTCAGCGCAAGACTCGTTGGATGGCGTCTTAGATAAGCGACCGCTCCGGCCGTGTTGGCGTCGTGCAACACGAGGGAAAATAGAAACGACGTATCGGCGTAGACCACGAACTTTTCAGTAGCGATCACGATCCTGCGCCAATAGGTCGGCACCCGATAGCGGTAGCATCGGCTGCTGCAGCAGTTCTGCCAGTCGCACGTCCAAGTTCGCCCATGGGCGCGTCTGCCGTGCTGCCTTTTGGACTGCCGGCGGACTCAGCGTAGCCACCACTTGCCGACGCGACGTGATCGACACACTCTCGCCGTTGCGAATGAGCCGGAGAACAGACGGAAACGCGTTACGAATCTGTCGAACGGTTGCTGTTTTCATGTCTCACCAATATGTCTCACAAACATCTTTGTCAAGTACACCGAAAAGCTCTATTTGGTAAAGATCCCATCTTTGGAGTAGACTCGTAAAGTGGTGCGCCAGTCTCGAATTAAACGCGAACTTGAATGGGTTGAATTGCTTCAGCCCCATTGTCAGGAGAAGATCGTGATCAACAGAAAGAACAACGCTGTTTAACAAGCATTGTTGGTAGCAGCTCAATCCCTGTGCCCGATTCAACCCATTCGACCCAATCGGGGCACCAGACTGATCATTTTGCGCACCTAAGATCCAATAATATCGAGTAGGAAATGATGATTCAGGAGGCTCGCCGCCACCGGACGCCCACGCTCAATCGGGCTCTTGCGATGCTTCTAAACCGGTCGTTTCTTGGACAAAGCCATCCAGAGCTTGCGGTTTAAGTTAAGCCGCGGTTCCGATTTACCCATTGACTGTCTAAGGGAAGCCTTTAGTCCCCTAGATACCCTAAGGAGGCATGACGTATGAGTAAAATGGAACTACTACAGGGCACTTTGGACATGTTGGTACTCCAGGTATTGAGTGGCGGTCCGATGCACGGCTGGGGAATTGCGCAACGCATCCAGATTCTGTCGAAGGACGTGCTTCAGGTGGAGGAAGGTTCGATATACCCGGCGCTCTACCGGATGGAACACAAAGGTTGGATCAAGGCCGAATGGGGCCAATCGGAGAATAACCGGCGCGCCAAGTTCTATGAGCTTACGAAGGACGGGCGTAAGCAGCTAGCTAGCGAGTCGAGGGATTGGGCGCGGATATGTGGCGCAATCAGATCGATTATGGATGTGGCCTGAGAAAGGCCACACGTTCATGAACAATGAATACTGGAAAACGGTAGGCTCACGATTGGGAGCCCTGTTCAGACGTAGGCGAATCGAGTCTGAAATGATCGAGGAGATGCGCCAGCACCTCGAAGAGCTGACGCGGGTGAATGTCGAGTCTGGTATGTCTCCAGAGGAAGCACGCTTTGCCGCGCATCGGCGCTTTGGGGGGGTTTCCCAGTTAGAGGAAAAGTGCCGCGACGAACACGGATTCATGTGGGTGGGGCAGCTTCTCAATGACTTCCGCTTCACTGTCCGGTCACTACGGTCGTCCAAGGGATTCACCGCCACGGTCCTCGTCACCTTGATCCTGGGAATCGGCGTATCAACGGCGGTATATAACCTAACCGAGGCATCAACTATTTTTGATCTTCCCTATGCGAATGCGGGTGATCTGTTTAGAATAGGGCACAGCGACAAACGGAACCCCGCGCTGTATTATTGCCCGCGTTTTCAGTACCAAGCCTACAGGGATCAGATCAACGTCTTTTCGGATTATGCGGCAGTCTTACCCCGATTGGCCAATGTGACGATTCACGGGGACCCAGTGGCAAACTTGTTGCTCGAGGTCTCTAGCGATTGCTTCGGAACACTTGGAATTAAACCCGTGCTTGGGCGAGGCTTTCTTCCGGGCGAGTTTCGCGCCGGCGCGAACTCAGTTGTCGTAATTTCAGACCTGTTCTGGCGAAGATACTTTGACGCTTCTCCAGACGCGCTTGGACGCCAGGTCATGATTGACCAAGTTCCCTGCACTGTGATCGGTATCCTAGCGCCGAACCAGCCATTCCCGACGGACTTTGCGTGCGACGTTTACCGCCCGATCGACCTGTCTGTGAATCCAAACAATGTTTTCAAGCATGTATCACTATCAGTCATCGCCAGGCTCAAGCCAGGCGTGTCCCAGGAACAGGCCATTGCGGCCATGACTTCTGTTAAGCTGCCCACCCTCTCCCTATGGGCATCAGACTACATTTCAAAGTGGAAGCCGATTCTTGGAAAGTTGACCGTGATCGAGAGGCCTCAGCATTTATGGGTCGTCTTGGCGGCGGGCGCATTTCTGTATGCAATTTCCTGCATCAACTTGGTTAACCTGATGTTGATCCGTCTCATCGGAAGACGTAGGGAACTGAGCATCCGCATTGCGATCGGGGGTTCACGATTCCAGGTAATTCGGCTGCTCGTGGTGGAAAGTGTCTCGCTTTCGGCCGCCGCGAGCCTTGTTGTCGCCTTGCTCGCAAAGTTTCTGTTCCCCGCCTTGTTCGCAGCAATAAACGGCGACGACAGTGCCCTATTCCGAAATTTTTGGGACTTGGGCACGCTTTCTTGCATTGCCGGCCTCAGCCTTTTGGCCTGCGTGGGAGCCGTCGTTGTCCCCGCCTTGGGTCTGTTGAAGGCGGACATCAACCCCGGACTTAAGGATACCGGCCCGACAATCGGGGAAAGCCGGTGGTCAGGACAGGTCAGAACCTCGCTTATCGTCCTTCAGGCCGCATTTGCTGTCGTCCTTCTTATCGGAACGGGCCTCATGGTGCGATCCTTCGAGAGGCTCCACCACCTTGACCTTGGCTTTGATCCCGCCGGGAAGGTAAAAGTTCAGGTCGAAGCTCCCAGCAGCTACGACCTCACACCCGAGGCGTGGGTCCAACTTTTTGAACGCCTTCAGCGGAGGTTAAGTACGATACCTGGAGTGCGCGGAGTCTCGTTCGGTCAGGATTCCCTCTTCCCCGGCTATTTTGCAGGTACGGCCGAGCTACGGATAGAGGGCGGCAAATTTGAGCAGGTTGCTGGCAACTTTGTGTCGGCCGACTTCTTGAAGACCTCCGGTCTCGTCCTAAAAGAGGGCAGGTGGCTTTCCGGGAATCGCGGCGAAGTCGAGGCAGTCGTCAACGAGAGCATGGCCAAGGAACTCTTCGGGAGTCGCGACCCAGTCGGCTTATCTTTCGGGATGAAGGCCTCTGGAGATCTCAAGTTTCCCATTGTTGGGGTGGTCAAAGACGCCCGTGACGTCATCCACGCCCCCGCTGGAATCAGGTACTACGTGCCAAACTGGATGTCCCCATCAAACATCGACACGCTGGTGCTCCGACTGGACCAAGATCCAAAAAAGGAATTTGAGGCAGTTGTGAAAAAGGCGATCTACGAGATCGAGCCGAGGTTGATTGTGCAGCGCGTGAGCTCGATCAATGATATTGTCGGCAGCTCAATGGCGACCGAACGTTACGCTTTTACAATATTGAAGGGATTGGCCGGAATCGCCTTTGGGCTGACCGTTGTAGGGCTCTTCTCGGTCGTCGCCTACTCGGTTGAAAGTCGCATGAACGAATTTGGGGTCAGGATCGCCCTTGGGGCGACATCGTCAGATCTTAGGCGCCTCGTGCTGTCGCGAGGGCTCGGCGCGGCGTCGCTTGGCCTCGCGATCGGTATAGCAGCCGCCTTTGGCCTCACTCGCTTTATGGAGAGCCTCCTTTTCGAAACCAAACCCTTTGATCCGCCTGTTTATCTCGGAGTTGCGATCATTCTGGTGATCGCCAGCGCCGCTGCTTGCTGGCTTCCCGCCCAGCGTGCTTCCCGAGTCGACGTGGTCAGACTCTTGAGGGCAGATTAAACCATATTTTGAGAATGAGCATGAATTGGCACCGTCTGTTCGAATAAGGGTGGATTGAACACCCCGCACTTTGCCTTGGAATGTAGAGCACGCAGGGCGGTCAATACATCGGGGGAAACATTCCTTGCGCTTTGCCTCCGGCAATCAAACCCTGACCAGCACAAATTGGCGATTGAAAGGTGCTCCTGGCGACAACCAGTGCTCCAAGAGCCAGTCGCCACCGACGCCGGTGGCAACGTAGAATACCCAAACGCCGTGCAGGTCCTGCATGACGCCGCGAAGGCGCCCCATACATGCCCGTTGCTCCACCTCGTCGTCGGTCGCCAATCCCTCGAAGCCGAAGCCACCGTGTTTTGGCAAAGGCCGTGATCGAGGTTCAATCTGCTAAAAGTCTTAGCAAATGGCCTGTTCTGAATCCGGAACAATCGTTGTAACTGCTTCTGTTGATGCAGTTAGGAATGGAGCCGGCTGTCGGGGTTGAACCGGCCACGATCCGGTAACTGGCAGCCATAAAGTGTTAAACGCACGCTCGGTGAAGCGTGCCTAAAACTGCCGAAAGGCCTCTGCCCACGATAGTGTTTTCGAATGCGCGTTTAATCCGTTTAACAAACGGTTTTCCTTAACAAGCTATGACGTAATAGCTACTACGATTCTGTTAAACGCTGTGGCTGCTATTCGAATTGGCCTTGAAATGGTGCCCCCGCCCGGACTTGAACCGGGACAAGCGGTTTAGGAAACCGCTGCTCTATCCAGTTGAACTATGGGGACTTACTTGAGCTTGTCAGAGGGCAGCAACACACGATCGTTTTTTTAAGGTCATGTTTAAACCGTTTTGTTGCTGGCGATGGAAGCCCGGCTGAACGAACCATGCCTGCTATGAATATACGCTCTCGGTACGGATGCGCGGCCACGTTGGCCCTTTTCTCAGTCGGCCTCATGTCCATGCGGGCGGTTGCAGCGGAAATCACAGCCGGCGATGATTCAAAAACAATTGCCGAACGGGTGACGCGCCAGGAAACAGCGTGGAATCGTGGCGATGCAAACGGGTTCGCGGAGCAATTCGATGTCGATGGTTCCTTCACAAACATAATCGGCAGGGTGCTGTTCGGCCATGATGGGTTCGAAAAACAACACGCAAGAATATTTGAGACGATATACAAGGGAAGCACGCTGAAGCTCACCATCCGGAGGCTTCAGTTCGCTAACCCAGATGTTGCCGTGGCTGACATCGATACCGAGGTGACGAATTACCAGAAGATTCCCCTTGGCGTTCCTGTGCCCCGCGATGGCGTTCTGCGGACACGTCTATTGGAGGTCTTGGTTCGAAAGAACGGCGCGTGGTGGATCGTTGCGTTCCACAATGTGGCTTTTGCGCCGGATCCGGCGGCGCCATGAACGGCGCGGCAGTTGCCGCGCTCCGTGTCCCGCCGGCCGGCGGCTGATCTCCCAGGGCTTCCCAGCAATCCCAGAACGCCGGACGAAGACCGACGGAGCTTGACTCCACCAGCCCCGGGGGTGCCCTCGGAAACAGCATCCATGGTCCCGCTCACCCATCGAAGAAACGGATACGCGCTGCTTTCCGGGAACGGGCTTGAGATCGGCGCGTTGAACGAGCCGGCGGAAATCCCCGAGGGAGCCGCGGTCCAGTATCTCGACGCCATCGACGAAACCCAGGCCGCCGCGCTCTATCGCGAGATTCCCGGCGGGAAGTTCGCCAAGGTCAGCTTCATCGGGGACCTGGACCATGACGGGCTCGTCCAGTTCCGCGACGGGGCCTTTGACTTCGTCGTGATGAACCACGTCCTCGAGCACGTGGCCAATCCGGTGAAGGCGGTCCGGGAGGTGTTCCGAATCTGCCGGGAGGGCGGAATCGTGGCCATGGCGGTTCCCGACAAGGACTACACGTTCGACCGGCGCAGGGAGCTCACCCCATGGGGGCACCTCTGGTCGGACTACATGGATGAAGTGAAGGCGAGCGGCGACGACCACTATGAGAGCTTCCTGCGAAGCGCCGCCCCCCACGTGTTCGACGAGCCGCCGGAGAACCTCAAGATTCACATTCAGCTTTCAAGGACCCGTCGTGAGCACGCCCATGTCTGGAATTCGGAATCGTTCGAGGGATTCCTCCGGGACTGCTTTCTCAACCTGGGGATCGACGCCGCCCTCCGGTACAGGTCGGTCGCCTCCGAGAACGGCATCGAGCACTTCAGCGTGTGGCAGAAGCGCCCGGCACCGGGCCGGCGCTGAACTGCCCTATCCAACCGTTCCGCGGGGCCCCAATGCGGCCGAGCCTGCCGATTCCCCGCGGCGCCGCGGCGCCAAGGCAGCGCCAATGAATCCTTTCGGAAACAGCCCAAGGGTAACCAGAAAGGCAAGAAAAGCGGTCCGGAACAGGCCACGAAATTTCACGCAACGAGCTAGCCCCGAGCAGTAAAACCAACTACGCGTTTATTCCCATCGTGCGCCCGGGGCAAGGGTCTATGAAAGTGTCAGCCAAACCGCGCATTCCTGCCCCGCACCCCCCCGTTCCCCATGCATAACCCAGCCCCTTCCTCAACATCCTCCAAGCCTCCCGCTCCCCCGCGCTGGATTCTCGTGGTGGACGATGAGCCGTCCATGAGGCACCTCATCGAACTCGTCCTAGAGAAGGAGGGATGGACCGTGCACACGGCAAGCAGCGCCGAGTCGGCGATGGACGCGGTCAAGAGGGCGGCCTGCCCGCCCTTCCTTGTCATCTGCGACGTGCTGATGCCCAACATCGACGGGCTGGAGCTGATGCGGCGGATGTGCGGCCGCTATCCCAGCATCAACGTAATATTCATCAGCGGCCACCTCTCCGACGTGTCCTGGTGGCCCACGGACCTGCGCGAACACCGCTTCCTTGCCAAGCCGTTTGATAACGCACACCTCGTCGCCGCGGTCGAGGAGGTCATATCCGACGGCACCGGTCCCGGCTGAGCGCCGCGCACATGGACGTCAACCTGATACTCTCGGCGCAGACCCTCTGCCTCGCTCCGCAGTTGAAGCGGAGCGGGCTGATCAACGGCCTGTTTGTGCTCAAGAACGTCCCCGCGAAGACGTATCTGCGCGTCAGCCCGGAGCAGTGGATAATCCTGCAGCAGTTCGTGGTGCCCCGGACGGTCCCCGCCGTGCTGGGCAGCGCGATCCGCAACCGGCAATGCCTGCGCCTCGGCGAATTCTTCGAGCTCATCCTGAAGGCGCTGCGGGCGAATATCCTGCTGGAGCCGGGGATCGGCCCCGAGCCCGTGCTGGCCCACAACTGGAAGTGGTCCGTCCGCCCAAAGGTGCTCGCCATGCCGCTCGCCGCCCTTTTCGGCATCGGAGTCATTATGGCGCTCGCCATCAACCCGAGGCTGCCGACGACCTTCCTGGACTGGCTGGGCGGGCTGCTGCTGCTGAGCGTGGCGCTCAGCTTCGCCTCCTTCATCTCGGGCTGCCTTGTCCGCGGCGCGGGCGGCGAGATCTACCGGCCGCGCTGGAAATGGCTGGCGATCCCGCCGCACTTCGCGGTGGACACACACGACGCCATCATCCTGCCGAGCAAGGCGCAGACGGTGATCGGCCTCGCCGGGCCGGCGGTGCTAGCCATCGCCACGGGATTCTCGGCCTGGCGCCTGCGCGGGTGCGAGCTCTTCTCCCTGCTCGCCCTCATCATCATCGCGCGCCCCATCTTCGGGGGGCGTTTCTCAAAGCTCATCCATGTCGGCCAGAAACGCGGCCTGAGCGACGCCGAGCAATCCTACATATTCCCGCCCAACCGCCGCCCGGAGACGAGGGGCTGGCTGCTGAGCCGCGCGCTCCGCCAGCCGTCCACCTGGGTGAGGATGGCCTACGGCCTGTTCTGGGCGGTCGCCATCCTCTATTGGGGCTCCCGGCTGATGGATATGCCCGCATGGAGCCTCTCCTACTGGCTGGACTACGCGGAGAACTACGGCGTGCGGGCCGGGCTTTGGATCGGCGGGTCGCTGGCGGCGCTGGGCGCCGGCTACCTCATCTGGGAGACCTACCACTCGGTCCGGGAGAGGGCGCAGGCGCGGCGAAACACCCTGCGCCTGTCGCGGGCGCGCTGGATCACGGCGAGGAACATGATGCTGGACGAGTCCAGCCGGATGAAGGCTATGGCCGCCTCCTCCGTGCTGAGCACGCTGCAGCCGCCGCAGCGCCTGGAGCTCGCCCGCGCGATGGCGGTCCGGCGGCACGGCCCGTGGAGGTCGCTCTGGGAGTACGAGAGCAACCCGACGCAGGTCGCGCTTATCGTGAGCGGCAAGGTCGCCCTGCGGCGGCAGCTGGCCACGGGCCGGTCGGTGCCGGTCCAGGTGCTCACCGAGGGTGACATCATCGGCCTGCACGACCTCGCGGACCCCAAGTTCCCCAGCTATCTGCTGCGGTCGCTGACCCCGGTCGTGCTGCTCTCGATGGACCGCGCGATGGCCGAGGAGCTCGTGGTCCGCAAGATTCCGCAGGCCACGCTCACGGACATGCTCCTCAAGATGCCTTTCCTCAGGCGGATCTCGCTCTGCCAGAACTGGCACCTGCAGGCCATCAACCGCTTCGCTCGCCTCTCGACGATCGTCGGCTATCCTCCGGGAAGCGTGATCCTGAGCGAGGGCCAGACGGTCGAGGAATTCTTCATCATCTTCCAGGGCAACGCGCGGGTCATGCAGAAGGGGCGCCAGGTGGCGATCATCCGCGCCGGCGAGTTCTTCGGCGAGATCGGCCTGATGCAGAACAGCTCGCCCAACGCCACCATCATTGCCTACCAGGGCACCCGCTGCCTGAGCATCCCGCGGATAGAGCTTCTGCGCTTCGTCACCCACAACTACACGGTTGCGCTCGAGATCGAGCGTGTGAGCTCGGAGCGGCTCGGCAGGCCCCTTTTCCCCCTGGAGCAGGGTGATTTCAGCACCATCTGAAGCGGGCTGAGGGAACGGCCGCGGCGCCCTGCTGTCTCCCGGCAGGCAGCGTGCCAACCTTGAACCCATGGAAAAGTGGCTTGCGGGCGCCGGGCTTCCGGCGGACGGGTGAGCCCGGTCCGTCGTTGAAGAGCAGCGGACTGTCCGCCAGCCTCCCCATTCCCACGCCACGTCCCGGCATGCGAGGCATCGCAGAATTCAGGGCGCTCCTTCCCGCCGCCGCCATCATCGCCGCCTCGGCGCTGCAGGCGCAACCCGACCAGACGGCTTCCACGCAGGAATCCGGCGGCCTGCTTTCCTTCATGAACCGCCTGCCGGAGCTCGTGAACCAGAACCTTCCTTTCCTCGTGCCAGGCGGAACCTATTGGTTCTACGGCAGGCCCCATATCGGCAACCCGCTTCAAGGCGATTACTTCCGCCTGGACGGCGGCGTGTGGCTGAAGGTGACCGACAGCGTGGATTTGAACGCCGGAGCGCAAGGCTACATCTGGCGCGACGAAGGCGATGGTGACGCCACCCGCTACGGCCTTTACGGCATCAACCTCGGCATCAAGTACGCCCGGCCCATCAAGTCCCGGCCGGGTTCGGCTTTCAGCGTTGGCGTCAATTATTCGAGCCCGGTCGGGCGCCCGCCCGCCTCCCTCATCGACGGGTGGCGCCACACGGATCCCTACGTGACCTACACCCGCCCGCTGGTCCCGTCCTGGAACCTGGTCGGCTATTCCAGCCTCGGCCTCGATCTCCTGGCCCATTCGCCCCTTCCGGGGACGTTCGGAATCAATGTGCTCCACTCGAACTCGATCACGTTCTCCGTCGGCGCGAGCCGCCAATGGCCGCGCTTTGTCGGCTCGCTGACCCTGAACGGCGCGACAAGCGAGCTCGTCACCGACCAGGGCCGCCAGGTGTTCACCCTCACTCCCCAGGTCTTCGTCCCGCTGTTTCGCCAACGCCTCCCCCGGTGGCACCTGCTGGGGGTGCTGGGGGCCCGCGCCACCGACGGGCCCGACGGGCGCCAGTTTGGCGCCAGC
Source organism: uncultured Opitutaceae bacterium (assembly GCA_937889545.1). Classification (GTDB taxonomy): domain Bacteria; phylum Verrucomicrobiota; class Verrucomicrobiia; order Opitutales; family Opitutaceae; genus Palsa-1447. The sequence goes on from CALAOT010000107.1 coordinate 34,840, forward strand.
GCCAGCCTGAACATCAATTTCAAGTCGAAGCCCTGAGAGCGGCGGGCAATGAGCCGGGTTTCCGGAGGCTCCCGGGTCGGCCAGCATGCGCCATGGCCAATATTGGGACGGCACCCCCGGCCTGGCCGGGAGGCGGATCAGACTTTGAGCCGGTATCCCACGCGCGCGATCCAGCCGGTCAACTGAACCACGGCGAAGGCCATCACGAGCGATCCGAGGACCGCGGCCACGGCGGGCAGGCCGTGGTAGGAGAAGGCGGTTGCGAGCGCCCTCTCGCCCGCAAGGCCGACCAGAAGGTACAGGAACGGGTGCAGCAGGTACGCGAGGAGCGGGTTGGCCCCGGCCGGCTGGAAGAGGCGGCTCCACCCGCGGTGGCCGCGCATGTCCATGAGCCAGTATAGAAATGCCCATGCGGCGGTGGTGATCGCCGCGCAGAACAGACACCATGACGGCGTCGCACGGATCTTGTTGATGCCGTATGGTGCGTCCAGCAGCACGCCGACCAGGAACAATCCGGCGGCAAATGCGAGCGCCCAACGCAGCCGTTGTGCCGGCTGTCGCAGCTCCGAGCCGTCGGCCAGAATCGAACCGAGGCAGCATCCCGCCATTGTGATTGCTGCCAGCGAGCCGAGATCCCCGCCGATGCTGACGTGGCCATTGACCCATCCGAAGGCCGCCTCCAGCGCGGCCAGCGCCGGCGCCGCCCATTCCAGCCACGAACGCGACGCGAGTTGCGCGGGCAGATCGGACCGGGCTGCGACGAAGAGCAACACCAGCCAGCCGGTCGCGCCGACCAGCCATTCCCGCCGGCGCCCGGCCGCAAGGTACAGGAGTGACGCGACGAGGTAGGCCCAGCCGATCAGCCCGAGTATCCCCCACCACGAGTGCCGCAGCCAGACTGTGTCGGAGGGATCGAAAAGCGGCCCGAGAACCATCGCCCTGCCGTCGGCGGTGCGATAGGCGAGCACGAGGGCGGCCAGCGCGGCCGCGCCGACAACGCGGCCGATTCGAAGAACGGCCCGGCCGCGTCCCGGTTGGCCGGGCACGACGGCGAAGGCGAGGAACATTGCAACATATGCGAGGGCGCCCCACAGGCCCCGCGCCCAGGGCTCGTGCTCCTCCATGTTCACCATGACAACGCCCATGACCAGCAGTGCCCACGTGCGCACGAGCACCTTCCAAAGGAGCTGCCTGCGCGTCCGTCCCCGGGCGAGCGCCCGGCCGAAAGCCAGCGGGACCGACACGCCCGCGATGAACAGGAACGCCGGGAAAACGACGTCCGGCAGCCTCATCGCGTCCGCCCTGACCCCGACGTGCTCGAGCCAGGAGGGCGCATGGGGCGCCCCTGCGAGATCGTTGACGAAGACCATCAGGGTGATGACAAGTCCTCGCAGCGCATCGACCGAGGCAATCCGGGCGCCGCCCGGTTCAGGACTTGGGGCGGTATTTGAAACACGTGCCTGTGACATGGGGCGATGCGCGGGACGGCGCGCAGAAAGCTTCTGCGTGCCGCCTCAGGGGTCTTGCCAGCCTACAACGGCTGCCGGACGCAGCGGCAAGCTCCAAACTGGCCCGCCAACCCCGGCCAATGCGGGATTGACAACCCGCTGCCCACCCGCACGATCCACCCCCCTGTCCAAGAAATGAGCACCGCCGAACAAAAGCAGCAGACCCCAACACCCGCGCAGATCCCCTTCACGGATCCGCAGGCCTGGGTCCGGTTCGTCACCGACACCGGCAAGATACTGCCTCGCAAGTACACCGGGCTCTGCGCAAAGCACCAGCGCGCCGTCACGCGCACGATCAAGCACTCGCGCAACATGCTGCTCACGAAGTGACCGGAGGCCGGGCGAACGCATGCCTGCCGGAGCCCGAAAGGCTCCGGCCTTTTTTTCCCCCGGCTTTTCCCCCCGCAGACCATGCCCCCTTCCGCCCGGATCTATAGGGGCACCCCGCGCAACCTGGCCCTGCTCGCCAGGCACATCAGGGCGGGCGGGCTGGTCGCCGTTCCCACGGAAACGGTCTACGGGCTCGCGGCGGACGCGACGAGCAGCGCGGCATGCAGGAGGATCTTCTCGGCCAAGGGGCGGCCGGCGAGCGATCCGCTGATCGTCCACATCGCCTCGCTGCGGGACCTGGGCCTCGTGGCCCGGCCCAACCCCGCCGCCCTGAAGCTTGCCAGGCGGTTCTGGCCCGGCCCGCTCACGATCGTGCTCCCGAAGACAAGCGCCGTCCCGGACGCGGCGACGGCGAACCTCCCGAGCGTCGCCGTCCGGATGCCCTCCCACCCGCTCTTTCGCCGCCTGATACGGCTGGCCGGCGTGCCGCTGGCGGCGCCGAGCGCCAATCCGTTCGGATACGTCAGCCCGACGACCGCGGGCCACGTCAGGGCCGATCTCGGCCCGAGGGTCCTCCACATCCTGGACGGCGGTCCCTCCCGGATCGGCCTGGAGTCGACGATCGTCGACCTGCGCGATCCGCGGCACCCCTCCCTGCTGCGGCCCGGAGCCATCACCCGCGGCGAGATCGCTGCGGCGCTCGGGATCCCTGTCGCGATGTCCAGGCGGTCCGCGGCCAGAGGCCGGGGCCGACTCGCGCCCGGCCAGATGTCCCGGCACTACAGCCCGCGGACGCCCGTCATCCTCCACGCCAGGCTGACCCGGCGGATGGCGGCGCAGGGCGCCGCCGGGGATGCCTGGCTGTTCATCTCGCGGCCCCGCGGGGCGCGGCCGGCCCCGGGCGGGCCCGGAAACGTGTTCTG
>CALAOT010000108.1 GCA_937889545.1 uncultured Opitutaceae bacterium
CGGCGGCGAGGGCGAGGGCGAGAACGAGGAGTCGATTCATGTCATGCCTCCTTCAAATGCGGCTCAGAACAGAAAGCGCGCAAGCAGATACGTCGTGTTGTTGTCGCTCGCATTCCGGCCTGCACCGTCGTAGTTCGTCGACGCGCCGTTGAAGCGCGTGTACGCCGTGTACTGGAGGGCGAGCTGGATGTTCTGCACCGGCCACCAGGACAGATTCCCGGTGTACCCCGCGCTGTTCGGACTGCCGTTCGCGGTGCCGGTCAGTGGCGCGGGCGCGTACAGAAGCGCGTCGGCCGTGCCGCTCAGATTCTGCCAGCCCAGTGCAACGGAGCAGCGATTGCCGAAATGGTATTCGACGTTCGCCATGAACACGCTGAGGTTGTGCGCGCTCTGGGCCGCGCCGCCCTGATCGAAGGTCGCGGCGAGCGAGGAATTCTCGCGGATGTACGTGCCGCGGAGCGAAAGGACGTCCCTCACGAACAGCGTGCGGTCGTACTGGAGATCCACCGCCCAGTCCGTGAAGCTGTCCTGCAGTCCCGTGACGGCGTCGGGAGTCGACGTCATGTGCAGGCCGTAGGCGCCCACTTCGAGATAGTTGTCGCTTCCGATCGATTGCTGCCACGCGATCCGCCAGTACGGCGCAACACCCCGGATGTTCGTGGCAAACCCGGCACCCGAGTTGGGCTGCGGGTTTCCGATGTGATTCGAGCGGTAAACCGCTCCGGCGAGATAGAGGTGGTCGTTCCACATGGCATAGGCACCGACTCCGGCGACGTCCTCGGCGAGGGCGCCCAGGATGACCGGGCCGGCGCCCGGAGTCGGCGCGGAATCGCTCGCGATGAAGGGATATCCCCATGCCGGAGTCGTGTGCCACAGGTCTTCGACGGTCGGATTGTTGTTGAGCGTCAGACCGTAGATGAGTTCCTTGCCGGCCAACTTGGTCGTGTTGGCGTAACGGATGTCCGTGTTGTCGATGCTGAAATGATCTGACTGGGCGTCGTAGGTGACCTGGATAAAACTGCCTACATGCGCCGACCATCCGCCGGCAAGAAATAGAGAGACATCCTGAGGAAACTCAAAGGTGCCGTTCTGCGTCCCCGGTTGCGACGATTTTGTCGATGTGAAGGAGGTCTCGAGCATTGCGGAAAGAGGAAGCGTCTTGATCAGATCCAGACCTGCGTGTCGCGTGCCCGGGTCGTTATTCACGGTGGGCGTGCCCTGCGCCCTGTCGGTGTAGCCGAGCAGCTTGAAACGGCGGCCTGCGCCGTTGAGTTCGGGAGGCGTCGTGTGGCATCCATTGCACGCGAGCCCCGTTTGGCGCGCGTAACTCGGAACGGCATGCGCGCTCGACGGATTCAGCGCAAGAAAACTGAAGAGCGCCCCTAAGGCAAGAGAAGAGAATGAAGGATACGTCTTCATGAGTGCCTCCTCACCAGCCCGACTCCCAGAAACAGGATTCCGCCGCGGCCAAGCTTCGATCGGCTCATAAATTCTCCTATCGCCGATCAAGGTGCCGCCGGGGCGGCCGCATCACCATCCCGCAAGCTCACCAATTCGTCTGGTGCGCGGGAATCCGACGGGCACGGCCCGTGGGCGCGGCTCCCCAGGGGACCTTCGTCAGACCAGCTTCAGCCGCTTCTGGAAAGCGAAGGCGACGGCTTCGCTCTTGGAGTGCACTTCGAGCTTGTACAGGATGTTCTGGATGTGGTTCCGGGCCGTGAGGTTCGAGATATGGAGGGCGATGGCGATCTCGGGGGTCGAGCGGCCGGCCGCGAGCATCCCCAGCACCTCGACCTCGCGCGCGGAAAGCCTGCGCGCGCGGATGTCCGGCGACTCTCGCGAGCTCGCGAACGGGGACGGCGGCGGAGCCGGACGGTCCGAATCCTGGAGGGAGGGAAACTCGATTCGCTCCGTCCGGAGGATATGCGCGAGAAAAAAGTCGCCCGGCGTGCGCGCCCCGAGATTCAGAATCGTGACGTCCACGGTGACGACATGGCCGTCGCGGCCCTTGAGCTGGAGACCGAAGTGGTTCACGCTCTCCCCCCGGGCCGCTATTGCGGTGACCGGGCAACTCTCCGAGCAGTAGCGGTTCCCGAAGGCGTCGCAACCCTCGAGACGCGCGGCGCACAGCTTCCCGACGACGTCGGCGGCCGAGAACCCGAGGATCCGCTCGGCGCTCTGATTCCAGAAGACGATCCGGTTGTGGCGGTCGGTGATGAAGACGGGATCGGGAGACAGCGCCAGCGCGCCGAAGACGGCGGCCATCTCCCCGTGGGCGGCGCCAGACCACATGTCGAGACCTTATACGCTCTTGCCTCGAGCGTGTTAATGCGCGTCCCTATTTCAGAGCTTCCTTCACGCGTTCGGCCGTCATCGGCATCTGGAACAGCCGGGCGCCAGTGGCGTCGAAGATGGCGTTCGCCACGACCGCCCCCACCGGGACGATCGCCGGCTCGCCTCCTCCCTGCGGGGTCAGCTCGTCATTCTTTACGAGGACGGTCTCGATCTCGGGCATCCCCGAGAACCGCGGCACCTCGTATGTGTCGAAATTCCTGGTGAGGATCCGGCCGCCGTTGAAGCGGACCTCCTCCGAGAGCGTGTACCCGAGGCCCATCATGACGCAGCCTTCCATCTGCATCTTCGCGCCGTCGGGATTGATCACGACGCCCATGTCCTGGGCACAGACGATTCGCCCGACCTTCACGCTCCCGGTGGCGGCGTCGACACTCACCTCGGCCATCAGGGCCACGTACGTCCCGGCGTCGATTCCGCACGCCACTCCGACGCCGCGGCTGCTGGGCGCCACGGCCTTCTTCCAGCCGAATCGCCCGGCCGCGGCTTCGAGCACGCGGCGCATTCTCTTGTCTGAGGTGTTGTTCAGGCGGAATTCGAGAGGATCGACCTTGGCCTTCGCCGCCATCGCGTCTATCTGCGATTCCCGCGCGAACACGTTGAGGTTGGCCCCCGGCGCACGCCACGGACCGGTGGCGAACAGGTGCATCTTCGGGATCTCGCTTCCCCACCGCCCGTACGTCCGAATCAGGTTGTTCGGGACGTCGTAGAACTGCTCGGAGCTCCTCGATCCGGCCGCGTAGACCTGGTAGTCCCACAGGCAGATCCGGCCCGCGCCGTCGAGTCCCGACCGGATTCTGACGACCGCCGCCGGCCGGAACGAGTCGAGGAAGAATTCCTCGGCGCGGCTCCAGCAGACCTGGACCGGCTTTCCGGTCAACTTCGCGAGCTTCGCCGCCTCGATCGCCTGGAGGCCGGCGCTCTTGCCGCCGAAGCCGCCGCCCACGAAGGGGGTGATGACGCGGACGTTCTCCACCGCGAAGCCGATGGCCTGTGCGATCGCCTGCTGGCTCGGAAACGGGGTCTGGGTGGACGACCAGACCGTCATCGTCCCGCCTTCGAGCCGGGCCAGGGCGGTGTGGGTCTCGATCGGCGCGTGCGCGCCGTACCCGTTCACGTACTTTCCTTCGAAGAGCGAGACGGACCTCTTCTCTCCCTCGGCGAGATCCCCCTTCTTCTCCCTCTCCTCGCCCTCGCCCGCGACCGAGAGGAGATGGGCGAAGACGGTTTTGTCGTCGAAGGCCGGCCCGGGCACGTCGAAATCCGCATGGATGAGGGCGAGCGCCTTCTCCGCGGCTTCGGGATCCGTGTGAAGCACGGCGACCATGCCGCCCTCGTTGACGACGACGACCCCCGGCAGGCGCGCTGCGGCGGATGTGTCGACGCTCTTCAGCGCGGCGCCGTGCGCCGGCAGGCGGAGGACCTTCGCGAAGAGCATTCCCGGCGGACGGATGTCCCCGGCGAACTGGGCCCTGCCGGTCACCTTCGCCCTCGCGTCGCGGCGTTTCTCCGGTCTCCCCATCACGCGGAACTCGGGGACGGACTTCGTGACCGCCTTCCCGTCCAGCGTGCGGACGATCTTCTGCCCCTTGGCGAGCTGACCGAACGTGACCCGGGTCTTTCGATCGGAGGTGAGGAAGACCATCCCATCCTCGACGCTCAACGTGTCCGGCGGCGTCTTGAGGTGCTCCGAGGCAAGCGTGAGCAGAACGGCCTTCGCTTCCGCCGCTGCCGCCCTCAGGGCCGGACCGAAGAACCGGGTCGACATCGAGCCGTACGTTCCGTTGTCGAACGGACACAGAGCCGTGTCTCCCATGACCATGTCGATGGAATTCAGGGACACGGCGAGCTCGTCGGCCGCCATCTGCGCGAGAGAGGTGACGATGCCCTGCCCCATCTCGATCTTCCCGGAGTAGATCGTGACCCGGCCGTCGCCGGCGATCCTCAGATAGGCGTTGAAGTCGGTGGGGTAGCCCCTCGTGCGCGTTTCCTGCCCCAGGAGGTCAGACAGGTCCGCGTTGAACAGGACGATGATCCCGCCGCCGAGAAGCCTGACGAAGTCGCGGCGGTGGAGGGAACTCCCGGCGGACGGAAGCGGCGGTGCGACGACAACGGAGGGATCGTCTGTCATGACACGCCTCACGCGGGAGCGGAAACCCGTTCGATGGCCTGGACGATCCGATGATGGGCGGCGCAGCGGCAGAGGTTGTCATCCATTCCCGCACGGATCTGGCTCCGCGTGGGTTTCGGGGTCTTCAGCAAGAGGGCGTAGGCATTCATGATCATTCCGGGCGTGCAGAAGCCGCACTGCAGCCCCCCGGTATCGGCGAACGCCTCCTGGAGGGGATGGAGCTTGCCGTTCGGTGCCAGACCCTCGATCGTCGTGACGTCCTTGCCGCGGACGGCCTTCATCGGCACCTGACACGACCTCACCGCCTCCTTGCTTACGACCACGGTGCAGGCGCCGCAGAGGCTCTCACCGCAGCCGAACTTCGTTCCCGTGAGGCCGAGGTCGGTGCGCAGCACCCACAGGAGCGTCCGATCGCCGTCGACATCCAGCCGGATGGGCTTGCCGTTGAGCCGGAACGAGATGGAGTTTTCTCTCATCGGAATCCTCACTGTCTCGGAGATGATCGATCATAGCGAGAACCCGGGGGGTCGAGGGGAGAACCCCAAACCTCATCCGGCTGCTTTCCGGGGCGCAGGTCAGCGCTGCCTCCTGTTGCCGCTCGTGTAGCGATACGGTCAGGCCCCTTCTCCTGTGCCCAGATTCGGAGGCGCCGGAACCATCCAGGGCTCGCAAGCCGGATCATGCCCGGCCGACCGACGAGGACGAGACTCCTCACACGGTGGTCACCGGTCCGGAGCCCAGTCTTCAGGATGATCAGCGCACGGCGCCCTGAACCACGATCTCCACGCGGCGGTTCTGACTCCGGCCCGCAGGCGTGCCGTTACTCGCCACCGGTTTGGTCGAGGCGTAACCGTGGGTCTCGATTCGGTCCGGCGAAACGGCGTTCTCGACGAGGACGGCTTTCACGGACTCGGCCCTGAGCTCGGAGAGCTTCATGTTGAATTCGGCCGACCCGGTCGAGTCGGTGTGACCCTCCACGAGGATCTTCCGGTCGGAGGCGCCGGCCAGCGCCTGACCGATCCGGGCGAGGCGCTCGCGGGCGCCGGGCTTCACGTCCGAGCGGCCGGATTCGAAGTACACGCCGCTGGGGAGCGTCAGGACGATTCCGCGCGGCTCGACCCGCACGGACCGCTCGATCTGCTGGAGGCGTACGAGGAGGTCGCCCTGCGCCTTCTCACGCTCGGCGGCCTGCTTTCGGGCTTCTTCGGCCCGGGCGCGCTCTTCATCCGCCGCCCGCCGGGCGGCGGCAACCTGCTCGCCGGCGATCTTCTTCTGCTCTTCGATCTGCGCCTTCAGAGCGTCGATCTGCGCCTGTTGCTGCGTCTCCGCGGACTTCTTTCGCTCCGCGTCGAGCCGGGCCTGAAGCTCCTGGACACGCGCGTCGGCGGCCCGTTGCGCGGCTTCGCGGGCCGTCGCGGCGGCCTCGTTTCGCTGGCGCTCTTCCCGCGCCCGCGCCTCGGACTCGAAGCGCGCCTTTTCCGCGTCCGTGCGGGACTTGACGGCCAGAGCCTTGATCTCAGCATCGCGGACGGCGACCTCGAGCTCGGCGTGGCGCTTCGCCCCGCTTTCAAGGGCCAGCCGGGCCTTCTTTATCTCCGCCTGGTACTGGGCGTTCCGAGCCTCGCTGTCGGCGAGGCGGGCGTAGTGAATCGCCGTGTCGACGTCAGTCTTGAACGTGTTCTCGGCCGCCACGAGATGCGCTTGCGCGGCGGCGAGCTTCTCGGCCGAGTACTGAGCGGCGCCCGCGCTCCGGGCGTCCTGGAGCGCGAGCCGCGCGTCCTTGAGCTCGACCGGCTCGGGTTTCGTTCCCGCACAGGCGCCGAGGAAGAGGAGGAGGGCGGCGGCAGCAAGGACCGCCGACACGGAGGTTCGTCGCGAGAGAGCGTCACGAGTCATTGTCATTCCTCCTACGGGCGCTGCGCTTGCGCGTTGAATTCCCGGATCCGCTTGTCGAGGTCGTCGAGCTGTTTCTGGAGCGCGGCGGCCTGCTCCGCGACCTGAACAGACCGGGCTTTGCTCTCGGCCGCCTCCGCGGCGGCGCGGGCCTCCTCGAGGCGGGCACGGGCGTGGTTGTTGTCGCCGCGCGCGCGATCACTCTGCGCGGCCGAGAGGGCGACGCGGGCGCGGTCGAGCAGATCCTTGGCGTGCTGCGTGGCCGTCGCGTTCTCGGCCGCGCGAATGGCGAGGTCGACGTCCGAGACTTCGGTGTCGGCGACCTTCGGACCGCTCGACGCGCAGCCCGTCGCAAGAGGAATGCAAACGACGAGAGCGGCGAGAGTCGCGGCGGTCGCAACGGCGAGTCGCGCCGAGCTTCTGCTTGTGTTCAAGGGAGACCTCCTCTATATGGGGCTCCTGCCCGGATCATCTCGGCAGTGATACGCAATCGTCGTGCCCGATTTCGAGGGCGGAACGCAGCCCCGCGTCGACCCGGCCGTGGCGCTTTCCGAGACGACAGGCATTCCGCGCTCGACGATCGGGCGGCTTAATAGGGATCGGCCATCGCATCACGGGCAACCGCCGCAGCAGAAATCGCGACATCGGATGGTAATTCGTACACGTGGCCATCGACAGGGCTCTCTGCGATGAGCGCGGCATCGGAAAACGCTACGCCAACCCACCGACATCGCTCCGCCGCTTTCTCTTTCAAAAGAGCGCATATGATACGCATTCTCAAAGGAGGCGCGTAATGAAAGTCATTCTCAGAACCATTCTGGTGGCCCTCGTGGTCGTCCTCTTCGCTCCCGCGGCCCTCGCCGAGGAGGCGAAAGCCGGTGCGCCCAAGGCGAAACCCGCCGCCAAGCCCGCCACGCTCGTGACCATGACTCCCGACGAGCTGAAATGGGTCCCCAACCCAGCCAACGCCGACGTCATGATGGCGGTGGCCTGGGGCGATCCGGCCAAGGGACCTCATGGCGCCTTCCATAAGTTCAAGCCTGGCTTCACCGCCGGGCTCCACACGCACTCGGCAGACCTCCACGTCGCGGTCATCTCGGGGACGATCATCACGGGGACGGAGGGCGGGCCGGAGAAGAAGCTCCCGCCCGGCTCCTACGAGTACCAGCCCCACACGGTGAAGCACGTGACGAAGTGCGACACCGGGAGCGCGTGCGTCATCTTCGTGGTGGCGAACGGGAAGTTCGACCTCGTGCCGGCGGAGGAGAAGAAGGAGCCTAAGAAGTAGGCGGGCCGCCCGGCCTCCACGGTCTTTCCGCTCTGCTGCTCCAGCGCCAGACCTGTGCCTCTCGCCTTACAGCGGCGCGGTCACCAGGTGAGCCGAGATGACCGCCAAGAAGTCCCGGTATGCCAGCGGCTTGGCGATGTAGCCATCACACCCTGCGGCTCGAATGCGCTCCTCGTCGCCCTTCATCGCCAGAGCGGTGAGGGCGACCACCGGAATGGCGCTCGTCGCGCTGTCTCGCTTGAGCAGCGCAGTGGCTTCGAGGCCGTCCATGCCGGGAAGCTGGATATCCATCAGGATCAGGTTGGGTTGCTCGTCGCGTGCCAAGGTCAGCCCGGCCTCTGCATCCGTAGCGCTGAGCACGGTATGGCCCGCCGACTGCAGCAGGAGTATCACCAACCTCATGTTCGTGGGGTTGTCCTCGACGACCAGTATCTTTGCCATCTCAGACGGCCGCCTTGCGCAACGACGTCGCCCGCCGCACTTCGGCGACGAAACGGTCGCCGTCGAATTCTGTCTTTTCAATGATCGTCGTCACATAGCCACTCAGCTTGGCGCGGTCCTCGGCGGTGACGCGCTTGGCGGTGACCACGATGATCGGAATGCGAGCCGTGTCGGGATGTAGTTGGAGCGCCTCCACGACGTCGAAGCCGTTCACCTCCGGCATCATCAGATCGAGCACCATCAAGTCTGGCAGCTCCCGCCGCGCGGTATCGATCGCCTCGCGGCCGCCGTACGCGCGCAGCACGGTACCGGCGAAGTCCAGGATGCGGTCGGCGATCAGCTTCACTGCATCGGCATCGTCATCAACGACCAGAACTTTCAGCATGTGTCCCTCTGAGACGGGAAACAGACCCAGATCCACGAGCGTCTCGTACAAGTCCTGCCGGGTTAGGGGCTTTTGAATGACCGCCGCGGCGCCGAGCGCAAAGCCCTTGTTGCGATCCGTCGGGCTCGAAATGATGACGACCGGGATGCGCCGCAGGTCCGGCAGCTGCTTGAGGCGACTGAGGAAGTCCCAGCCGTCCATATTGGGCAGCACGATGTCCAGGGTGATCAGCGACAACGGCTGCTGTACCGCGAGAACCAAGGCGGCCTCGGCGGAGGTGGCGTGCAGCACCTTGAAGCCCTCCGCCTCCAGTTGCACGCGGATCAGGTCAGCGGACTTGAAGTCGTCTTCCACCACCATCGCGGTGCGCGCCCCCGCCAGCGCCTCGATACTGGGGACGGCCGGCGCTTTGGCCGACGTCAGCGGCGCTTTCTTCGGCACGCGGAGCGGCAGCCAGACCGTGAAGCAGGAGCCCTCGCCCACGGCACTTGCCACCGCCACCGCGCCTCCGTGCAGCTCGGTGAGGAGCTTGACCATGGCCAAACCGAGTCCCGTGCCCTCGAATCTTCGGGCCAGGCCGCTGTCGATCTGACTGAAAGGCTTGAACAGGCGCTCCAGCCCCTCCGGCGAGATACCGATGCCGTTGTCGGTGACGCTGACCTGGAGAAACTCCGCGAACTCGCTGTCGGCCAACGGGAAGCTTCGACCCGTCCAGGAGTCGGACAGGTGGCCGACCTCGGCGCGCGGGACGCGGTCGGCGCGCAGGGTCACCTGGCCGCCCTCAGTGGTGAACTTGACCGCATTGGATAGCAGGTTGTACACGATCTGCTTGACCTTCCGCGCGTCGGCCTGGATCGAACCCAGTGTCTCGGCGGCTTCCATACCCAGGCGGATGTGGCGGTTCGCGGCCTTCTCCCTGATGATGGACAGGCTGTTCACGAACAACGAAGACACCTGCACCGGCTCCAGGTCGAGCGTCATCTTGCCGGCCTCTACCTTGGAGAGGTCGAGGATGTCGTTGATCAGGGAGAGTAGATGCTCGCCGCTGCTGAAGATGTCGCCGATGAACCGTCGCTGTTGATCGGTCATGTCGCCCATCAGGCCGTCCCTGAGGACCTCGGAGAAGCCGATGATGGCATTCAGCGGCGTCCTCAGCTCGTGTGACATGTTCGCGAGGAATTCGGACTTCATGCGGCTCGCGGCTTCCAGCTCGGCGTTCTTCTGCTGGAGCGTTTGCTCAAAGCGTTTCAGCTCCGTCACGTCGCGCGCCGCGGCGAACACGCCCTGCAATCTCCTGTCCCGATCGTAGAAGGTGGTTGCATTGTAGGACACCACAGTTTCCTTGCCGTCCCTGGCGCGCGCGGTGAGCTCGTAGTCGGTGACCTTCTTTTCGCTCAGCACCAGCTTGATACTCGTCTCGGCCCGCTCCGGATCGGTGAAGTAATTCTTGAACGGCGCGCCGATCAGCTCGTCACGCGTGCAACCGGTGAGCGCCTCCATCTGCTTGTTGACGTCGGTGATGATGCCGGACGGATCGGTGGTCATGATCGCGTCGATGT
>CALAOT010000109.1 GCA_937889545.1 uncultured Opitutaceae bacterium
GGGGTGCTCGTGCCCGAGATCTTCTCGCCTGCCGTGGCCGCCGCCCTGCCCGCCCTCTTTGCCCGCTCGAGCGGCCCGCGCGTGGCCCTTTTCCACGACGCGATCGCTCTGCAGTTTCCCGAGTTCGCGCCGCGCTCGACCGTGGCGCGGTTCCCCGGGTATCTGCGCGAGCTGCTGGGATTCGACGGCATAGCGGCAGTCTCGGAGGCCTCGCGCGATTCGCTGGTAGGCTACTGGCGCTGGCTCGGCGTCTCCAGGATGCCCCCGGTGGCCGCGATATCCCTCGGGCTGGACGCACCTGCGGCGCAGCGGCCGGCCGTCGCGGCCGCGGCCACGCCGACCGTCCTGTGCGTCGGGAGCATCGAGGCCAGGAAGAACCACGCGGCGCTGCTCGACGCGTGCGAGTCTCTCTGGGCCCGGGGCGTCCGGTTCCAGCTGCGGCTGGTCGGCCTCGCGAACTCCGAGACCGGCAGGCCCGCGCTCGAGCGCCTGGGGAGGCTTTGCGCCGCAGGCCGGCCGCTGCGCTACGGCGGGCCCGAGGATGACGGGGCGCTGGAGGCGGCCTACCAGGAATGCGCGTTCACCGTCTACCCGTCCCTCGCCGAGGGATTCGGGCTGCCCGTCGCCGAGAGCCTCGCGCGCGGCAAACCCTGCGCCTGCAGGGCGGACGGCGCCCTGGGGGAGGTCGCGCGCGGCGGCGGCTGCCTGGACCTGGGGCCGGCCGGTCCGGCGGAGATCGCTGCCGCCATCGCCCGCCTGCTCGAGTCCCCGGCGGAACTGGCCGCGCTCGGGGCCGCCGCCCGGCGGCGCCGCTTCAGGACCTGGGCCGAATACGCCGCCGAGCTCCTCGGGTGGATGGGCTCGCTCGGGCAGGGCGCCTGAGCGTCAAGAAGGACCCCTGCCCCCATTCCGCCGCAGATTCCGCCCCTCCCATTTGCGTTTGCAATGTCCGCACCCGGACCTAGGGTAAGGCCCGCATGGCGATCACCTTATTCCTGAACAAGAAGAAGCCGATCTTGGGGCGTTGCATCGACGATTACTCGACCAAGATGCGGCTCCGGTACGCGCCGTTCTACCACGCGATGGACGCCCAGAAGGGCACGACCATCCAGCTGGACGGCAAAGAGATGATCATGCTCTCGAGCAACGACTACCTCGGGCTCTCGTTCCACCCGAAGGTCGTCGAGGCGGGTCGCGCGGCCCTCCTCAAGTGGGGGACGAGCACGACCGGGGCCAGGCCGTCGAACGGCTCAAGGACGTACCATCTGGAGCTGGAGCAGAAGATAGCCGCCTTCCTCGGGCGCGAGGCCTGCCACATCCATGCGGCGGGCTACCTGTCGTGCCTCGCCAGCGTCGCCGCGTTCGCCCAGAAGGGCGATGTCATCCTGGCCGACAAGAACGTCCACTCGTGCCTCTGGGACGGGATCCGGCTGTCGAACGCCACCGTCGAGCGGTTCTCCCACAACAACCCCGAGGACCTGAGGGAAGTGATTGCGACGGCAAATCCGCAGGCCCCCAAGATGATCGTGATCGAGGGCGTCTACTCCATGGAGGGCCACATCGCCCGCCTGCCCGAGCTGGCCGAGATCGCGGAGGAGCACGGCTGCTTCACGGTTCTGGACGACGCGCACGGCTTCGGCGTCCTCGGCCGCCAGGGGCGCGGGACGGTCGACCACTTCGGCCTGAACGACAACGTCGACGTGATTTGCGGCAGTCTGTCCAAGTCGCTCGCGAGCACGGGCGGGTTCGTCGCCGCCTCAAGCGACGTCATCGAATTCCTGCGCACCCACTCCAAGCAGACGATCTTCAGCGCCGCGATCAGCCCGACCCAGGCCGCCTGCGCCCAGGCCTCCCTGGAGATCATGCAGTCGGAGCCCCAGCATCTCGAGAAGCTCTGGTTGAACACGAAGAAGTACCGCGCCATACTCAAGGGCCTCGGATTTGACACCTGGGACAGCGAAACCCCCGCGGTGCCCATCGTCCTCGGCTCGAAGGAGCGCGTCTACCCGTTCTGGAAGGCCCTCCTCGAGAAGGGAATCTTCACCGTGATGGCGACATCGCCGGCGGTGCCCGCGGGCAAGGACCTCATCCGGACCGCCGTTTCGGCGATGCACACCGACGAGCAGCTAGAGAAGATCGCCGCCGCGATGGCGTACGCGGCCAAGAAGCTCTGACGGCGCCCTCGCGGGCCCCGGGACGGGCACGTAGGCCCAGCACGCGCGACTCCGGCCCCCCGATGTGACCCGGATGCGCCTGCGCCGGTAGAGATCCGGAACCCCCTCCCAGTCGTCCGCCGCCGCGAGCTCGGCGCGCGTCAGCAGCAGCACGCCCCCCTCGGTCCGGGAGTTTGGGTCCCGGACGATCCCGGGATACCGGCCGACGCAGCGCACCTTCCTCCATCCCGTCAGGACCGCGGGCGCCAGGGGGATCCGGCGCCCGAACAGCCTTTTCTGGCGGGACGGGGCGAGCAGCGTCCCGTAGGCGAAGACCCGGTGCATGGCGGATGGATCGCCGGCTAGCCAAGCGCCTCGCGGAGCGTGCGCGCGGCCTGCGCCCACGTCGGGAGCGGCCGGCCCAGCGCCTCCGCGGCGAGGCGGCCATGGAACAAGTCGTCGGTCAGCACGCGGCGCAGGGCGGCCCTCCATCCCGCGAGGTCGTTCCCGCCGACCACGGCGCACCCTCCGCCGGCCGCGTTCTCGACAAGCGGGGCGATGTCGCTGCACACGCACGGAACGCCCATCCAGAGCGACTCGAGCACCGGCAGCCCGCATCCCTCCGCAACCGAGGCGAACGCCGTGGCCCGCGCCGTCCTCACGAGGCCGGCGAGCGCCGCGTCGCCCATCCGGGCGTGGTGCCGGAGCCCCGGCCACCGCCGCCGCATTGCCGCAACCCGCTCCGCTATCGGGCCGCCGAAGTGCGGGTTCACCCGCCCGACCAGGTGCAGCTCCATCTCAAGGCCCTCCCGCCGCAGTGCCTCGCAGGCGTCCAGGAGCACGGCCTGGTTCTTCCTCGGCTCCAGGATTCCCACCGACACGATCCGCGGCGGATTCTGCGTCCTTGCGTCCCGGGCCGGAGCCGCCGGGCGCGGCAGCCCCTGCCAGTCCGCGCCGGGGGGCAGCACCCCGACGGGCGGCGGGTTCGCGACCCCCTGCCATTTCCAGAACCCTTGCAGCTCCTCCCGGCTCGCCGCCGAGACGGCCCACACCCGGTCGAAGCGCGCGAGGAGCTTCATGTAGCCCGGATGCCGCTCGACGCTCCTTGGCCAGGTGATGGCGGGGTGCTTGATCGGGATGGCGTCGTGGTACACCGCCGCGAGCTTGCAGGGGCGCTCGTCCAGGAAGGCCGTGAAGCCGGGCCGCTCGGCCTCCGAGAAAAGCTCCGGCGTAAGCACCCAGTCGTCCTGGCCCGGAGCCGTCCGCATCCCGGGCCAGCGCGTGTCCCTCGCCGCGCCGCCGAGCTCCTCCCTCAGCCGCCGGCTCACCCGCGCGAGCCCGGAGGCGTGGCCCCAGGACGAGGCCTGCGTCGTGTCGAAGAAGATCATGCGGCCGCGGCCGCCTCGAGCCGCTTGAGAAGGCGGTCGGTGTTCGCGCGCACGTCGAAGTTGGCCTCGACCCAGCTCCGCGCCTGGAGCCTGAGTGTTTCGCAGAGCCCATCGTCCGAGGAAAGCCTCCGAAGAACGCCGACCCAGGCCTCGGGGCGGTCCACGGGGAGCACGAACCCGGTGGCCCCGTCGCTCACCGCCTCCGTCGTCCCGGCAGTCGGCGACGTGACGACGGGGACGCCGGCCGCCATGGCCTCGCCGATGGCGTTCGGGAGCCCGTCGCGGTCGCCGCTCGGAGCGACGACCCCCGTGTGGAGGAGGACGTCGGCCCAGCCCAGGTGCTCCCAGACCTCGTGGGGCGGCACGTGCCCCGCGAAGGTCACCCTGTTTGCGACGCCGAGCTGCCCCGCGAGCTTCTCGAGCCTCGGGCGCATGGGGCCGTCGCCGACGATCCGCGCGGCGAACTCCACCCCCGCCGAGTTGAGCGCGGCGTAGATCCGCAGCTGCCGGTCCAGCCCCTTCTTCTCGACAAGCCTCGCGATCGAGAGAAGGTGCAGCGGCACGCGGGACGAGCGCAGCGGCTTCAGGGGCGGCAGACGGTCAAGGCCGCTTCGGATGCACACGATCTTGTCCGCGGGGAGCCCCCGCGCGACGAGCGCCGCCCTGGCGAGCTCGGTCGAGGTGTGGACGAACACGGCGGCCTCCAGCTTCTCCCGGAGCCACCAGTCGCCGCCGTGCTCGAACACGTCGTAGGCGTGCGCGCCCGCCGTGAACCGGTGGCCGTCCAGCCGCCAAAGGAGCCACGCCGCCGTCGCGGGCGCGCCGCTCCAGGCCGCATGGATCAGTCCGGGAGGGTTCCTGCGGTACGAGCGCGCGTAGATGCAGGCGAACCCCGCGCCCAGCATATTCTCCCAGAAATTGATCCAGGAGGGCGCGCGGCGCGTGGCGAGTCCGTGCAGCAGCTGGCGCAGGACGTCCGGCCGCCTCCACGACTCGTAGGGAATCAGCCAGAACAGTTCGAACAGCCTCCATTTGTTGAACGCCTCGACCTCGATTCCCCGGAACGCTCCCCCTCCCCCCCACATCGAGTGGATCCTCAGGCGGGCCCCCCTCGCCTGGAGCGCCGCTATCTCCCTCTGGAGAAACATCTCGGTCGCCTTCGGGAAGGTCGTGAACAGGTAGGTGATGGCGGGGGCGCTGGAGTTCAATTCCGGGCGACTGTAGACTGGCGGACGCCCTCCCGGAAAGACTCTTCGTCGGCCCCGCCGGCCGGGGCCATCCGCACGCGCTGGCCCGGCTCACTCCGCGGCCCCGCCGCGGGCCAGGCCCTCCGGGATCACAGAACCCCGCTGAACGGCGCGACCTGATGCAGCCGGAACGGAAGCCGGGTGGGCTTCTCGTCGGACACCTTCGACGCCAGCTCCACGAGCTCGTCGATCAGGATCGTCGGGTCCTCCTCGTACCGCAGCCTCAGGAAGTTCTCCTTCATCCTGGCATACGCGTTCGGGTCCGAGAACCAGGCGCCGATGATCGCGTCAAAATCCTTCCCGCTCTCGATCTTGTACGAGGCGGCGGCGTTGCGCAGGTACTTCCAGGTAAGCTCCTCCTGGGGCATGATCCCGCCGGACGCGTTGAAGATGATCGGGCACTTGAAATGGAGGGCCTTGGCGCAGGTCGTCGTGCCGCCCCGCGTGACGATGACGTCGCTCACCTGCATGAGGATGTGAACGATCTCCGAGTAGCCATCGATGTAGCAGTTCAGCTCGGGATGGCTCGACCGCCAGTGGACGAGCTCGTTGAACGCCTGCTTGTTGCGGCCGCAGATCACGATCACCTGGCAGTGGTCCGCCCACTTGACGAGCGCCGGAAGCAGCTCGAAGTGGTTGTTGGCGCCGTTGATTCCCGTCGCCAGGAACACCGTGAACAGGTCGGGCCGGAGCCCGAGGTTCTCCTGGCGGAAGGTTCCCCGGTCATGCGGCTCGATGACCTCGAAATGGGCGCGGGGGTGCATCAGGTAGCCGCGCACGCGGGCCTTCTCGGGGGCGATGCCCCTCTTGACGGCATAGTCCTGCGCGGTGGCCGTCCTCGAGAAATACAGGTCGACGGACGGCTCGATCCAGTTGCGGGAGTACCCCCACCCCCCGGAAAACTCGCCGCAGTACGTCGCGCACGTGACGTTGCCCGGCCCGAGCACCCTGCGCGCCAGCTGGAAATAGCCGCGGTTAAGGCAGTCATGGACGCTCAGGACGAGGTGCGGACGGTACTCGCGGAGCACGCTCACGTAGTACCTCCTCCCGAAGGAGACCGTCTTCCTGTTCAGCACGCTCTGCAGTTCGACGACCGCATAGAACGCCTTGTGCACCCACGGCGCGCTCGCCTGGATCTTGTTGTAGAAATTGACGCCCGTTCGGTTGACGACAGACGACTTCTCCAGCATCTGCTCGATCCGGACGTCGACGTCGTGCCGGTAGAGCATGAAGCACCAGTCGGCGAACGCCTCGGCGCGCGCGTCGTGGCCGCCGCCGGTGCTCGACGTCAGGACAAGGATTCGGATCTTCGGCATGCTGGGGGCGGCCGGTTTAGAGGCCGTGGTAGCGGGCGGTGGCCCAGCGCACAAACGAGGCGGGGCCGAGGCGCGCCAGGAGCGGCGCGATATGCGCCTGGAAGAGCGAGCCTGAGCGCACGATGCCGCTGCGGTTCCTGAGCAGCGCCCGGCGCAGGTCGAGGGCCGCGCGCTCCGGAGCGGGCGACGCCTCCAGCTCGGCCTCGAGCGCGGCCCTGGCCGGGCGCGTGGCCTCGGAGGGATTGGCCGTCAACATGGCTCGGTTGAAATCGGTCCGGTATTCTCCGGGGCGGAAGTCGATCACCGCTATCCCTGAGCCGCGCGCCTCGAACATCAGGCTTTCGCTCAAGGCCGACAGGCCCGCCTTCGCGACGTTGTAGCCGCTCATGTAGGGCAGCGGGAACTCCGCCGCGATCGACGAGACGTGGACGAGGCACCCGCGGTTCCGGCTGCGCATGGATCGGAACGCGGCGTGGCTCAGCTCAAGGACGGTCCCGAGCATGTCCTCGAGCTGGGCGCGCCATATGGAGGAATCGAGGGCGGAAAACTCCCCGAAGACGCCGTAGCCGGCGTTGTTGACGACGATGTCGAACCCTCCCCCGGCGGCCGACGAGGCCTCGGAGAACGCCCGCACCGCGTTCTCGCGGTCGCCGAGGTCGAACGCCACGGGGAAAAAGGCGCCGGGGTGCCCGGCGGACAGGTCGGCGAGCCGCGACGGATCCCTCGAGGTGCCCCAGACGCGGACTCCCTCGCCCAGGAGCATCTGCGCAAACACCCGTCCAAGCCCCCGGCTCGCGCCGGAGACGAACGCCGAGCCGTGCAGTTGGTCGAGCCGGCGCATTCAGGTGGCCCTCAGGAGGAGCGCGACGTTCGCACCGCCGAACCCGCTGCTGTTCTTCAGCACGACGCGGGGGGCCGCCGGGCGGGTGGAGCGCAGGATGTTCAGGCCCTCGCAGGCCGGATCGAGCTTGGAAATGTGCGCCGAACCCGGGGTGAACCCCTCCCGCATCGCCAGCGCGCAGAATGCCACCTCCATCACGCCGGCAAGGGAGAGGCCGTGGCCGGTGAGCGCCTTCGTGCTGCTGATCGCGGGCCGGGCGCCGCTCCCGCCGAACACCGCCTCGAGCGCCCTCGCCTCCGATATGTCGCCGATCAGGGTGGAGGTGGCGTGCGCGTTGACGTAGTCCACCTCCCCGGGGGCGATCCGCGCCGCCGCGAGCGCGTTCTCCATCGCCAGGCGCGAGCCCGCCCCGTCGGGATGGGAGATCGCCACGTTGTAACCGTCGGAGGCCTGGCCCCACCCCACGAGCTCGCAATAGGGCGCGACGCCGCGGCGGGCCACCTCCTCCTCGCTCTCGAGCACGACGACGCCGCCTCCCCCGGTCCCGACGAATCCGTCGCGGGCGACGTCGAACGGCCGCGACGCGAGTTCGGGGTCGGTCTGGAGCGACAGCGTCCGCATGCCCGCAAAGGGCAGGATCGCGTCCCGGTTGCCGTCCTCGCCCCCGACGACGAACATGCGCTTCTGGCGTCCGAGCGAGATCTCCTCGAACGCGTACGCAATCGCGTGGGCCGACGAGGCGCACGCGGACGAGAACCCGCACGAGGCGCCCTGGATCCTGAATGCCGCGACCAGGTTGAAATTGAGCGTCCCGACGATCGACGCCACGATCCCGAGCGGCGAGCTGCGCGCCGGCCCGAGCTTGTGCAACCTGTCGTGGTGGAAGTACGTCAGCATGGGCGAGCCTCCCGATGCCGCGAACAACCCCGTCCCCCGGTTCGAGATGTCGCCCTCGCCGAGGCGCGCGTCCGCGACCGCCTGCAGGAATGCGCAGTGGGCGAAGAGCCCGTGGGGCGCCATGGACCGGATCGTCTCGCGCTTGATCGCGTACGTCGAGGGAAAGGTCCAGTCCTCCGGATCCACGGAATCCGTGAAGAAGCCCTTTATCGTCCCCGCCACCTTGCACATGATTTCGGGCTTCTGGAACGGCGGGAAGAGCTCGATCCCATGCCGGAGCGCGCGCAGGTTGCCCGCAACCGTCGCTGCGTCGTTGCCGATGCAGGTTACAAAACCGAGGCCTGTGATGTAGACTCTGGGCATGGGCTAGGGCTGTGATGCCCGGCCCATCGTGACAAACGTCACAATCCGGTCAATCAGGCGTTGAACGCCACCCGGAGCGGGGGGGTGGAGGAACTGTCGCTCTCGGGCATGGGCTGGAGCGCTCCGTTGATCATGGCCGGGGCGACCGCCGACTCGACGTAGGCGAATGTGAGCGTGATGTCCTCGGCGATGACCGCCTTCTCCTGCCCCACCCGGATCGCCCCCTCGAAGGTCGCGAGCGGAATCTTCATCCGCTTCGGCTTGATCGAGAGCGTCAGGATGTCGCCCGGCTTGCACATCCGGTGGGCGCGGACGCCCTCGCATCCCGTGAAATAGATCGTGTTTGCGCCGATGGCCTTGCCCGGCTCCAGGGGGGCTCCCTCCAGGAGGAAGAGCACGGCGAGCTGGCCCAGGGCCTCGAGCATGATCGAGGCCGGCATCACGGGGTTGTCCTTGAAATGCCCCTGCAGGAAGAACTCCTGGCCCGTTATCCGGTACTTGCCGTTGGCGCCCGTGGAGCTGACGGAGGCCTCGTTGAGGAAAAGGAAGGGGGGCTGGACCGGCATCACCGCGCCGATGTGCTCGATCGGGAGGAACTTCGTCGGCCGCGGAAGCGGCAGCCCGCGAATCTTGCAGTCAATGAAGGTTTTTACGTCGCCGACCGTCCTTAGGTTGCGCAACTCGTCGTTGTTGATCGTGAGCTGCAGCACGTCCTCGACCAGGATGACGATTTCCATCATCGTCAGCGAATCGATGCCCAGATCCTCGATCAGGCGCAGGTCGTCGTCCGCGTCCTTGAGCTTTGCCCGGAGGTCGGGCTCGACAAAGCGCTCGATCACCCCGATCACGACCGCGGGCATGTGGTCGGCGTTTCCGGTCTTCCGGAACTGCACCGCCGCCTCAAAGGTGGAGGGCGAGCAGCGCTTTAGCGCCTCCCTCAGCGCCGCCTCGTCATCAGGTGCAAATGGCTTGGAGGCAAGCGGAAACGGCTTACTCGACGTGACATTTGATTGGGCTGAGTCGGACATCTGTCGCTATTTGTATGTTACGCTGGCCGATAAAGTAAACCCATTTCTTGGCGTGCCCGGCCAGGGAAGCGCGCCGGCCTCCAAACACCCGGGGTATAAGGAAACGGAATATCGCCGGCGAGCGGGCTTGAATGCCCGGCTCGGGCAACGTTACGATGGCCCGAGCCAATCCGGCAAATGAGCGACCTTTCATCCGCCAAGCGGCCCTCGCCCCTTTTTCTCATCACCCATGAGTTCTACCCGGTCAGCGGTGGGATAGCCACCTTCGCCGAGGAGATCGCGAGGGCCTCCGCAGGCCTAGGGTACGACGTCGAGGTGTGGGCGCAGTCGGCGCCGCCCGACGCCGAGAAGGACTGGCCGTTCCGGATGCGCCGGCTGCCGCTCAAGGGCACGCACGACATCACCTGCCAGCTCAAGCTCGCCCGCGAGCTGGTGGCATCCAGGCGGCAGCTGCGCAACGCGACGGTCTATCTTCCGGAGCCGGGCCCGATGCTGACGATGATGCTCCTGCAGTTCTTCAAGGCATTCCGGCCGAGGCGCCTCGTGCTCACGTTCCACGGGTCCGAGATCCTGCGGTTCGGCGGCAGCCCGCTGCGCCGGTGGCTCGCTGGAAGGCTGATCCGCCACGCGACGCGGGTCAGCACGCTGACGACCTACACCCAGGAGCTGCTCCTGGAGCGCTTCCCGCAGGCCGCGAACAAGATCGTCCTGACGCCCGGAGCCCTCCGGTCCGATTTCGCGGTGGTCCCCCCGCGCGCGGCGCGCCCGAAGGACAAGATCGTCGTCCTCACCGTGGGGCGGCTGCACCCGCGCAAGGGCCAGGTGCTCACGCTCCAGGCCCTGCAGATGCTCCCGGCCGAGGTCCGCGGCCGGATCGAGTACTGGATCGTGGGCGGCCGCAACAAGGGCAACTACGAGGACCGGCTGCGCTCCATGGCGGACGCGGACGGCGTGCTCACGGTGCGCTTCTTCGGGAACATTCCCGACGAGGAGCTCGCCGACGTGTACGACCGGTCGGACATTTTCGCCCTGACCAGCATCAACCTCGATGACAGCGTCGAGGGATTCGGCCTGGTCTACCTCGAGGCGGCCGCGCACGGCCTTCCGATCGTGGCCCACCGGGTCGGCGGCGTCCCCGAGGCCGTCCGGGACGGGGTGACGGGGCTCCTCGTCACGCCCGACCGCCCTGCGGAGCTGGCGGCCGCATTCGAGAAGCTGATCCACGACGCCGACCTGCGGGCGCGGCTCGGCGACGCGGGCCGCATCTGGGCCGCGCGCAACTGCTGGAAGGAGAACGCCTCGACCCTCTTCGCGAAGGCCGGGGAGGCCGGATGATCCAGACGCGCGTGCAGGTCACGGTCCGGTACGCCGAGACCGACATGATGGGCATCGTCTACCACGCGAACTACCTTCCCTGGTTCGAGGTCGCCCGGACGACGCTTCTGAAGGAGATGGGCGTCCCCTACAAAAAGTTGGAGGAGGAGGGCTTCCGCCTGCCGGTCCTGGAGATCGCGGCAAAGTTCCTACGCCCCGCCGTCTACGACGACACCCTCGAGGTCACGGCAACGCTGCGGGAGCGGCCGCTCCTCAGGATCCGGATAGACT
Source organism: uncultured Opitutaceae bacterium (assembly GCA_937889545.1). Lineage (GTDB taxonomy): Bacteria > Verrucomicrobiota > Verrucomicrobiia > Opitutales > Opitutaceae > Palsa-1447. The sequence goes on from CALAOT010000109.1 coordinate 10,839, forward strand.
ACGAGGTCCGCAGGGGCCCCGAGCTCCTCGCCACCGGCAATTCCCTCCACGCGTTCGTCGACCGCGAGGGCCGCCCGGTGCGCCCCCCGCCGTGGGCCGTCGCGCTGTTCGACCGGGCCTTCGCGCGCCCTCAGCCCGCCCCCCCGCAGAAGGCCGGGTCGAGCTCGAGCCCGAAATAGTCGCGCGCGTTGGCGAAGCAGATTCGCCGCACCATGCCCCCGACGAGCTCCAGGTCGCGTGGCAGCTCGCCACGCTCGATCTGGGAGCCGAGCAGGTTGCACAGCACGCGCCGGAAGTACTCGTGGCGCGGGTAGCTGAGGAAGCTGCGCGAGTCGGTCAGCATCCCGACGAAGCGGCTGAGCAGGCCGATATTGGAGAGCGCGCCCAGCTGCCACTCCATCCCCTCCTTCTGGTCGAGGAACCACCAGGCGCCGCCGAACTGGATCTTTCCCGCGACGGAGCCGTCCTGGAAGTTCCCGGCCATCGTCGCAAGAGCGTAGTTGTCGGACGGGTTGACGTTGTAGAGCACCATGCGCGGCAGCTCGCCCGTGGCGTCGAGGGCGTCGAGGTAGCGCCCAAGCGCCCGCGCCTGCGGGAAATCCCCTATCGAGTCGAATCCCGTGCTGGGGCCGAGCCGGCCAAGGAGCCGCGTGTTGGCGTTGCGCAGGGCGCCGAGGTGCAGCTGCTTCGTCCAGCCGCGCCGCGCGTCCCACCGGCCGAATTCCAGCATCAGGTACGCGCCGAACCTCGCCGACTCGTCGGGCCCCGCCGCGCGGCCCCCCCGCGCGGCCGTGAAGATCGCCGCCGCCTGCGCATGGCTGCACGGCTCCGCCAGCGCGGTTTCCATCCCGTGGTCCGAAAGCCGGCAGCCGACGGCGTGGAAGTCGTCGTGCCTTGTCTTCAGCGCCCCGAGGAAGTCGTCGAACGTCCGGACGCCCGTCCGCGCCGCCCCGGCAAGCCGCTCCACCCACGGGTTGAAGGCCGCCGGGTCTGCGGCCCCCAGCGCCCTGTCGGGGCGGAATGCCGGGTAGACGCGCGTCCGTAAGCCCGACCTCCGGATCGTCTCATGGGCGTCCAGGGGATCGGCGGGGTCGTCGGTCGTGCAGACCACGGCCACGCGGTTCGCCGCGAGGATGTCGTGCACGCGCAGGGCCGGGAGTCTCGCGTTTGCCCGCTCCCAGATCATGTCGGCGGTCTCCGCGCTGATCAGGGCGTCGATGCCGAAGCACCGGAGCAGCTCGAGGTGCGACCAGTGGTAGAGGGGGTTGCCCAGCGTGTGCGGGACCGTGGCGACCCACGCGTCGAATTTCTCCCGCGGCGTTGCGTCCCCGGTGCAGAAGCGCTCGCCGACCCCGTTGGCGCGCATCGCGCGCCATTTGTAGTGGTCGCCCCCGAGCCACGCCTCCGAGAGGTCGGCAAACTGGTGGTTGGAGGCGATCTGCTCCGGCGGCACGTGGCAGTGGTAGTCGTAGATGGGCTCCGCCTGGGCGTACCCGCGGTACAGGTCGCGCGCCGCGGCCGATTGCAGGAGGAAGTCGTCGCGAATGAATGAATTCATTTTGAAATCTCGTTCAGGAGTTCATCGTGGGTTTGGATGCGCGCAAGCAGGCTCCGGGCGGCGGCGCACCGCTCGGCGGCCGCGAGGCCCGTGTGCTCGGCAAGGAAGATGATGTAGGCCGCGACGCCCTTCGCGTAAAGCAGCCGCGCGCCCGGGCTGATGGCGTAGAACCGTGCGCGCTGGGCGTAGCCCGCGGGCGAATGGTCGCCGAGGGCGGCCTTGTCCGCGCGCCCCCCCGCGGCGAGCACGAAGAGGAAGTTGTATTCGAAGAAGATCATGTGATCGGGGCTCGGCGAAAGCGCCTCGACGGCGGCCCGGCAGCGCCCGGGCGACTCGAACACGCCGGCGTCCCTCCCGGCCCCCCCGAGGGAGCTGGAGATGAAGGAGCGCGCCATCCTCCTCTCGGTGGCGTCCCCGCTGAAGGCCCCGGCGAGCGCCATCTCGGCGGTGAAGCGGTACCAGTCGCGCCAGAGGGCCTGGTCGGTCGGGTCCCGCGAGCGGGAGAGCGCGGCCCCCATCTCGTAGGTGTAGCGGCCGCTGGTCTTGATCTCCAGCCGGCCGCCGGTCACCTCGCCCATGACGCGGTAGTTCTGCGCCGATTTGCCCGATCCCGAGTGGAACCCGACGCCCGCGCCAAACCGGCGGGCAACCGCCCACTGCCGCTCGACCAGGAGGCGCAGACCTTCGTTGTCGGGATAGGGCGCGTTCTTCTGGAAGCCGAACGCCGGGGCGATGAAGTCCGCCGGCATCCCGAGCTCCTCGCACAGGGCCAGCATGACCGCGGTCGTCTCCGGGGCCGTGATCCCGGGCAGCTCGTCGATGGACAGCTCCCGCAGGTAGCGCCGCCCCACGGCCGCCGTGAACGCCCGTTCCCGGGCGGCGCGGTACTTCTCGTCCCGGCTCCTCATCTTGCGCATCGCCGGCCACACCGAGCAGAGCAGGGCCGAGAGCGCAGGGGGCTCCACGGCCAGTCCCGCGGCGGCCACCCGGGCGCCCACCCGCGAGCTTAGCCCCGCGTCGATCTCCTCCGGCGGGGCGGGGCGCCCGAGCGCCAGCTCGGGCGACAGGTCGAAGGTGATGTAGCTCGCCAGCAGGCATCCCTGCACCAGGGCGTCCTCCCGGGCGTCGAACGCGCCTCCGATCGGCTGGTGGTCCGCGTTGAAGCTCCACGCGATCCGCCGGCGGTGGAACCCGGTCTTAAGCTTCGACAGCACGCAGCCGTGGCTCATGCCCTCGACGCTCTGGCCCTGGTGGCCCTCCGGGACGTTTGTCCCTATGAATGCGAAGGGGACCGTTCCGAGGCGGCCCTCGAGCATGGCGTCCACGTCGTACACGAGCTCGCGGGGTATGCTGTTCTGGTTCGCGGTGACGCCGAGGTCGAGCGCGCTCATCGCCCACTCGACCGCCGGCCAGTGAAGCGTGGTGAACCGCGCCCCCACCCCGAGGGTGCCCTTCCCCAGCCGGCCCTCGGCGGTCGGGAAGATGGTCGAGGCCGGGTCGTGCTCCTGCACGAGGTTCTTCAGGCGAAGCAGGTTCTCCCAGGAAGCGGGGAAGTGCCACCCGGCCGGGCCCGCGGCGCCCTCCCCCAGCGCGGCGCCCGGGTCCGCGGAGCCCGCCGGCTCGAGCCTCCACGCGTAGTCGCCGCTGCGCCGCTCCTCGACGAGCGTCCACGCCCCCGCGGCCGTCTCGAAGCGCGACTTGGGATGGACGGCCAGATCCGCCGCGGATCCGCCGGCCAGCCGGGCCCTGAGCGCCGGCCAGTCGAGGCAGAAGTCCGGGCTGACGCAGGGGTTGCGGGCGATGAGGAGCCCGTTTCCCACGAGAAAGCGGTTGATGGGTTTCATCACCGGCCGGCGTTCAGATGCTCATCGCGTGGAAGCCTCCATCGACGACGAGCTCCAGCCCAGTGATGAACGATCCCGCGCGCTCGCCCGCAAGCAGGAGGGTAGCCCCCACGAGCTCGCTCGATTCGCCGAACCTGCCCATCGGCGTGCGGCCCATGATGCTGGCCACGCGGTCGGGCTTGAAGATCTTGCGGTTCTGCTCCGCGGGGAAGAAGCCCGGCACGAGCGTGTTGACGCGGACCCGGTTCGGCGCCCACTCGCGCGCCAGGTTCTTCGAGATGTTGTGCACCGCCGCCTTGGTCGCCGAGTACGTGAACACGCGCGACAGAGGCACCAGGCCCGACATCGAGCCCATGTTGATGATCGATCCCCCGTGCCCGGCCTCGACCAGGTGCCTGCCGAAGACCTGGCAGCCGAGGAATACCCCCTTGAGGTTCACCCTAACGATCCCGTCGAACTCCTCCTCGGTTATGTCGAGGAAGGGGGTCGGCGAGTTTGCGCCGGCGCCGTTGACGACGATGTCGACGCGGCCGGACTTCCTGAGGACCGCGTCCAGCAGGTTGCCCAGTTCGGCCTTGCTGGACGCCTCGGCGGCGTGAAACCACGCCTTTCCGCCCGCCGCCCCGATCGTTTCCAGCCGGGCGTGGGCCTTCTCGGCGTTGCGGCCGACGAGGACGGTCTCGGCGCCCGCCGCGGCGAGGCCCTCGGCCATCGCCCCGCACAGTTCGCCGGTGCCGCCGACGATGACGGCCACGCGGCCGGTTAGCCCGAACAGGTTGCCGAGGAACGAATCAGGGTTCATGGGGGGTTGGGTTCGCGTGCACCAGGTTCTCGTCGAGCGGGGTCATGCGGGGCATGAGCAGCTGCAGCAGGCCGAAGGCGAAGAGGTAGAGCGATCCCGCGATCAGGAACGCGAAAAGATATCCGTGGGGGCCGCTGTTGGAGAGCGCCCGGCCGAGGCACCAGTCCGCCGCCAGCCCGGAGACTGCCCCGAACGTACCGCCGATGCCGATCAGGGAGGCCGTGGCCGCCTTTGGGAACACGTCGGAGACGACCGTGAAGAGGTTGGCCGACCACGCCTGGTGCCCCGCGGTCGCGCAGGCCATGAGTAGGACGGCGATCCAGTAAAACCGGTCGCTGCGGGCACACTCGATCAGGGCGGGCTCCATGGGGGCCTCGGCCGCCGGCGCGATTGCCGCCGCGGCGGCCGCGGTGAACTCCCTGGCCGACCCGAAGCTGCGGCCCGAAAGCGAGCGCAGCGCGGCCTGGGCCGCCGCCGGAACCGGCTCCGCCACCCTTTCCGTGACCGTGCGCCCGCCCACGCTCGCCTCGCGCTCGACCGTGGTCCGGGCCGCCCGCAGCCGGGCGTAGAAGGCGTCGTCGGCGTTGAAGCGGGTCGGGATCCGCGTGACAAGGACGACCGGAAGCACGCACAGGGCGCTGATCAGGAGCGCGGTCTTGCGCGCCCGGTTGACGCTCCAGCCGCGCTTGATGAAGGACGACGAGAGCCACCCCCCCGCGATGCTGCCGGCGTCGGAGACGACGTAGATGATGATGAGAGGCAGGGCGAGGCCCTTCAGGTTGAGCCCGAAGCGGTCGTACAGGAACTTGCCGCCCCAGAACAGGTAGAACCACCACGCGGCGTCGGTGCTCTTCGCCAGGGTGAAGGCCCAGGTCTCGCGCACCCGCAGCAGCCTGCGCCAGGGGATCCTCGCGCCGGTGCCCGGCGCCGGCGAATCGCTGTGGATGTAGTCGAATTCGGCGGCCGTGAGGTTCGCGTGGGCCCCGGGCGCCCGGTACGTGCTCAGCCAGAGGACGATCCAAAGGGCGCTGAATACGCCCGTCATGAGGAACGCGTAGCGCCAGTGCGTGCCGTCCGGCAGGACGAAGAGAGGGATCACGAGCGGCGCGAGGATGGCGCCCACGTTGGTGCCGGCGTTGAAGATGCCCGTGGCCAGGGCGCGCTCCTTTTGGGGGAACCACTCGCCGACCGCCTTTATCGCCGCGGGAAAGTTTCCGGATTCGCCGAGCCCAAGGCCGAAGCGGGCCACGCAGAAGCCGACCAGGCCGAACGCCGGCCGCACGAGCGCGTGCATCACCCCGAAGAAGCTCCAGACGGCGATGGACAGGGTGTAGCCGGCACGGGCGCCGATCCGGTCGATGAGGCCGCCCATGAACAGCAGCCCGACCGCGTAGGCGGCCTTGAACGAGATGTTGATGGCCGCGTAGTCCTGGTCGGTCCAGTGGAAGACCCTGTACTGCAGCGTGGGCGCCAGGACGCCAAGCACGCTGCGGTCGACGTAGTTGATCGTCGTCGCGAAGAACAGAAGCGCGACGATGCGCCAGCGGTAGCGACCGATCGGGGGGGCAGCCGGTGGAGGGGGCTTCACGTCAGGTAACTACTTGCCAATCCCGGGTAAAGTTTCCACCGAAAAGCGCGCCGCCGAATGCCCCGCGGGAGCGGGGGCTCGTTGCCGACCGGCGCAAGCCGCCCCGGTCCCGAGCGGCCCGGCGCCCCGGGCGCCCCCGCGCGGGCGGCGACCGCGGATTCAGGGCGTCACGCTGATGTCGCACTGGCGGTCGATGAACGAATAGCGCTCCTTGGCGTCCCTGTCGAAACGCACGAATCGCAGGAGGATCGTCCTCGGGCCGGCGCTGTCGAACGACAGGCGGTAGCTTCCCTGCCATGTCTGCCGTTGCCCGGCCGAAGCCGGGAGCCGCTCAAGCTGCCGTAGCGCGGTCAGGTCCGTCACGTCCAGATAGTCCGGTTTTCCGTCCGCATCGAAGGCCCCATAGGCGATCTCCACCGGCGTTCCGGCGGCGCACGACCCGGGCGCCCTCGCAAAGGCAAAGAACGCCTGGTCCTCCACCTGAAGATCGAGGCCGGCGACGGTCGAGCCCGCTGGGTTGGTGGCCGTCACCCTTGCGGAGAACACGCCTACCCTTGCGAACCCCCCCTGATCTCCCCGGTCTCCGGGACAAGATGCAGGCCCTCGGGCAGGCCCTCCGCGGCGAAGCTCACCGGGCTGTGCGCCGCCTCCAGCGGATAGCGGAAATCCGCCTTCGTGGACCCGAGCACCTTGATCGGGGAAAGGAAGACGGGCGGCGCCGGCGGGACGGCGCCCGCATAAGGGGCGCCATGCATCCCGGCCTCCACCATTTCCGAGAAAACGACGCCTCCTTTCTTCTGCAAACGAGCCAGCTTCGGCCGCTCGTAAACTGACGCCGCAACATCCACCGTATCCAGGTCCCCCACGTGCTCCAGGTTGGCGTCGCACCACCTGCGCATATCCGGCAGCATGTCCTCCATCTGGCGGTCGAAGGGCCACATCGCCGCGGCCCTGGTGACAAGGCAGACAAAGTCGCTGGCCGCCAGCCCCTGCATCACGGCCTCGCGCGTCGTGGCAAGCAGGCCGCTCGGCAGGGTTGCGATGAAACGCAGGGGCCTGTGGTGCCGCTCGTAGCCGACTATGCTGAACGCCTCTGAGTCGAGGCTGTCCACGATCCAGGTGACGGCAACGCTCGGCTGGGCGAGGCCGGACTCCTCGGCCCGAAAATACAGGTAGTCGCACAGCGCGTTAACCTTGCGGTACTTCGCAACCATCCCGTCGGGATGCGCCTTCCTCGTCTCGGCGGCGACGAAGAGAACCGCGCCGGCGAGCGCCACGGCCCCGCATACCGCGGCGACCGCCCCCCTCCTCGCGCGCCGGGCCAGGAATTGCCAGCCGAGGATGATCACCCAGACGGCGCCGGGAATGAGGATGCTTTCAGCCGGGGAGGACTTTTCGGGGTGCAGCGCCAGCACGGCAGCGGGCGCGCCCAGGAAAACCAGGGCCGGGGCCCACGAGCTTCCCGGGGGGAAACCCGGCGGGGCCGGCGATTCCTCCCGGGTCTTCCTGAGCGAGCCCAGGACCAGAAAGGCGGCGGCCGCCCCCAACCCGAGGAGCGCCGCCGGCAGCCCGACCTGAACGAAGAGCATGTCGTAAAGGAACCATCTTGCCGACGACAGCGCTCCCAGGTGGGACTCGCGCAATTCGCGTTCCGGCCCAGCGAAATGCCCGATCCAGTAGTAGGAGTAGATGACACCGCGGCTGCGCCACAGGGCCGGACCGCATATCGCGGCGGCGACAGCCCCCGAAAGAACCGCGCGCCCGATCCGCCTCCAGCGGTCGCGCCCAAGAGCCAGCCAGGCGAGAAGGGCGGCGAAAATAAAGGTGAAATACACTGCGGTCAGAAAACGGGTGAGGACCACCCCACCCACCGCCACGCCGAAAAGCGCGGCCCAGCGCGTCGAACGGAAACCGTTGCCGGCGAGCGCCACCGCCAGCGCGACGCCGTAGGCGCAGGCGGCCATCCAGTCCAGCCGGAAGTCGATGGCGGAGGCTGGCCCGCCTGACCATGGGAAATGGACGGCGGCCACGAGGGCGACGGCCGCCCATGCGATCGCGAAGGATCCCGAGATCCTCCGCGCCGCGAGGAACGTGGCGGCCTGCAGCGCAAGGAACGCGAGGAGGTTGACCGCCAGGGCGGCGCCGCGCGACGGCCCGGCGACCGCGAAGACCAGCAGCGCGAGGAAGCCGTGCAGGGCGCCCTGCGCGGCGTTGAGCGTCAGCGCATGCCATGCCGCACCGGCGAATCCTATCCGCCGCGCCTGCTCATACGCGTCGTAGGCCTGGCGAAGGTACTGGTCCTGGTCAAACCACCTGGGGTAGATCCATGCGTAGTGATGGCTAGTCACCACCAGGAACAGGGCCGACTCCGCCGCGAAGGCGGCCGCCAGCGCGAGCGCATGGGCGGTCTTCAAGGCCGGATGGGCCGGGTCTCCGGCCGGCAGGCGCTTCTCGGGATGCTGCGCGGTTTCATGAGTGGGTGGCCCGGGGCCGCCGGGGACCGGGCTCCTGGCCGTATTCCTCGATAACCGAGGGCTCCCTTTCCGCAAGGCGCGCCGCCGCCAGGCACCCGGCGCCGCCCAGCCTCCCCGCGGCCCAGACCGCGTGGGCGCGGACAACCGGCGACTCGTGGGACGCGAGGCGCACCAGGAGTTCGACAAGGCCCCCGTCGCCTGAATTGCCCGCCGCCACGCAGGCGTTGCGCAGGAGGCCCGCGAGCTTCAGGCGCTTGATCGCCGTGCCGCGGAAGACCCGGGCGAACCGCTCCGGCGTGAGCTCCAGGAGCTCGCGAAGCGGGAGCTGCGCGATGTCGCCCCTCGAGGAAAGGATCATGCGCCGGCCCTCCGAGGCGAACCGGTTCCAGGGGCACACCTCGAGGCAGGTGTCGCACCCGTAGATGCGGCCTCCGATCGCCGGCCGGAGCCCCCGCGGGATGACGCCCCTGTTCTCGATCGTCTGGTACGAGATGCAGCGGCGGGCGTCCACCACTCCCGGCGCGGCGAAGGCCTTGGTCGGGCATTCGTCCATGCACCGGGTGCACTTTCCGCAGAGCAGCCCGACGGAGCCCGGGTCGCCGCGACCCCTGAGGGGCCGGTCCGGCCCGAGGTCGAGGCGCGTGAGGATCGCGGCCAGGAAGAGCCAGTTGCCGTGCCGGCGGGAGATGAGCATCGCGTTCTTCCCGATGAACCCGAGGCCGGCGAGCGCCGCCCAGCCCCTCTCGAGCACGGGGCCGGTGTCCACGTAGTAGCGGTAGTCGCTCGGAGCGGCCCCGCAGATCTCCTCGATCGCGCCTCCCGCGCGCACAAGCGCCGCCTTGATCGAATCATGGTAGTCCCGGTACAGGCTGTAGCGGGCCCACACGGGGGTTCCGGGGGCGCGATCCCCTCCCCCCCCGCCCTTCCCGCCGCCGCCCTCGTGATAATCGACCCCGAGGAGGATCGCCGAGCGCGCGCCGTCCAGGACCAGCCCGGGATCCAGCCGCTTCGCCGCCGTCCGCTCCATCCACTTCATGTCCGCGTGGTAGCCCGCGTCGAGCCATGCGCGCAGGCCGGCGCCGCCGGCGCCCGGCGTGAGACGCACAAAGCGAACCTCGTCGAAGCCGAGATCCCGCAGCCGCCGGCGCAGCCTCTCCTCGCGGGCTCCCATCGCCTCAGCTCGAGCCCCTCGTGCGCCTGCGGGAGAACTCCTCGGCCTCGCGCCGCCACACCCGGACGACGTGGGCCTCGATCTCGCTCAGCGGGCGCGAGTCGGTCAGGATGACGGTGCCCGCCGACTTGTAGGTCGCCTCGCGCTCGGCGTAGAGGGCTCGCGCCCTGGCGTCGGGGTCCTCCACATCGAGCAGGGGGCGGGTCCTGCTGTGGCGGGCGGTCCGCGCGAGGATCGTCTCGATCGACGCGTGGAGGCAAACGACGACGCCCCTCTCGCCCAGCAGGCCGAGCATGCCCGGCTGCACTACCAGCCCGCCGCCGCACGCGACGACGAGCCGCTCCGGGGCATGCCCCTCCCCGACAAACCAGCGCTCCAGCGACCGGAACGCGTCCTCGCCGTCCTCGGTGAAAATCCGGGCGACCGTCTTGCCGGCCTTGCGCTCGATCTCATGGTCGCTGTCGACGCAACGGAAGCCGATCTTGCGCGCGACGGCGCGCCCGACGGTCGTCTTGCCGGTTCCCATGAAACCGACGAGGTACAGGTTGACATCCGCAGTATTCAGGGTGGAAGCGTCCTACGAACTCCGGAGCGGCCCGCCCCTACTTGGCGGGAGCCGTTGCCGGGGCCGGATTGATCTCGACGAGCTCGACCTCGAAGATGAGCGCGGAGCCCGGAGGGATGCCCGGGCGGCCGCCGTCGCCGTAGGCGAGCTGCGGCGGCACGTAGAGCTTGATCTTCCCTCCCTTGCTCGTCTTCTGCAGGCCCTCGGTCCAGCCCGGTATCACCTTGTCGAGCTCGAACTCGGCGGGCTTGCCCCGCGACGTGGAGCTGTCGAAGACGGTTCCGTTGAGGAGCGTGCCCGTGTAGTTCACCCGCACCTTGTCCGTCGGCTTCGGCGGGTTCCCTTCGCCGGGCTTCAGGATCTCGTAGCGCAGGCCGTCGGGAAGCTCCACGACGTTCTTGTCCGCACTGAGCTTCGTGAAGAACGCGGCCGCGTCGCTCAGGTTCTTCGCCTTCATGCCCTGGACGAGCGTGGTCTCCTTCCTCTGCATGAATTCATCCATGGCGGGGCCCACCTTCTGGAGCTGGTAGGGGGACTCCTTGCCCTTGATCCCCCCGATGACCCCCTTCGCGATCGAGTCCAGCTCGTCCTGCGTGAATCCCAGGTCGGCGAGCCCTGCCCTCTTGCCCATGAACCAGCCGTACTCCTCGAGGAGCTGGCTGTCGGTGAAGGACGGGGCCGGAGCCGCAGCGGAGGCCGGAGCCGCGGCGGAGGCCGGGGCCT
>CALAOT010000110.1 GCA_937889545.1 uncultured Opitutaceae bacterium
GGATCAGCGCGTGGGCGCCAACTTTCCGCGCCTGCGCCAACAACTCTGTCACGGCGTCGTTGGCAGCGTCGCGATCGAGCAGCGGCGTGCCGAGCGTGCCATAGGGATCGGCGTTTGCGAGAGCAGGCAGCGGGATCTTGCAGGCGCGCCACAGCGAAATCGCCGGCATCAGGCCGATCAGGCGCGCCGTGCCGTCGGCTGCGAACGAGGTATTGCTCCATGCGCTCAGCGCGGAGACGCCGGTGCGGCCTTTGGCAAAAGCGTTCACCGCCAATTCCCAGCCGGGCAGATAATAGCCGTTGGGTTCGACGGCGCGTTCGGCAAGCTCGCGCCACCGGCTCGCCGTGATCGCGGTGAGGGCTGTGAACGCATCGCCGTCGGGCCAAGCCGCTTCCGCCGGCGGGCGCATGCCGACGACATCTCTTTGCAGAGATGTGCGACCAACCGCCGCCGAATTCGCGATCTCGACCACGTCCCCGTTTCCCCGTTCGCGATGGATCTGAGGAGGCGTGCGTCGAGCTGCGCTTCCTCCACCCCCGCGTTACCGGGAAAACGCTAGCGGAAAGATTGGAAAATAGCGTTGGATTTGCGGTTCAATTTGAACGGTAATGTTAACCGGGCGTTTATCATTCGCCCCCCGTGGACGGCGACCGTTTGTTGCTGCCGGCAGGACGCGCTGATGCGGCTAGATCGGCTCCCGGCGCCGGACGCGCGCGAGGCGCATCCGCCCGGGTCCGGCCACATCAACCTGGTGGTCGTCGGGCATGTCGACCACGGGAAATCCACGCTGATCGGCAGGCTCCTGTTCGACACGCACTCCGTTCCCGACGGAAAGGCCGAGCGCATCGAGGCCGCCTGCAGGGCCGAGGGGATGGAGTTCGAGCACGCGTTTCTCCTGGACGCCCTCCTGGAGGAGCAGGCGCAGAACATAACGATGGACACCACCCGCGTGCCCTTCCGCACGGAGCGCCGCTCGTTCACCATCATCGACGCCCCGGGGCACAAGGAATTCCTGAAGAACATGATCACGGGGGCCGCGAGCGCGGACGCGGCGATCCTCCTTGTCGACGCCGAGGCGGGCCTTCGCGAGCAGACCCGAAGGCACTGCTTCCTGCTTTCGCTGCTCGGGCTCAGGCAGATCGTGGTCGCCGTGAACAAGATGGACCTGGTCGGCTACCGCCCGGACTGCTTCGACCGGATCCGCACCGAGCTCGGCGAATTCCTCGGCAGGCTAGGGGTGGAGCCCGCGCACTTCATCCCCATCTCCGCGAAGCACGGGGAGGGGCTGATCAAGCGCAGCGACCGGATGCCGTGGCACCGCGGACCGACGCTGCTCGATGCGCTGGAGAGCTTCCGCGCCAACCCGCCTGCGTCCGGCGGGCCCCTGCGGCTCTCGGTCCAGGATGTCTACCGCTTCGACTCGCGCAGGATCATCGCCGGGTTTGTGGAGTCCGGGAGCATATCGGTCGGGGACCCCATCGAGTTCCTTCCCGGCGGAAAGCGCAGCCGAGTGAAGTCCATCGAGACGTGGCCCAAGCAGACCCCGCCCATGGCGGGCCCCGTCGGAGCGGAGCGCGCAGTCGCCGTGACTCTCGATGATGAGCTGTTTGTGGAGCGGGGCCAGATCGGGGCGGCGCCCGGGGACCGGCCCCACGAGGCCCGGACCTTCACGGCGAGGGTGTTCTGGCTGCACCACGAGCCGCTTCGCTCGGGCGAGCTCGTCCCCCTCAAGCTCGGGACTCAGCAGGCCGAGGCGCACGTCCTCGGGGTCCAGCGCACGCTGGACGCCATGACGCTCGAGACGGGCACCGGAACGGCGGGCGAGGTCAAATGCCACGAGGTCGCGGAGATCCGGATGCGCGTTCGCAGGCCCATCGCGTTCGACGTGGGCGGCAGGGTGCCGTCCCTGGGGCGCTTCGTCCTGATGCGGGGCCGCAGGATCGGCGGCGGCGGTGTCATCGACTCCGTCGTCGAGGAGCCCCCCGATGGCGAGGGCGCCGGCCTGGTGAGCCGCTCGGCGATCCTCGGGCACCGCGGCTGCATCGTCTGGATGACCGGGCTGTCCGGCTCAGGAAAGTCCACGCTGGCACAGGCGCTCGAGCGGCGGCTCCTGAACGCGGGCATCCTCACCTCGATCCTGGACGGCGACGCGCTCCGGTCGGGCCTGAGCAGGAATCTCGGGTTCACCCCGGATGACCGCAACGAGAACATCCGCCGGGCGACGGAGCTGGCGATCCACCTCGCGAAGGCCGGCGTCGTCGTGATCGGCGCGCTCATCTCGCCGTTCCGCGCCAACCGCTCGATGGCGGCCGAGCGGGCCAAGGAGCTCGGGATCCCCTTCGCCGAGGTCTTCGTCAATACCCCGCTCGAGGAATGCGAGCGCCGGGATCCAAAGCAGCTCTACAAGAAGGCGCGCGCCGGCCTGATCCAGCAGTTCACGGGGATTGACTCCCCGTACGAGGCCCCCCTTTCGCCCGACCTCGAGATCAGGACTGACCGCGAGGCTGCGAACGACTCGATCGAAAGGCTGACGCAGATGGCCCTCGCCCTGGCCCGGCCGGCCGACCAAGCGGGGCCGGGGGCTGACATATGAGCCCAGGAACCGTGTACCTTGTCGGCGCCGGGCCCGGGGATCCGGAACTGCTCACGCTCAAGGCCCGGCGCGTCCTGGGCGAGGCCGACGCCGTCGTGTACGACCACCTGGTCGCGCCCGAGATGCTCGACCTGGCGCCGCCGGGGTGCGAGCGCGTTTTTGCCGGGAAGAAGGGCGGACAGTTCTGCCGCCCCCAGAATGAGATCGACGAGACCCTGGTCCGGCTGGCGCTGGAGGGAAAGACCGTCGTTCGGCTGAAGGGCGGCGATCCGTTCGTGTTCGGGCGGGGTGGCGAGGAGGCCGCGGCGCTCGCCGCGGCCGGGATAGCGTTTGAGATCGTGCCCGGGGTCACGTCGGCCCTCGCCGCGGCGGCATACGCGGGCATTCCCCTCACCCACCGGTTGCACAGCTCCTCGGTGGTCCTGCTGACCGGCCACGAGGATCCGTCGAAGCCGGGCGCCGCGGTCCGCTGGGAGGATTACGCCAGGCTCAAGGCCACCCTTTGCATCTACATGGGCGTGAAAAACCTGGCGACCATAGCCGGGCGCCTCGAGGCGGGCGGGCTCGCTGCGACGACCCCGGCTGCGATCGTCCAGTCGGCCACGACCGAGGCCCACCGCACGATCCTCGGGACCCTGGGCACGCTCGCGGAGCTGGCCGCGAGGGAGAATGTCGCCGCGCCCTCGATGATCATCATCGGCGAGGTGGCGGCGTTTTCGGAGAGGCTGGCATGGTTCGAGGCCGCCCGGCGCCCGGCGGGAGTCCGATGAGGGCCGCCCTGGTGGACAACGGCTCGCTCGAGCCCGCGGCGCACGCGGGCCTGAGGACGGCCGCCGCGTCCATCGGCAAGAGGACCGGGACCCGCGTCGACGCCGTCTCATGGAGGCACAGCGACCGGATCCAGCCCGGCGCCCTGGAGGGCGGCCCCGCGTGGACGCTCGCGCCCTGGGTCCGGGCCCGGGTCTCGGAAGGTGAGCGCAGGTTCGTGTTCATCCCGTTCTTCATAAGCCCGCGAGGCGAGATCGGGTCCGCCCTGCGAAGGGACCTCGCGGCCCTCGGGAGGGAGCAGGGAGGGTTCAAATTCTCGCTCGCGGAGGGCCTGGCCGCAGGCACGGCCCTCGCGGAGATCGTCGCCGACCGGGTGCGGGAGGCCGCAGCGCAAAAGGGGCTTCGCCGCCCCGCGGTCGTCGTCGTCGACCACGGGGGCCCCTCGCCCATCTCGGCCGACGTCCGCAACCGGGCGGCGGACGGGGCGCGCGAGCGGCTCGGCGGCGCCGCGGGGCCGCTCGCGGCCGCATCCATGGAGTCGCCCGACGGCCCGGAGTTCGGCTTCAACAGGCCCCTCCTCGCCGACGCGCTCGCGGCGCCCGGGTTCAACTCGGGCGATGTCCTGATCGCGCCCCTTTTCCTTTCGCCGGGCCGCCACGCCGGTCCGGACGGCGACCTGGCGGAGATCGCCCGGGCGGCGGAGAGGCGCTCGCCGGCGCTGCGCTGCCATTTCACGGGTCTTGTGGGGTCGCACCCCATGGCGATCGAATTGCTCTCTCGCGCGCTCGCGGGGGCGCTCGGAACCGGGGCCGACCGATGAGCGCCGCCGAGGAAGCCGAGCCCAAGGCGCTCCACAAGAACGAGCAGCTCAAGGCGGAAAGCCATCACCTGCGCGGCCACATCCTGCGCGACCTCGAGGATGCGTCCACCGGCACGATCTCGGAGGATAGCGCGCATCTCGCCAAGTTTCACGGGATCTACGCCCAGGACGACCGCGACCTGCGCGCCCAGCGCCGGAGGGAGGGGAGGGAAAAGGCCCATATCTTCATGGCTCGGATCCGGGTCCCGGGGGGAGTCTGCACCCCGGCCCAGTGGCTGGCGATGGACGCGATCGCCGATTCCCATGGAAACGGGACGCTCAAGATCACGAACCGGCAGTCATTCCAGCTCCATGGCGTCATCAAGAGGAACCTGCGCTCGGCGATACGCGAGGTGAACGCGGCGCTCCTCGACACGCTCGCGGCCTGCGGCGACGTGAACCGAAACGTGATGTGCAACCCGAATCCCCACCTCTCGCGCCTGCACGCCGGGACGCTCGAGATCGCGCGGGCCGTCGCGGACCGCCTCCTTCCCCGCACCGGGGCGTACCATGAGCTCTGGGTCGACGGAACCCTGGCGGCGGGCGGGGAGCCCCCGGAGGACGAGGAGCCGATGTACGGCCGGACGTACCTTCCGCGGAAATTCAAGACGGCGTTCGCGATCCCGCCGAGCAACGACGTGGACGTCTTCGCGCACGACCTGGGCTTCATCGCGATCGCGGACGGCAACGGCCGGCTGTCCGGCTTCGACGTCACGGTCGGCGGCGGGCTGGGTATGACCCACAACCACGTGGATACCTATCCGCGCCTCGCCGATGTCCTCGGGTTCTGCCTCCCCGGCCAGGCCGTCGACGTCGCCGAGAAGGTTGTCACCGTGCAGCGCGACTACGGCGACAGGACCGACAGGAGGCACGCCCGGTTCAAGTACACGGTCGCCGACCGCGGGCTGGCCTGGATACGGGCGGAGGTCGAGCGCCGGCTTGGATGGGAGCTCGGCGCGCCCCGCCGGTTCGAGTTCACGGACACGGGCGACCGGTACGGCTGGACGGAGGGCCCCGACGGCGATTCGCATTTCACTCTCTTCATCGAGAACGGGCGCGTGAAGGATGCGGCAAAGGCGGCGCTCCGCGAGATCGCCAGGGTCCATCGCGGCGATTTCCGCCTCACGCCAAACCAGCACCTCATGATAGCGAGCATCGCCCCGGCGGACCGCCCCCGGATCGAGGCGCTTCTGAAGGAGCACAATCTCGACGACCCCCGCCGCGCGACCGGCTTGCGGCTTAATTCGATGGCGTGCGTCGCGCTGCCCACGTGCGGGCTGGCCCTCGCGGAGAGCGAGCGCTGCCTTCCCGGCCTGCTGAACCAGCTCGACGCCGAGGTCGAGGCCGCCGGACTTCGGGACGACGCCATCGTGATCCGCATGACCGGCTGCCCGAACGGGTGCGGCCGGCCGTTCCTCGCCGAGATCGGCTTTGTGGGCAAGGCGCCCGGGAGGTACCACATGTACCTTGGCGCAGCCTTCAACGGCTCGAGGCTCAACATCCTTTACAAGGCCTCCGTCCCCGAATCGGAAATCGTTCCGATCGTCCGCTCCCTGCTCAGGCACTATGCGACGGAAAGGCTGCAAGGGGAGCGCTTCGGCGACTTTGCAATGCGCACCGGCCTCGTGAGCCCAACGGGGACGACGGCGGACTTCCACGAAAAGGCCGCAGTTCCGACGGCTTAGGAATGGCGACCCGGGAGCCTTCCTCCCCGGAAAAGTCAAACGGGCCGCCCTAACCTGGACGGCCCGTTTGTAGTGCCACATACCCTATTTGTGCCCCCGCCATGGGCGGGAACACTTCTGATCCACAAATGGCCAGACGCTTGCATTGGCCCATTGGTTTCTTCGCCGCCGACGGATATGATTATCTCGTTATTTTATAATGACTTATATGCTCAATATTCGCAGGGGATGCGCCACACGGATCAAGGATCGGATCCCGGCTGGACGGGTTTCCTCGGCTTCGGTTCAGTCCAAAGCCTGATCAGCAGCTCGGCCAGATTCTTCATGCTGGTGCGCCGGAGTCCGGCAGCGCGCTCGGTTCCGCCAAACGCTGGCACTACGGAGCTTCGCTCCTCGTAGTAGCGCCAAAGCTCGGAATCGATCCTAGCGACCGCACCCGGAATCTCCGCCGAGTCCGCCAGAATGGCGCGAACCTTATGCTGCCAGTGCTGTCTCTCGTCCGCATGACCCTTTACATAGTCGTAAAGGGTCTGCTCGTACCGGTTGAGGCTCATGCCGCCAACGTGCCTCCAATCCATCCAAAAACAACCGTAAAACCAGCGCCAACCACGGCATTGCATTTGCATCCCACTCGTGGTTACCATGCACGTTGAAGCGTAGTCTACTATCCCCCCCCACCATGTGGCAAAAACTTAAAGAACAGTTACCCGCTATCATACTGACCGCGGCTCTGATATCCGCCGCGGCTTTCTTGATTCACATGCGGACCGTCTCGCAGATGGCGGCTGCGCAGGAGACGCAGCTTGCCCCGCTGCGCGAGCAGAACGATTCGCTCAAGGCCGCTGCCGCCGAGAACCGCCGGAACATCGAGGCAACCAACAAGCTGCTCAAGGATGCGATCTCAAAGCGCGAGGCCGACATGTTCCGCACCGACGTGGAGCTCGAGAAGCTGAACAGTGAGCGGATGGACGCGCTCGCCGTGGCGATCGCCAAGAAGGTCCAGCCCTACAATCCCCTTCCCAAGAGCCCCGAGGAAGCCGAGAAGATGCAGAACGAGCAGGTGGACAAGGTCTCCTCGAGGATGGTGCAGAAGATAACGCCGATCCTCAACGAGATGGCCCAGGACCAGAACCTCACCCGCAAGTCGATCGACAAGTACAGCCAGCGCATTTCGGACCAGGTGGGAACCGCGCTCACGGGCGAAATGTCCCGGAATCAGCTGCTCAACAATAGCCTCCGCGAGACCCAGGCCGTCGCGGGCGACGCGATCAAGCTCAACCACGAGCTCACCGCGCTCTACCTGGGCTCGTTCAAGGACGAAGGCGTCCTCACCCGCCTTCTGATGCTGCCGGCGAACGTGATCAAGGACGCCTCGACCTTCAGCATCGTCAACAGCAGCAACCGCGAGAAGATCGAGCAGGACCTGGTCAGCAAGGAAAGCCAGGTCGAGAAGCACCTGTCCGACATCGAGGCGCAGGCCCCCAAGGGCTGAGCCGGGGCGCACGATTCGCGGTCAGGCCGGCCGGATCCGGACCGGAAGCAGGGCTGCGTCCTGCATCCCGTGGATGATCTTCTTGTCGGGTGGGCAGAATGTCGCGAGCCCGCCCGACAGCCGCGCCCTGCCGTCCACGACGAAATAGTACGGGCACAGCCTCAGGCGGCCGTCGACCTCGCGCGCCTCGTGGGGGGGCTCGGCCCCATAGACGGTGTGGCGGACCCGGCGCGGCTTCATGTAGGCCTGGAGCACGTGGAGGTTGGCCGGCGCGAGCTCGAGGGCCCGCTCCACGCCCTGCTGCCACTCCTCGCGCGAACAGTCGCTCCCGAGCACCACGCTCCTCGCCCCCCAGGCCGTCTCGTGGAAGCCGCTGATCTTGATGATGAGGTCCCGCTCCTTCTGGGACGCAAGGGCGAGGTCGCGCCAGTCGCCGAGCGCGCGGCCGCCGGCCCTGGGGCCGTCGAGCACGGCTCCCGGAGGCAGCGGCGCCGGATCCATAACCCACGAGGGGGGGATGAGCGCCTTGAGGAGCTTCAGGGACCGGGCGTCCATGGCCTCCTCCCAGTACTCCTGCAGCAGGCGGTGATGGAACAGGGCGAACGCGAGCTTCTCCTCCTGGAACGCCCGCATCGGCGGCGCGATGGCGACATCCCCCGACGCCCACGCCTCGAGGATGTACGGGGCCGTCCGGATGCTCGCGAGGTCGAACAGCTCGAAGAACCGGTAGATGATGTCGATCTTCTCGGGATTGCCATCGACGTCGAAGAACAGGGCGCCGCCCAGGGGGAAGAGGTCCGCGGGCCGCATGCAGAACACGCGCTGGCCGGCGATCTGGAGCTGCTGCGCGATCCACCGCATCTCGGGCCGGTACGTCGCCGCCTCGTCGCTGACGACGAGCGCGATGAGGGGATTGCGGATGTCCGGCCGAAGAGCCGCGAGAGACGCGTGGAAGTTCCTGATCATCGCGTCGTCCGCGCCGAGGATCGCCTCGCCGTCCCTGTAGAGGCGGTTGAGGAACGCCGTCAGCCCGATTCCCCCCGGGATCGAATCGAGCTCGGTCATCACGAACCCGTCCGCGGTCAGCAGGAGGTCGGGGCGGAGCACCGTCGGGAGCAGCCCGCGGTTCCTGGGATCGCGCGCGTGGTCGATCAGAGCCTTCGGCTTTCCCCGGTCCAGGTACTCGGCGACCCAGGGCGCCGTGAGCGGCTTGTTTCTAAGGAGGTTCTTGCCGGCGACGGAGCGCAGGTAGAGCGCCTCCAACGCCTGGTGGAATTCCAGGGACGCCGCGCCGATCGCCTCGAGCTCGCGCGCCTGCGCCTGCAGGATGGGCCAGGCCTCCG
Source organism: uncultured Opitutaceae bacterium (assembly GCA_937889545.1). Taxonomy (GTDB): domain Bacteria; phylum Verrucomicrobiota; class Verrucomicrobiia; order Opitutales; family Opitutaceae; genus Palsa-1447. The sequence goes on from CALAOT010000110.1 coordinate 8,741, forward strand.
GCGACAGGCGCCACGTCTTGTCCTCGAAGAGGGGCTGCGCGGCGAACGCGGACCTGAGGGTCTCGAATGGAAGGTTGGGCATCCGGCCTCCGTCAGTCGTCCATCTGGATGTCCTTGTTCCTGTGCCTCGGGCTGCCGGCGCGCAGCCACGCCGTGATGAACCGGTCTATCTCGCCGTCGAGGACCGCCTGGACGTTGCTCGTGCTGTAGCCCGTGCGCAGGTCCTTCACCATCTGGTAGGGCTGCAGCACGTAGCTGCGGATCTGGCTCCCCCACCCGATCTCGCCCTTCTCCCCGTAGAACCGCTCCATCTCGCTTCGCTGCTCGTCGAGCCGCTTCTCGTTGAGCCTCGACTTGAGGACGCCCAGCGCGCTGGCGCGGTTCTTGATCTGCGAGCGCTCGTTCTGGCAGACGACCACGATGCCGCTCGGGACGTGGGTGATCCGGACGGCCGAGTCGGTGGTGTTGACCCCCTGCCCGCCCTTCCCGGACGAGCGGTACACGTCGACGCGGATCTCGCTGTCCGGGATCTCGATGTCGACGTCCTCGGCGACCTCGGCGATCACGTCCACCGCGCAGAACGACGTGTGCCGCCGCTTGTTCGAGTCGAAGGGGCTGATCCGCACCAGCCGGTGCACGCCGCGCTCGGCCTTGGCGTAGCCGTAGGCGTTCTCGCCCTTCAGCATGAGCGTCGCCTTGGTGATCCCGGCCTGGTCGCCGGCCTGGACGTCCTGGATCTCGACAGTGAAGCCGCGCCGCTCGGCCCACCGGTTGTACATCCGGAAGAGCATGTCGGCCCAGTCGCAGGACTCAGTGCCGCCCGCGCCCGCCTGGAGAGAAAGGATTGCGTTGTTGCCGTCGAACTGGCCCGTCAGGAAGGACGCGATCTCGAGCCTGTCGAGCTCGCCCGCCATGGCCCAGACGGCCTGGCCCAGCTCCTTCTCGTGGGCCTCCCGCTCCGCCGAAGGAGAAGCCCCGACCAGCTCGGCCATGACGCCCATGTCCTCGACCTTCCCCTGAAACGCAATCACGGGCAGGACGGCCCGCTTGAGCACGTTCAGCTTTGCGATGTGCTTCTGCGCGCGCTCGCGGTTATCCCAGAAACCGGGCGCACCCATCTGGGCCTCCATGGCCTCGATCTCCCGGCGCTTCTGGTCGACGTCAAAGAAACCTCCACAGGTGGCCGGCGCGCTTCTTGATGTTGTCGATGTGGCTGAATGTCTCGGGGGAGATCATGATGGAGGGCCGATTGAATCCCCGACCGGGCCCGACCGCAAGCGGACAAGGGGGCTCGCCGAAGAATTTCCGGCTGAAGTCTCGCGCGCCATGTGCTAGGCAGGGTCTCCCATGAAAGCGAAACGCCTGGTGTTCACGAGAAGGCAGACGGTGGCCCTGGAGGAGTTTGATCCCGGCGAGCCCGGCGACGACGAGGTTCTGGTCTCCACCCGGTACTCGCTCATGAGCACGGGCACCGAGAACATCGTGTTCAACCGGCTCTTCGCGCCGGACACGCACTGGGACCGCTGGGTGAAGTACCCCTTTTATCCCGGCTACACCTCGGTTGGGGTGGTCGCCGAGGCGGGATCAGGGGTCGCGTCGCTGCGGCGCGGCGACCGGGTGGCCTTCCGTATCGGCCACCGCTCCCACCATGTCGCGAAGGCTTCCGAATGCTACCCGATCCCGGACGCGGTCCCCTTCCCGGAGGCCGCCTGGTTCTCGCTCGCGAAGATCGCGTTCCACGGGGCCCGGGCCGCCCGCTACACGCTGGGCGACAGCGTCCTCGTCATCGGCGCCGGCCCCATCGGGCAGATGTCGATCCGCTGGGCGCATGCCGCGGGGCTCCGCTCGATCCTCGTCGTCGATTCAGTCCCCGACCGGATGCCTCTGGCCCGCGCCGGGGGCGCCACGGAAGCCATCGTCTCCCCCGTCGGGAGGGCGCGCGAGGCCGTCCTGGCCGGGAACCACGGAAGGCTGCCCCGCGTCGTGTCCGATGCGACCGGCAACGCGGAGGTCTTCGCGGCGGCACTGGGCCTTGCCGCCGACCGCGGCACGGTGGTGATCCTGGGCGACACGGGCGACCCGGCCGGCCAGCACCTCACGGGCGACGTCATCACGCGCGGCCTCACGATCGTCGGGGCCCACGATGTCCACGACACCCCGGAATGGAACAACGCGACCATAGCGAAGCTGTTCTTCGAGCTGGCGGCGGGCGGCCGCTTTCCCCTCGCCGGGCTGAACACGCATTTCTTCGAGCCGGCGCAGTGCGGCGAGGCCTACGCAACGGCCAACCGCGACCGCGCGAAGACCATGGGCATCGTGTTTGACTGGACCGGGGGCGCGAGCGGCGGCGCGTAGGCCCCGGCGTCCGGGCGACGGGCTCAGGCCGCCGCCTCGCCCCCGGCCCTGCGCTTCTTGCGCTCCCAGTACCACGCGATCCAGATGCAGACCTCATAGAGAAGGTAGAGCGGGATCGCCATCGCGACCTGGGTGACCACCTCCGGGGTCGTCAGCACCGCGCCGAGGATGAGCGAGAGGACCGCAACGTGGCGCCGGTACCTGGTGAGGTGCGAATGGGTGAGGACCCCGATCTTCACCAGGAATAGCACGATGAGTGGGAACTGGAACCCCAGCCCCATGCCGAAGATGAACTTGCAGGTGAAGTTGATGTACTCGTCCGCCCTCCAGTCCTGCGAGGAAAACCCGAGGAGCGCGGAATACTGGACGGAGGCCCGCAGCGCCACCGGCAGGAGCACGAAATACGTGGACATGACGCCCGCGAGAAAGAGAAAGCCCGACCAGCCGAGCCAGCTGAAGATCACGCTGCGCTCCTTCAGGTTGAGCGCCGGCAGGATGAAGCCCCCCATGAAGAATATCCAGAACGGGGACGAGACGGCCAGCGCGGCGTAGATGGCGACGTGGAAGGCCACCATGAAGGCCTCCGTGGGGCTCAGGTTATGCAGCCGGATCTCGGCCGCGTTCGCCGGCTGGGCGGCCGTCTCCACCGTCAGGGTCGCGACCTGCTCCTTCCCTATCTGGGCCACGCCCACGCGCAGGACTACATTCCGGGCGTCCCCGGGGGGCAGCCCGGGGACCTGCTCCCGGGTGACCTCGAAGGGGCCGAGCTTCGCGTCGCCGATCTGGAGCGTCACGGTGCGCACTGGCTTCTCGAACATGTGCATCCTCTGCATCGGGTACGTGAGGACGCGCACGATCCACGGAGAGAGGAACAGGCAGAGGAGGAGTGCGATGCCGATCGCGGTGACGGACCGGATGAGCGCGGTCCTCAGGTCGTTCAGGTGCCCCCAGAACGATTTCTTGGGGCCGATGTCCTCGGCCTCGGCCGGCAGTCCTGGAGTGTCCTTGGCCACGTTTCGGATGGGCTATTCGCGCAGCATGCCGGATTCCCTCTCGGCGAGAAAGCTCCGGTACGTGGCGACGATCCCCTCCCTCAGCCCGATCCGGGCCTTCCAGCCCAGGGCCGACATCCTGGAAACATCCAGGAGCTTGCGCGGGGTCCCGTCGGGCATCGAGGCGTCCCACGACACCCGGCCCTTGTATCCGACCGCCTCCGCCACCATCTCCGTGAGCTCCCGGATCGTGACGTCGGTTCCCGTGCCGATATTGACCCAGTCCGGGGGATCCCCGCGCCCGAGGAGGAACGCGCAGGCGTCGGCCAGGTCGTCGACGTGGAGGAATTCCCTCCTCGGGGACCCCGTGCCCCATGCCGCCACGTGCGGGGCCCCGGACTCCTTCGCCTCGTGGAACCGGCGGATGAGGGCCGGCAGCACGTGGGAGTCCCTCTTGTGGTAGTTGTCGCCCGGCCCGTAGAGGTTCGTCGGCATCACCGAGTGGAAGAGGACCCCGTGCTGTTTGCGGTAGTACTGGCAGAGCTTGAGGCCGGCGATCTTGGCGATGGCGTAGGCCTCGTTCGTGGCCTCAAGCGCGCCGGTGAGCAGGCAATCCTCGGCCATGGGCTGCGCCGCGTGCTTGGGATAGATGCAGGAGCTGCCGAGAAACAGGAGCCGCTTCACCCCGGCCTTCCATGCGCCGTGGATCGTTGCCAGGGCGATGGCGAGGTTGTCGTGCAGGAACTCCGCCGGATAGGTGCTGTTCGCGTGTATCCCCCCGACCCTAGCCGCCGCGACGATCGCGACGTCCGGCCTGCCGGCCGCAAGGAACGCCCCTACCGCGGAGGGGCTCCCGAGGTCCACCTCGCCGCGGTCCCCCAGGAGCAGCTCGAAGCCGGGCTCCCCCGTGAATCGGCGCACGAGCGCCGAGCCGACCATGCCGCGGTGGCCCGCGATGAAGAGCTTTGTCACGGCGGGGGGAGCTTCGCGATCTGCGACTCGCGCTTGGCCAGGTCGAGGTCGTGGTCGACCATGATCTTCACCAGCTCCCTGAAGCGGACCCTCGGCTTCCAGCCAAGCTGCCTGGCCGCCTTGGCCGGGTCCCCGATCAGCAGGTCGACCTCGGCGGGGCGCTCGTAGCGCGGGTCGTGCCGGACGTGCTTCTCCCAGTCGAGGCCGAGCAGGCCGAACGCCTCGGCGCAGAACTCCCTGACGCTGTGGGTCTCGTTTGTCGCCACCACGTAGTCGTCCGGCCTGTCCTGCTGGAGCATGAGCCACATCATCTCGACGTACTCCTTGGCGTAGCCCCAGTCCCTCTGCGCGTCGAGGTTGCCGAGGTAGAGCGACTCCTGCAGGCCCACCTTGATCCGGGTCGCGGCCCGGGTGATCTTGCGCGTGACGAAGGTCTCGCCGCGGCGGGGCGACTCGTGGTTGAAGAGGATCCCGTTGCTCGCGTGGATGTGGTAGCTCTCGCGGTAGTTGACGGTCAGGTAGTACGCGTAGGCCTTCGCGCAGCCGTAGGGGGAGCGCGGCCAGAAGGGGGTCGACTCGGTCTGGGGCACCTGCTGGACCTTGCCGTACATCTCGGAGGACGAGGCCTGGTAGTAGCGCACCTTCTTGACGAGGTCGGCCTCCCGGATCGCCTCGAGGATCCTCTGGGCGCCGAGGCCGTCCACGTCGCCGGTGTACTCCGGGATGTCGAACGAGACGCGGACGTGGGACTGCGCGCCCAGGTTGTAGATCTCGTCCGGCTGGAGCTCGTAGAGCAGCTTCACCATCTGCACCGAGTCCGCGAGATCCCCGTAGTGGAGGAACAGCCTCACGCCGTTCACGTGGGGGTCGCTGTACAGATGGTCGATCCGGCTCGTGTTGAACGTCGAGGCGCGGCGGATGATCCCGTGCACCTCGTAGCCTTTCGCGAGAAGGAGCTCGGCGAGGTACGAGCCGTCCTGGCCCGTTATGCCGGTGATGAGGGCTTTCTTCATGAAGAGGTAGGATTAGAGGGCGCGCGAACCCGCGGGCAAGCCCGCAGAGGGCTGCCGGGGACGGGGCGCTCAGCCCATGAGCCGGGCCGCCTCGAGGACGAGCCTCGCCGCCAGCGCCTGCACGGGCTTGCGCGCGCGCGGGTCCTTCAGGCGCCCCTCCTCGTCGAACGCCCCGTCGGCGTGGGGCAGGATGCACTGGCCCGGCACGACGTGGCAGCCCAGCTTGAGGAACAGCTGCTGCGCCATCTGGAGCGAGCGGACCCCGCCGTGCATGCCGGGCGACGCCGAGATCACCGCGGCTACCTTGCCATCGAAGGGATTGGCCTCCGCCCGGCTGCACCAGTCGACGGTGTTCTTCAGCAGGGGCGTGACCATCGAGTTGTACTCGGGCGACGCGACAAGGAGGCCGTGGTGCCCGGCGACGATACCGATCAGCCTCACGGCGTCCGCGGGCAGTCCCTGTGCGTCCTCAAGGTCGCCGTTGTAGAGCGGCAGGGAGAAGCCGTTGAGATCGAGCAGGGTCACCTCGCCGCCAGCCTCCCTCGTCGCCTCGGCCGCGAGCGCAAGGAATCTGCGGTTGAGCGATTCGCGCCGTGCGCTGGCCGCAAAGGCGAGGATTCGGGGCGGGTTGGCCACGCCCCCACCCTTGCTCAACCGGGCGGCCTGAGCAAGCGCCCAAGCTCGGCGCGCTTCGCCAGCTGCTCGGCGAGCTGCCTTCGCGCGCCCTCGAGGACGGACGCCGGGGCCTTGGCGACGAAGTCCTGGTTCGAGAGCCGCGCCTCGGTCGCCGCGATGTGCCTCGTGAGCGCCTCCAGCTCCTTCCTGAGCCGCGGCCCCTCGGCGCCGGCGTCGGCGGACGCGGCGAGATCCAAGCCCAGGGTGCCGAGCGGGGTCAGGGCCGCGGCCATCCCGTCAAAGCTGTCCTTCCGCGTGATCTCGGCGGCCCCCGCCATGCGCAGGAGCTTCGGAAGGTTCGCCTCGATCGTGGCCCACGCCGCGTCGTCCGCCTTCACCAGGAAGCGCGCGTCGCGGCGGCTTGCGACGCCGCGCTCGGCCTTGAGCGCGCGGGCCTGGGAGATGAACGCCTTCATCCGCTCCACGGAGGCGGCCTGCTCCGGGTCGGGGCTCGCCCCGAGCGCCCCGAAGGCGGCCGCGAGCGCGGAGGCGTCCTCGATCCCCGAGTCCGCGATGAATCCGCGGTCCGTGCCGGCATAGCCGAGCTGGGACCAGAGCTCCTCCGTGATGAAAGGTATGAAGGGATGGAGGAGGAGGAGCGCCTGCCGCAGGACCAGGTCCTGGAGGGCGAGGCAGGTCGCCCTGGTGCCCTCCGCCTGGAGCTTGGCCTTGGAGACCTCCACGTACCAGTCGCAGAAATCGCCCCAGAAGAACGCGTAGAGCGCCTGTGCCGCCGCGCTGAACTCGTACTCGCGGAAGCAGCGGCCGACCTCGCGCGACGCGGCCAGCAGGCGCTCGAGGATGGCATGGTCGTCGGCATCGAACTTCGCCGGGGCGATCCGGGCGAGGATCGCCCTGAGCGACGAGTTGTCGCCGGACGGCCCGCTCATCTGCCGGAACCGGCACGCGTTCCACAGCTTGTTGCAGAAGTTCTTGCCCCCCTCTATCCGCTCCTCCTGGAACCGGATGTCCTGGCCCTGCGGCGCGATCGAGACGATCCCGAACCTGAGCCCGTCCGCGCCGTAGGACTCGATCAGGTCCAGGGGGTCGGGCGAGTTCCCAAGGGACTTGGACATCTTGCGGCCCCGCGCATCGCGTATGATCCCCGTGAAGTAGACGTCCCTGAAGGGGATCCGCCGGCTGGCCGGCTCGCCGGGCCGGACGAACTCGAGTGCGGCCATGATCATCCGCGCCACCCAGAAGAAGATGATGTCCGGGCCGGTGACGAGGGTGCTCGTGGGGTAGAAATAGTCGAATCCCGCCTTCGCCATGGCGCCGGAGTCGGGCCAGCCCATCGTCGCAAAGGGCCAGATCCACGAGGAGGCCCAGGTGTCGAGGACATCGTCCTCCTGCACCCAGTTGCCGGGGTCGGGCGGGCCGTCCACCGAGACATGGACCTTCGCCGGGTTCGCCAGGTCGGCCTTGGTGAGGCGGTCCCGGTCGAGGCCCCTCCGGTACCAGACCGGGATCCGGTGGCCCCACCACAGCTGCCGGCTGATGCACCAGTCCTGGATGTTCTCCAGCCAGTGCAGATACACCTTGCCCCACCGCGCCGGATGGAAGCGGATGAGCCCGTCCCGGACCGCCGACTTGGCCTCCTCGACCCGCGGATAGCGCAGCCACCACTGCCACGTGAGCCGGGGCTCGATCGGCACATCGGTCCGCTCGGAATAGCCGATGTTGTGCTCGTAGGCCTCCTCCCCAGCGAGCGCCCCAGAGGCCCGGAGCAGCTCCACGGCCTTCTTGCGAGCCGCAAAACGCTCCATCCCAGAGAGTTCCGGTCCGGCCAGCTCGTTTAGGGTCGCGTCGTCGTTCAGGATGTCGACGACCGGGAGCCTGTGGCGCACGCCGATCTCGTAGTCCGCCTTGTCGTGGGCGGGCGTGATCTTGAGGGCACCGGTGCCGAATTCCCGGTCCACGGCGGAATCGGCGATTACGGGGATCTCGGCCCTGTTGAGCGGGCGCCATACCCTGCGCCCGACTAGGCCCGAGTACCGCGGATCGTCGGGGTGCGCGGCGATCGCGACGTCGCCGGGAATTGTCTCCGGCCGGGTCGTCACCACCTGGATGTATTCCCCGGGGGCATCAGTGAACTCATAGCGCACCTTGTAGAGCGTGCCGTTCTCCGGCTTCATGATGACCTCCTCGTCGGAGAGGGCGGTCATCGAGGCGGGGCACCAGTTGACCATCCGTTTTCCCCGGTAGATTTGGCCGCGCCGGAAAAGCTCGACGAACACCGTCAGCACCGCCCGGGAGTAGGCCGGGTCCATCGTGAAATGGGTCCTGTCCCAGTCGCACGAGGCGCCCAGCCTCCGGAGCTGCTCGAGGATGATCCCGCCCTTTTCGCTGCGCCATTCCCAGACCCGCTCGATGAACTTCTCCCGCCCGAAATGGTGGCGGGTCTTCTTCAGCCCCCGCAGCTCGCGCTCGACGACGGTCTGGGTCGCGATCCCGGCGTGGTCCGTCCCCGGGATCCAGAGCGCCGACCTTCCCTCCAGGCGGGCGCGGCGGATCAGGATGTCCTGGATCGTGTTGTTGAGCACGTGCCCCATCGTCAGCACCCCCGTCACGTTGGGCGGCGGGATCACGATGGTGTACGGTTCCCGGCCGGCGGCCGGCCGGCCCGTGAACGCCCCCGCATCCAGCCAGGCCGAATACCACTTTCGTTCGACCTCGCGCGGCTCGTAGCTCTTGGTGATCTCGGGCATGGGAGGAGAGCCAGCAAACCGGCAGGCCCCGCGGCAGGCAAGTCCGCGGTGCGCCGTCCGGGATTGAAACCTTCCGCGAGCGGGATTCGACTGGGGAGCCTCCCATGCCCGATTCCCTTGATGACCTGGCCCGCTCGCTGCTCGCGTTCCCCGCCGACGCGGGCCGGGCCGACCGGATCGCGGCCTGCAAGGGGTTCCTCAAGGAGGCCATGGCCGGCCTTCGCACCCGCCACGACCACGGCGCCTCCGGCCTCGAGGTCGAGCACGGAAGGTCCGCCATCATCGACGCCATCATCCTGCGGCTCTTCGACCAGGCGATCGAGGCGTACGCCCGGGCCCGGGGCCCCGCGCCGGCGGCGGTCTCGATGATAGCCCTGGGGGGGTACGGGCGCCGCGAGCTCGCGCCGTGGAGCGACGTCGACGTCATGTTCCTCTACCCGGCGAAGTCCAAGCCGGCCGTGGTCGAGCCGTTCCAGGCGCACCTCACCCAGGAGGTGCTCTACCCCCTCTGGGACTGCGCCCTCAAGGTCGGCCACTCCACGCGCACGGTGGACGACGTGTTCACCCAGGCGAAGAGGGAGATCCAGACGATGACCTCGCTCCTCGAGGCGCGCTACCTCGCCGGATCCGCCGCCCTCTGCGACTCGTTCCTGCTGGCCTACCGGACGTTCTACACGACGGATGACCCCAAGGGCTACATACTCGCCCGGCTCGAGGACCAGGCCTCGCGCCGGGCCAAGTTCGGGAACACCGTCTTCAACCAGGAACCCGACGTCAAGAACGGCGTCGGCGGGCTGCGCGACTACCAGAACGCCCTCTGGATGGCGCGGGTAAAGCTCGGCATCACCCGGATGGACCAGCTGGCAGAGGAGGGCCACCTGAGCGGCGCGGAGGCGAGCGAGTTCGACCGCGCCTACGATTTCCTGCTGCGCGTGCGCAACGAGCTGCATTTCGAGAGCCCGCGGCCGACCGATGTCCTCAACCTCGATTCGCAGGGGCGGGTCGCCTGGAACCTGGGCTACACCCAACCCGTCCTGCTCGCGCGCGTGGAGCGGTTCATGCAGGACTACTACCGCTCCGCGCAGACGATCCACCGGATCTCGACGACGATCGAGAGCCGGCTCGCCGTGACGATCGGCAGGAAGTCGAGCGGGGCCAGGGTCTCGATCCGGGAGACCCTGAAGATCGCGCGCCTGCGCAGGGCCAGGCGCGTGGACGGGTTCATCGTTCGCGGCCGCGAGCTCGCGGCGGAGGCCCCGAACGTGTTCGAGTCCGACCCGGTGCGGATGATCCGGGTGTTCCGGCACTGCCAGCTGCTCGACTGCACGGTCGACTTCCATCTCGCCCTGCTGATCCGCAAGTCGCTGCCCCTGATGGCCAACATCTCCGTGTCCCCCGACGCCGGCATCGCCTTCCGGGCCATCCTGTCAGAGTCGGGCGCGGTCTACTCCGCCCTGCAGCGGATGCACGAGCTGGGCGTCCTGGGGAGGTTCATCCCCGAATTCGACGCCCTCACGTGCCTCGTCCAGCACGAGTTCTACCATAGATATACCGCTGATATACATACACTTAATGCAATCCACGAGCTCGACCTGATCTTCACCGACGCGGAGCCGATCAAGATCAAGTACCGCAGCGTCCTGCACGAGGTCGGGGACCCGGCGCTGGTCTACCTAACCCTTCTCCTGCACGACATCGGGAAGGCCGAGGGCATCCCGAACCACTCCGAGGCGGGCGTCCGGCTGGCGGAGCCCATCATGGAGCGGCTCGCCGTTTCGCCTCGCGGACGCGAGCTCGTCACATTTGTTATAAAGAATCATCTCGCGATGGCACGATTCTGGCAGAAGCGGGATGTCGATGATCCCAAGACATCAGCGAGTTTCGCGGAACTGGTCGGCGACGCCGAGCGCCTCAGGTGCCTGTACGTGCACACCTTCTGCGACTCCCGGGGGACATCCTCGGACCTGTGGAACAGCTACAAGGACACCCTCCACACCACCCTCTACCGCAACACTCTCGAGCGCCTGAGGCTCGGGTCCGCCATCGATGCAAGCCATGAGGAGAAGCGCAAGATGACCGAACAGGAACTAATCGCCAAGAGGATCCCGGGCATAAGCGACGACGAGATCGCGGCCCATTTCAGCCTTCTTCCGGACCGCTACTTCATCCTCACGGACGGGAGCGAGATCACGCTCCACATCCAGATGGTGAACAAGCTGCTGAAGTCGATCACGGCAACCGACTCGGTCGGCTCGCTCCGACCGGTGGTCGACTGGAAGGACGACCTCAACCGCTCGGTCACGGTGGTCAACGTGGTCACGTGGGACCGGGCGGGCCTTTTCTACAAGCTCGCGGGCGCCTTCAGCGCCGCGGGCCTCAACATCCTCGGGGCCAAGGTCATCTCGAGGACCGACCACATCGCGATCGACACCTTCTACCTCGTCGAGCCCGGCCGGGGCGTAGTCCAGAACGCCGCCGCCCAGGAGTCGTTCGCAAAGTTCATCGAGTCCGCGCTCATGTCGAGCGCGGACCTCTATCCCGAGATCCTCGCCCAGGCCAAGAGGATCGCGGCGAGCCGGTACATCTACTCGAACGGCGGCGAGGCCCTCCACAGCTCGTTCCCCCCCACCGTCGAGGTCTACCACGAGATCTCGATGCAGCGCACGATCGTCGAGGTCCAGGCGCGGGATCAGATCGGGCTCCTGTACCGGCTGGCCAAGGCGATCTTCGATTTCGGGTTCGACATCACCTTCGCACGGATCGGGACGGAGCGCGGGGTGGCGATCGACACCTTCTACATAGAGAGCGCGAACCATGAGCCGGTGGAGGACCCCGCCAGGCTGCTCGGGCTGCGCAACGCGCTGAACGAGGTCATCTCCCCGGCGCCGGCCCCGGCGCCCGAGGGCGCCTGACGGCGCGGGATCCCGGGGGGCGCCCTTCCCGGCCGCCGCCGGCCCCATAATCCCTTGCGCGGGCCCATTGCTCCTGCACGACTGGAGTCATGACCGACGAAGCGGACCTGACGGCTCTCCACGCCATCTCCTGCCTTGCGTCGGGCACGGACGACCCCGGCGCCGCCACACGGGAGATCCTCGAGCTCATCTCCCGCGTGTTCGGGTCCGACAGCAGCCTGATCGCGTTCCAGAACCCGGAGACGCAGAAGCTCGAGATCGAGGCGGGCCTCGGGCTCCCGGCCGACGCCGAGCGCTCGCTCCCCCCGGGCCAGGGGATCCCCGGCTGGGTCGCATGGCACGCCCGGCCCCTCCTGGTGCCCGATTCGCTGGCCGATCCGAGGAGCAGGCCCATCCGCGGCGAGACGCGCTGCGAGATGGCCGCCCCGCTGCTGCTCTCGGACGGGCGCGGGCTCGGCGTGGTCGCGCTCGGCCGCGATCTGCGCGGATCCTACGGCGCCGGCGACCTCGCCCGCCTTGTCCGCCTTTCGGATGAGGCGGCCCGGGTCCTCGGCCGCCTCTGGGACCTGCGCCACCTCCGCGGAAAGGCCAGGCAGCTGGAGGCGCTGATCGCCACCGGCCAGGCGCTCGTGGGCAAGCTCGAGCAGCGCGGGCTCTTCGACACGCTGACGCGCGACGCGTCGGCGATGATGCAGGCCCGGGCGTGCGCGTTCTTCCTGCACGACCCGCGCTCGGCGTGCCTGCGGCTCGCATCGTACACGGGCGAGGCGGAGACGCTGTCCCCCGAGGGCGACCTCCCGCTGCGGTCCTGCCTCTTCGCCTCGGTCGTGCACGCGAGGAGGCCCGTCTCGTTCGCCGACATCCGGTCGCCGGAGTTCCTCGACCTGCTGGACCTGCCGCGGGATCCCGCGATCCGGTCCGTCCTCGCCGCCCCGATGCTCTTCGAGGGCGAGGTGCTGGGGGTGCTGGCCGTCTTCACGGACAGGCCGCGGCTCTTTGACGACGACGAGAAGCGCGTGTGCAGCGCCCTTGCGGGCATGGGCGCCGTCGCCCTGCAGAACTCCCGCCTCTACGCCCGGGTGTTCGCGAGCGAGGAATCGCTGCGCAAGAACGAGCGCCTGACGACGCTCGGCCTCCTCGCCGCGGAGATCGCCCACGAGATCAGGAACCCCCTGACCGTCCTCAAGCTCCTCCACGGCGGCCTCGGCCTCGACTTCGCCGAGGGCGACCCGCGCCGGACCGACATGCGCGTCATCGGCGAGAAGCTCGACCAGCTCGAGGCCATCGTGACCCGCGTGCTCAACTTCGCCAGGGCTCCGACGAGCCTGCACTCGCGCTACCAGGCCGCGGAGATCGTCGGGGACACGCTCGTCCTCATCCGGCTCAAGCTCGCGCAGAGCAAGATCCGGGTGTCCTTCGAGCCGCCCGCCCGCTCGATCGTCGTCGAGGGCCACAAGGGCCAGCTGCAGCAGGTGCTCCTCAACCTGCTCATCAACTCCATGCAGGCCATGCCGGAGGGGGGCGACATCACCCTGAGGCTAGGGTCTGAGGTCCGCGGATCGGCCCAGTACGCCGTCATCGACGTCGCGGACACGGGCTCGGGCATCCCCGACGCCGTCCGCGAGCGGATCTTCGACTCGTTCCTGACCGGGCGGCCCGACGGGACCGGGCTCGGGCTCGCGATCGCGAAGCGGATCCTCCAGGGCCACAACGGCGACATTTCGCTCGTCAGCTCGAGCCCGGCGGGGACGACGCTGCAGATCACGCTCCCGCTGGCGCGCGCCTAGCGGGCGGTCACTCCTCCAGCTCGACGTTCCAGTACGCGATGTCGAGGAAGTCCTTCCAGATCTCGCGGTGCCGGGTGCCCAGCACCATGGAAATGACCGGCCTCCACTTCGGGCGCGCGGGCTTGCGGATGAGCCGCATCCCTGCCTCGTGGGGAAGGCGGTTGGACTTGCGCGTGTTGCACCTGACGCAGGAGCAGACGATGTTCTCCCACGTGGTCCTCCCGCCGTAGTCGCGCGGGATCACGTGGTCCAGGTTGAGCTCCTCGCGCGCAAAGGCGCGCCCGCAGTACTGGCAGGAGTTCTTGTCGCGCTCGAATACGTTGTTGCGCGTGAGCTTGAGCTCCTTGCAGGGAAGCTTGTCGAAGAAGGTCAGCAGGATCACCCGCGGCAGGCGGATCGTGCGGGTCGGCGTGTGCACCGCCTCCATCTCGGCGATCGGCGGGTTGCTGGCCGAGAAGTCGATCCAGTCCATCATCGAGAACATCCTGAAGTCGTCGTCCAGGTGGAGGACGACGTGGGCGTGCCCGCGCGCGAGAAGCCCGAACGCCCGCCGGGCGCCAACGATGTTGACCGCCTGCCACAGCCGGTTGAGGACGAGTACGGGTTGGTCGAGGGCTGCCTCCATAACTGGCATCGAGATAGCGACTTCCCGCCTCGGCTGTCAAGCGGCGGGCCCGGAGCCGGGAAATTCCCAAAATCTCGCTATCCAAGCGCGCAAAAAGCCGATACGGCTACGGGAAACATGTCCCTGAAATCGATCATCTTCGGCCGCGAGAGATCCCTTACGGAGAGGAACCTGTTTCACCACATCTCGCTGATCGCCCTTTTCGCATGGGTCGGGCTCGGCGCGGACGGGCTCTCGTCGTCTTGCTACGGCCCGGAGGAGACGTTCAAGGCGCTCGGCGAGTACCCCCACCTCAGCCTCTTCGTGGCCCTCGCCTCGGTCATCACGATCATCGCGATCTGCGCGAGCTATTCGCAGATCATATCGCTGTTCCCGACGGGCGGGGGGGGCTACCTCGTGGCGAGCAAGCTCCTGTCGCCCGCGATGGGGGTCTTCTCGGGCTGCGCCCTCCTGATCGACTACGTCCTCACCATCACGCTGTCGGTGGCGAGCGGCTCTGACGCGCTGTTCAGCCTCTTCCCGGCCTCGGCGCAGGCGTTCAAGCTGGCGTTCGCGATCGCGGGGCTGATCGGGCTCACCCTGGTCAACATGCGCGGCGTGAAGGAGTCGGTCCTCATCTGGGTCCCGATCTTCGGGGTCTTCGTCCTCACCCACACGTTCGCGATCGTGTACGCCGTGGCCACCCACGCCTCCGGCCTGCAGGGGGTAGCGACGGCCACGGCGCACGAGGTCCACGCCGTGAGCTCCACCGTCGGCGTGTGGGGCCTCATGGCTCTCCTGCTCAAGGCCTACAGCATGGGCGCCGGCACGTACACGGGCATCGAGGCCGTGAGCAACGGGCTGCCCGTCCTGCGCGAGCCCCGGGTCCGCACGGGCCGCCGGACCATGGTGTACATGGGGGTCTCCCTGGCCGTCACGGTCGCGGGCCTGCTCGTCGCCTACCAGCTCTACGGTGTCCACGTCCACGTGGGGATGACGCTCAACGCCGTCCTCTTCGACAGGATGACGTCGGGATGGGGCCACACCACGGCGGGCGCCTTTGTCATCGTGACCCTCGTGTCGGAGGCGGCGCTCCTGATCATCGCCGCGCAGACCGGGTTCCTCGACGGGCCCCGCGTCCTGGCCAACATGGCCCTCGACCGCTGGTTTCCCACGCGCTTCGCCAACCTGAGCGAGCGGCTCGTGACGCAGAACGGAATCCTCCTGATGGGTTCCGCCGGCTTCCTGATGATGGTGTCGACGCGGGGGTCCGTGGACCTCCTTGTCATCTTCTACTCGATCAACGTGTTCATCACCTTCTCGCTCTCCCAGCTCGGGATGGTCCGCCACTGGTGGCAGATGCGCGCGACGGACAGGACCTGGAGGCAGAAGCTCGCCGTCAACGGGTTCGGCTTCGTGCTGACGGCGTCCATCCTGGTCTCGCTCACCGCCGTGAAATTCTTCGAGGGCGGCTGGGCCACGCTCTTCATCACGGGCGTCCTCGTCGCCGCGGCCTTCGCGATCAAGCGCCACTACGCGGGGGTCGCGGTGCAGTTGAAGCGCCTGGACTCAATCGTCGAGGCGGCGGAGATCGAGTCGACCTCGGCGCCGCCGGAGCCCAAGGCTGCCGACCGGAAGGCCCGCACGGCCGTGATCCTGGTAAACGGGTTCAACGGGCTCGGCCTCCACACGCTCCTCAACGTGCCCCGCATGTTCGGCGACACCTTCCGCAACTTCGTGTTCGTCCAGGTGGGCTCCGTCGACGCCGGCAATTTCAAGGGCGCGGCGGACATCGACGCCCTGCGCGCCCACACGGAGTCCGAGGCGGCGCGCTACGTCCACTTCGCCGCGTCGCGCGGCTACGGCTCGAGGTCCTACACGGCGATCGGCTACGACGTCGTCGGGGAGGTGATGAAGCTCGCGCGCGATGCCGCCTCGGACTTCCCCAACCATGTCTTCTTCGCGGGCCAGCTGCTCTTCACAAACGAGACCAACGTGACCCGCTGGCTGCACAATCACACCGTGTTCACGCTCCAGCGGCGCTTCTTCCTCTCAAACCTTCCCTTTGTGATCCTGCCGATCCGCGTCGACGCATGAGCAGCCGGAGCCGGATCCCTCGCGGGCGGCCGCCCGCTAATCCAGAAGCACCTGCCATTGGTTCTCCCTCGCCGCACGCGCCGCCTTGAGGGCCCCAAGCGCCACGTAGCGCTGGAAGTCCTGACCGGCCAGCCGGACCTTCGGGGACTCGTAGCCGTCGTCGGCGAGCTTCTTCTGCAGCACCGTGTCGATGCCGCGGATCTGCGAGCCGCCGCCGGTGACGATGATGTTCTGCAGAAGCGTCACCACCGAATCCGACGAGGCCGACTCGATCAGCGTGGTGAGGGCCGGGTAGATCCTTTCAATCAGCGCGTTGCAGGCGCTTCCGATCGCATCTGCGAGCTCGAGAGTGCGGCCCTTGCCGCCGATGACGACCTTGACGTCGAGCGGCTTCCGGCTCGGGCCGACATAGGCGTGGGCCTCCTTGATCTCGCGCACGCTGAGCCGCGAAAGGCCGTTGTTCGGATAGGTCCGGTTGAGCTCCTCGTGGATGATCTCGTCGATCGCGTCGCCGGCAAAGGGGATGCTGATCTGGTCCTCGCGGGTCGGGAAATAGCCCTGCACGAGGCAGACGTCGCTTGTGCCCGCCCCGATGTCGATGAAGAGGGAATTGACCACAGGGTCGACGTATCCCGGCTGCTTGACCCGGGAGTCGTCGCGAAAGCCGAGCGCCGCAAGGAAAGGCTCGGGAATGAGGAGAATGCGGGAAAAGATGCCTTGCGCCGAGCGCCGGATCCCCTCGCGCGCCTGCTCCCCGGCGTTCGCGGGCACGCCCACCACGGCGCGGATCTCCGCCTTTCCGGAGGGATCGGCCAGCAGGCGGACGTGCTGCATGAAATCGCGAGCAGCCTCTGGACGTGCGATCACACCCTCCGCGAGCGGCGCCATGAGCTCGACGTGCAGCCGCTGACGCAACGCATCCTCGCCGTATAGGATCCGGACGTTTCCCGTTATGATCCCGTCGACGATGCCGTCCTTGACGTAGCCGACGACAGACGGAACCACCTTGCTAACCGCGATATCGGTCGATTCGGGCGGCCCGGCGAGGATGCAGGACTTGTTGGTGCCAAGATCGAGGCCGATAAGGAGCCTGGTTGGCTTGCCGGATGGCGTTCTGGGCGCGCTGCCTTGGGTGACGGCGGGCGATGGGCTGGACGCGGACGTGGGCGCGGGGGGTCTTTCGATTGTGAGCAGTGACATATTGGTGGGATTGATCCGGTTGGGAATGATGGGCCCGATCAGGGCGAGCCGGCGCGATCCTGCGCCAGCATCTCGTCAATGTAGTCGGCGATTCCGCGCGCCTCGCCGCCGGGTCCCGGCTCCTTCCTTTCGGGAGCGGGACTCATCCCCGTCCGCCCGCGCTCCGGCGCGAAGACGCGCAGGCGCTCGGAGAGCATGGGCGCCAGGACCTCGGCGAACGCCACAGCCGCGTCCATGCGCTCCCTTTCCTCGGTCATCAGCGCCTTGAATCGCGCGTCGGCCTCGAGTCCGCCCCCCGGGACGGCGCGAACCTGCACCGCAGCGAGTTCGGTGTCCTCGATTCGCTGCGCCTCCGCGATCAGCCCCTTCGACCGCAGGAGCCACACGCGCCGACAGATCCTGCGCGCCTCGGTCCAAGGCGCTTCAAGTGGGAGGAGGGTGTATGCCAGCGGGATCAACGGCACCGCACTGGACAGCGAACGGCCGGAGCGGTTCGGAAGTTTCTTAGCGCCCCGCCTTCCAGCTCACGTACATCTCCTCGACCTTCGCCCTCGCCCAGGGGGTCTTCCGCAGGAACACGAGGCTGGACCTGACGCTCGGGTCAAAGAGGAAGCACCGGATGGGGACGCGTCTGCCCATCTCCTCCCAGCCGCGATGCGCCGCCAGCTCGTTCAGCTGCTGCTCGAGCGTGACGCCGTGCAATAGGTCGGCGGATCCGGAGCCGGTCGGCCCGCGCCCCGCCCCGGAAAGGGCGGCGCGCTCATCCGCCTGTTCCCGCGGCGTCACGACGCGACCCGTCCGCCGCGCCCGGACATCGCGAGGGCGACCGCCCCCTGGATGCCCGCCCTGTCGCCAAGCGCCGACAACTCCACCCTTACACCCCCTGTGGGAAACATGCCGACCCGCTCCTTCACGCCCCTTCTCACGGTTTCGAGCATCAGGTCACCGAGCCCCGCGACGCCCCCGCCGAGCACCACCAGCTCCGGGTGAAATGCCGTCACGACGTTGGCGACCCCGATCGCGAGGTACGAGGCCGCCCGGTCAATCGCATCGCGCACGGCGGCGTCTCCGGCTCGCGCCGCTTCGCCCATCGTGGCCGGGCTCACCAGGTCCGCGCTGCCGCGGACGATCTCGTGGAGCATGGGCGCGAGGCCGCCGCGCAGCAGGCGAACCCCCTCTCCGGCGATCGCCGGCCCGCTCGCCAGCGCCTCCAGGCAGCCGCGGTTGCCGCAGCCGCAGAGCGGGCCGTAAGGCAGAATCGTCTGGTGGCCGATCTCCCCGGCGGCGCCGAGGGGCCCCAATCGCAGCTTCCCGTCGATCACGAGCCCGCCCCCTATGCCCGTGCCGAGCATGAAAAGGACCATGTCCCGGACCCCGCGGCCCAGCCCGAAGTGCAGTTCCCCCAGGGTCGCCACGCGGCAGTCGTTCATCAGCAGCACCGGGCAGCCAAGCCGCCCGCGCAGGGTCGCCGCCGCGGGCACGCCGCGCCACTGCGTCGGGAGGTTGGGAAAGAAGAGTGTGGTCCCCGTCTCGAGATCGACCAGTCCCGGCACCCCCACGCCGAGGGCCTCGAGCGGGGCCCCGGAGGACAGGTCCGCCACGAGCTGCGCCATGCGCGCCAGCACGGCGTCGGGCCCCTCGTGCGACTGCGTGGGTATCGTCTCCTTGCGCACGATCCGCCCCCCCGCGTCCGCCAGCGCGCAGGCTATCTTGGTGCCACCCAGGTCCACGCCGGCGAACATTCCACTCATGGGAACCCCCGGGGGCCGGGCGGCGCCTGGCTCGGGTCTTGATGGGCCGGTTTGCTCACGTTCTGCAGCGGGGAAAAGGGTGGAATGCCGGTCCCCGTCCTGGGAATCCCACCAGGCCGGGACCCGCCGAGAATAGGCGGCCCCTGCCGGGCTGCAACCGAAAGGAGCGGGCGCGGCGGCAGGCCATCCGGCGCCGGCTCACTGCCGAAGGGTCCCGAGGAAGGCCGGCCCCTGCCCCCCGCCGCCAAGCAGCTTCATGCGCTCGACGACCCTGGGCACGTAGCGCACGGCGACGAAGCTCTGGACGCCGTTGTCCATCACGGTCGCCTTCCACTGCGGGTCCTTCGGGTCGAACTGCGCCGCCCGCTCCGCGTAGAAGTCCCGGGCTGCGCTCGAGCGCAGGAGGAGCGACTCGCTCGACCAGTTGACCTTGACGACGCCTGCGCGCGCGGCGGCGGCCACGCTGGCAGCGTCCAGTCCCGACGACCCGTGAAGCGCCAGGCCCACGGCGCGGCCCGTGAGCTCGCGCACCAGGCTTGCATTCGCCACGACCAGGTCGACCCGGAAGCCGGGATAGCCGTCGCCGAGGCCGTGCTGGGTGCCCAGGCCCGGCGCCCAGAGCCAGACGACGCCGGGGTGCCTGGCCTCGACCGGCGCGATGAGCCTGCGCGTGCGCTCCGGCGGGGTATGCCCCTCGTCGACGTTCGCCTCCATCTCGATGGTCGCGGGCGCGCCCGCCGCCGCCGCTATCTCGGCCAGGCGGCAGACAAAGGCCACGTTCTCGTCATCCGTGAGGCTCGATGCATCGAGCGAGATGGTCGACGCGCGCACCAGCCCCTTCCCTACGCTCAGGCGCACCTCCACGCCCTTGAGCGCGGCGGTCAGGATGCCCACCGTCTTCGGGCCCTTGATGTGGTCGGTGTGGAAGATGACGGGCACGTCCCGGTAGCGCGCGTCGTCCGCCAGGACCGCGAGCTCGGCCAGGTAGCGCGCCAGGCCGAGGACGGCATCGCCGGCGCCGTAGGCGCGCCCCTCGAGCTGCCACAGGCTGGCCTCTATGATGACGGGCGCGCGCGCCTCCCGCGCGGCCTCGAGCACGTCGGTGACCGCGGCGTGGCTGTCGGCGTTGACGGCGAGGATGGCGTAGCGGCGGCCCAGCGCGTGGGCGAACTGCGCGCGGGACTGGAGCGGGTCGAGGAGCATGCGGGCGCCGGGCCTACAGCTGCACCTTGATGTGCTTGGTCTTGAGGTACTCGAATACCGCGCGGCGCGACAGCTCCATGCCGAGGCCGCTGTCCTTCCAGCCGGCGTAGGGGCCGTAGTTCGTGTTCACCGCGCCGTGGTTGACGCACACCGTGCCCGCCTCCAGGGCCTCGCTGACGCGGTGGGCCGTGGCGAGGTCGCGGGTGAAGACGAAGGCCGCTAGGCCGTAGGCCGAGTCGTTGGCGAGCGCGACCGCCTCGTCGACCGTGTCGAATGCAGCGAAGGGAAGCACCGGCCCGAACGTTTCCTCCCTCATCACGTCCATGTCGGGCGTCGCGCCGGTCAGGATCGTGGGCAGGTAGTAGTTTCCGCGCGCGAACGCCGCGCCGTCGGGCCGGCGGCCGCCGCAGGCCAGGGAGGCTCCCTTCTGCAGGGCGTCGGCCACGTGCCGCTCCGCTGTCGCGACGCCCTCGGAGGTGGCCATCGGCCCGAGGTCAAGGGCCACGTCGGACACGCCGTCGCCGATCGTGAGCCTCTCGGCCAGGGCCGTCGTCTTCGCGACAAGCACGCCGTGGATGTCGCGGTGCGCATAGACCCGGTTCACCGCGCTGCACGACTGGCCGCAATTGCGGAATTTCTTGTACGTGAGGACATTTGCGGCGTTGTCCAGGTCGGCGTCGGCGCAGACGATGGCCGGGCATTGCCCGCCGAGTTCCAGGGAGATCTTCTTCAGAAGGGGCCCGCCGGCGGCCATGATCCGCTTGCCCGTGGCGCTGGACCCGGTCATGGCGACCTTGGCGACTCCCGGATGCCTCACGAGCGCGTCGCCAAGGACGGCGCCCGAGCCCGTGAGCACGTTGATCACCCCGCCGGGGATGCCGCCCTCCACCAGGGCCCGGCAGAACGCGAGGGGCGAGAGCGGCGTGACGGACGTCGGCTTCACGATCACCGTGCATCCCGTCGCCAGGGCCGGGCCGAGCTTCCAGCTGAGCAGGGAGACCGGGTAGTTCCATGGCGTGATCAGGGCGCACACGCCAACGGGCTGGTAGACGACCCATGAGCGGTAGCTGCGGTTCTCGGTGGGATTGACGCTGCCCTCGATGCGCACGGCCTCGGAGGCGAAGTAGTCGATGGTGTCGCAGGCCCCGTGCACCTCGCTGCGCGCCTGCGCGAGCGGCTTGCCCTGCTCGCGCGCCATCAGGAGCCCGATCTCGTCCGCCTGGGCTCGCACGTGGGCCAGCGCCCCCTTGATGGTCCGCTCGCGCTCATAGGCCGTCAGCGACGACCATTTGCGGAATGCCGCGCGGGCGGCGCCGACTGCGCGGTTGACGTCCTCGGCGGTCGCCACCGCGATCGAGCCCACGAGCTCCCCGTTGGCGGGCGAGCGGACCTCCAGCCTTCGCCCGTCGGAGGCCGGCGCTGCGTTTCCGTTGATGAACAGTTCGAAGCGGACGGGCGTATTCACGGCTGGGAAGCGGGCATGATGCAGACCTTGAGGGCCTCGCCCGACTCCATGAGGCGAAACCCCTCGGTGATCCGCTCGATCGGGAGGTGGTGCGTGATGATCCGGTCGGCGGGAAACCGGCCGCTTTGGAGCAGGGTGAAGGCGGCCTGGAAGTCGCTCCTCTTCTCCGAATACGACCCCGAGACGGCGAGCTCCTTGTAGTGGATCTGGTTCACGTCGAGGGGCGCGATGGGGTCGGACTTGGGCAGCCCCGCGAAGAAGCTCACGCGACCGGCCCTCGCGGCCATCTGCAGCGCGTCGTTCTGCGCGGCGGCCGAGCTGGCGGCGACTATGACGACGTCCGGGCCGAAGCCGCCGGTGAGGCTGGCGATCTCGTCGCGGTGGCTTCCGTCGGGCCTGACGAGCAGGGCGCCGTCGATGTCGAAGCGCCGCGCCATATCGACGCGCCCCGGGTTGCTGTCGAGGACGTACACCTTCTGGGCGCCCTGCAGCCTGGCCACGGCGGCATGCATGATCCCGATGGGGCCGGCCCCGAGGACCGCGACCGTGTCCTTGAGGCCGACGCCGAGGCGCGAATGGGCGTTCATCACGCAGCCCAGCGGCTCGGCCAGGCTCATGCGGTCCGACGGGATGTCCGAGGCGACCCTGAACAGGTTGCCCTGCTGGACGGCCGCCGCGGGCACCCTCACGAACGGGGCGAACGCGCCGTCGTGGTGGTAGCTCATCGTGGTGCGGTGGTCGGAGAGGTTGGCCCGGCCCATCTCAACGTAGCGGTCGGAGCCGTGCAGGATGACGATGTACATCACGACGCGGTCGCCCGCGCGGATCCCGGCGTCCGGCGAGCGCGACTCGACGACGCGGCCGCAGAATTCATGGCCGAGGATCCGGGGGGGCGTGATCTTCCTGTCGCCGTGGCGGTAGGTGCGCAGGTCGGTGCCGCAGATCGAGCAGGCCTCGACCGCCAGCAGGACCTCGCCCTCCCCGAGGTCGGGCACGGGCACCTCGCGCACGTTGACCTGCCCCTTGCCTTCGTAGACGGCGGCCTTCATCGGGGGATGGGGGGGGTGTTCGGCTCGCGCGCGCCGGCATGCATGCCCGGGGTCAGGCGCACAGGTAGTTCCGGAGGAAGCGCCCGCTCTGCCGCAGGGCCTCCTTGCGCGTGTCGAGGGTCGCCTCGTAGGCGCGATCCTCGACCTCGACGCACACGGGCCCCGCATAGCCGACGTCGCCCAGGACCGAGAGAAAGAGGCCCCAGTCGATGTCGCCCAGGCCAGGTAGCTTCGGGCTGTGGTATTCCAGCGGGGCGGCGAGGATGCCGACGTCGTCCAGCCGGTGCCGGTCCACCCGCACGTCCTTGGCGTGCACGTGACAGATGCGGTCGGCGAACTCCCAAAGCGGCGCGACCGGGTCCATCTGCTGCCACACGAGGTGCGACGGATCGTAGTTGAGGCCGAGCGCGCGGCTCGGGATGCGCCGGAACATCTCGCGCCAGTTGCGGGGCGAGACCGCGATGTTCTTCCCGCCGGGCCACTCGTCCTGGGTGAAGAACATCGGGCAGTTCTCGATGCCGATCCGCACGCCCTCGCCCTCCGCGTGGCGGACGATGCCGGGCCAGCGCTCGTCAAACACCCTCCAATTGTCGGCGAGCGACCGCGCCGGGTCGCGGCCGATGAAGGTGTTGACCTGGTTGACCCCCAGCAGGGCCGCGGCCGAGATCACCTTCTTCAGGTGCTCGATGTAGACGGCGGCCTCCCGCTCGTCGGCCGCAAGCGGGTTCGGATAGTACCCCAGGCCGGAGAGCGTCACGCCGTGGCGCGCGCAGAGCGCCTGCACGATGCCGGCCTCGGGGCGGCCGAACCGGGAGGCATCGATATGCGTGACGCCGGCGTAGCGGCGCTCGGCCCTGCCGACCGGCCAGCACATGGCCTCGACGGTCGTGAACCCGGCCTCGCGCGCGAATGCCAGCACGCCGCCTAGGTCGAGCTCGGGAAGTATGGCGGATACGAATCCAAGTTTCATCGACGCGGCCTGGATGGGTTCACGAGCCGACGCCGACCCACTTCCCGCTGCGGTGGCTCGCCGCGATCGCCTCGCAGAGGAGAAGCTCGCGATGGCCGTCGGCGAACGTCGCGTAGAGCGGCTCCGCCGAACGCCGGCCGGCCCTGACGTCGTCGTAGATCGCGCGGAAGCCCTGCTTGAAGGAATCGGGGAAGCCCTCGTTGTGGCCGCCCGGGAAATTGGCGAAGGGTGCCGCGGAGGGGTCGAGGAGCGACGGGTCGCGCACGAGCAGGTTGTTGGGCGCCGCGCGCTGGCCGATCCAGAGCTCGTTCGGCGCCTCGCTGTTCCATGCGAGCGCGCATTTCGAGCCGGCGATCTCGTAGCGGAGGCAGTTCTTGCGGCCGGCGGTCACCTGGGAAACCGTCAGGGTTCCCTTCGCCCCGCCCTTGAAACGCAGCAGCACCGAGCCGTAGTCCTCGGTGGTGATGGCGACGGGCTCCCTGCGCCCGGCTGAGGCGCCGAGCTTTTCCTTGAACGTCTCGACAGAGCCGGAGGGCGGCTGGAGCCGGACCGGGTGCACGGTTTTCAGGTCGGCCATCACCGCCTCGACCTCGAGGCCGGAAATGAACACGATGAGGTCGAGCCAGTGGGTGCCGACATCCCCTATCGCGCGGAGCTGGCCCCCCTCGGCGGCGAGCACCCTCCAGTTGAAGTCCGTCGGGTAGAGGAGCCAGTCCTGGGTGTAGCTCCCGTGGAGATGGAAGATCTCCCCCACGTCGCCGCGGCGCACCAGGGCACGGGCCTGCAGCGAAAGCGGGTAAAAGCGCACGTTGTAGTTGACCGCGCAGACCAGGTTCGGATGGCGCGCCTCCGCCGCCACGAGCTCGGCCGATTCGGCCGAGGTCATGCCGAGTGGCTTTTCGCAGACCACATGCTTCCCCGCCGCGAGCACGGCCAGCACATGCTCCTTGTGCAGGCGGTTGGGCGAGGCGACGTGCACGGAGGTCACCTCCGGGTCGGCGAGCACCGCCTTGAGATCGGGGTAGGCCATCGCGAGCCCGAGCTTTGAAGCCGCGGACTTGGCCTCCTCTAGCGAAATGCCGAGGACGCCCTTAACAACGAGGCCGAGCCTCCTCAGGGCCTCGACATGAACTGGGCCGATGAAGCCGGCCCCGACAACCGCAACGACGGGAGTAGGCATGGGGGGTAGAAGTTTGACCGAAGCCCATCCTATACGAATGCCGCGGGGTATGCCATGTCCGGCCAGGCAAAGACATATCCTTTCAGGCATAGGCGAGGGGTGGGACCAGCCTTGCGTCCGGCCCCTGGCTGGTATCTTTTCATGCACTCCCAACGGGCCATGACCATGCACAAGGAACGATTCCGCCGTCCCCGGCAGTCCGAGGTCGGGGCGCGCCTGCGGCCGGTCTTCGACGATTTTCACCTGCTGCGGATGGAGGGATCCTACGAATACCCGCGCCACCAGCACACCAACTACGAGGTCATCCTCATCGAGCGCGGGCCGTACCGCTGCGAGCTCAACGGCACCGAACTTACGCTCGTCGACGGCCAGACGCTGATCATCAAGCCGGGGGATCTCCACCAGGATCACCTGAGCGACGGCCAGCGCCACCATGTGCTGCACTTCCGGTTGCTGGACCCGGAGTCCGGCAGGCCCGGCATGGCGCTCTTCCGGCCCGGCATTCCCGCGGGCGAGCAGGTTTGCCGCGGCCATTACGCGGGCGAGACCTGGTTCCTGGCCGAATTGCGGCGCGAGGCCGAGGCCGGCGGCGCCTACGCCGGCGCCGTGCAGGACAGCCTGATGGAAGCCCTGTTCTGGAGGCTCGTCCGCGGACTCGATCCGAAGGTTCTCAGCCAGGAGATGCGCCAGCTCCCCGCCGCTGCGGCCCGCCGGGAGGAGATAGCGGACGTAATGGCCCGGTTCCTGGCGAAAAACCCGACCGTGGCTGAGCTTTCCGGGGCGCTCGGGGTGAGCCCGCGCCACCTGACAAACCAGTGCGTCAAGCTTTTCGGGCAGCCGCCCGCGCGTCTCCTGCTGCAGCTGAAGGTCCGCCGCGCCGAGGAGCTGCTCCGGTACCGCACCCAGCGCGTACGGGAGGTCAGCGACGCCCTGGGCTTCGCCAATCCCTACCATTTCTCGCGCGCGTTCCGCCGGCTGCGCGGCTGCGCGCCTTCCCAGTGGTCGAGGTCGCAGGCGCGGCACGGCGTTTCTTGAATCGAGCCCCGCAAGCGCGATCCTTTTTGCAACCTTTCGGCATGGGCCGTGTTCTGGAGGCAGCCAACACCTAGCTCCGCATGAAGACGCTTACCGCATTGCTCCTTTGGGCCATTCTGCTGGTCCTATGCTGGCCGCTCGCGCTCCTGCTCATGGTCGTTTGGCCAATCCTTTGGCTGCTTTCGATCCCGTTCCGCGTCGTAGCCTCAGTCATGGAGGCGTTGCTCGCCCTGGTTCGGGCCATCCTGTTTCTGCCTGCCCGGCTGCTCGGAAACCGGCGCCCCTGAACTTCGGAGCTGCGGCTGAGCCCAGCCAGTCACCGGATCCGGCGCCTGGGCCCCTTGCAACGGCGATGCCGTGATCACCGCAGCCACCGGGGACAAGCGCGGATATATTTCATCATGAATGGGCTGCAGAGATTCGCCATGCCCGTGCCGGCGCCCGGCGCCTGAATCGCGCTCCGCCGCTTCGCAGGATGCGGGGCCCTGGCCCCGGTGCGCGCGATCCGTCACGGGTCTGCGAACTCCTTCGCTAGGCTTCCGCCTGGATCCGGCTTGACCGGAGGGAAAACGGCGCAAGTGCCCGGCGGATATCGAAACACGCTCCAAACAGCCCGGCAAGAGTCCCCTTTAAATGCGCTAATAGTTGATGGGAGCCGCCTTTCAATTGGCTCGATTTCGGGAATCGCACCCTCATTCTTGGCGCGCCTTCCAAGACGGTTCCCATCTCTCGCCCGGCCACGTCATTCGCCCGCAATAGCAGCGGGAAACGGATCGGTTCTCATCTTACCGCCACCCCAACCAAAACGAACCCCATGAAGATCCCGCGTGAAAACCTCCTCCAGGCCGCGTGCCTAGCCGCGGCCTGTGCCGTCCTTGCTTCCCCTGCGCTCGCGACGGACGGCTACTTCGTCCAGGGCTTTGGCGCCGTGAACGCCGCGCTCGGCGGCGCCGCCACCGCCGGAAACGACCAGGACCTGATCGGAAGCATCTACAAGAATCCAGCCACGGCGGTCCTGTTTCCCGATCGCACGGCCTCGATCGTATTCGGCGACATCATTCCGAGAATAAGGATAGACAGTTCCGTGACCGCGCTGGGCCTTAGCGGCTCGTCGGACTCGACGGTCAACGGCGTGCCCTACTTGTCCCTGATGGCCAACTGGAAGAGCGCAGATCCCGACCTGACATGGTTCGCGGGTGTGGTCAGCGAGGCGGGTCTGAGCTTCCATGCCGCGACATCTGCCACGAATCCGATCTTCTTCCCGCAAGCCGGCGCCGTGGGCAATCCCTTCGGCGGCCAGTTCGGCGGCTTCGGCGATGTCCGCTCGACCCTTTACGTCATCCGGATCCCGCTCGGCGTGGCCGGGGCCATGCCCGGCGGCTGGTCGTGGGGCTTCGAGCTCGCTCCTTCCGTCGGCCGAAACCTGTTCACCCCGGCAGCGTTCGCCCCGCCCACCCTGGGCCCCGACTACGCCCCGGTCTACGCTACGGTGCAGCAGGAGAACATGGAGCTCGGCCTCGGCGCCCAAGGCGGCCTGCGCTGGCAGGTGGACAAGGATGTGTCCTTCGGCTTCTCCCTCTCATCCCCAACCTGGTTCCACACGTACTCCTGGAACGTCAAGACCGGCACCGGCAGCCCGGAGACCGTCACGTTCCGCATGGACCGTCCCCTCACGGCCCAGGCCGGGATCAATTACGCGATCGCCGACTCCACGCATATCGTCGCGGACCTGGGCTACATAGCCTATGGCTCGACACCCGGCTTCGAGAACAGCGGCTTCCGCGCCAATGGATCGATTGCAGGGCTGGGCTGGAAGGACTCCTGGACGTTCGAGCTGGGGGTGCAGCACGCCTTGACCAAGGACATCGTCGTCCGGGCCGGGTACAACTACTGCTCGGACCCCATCCCCGACAGCATGACCTTCTACAACGTCGGTTCGCCTCTCTACATATCGCAGCATCTCTCCATTGGCACCTCCGTGTCGGTGGCGCCGAACGTTACGATCGACGTTTCGTACACCCACGGCTTTTCCCACACCCAGTCCAGCCCCTGGTACAATCCCTACGGGGCCGTTCCGGGCACGAACATCACAGCCCAGGTGTCGGGAGACGAATTCGCCGTCGGGACCACGTTCAGGTTCTGATTGGGGATCGCTTGAGGAAGGGCGGGTTGGCCCCCGCCCTTATCCCTCCGGCCTGACTGCCCGGCCGCCGCGATCCGGCGGCCGGCGCCAGGCTGCGGCGGGCCATCTGCGGGCCCCTCTTTCCCGCGCGACCTCACAACCCGGCAGCCCGGGCGGTGCGGCGGACGGGGTCGTAGAGGCCGTCCACGGCAACCGCGAAGCCGGTCAGCCCCTTCCTGCTCCCCGCGATGACGCTGCGGCCGGCCTTGGTCCTTTCCAGGTCGACAAGGGCTTCCTGGATCCTCTGCGAAAGCATTGCATCCAGGCCGGACCGGACAGCGATGGCGTCGTGGGGGATGGGGTCGGTGCTTGCCAGGATCGCCAGATCCTCCGTTCGCGCCCCCGCGGCCCTCGCGATCCCGATGGCTCCGTCGTAGGTGGCTCCGGCGTCGACCCGCCGGCCCAGGACAGCCTCGATCACCTTGTTGTGGTCACCCCCAAAGATGACCTCCGAGAAGCCGGTCTCCGGGCGTATGCCCTTTCCCAGGAGCATGGCGCGGGAATAGACGTAGCCCGACGCCGACTTGGGGTCGACGAAGGCGAATCTCTTCCCCGCAAGGTCGGCCAGGGATTTGAGCCCGCTGTCCCTGCGGGCCACGATGATTCCCCGATACGTGCCGGAGCCTTCGATCAGGGACTGGGCGATGATCCTGACCTTCCCGCCCCGGGCCGCGTCCACGTAGGCGAACGGGGAGAAGCTTCCGATATCCACCGAGCCCGACTCCATCTGCGTCCGCAGGTCTCCATAGTCCTTGGCGACGTAGAGGACGACCCGTTGCCCGGTGGCGTCTGAAAGGTAGGCCATGAGGGGCTCGAACTCCGCCCTGGTCTGCGACTGGCCCAGGACGGGGGTGAAGCCGAACCTCAACTCCTCCCCGGCGGCCGACCGGCCCGCGAAAGCCGAGGAAATCGCGGCGAAGGCCAGGAGAATCGCATATCGGCGCCTCATCATCGGCTCCGGGCCGCGCGCACGCACGCGCGACGGGGGCGCACGGAACGTATCGGCCAATCCCCGGAGCTGTCAATTGCCGCGGGCGCCCGCGGAACGGCGGCCGGATGGCGATGCCGCCTCGGCGCCCCCGACGAAGGCCCTGGCGTTCGACTATCTGCCGGCTCCCCCCGGGAAGATGCTGAAGTCCCTCAGGCTGCGGACGTCGCCGTACGGCGTTCCAACCAGGGTCGCCTCGATCTGGCACGGCCCGGGCTCCGCCGGCATCCGGACGGTGAATCCCAGGTTCACCTTCCCAAGCGCGGGAACCGCGGCATCCATCCTTTGCTCGCCAACCGGCCTGCCCTCCCTCAGCAGGCGCAACCGGACCGTGCCCTTCCAGTCCTGGTATAGGTCGTTGATCACGGCGACGGCAAACTCATGGGGCCTGCCAGCCTCGTACTCCTCGGCCCACGCATCAATCATCACCCCCACAGGGGCGAAGGAGTCCCGGACGTACTGGAAGAACTCGGGCTCCCAGATGAGCTTCGCGACATCCAGCCAATGGTCGCTGGTCTGCCCCGAGGGGCGCGAATAGCCGAGCGAGGTGAAGTGCATCACGGCGGCGGCGTGGCGGTGGCTGCGCCAGAACTCCGTCTCCGCCGCCAGATAGCGCGCATAAAGGTGACGGCGCTGCGCCGTCGTGGAATCCGGCCCGAGGAGGTTCCTGTACACATTCTGGGTCAGCAAGGTGGGCGTCCCGTCCCGGTTGAGCCACAGCCAGCCGTATTCGTTGATCACTACCGGGGAGTCGCCCGGGTTCGGGAGCTCATTGCCCTGGGGAACGGGGTTCTCCGCGGCAAGGTCCGACAGCTTGTAGTCGGGGTTGTTGAAATGGTAGGGATGGGACTCGAAGACGTCGCCGGCCACGCGCGGGGTCCCGTAGCTGTTGTCCCAGGGCCGGCGCGAGAGATCGAGGCCGCGCACCTTCTGCACCGCAGCGGAGGTCTCGGTCGACGTGGTCTCGTTGCTCGCGTCCCAGATGGCCAGGCTCGGGTGGTTCCACCGCTCGCGCATCCATTCGGCGTATTCAGCGGCCAGCTCCGGGCTATTCAGCCCGATCGGCAGTTTCGACCACGTCGAGCCGCCATACCAGATCGGGAATTCATCCTGGATCAGCAGGCCCTCCTCATCGGCGATCCGGTACCAGGCCTCGGGCGCAAACCCGATGCAGTAGCGCAGGCAGTTCCAGTGCATCTCCTTCATCCGCCGGTGGAGAAGCCGCACCCAGTCCGGGTTCCAGGGCAGGTCCCCGCACTCGCTGTCCTCAAAGAAGCGGTACAGCGTTATGTTGCTTCCGCGCATGAAGTACGGCCTGCCGTTCAGGACCGCCTTCCTGGTCTTCGGGTCGAACTGGAACGTCCTCATCCCGAACCGGGTCTCGAGTGCGTCGGCGCCGCCATCCACTTCGAGCCGGTAAAGGAACGGGTCCTCCGGCGACCACAGGTGGCAGCCGGCGATTGGAATCCTGACATCCACGGTTTGTCCCGAGCCTCCCGCGAGGGAAACCGGGCCACTGGCCGTTCCGCCGACGACCTTGCCGGATTTCGCCTCGCGAACCGTGAAGCGGAGCGTCGCGACGGCGGATTTGCCCGCGTTTCGGACCTCCGTTTCGACGCGCACGGAGCCGTCTGTCAGATCCGGGGCCACCTGCACGCTCACGATGTGCGGCGTCCCCGACAGGACCAACTCGACTGAGTCGAAGATGCCGGGGATATAGCGCGTCTTCTCGAAGTCGAACCCATCGGGGATTCCGGGGGGCAGGGCGGCGCGGTCGGCGCCGACCCGGATCAGCAGCTCGTTCTGCCCGTTGACCAGCGCGTCGCGGAGGTCGAAATACCCCGGCGTGAAGCTCGGCGGGTGGTCCCCGACCACCCTGCCGTTGAGGATGGCCCGCGTTCCGAACATGGCCATGCCGATCTTGAGCGTCGCGACGGCGGGCGCGGGACCGTCGATCCGGAATGTGCGGCGGTACCAAAACGCGTCGCGCCTGGGGTCCTTGCGCGGGGTCCCCTTGGCATCCGTGCCTTCGAGACCCGGATCGATGAAGGCGGGCCGTGCAAGGGATACCAGGCCGGGCACCGGCACGACGCGGCTGAAGTCGGCCGGGGGCCGGTCCATTCCGCCTTCGGCGACCTGCCAGGAGCCGTCCAGCGGGACGACGCGCCGGTGCAGGTCGGCGGCATCGGCCCCGGTTGCGATCAGGAGCGCATACCCGGCGGCCAATGCGGCAGCCAGCCAGCGCGACAGCGGATTCGTGGGCATGTGGATTGGGCCCGGCCGGCGTCCCGGGTGGTCTGAGCTGCGGCCGTTGTCCGGGCGCCATGCAGCATTCCATGAACATCCGACGGATGCCAACCCCATGTTCGCATCCACCGCCGTGTCGCGTGATGCCCTCTTCCAGCGAACGCCCGCTCCATCCGCCACGAAGCATTTGGTCATGAGACTCCCGCAAATGATGCATCAACCTGGCCCCGTCGGACCCGGCGGTTTTGGGTGGCCCCTTAATCCGGCATGGATAAGCCTCCCGCGACCCATGAACCCTCCAGAAAGTCCCCGCTCCCACTTCAGGCTGTCCAGGCTCCTTGCCGCCCTGGTCGCGCTGCCCATCGCGGCCGCCGCGCAGCAGCCGGCGCTCAATTCCCACGAGGTGAACCCGGATCGCAGCGTAACCTTCCGATACTACGGCCCATCCGCCCAGAAGGTGACGATCGGATTGGATTACGACCACCATCAGAGCCCGATGGCAAAAGGAGCCGACGGCGTGTGGACCTTCACGACGACGACGCTTCAGCCGGCGCTGCACTTGTACTCGCTCGATGTCGACGGAACGCATATCCTGGACCCTCTGAACCGCGCGGTGGATCCGGGCCTCGTGTACCTTACGAACGAGGTGACGGTGCCGGGATTGCCGCAGCTCTGGGACGCCGCCAATGTGCCGCATGGCGTGGTGCACCACCACTCCTACCGGTCGGCGGCAATCGTCGGCACGCCCGGCGGCGCTGAGGACTATTATGCGTACACGCCTCCGGGGTATGACGCGGCGGCAAGGGAACAATACCCCGTGCTGTATCTCCTCCACGGCTGGAGCTCGGCGGCGGAATCCTGGACCCATGACGGAAAGGCCAACCTGATCCTGGACAACCTCATCGCGCAGGGCCGGGCGGTGCCGATGATCGTGGTGATGCCCATGGGCTACGGGGACTTCGGCTTTGTGACGGGCGGATTCAGGCAGTGGGACGATGAGTCGAATATCGGCCGCAACCTTGGGCTCTTCAGTTCGGCTCTGCTGTCGGAGATCGTGCCCCAGGTGGAGGCCGGATACCGGGTTTCGGCAAGGCGCGAGGATCGCGCGATCGCGGGGCTCTCGATGGGCGGGGGGCAGAGCCTCGTCATCGGGCTCAATCACCCTGACGTGTTCGCCTGGATAGGCGGGTTCAGCTCGGCCGTCGTTTACAACCAGTTTGACGGGGTGTTCCCGGGCGTGGACCCCAAGGTCGCGCCAAGGCTCCTCTGGGTCGCGTGCGGCACGGAGGACGATCTGATCGAGCCCAACCGCAGGTTCGTGGCCTGGCTCAGGACAAAGGCGCTGCAGCCCACGGCAGTCGAGACGCCCGGCATTCACAACTGGCCGGTGTGGCGCGACAACCTGATCCACTTCGCCCCGCTGCTCTTTCGCCCCGCTGCGCCCCAGTCCTAGCGGTCCGGTCCAACGGCTGTTCGAATCCAACGCACAGATCGGCAGGGGAAAGGTAGTACGCCAAGCCCGAGGTTGCGCTCAATACATGGCCCTAAATGCCCCCCGGGCGAATCGAATCCGGGCCGTATGGGAAATGCGCCGAGCGCTTGCCTGAAGCCGCGTGCTGCCCCCCTTCCATGACATGGGAGTCGCACCTTTGAGTTTGGATTAGCGATCCGCTGAGTCCAACTTTCGGGGACCCCTAATTCAGCCTAATCCTGTGATCGGCCCTCGCATGACGGAAACCCATCTCGCCACACTCCTAGGTGAAATCAGCCGCGCAAGAATCGGAGTCGTAGGAGATTTTTGCGTCGACAGCTATTACATGGTCGATTCGGAGGCATCGAGGCCTTCGCTTGAAACAGGCCTCATGACACGCCCCGTTCGCGAGCAACGCTCAACGCTCGGCGGCGCGGGAAATGTCGCAGCAAATCTTCATGCGATCGGCGTCAAACACCTGAAGGCCTTTGCAGTCGTTGGCCATGATTCCATGGGAGCAGAGCTCTTGCGCCTCCTTAATGCCATTGGGATCGATACAAGGAGTCTGAGTGTCCAAAAAAACGACTGGCAAACCAACTGCTACGTTAAGCCAATCATTCAGGGCGAGGAATCCAATCGCTATGATTTTGGTGCTTTCAATTCAATCTCCCCTGAATCCGAGCGGATTCTCCTGGGCTCGCTTGCCGACGCGCTTTCCGAGCTCGACGTCCTGATCATCAATCAGCAATTCGAACGCGGCCTGCATTCGGCAAGAGTGAAGTCCGGCATCAACCAGCTGCTGGCGAAATTCCCCGACGTGATCGGACTGGTTGATTGCCGGAATATAGCGGAATCCTACCCAGCGGGCGTTCATAAGCTGAACGATCTTGAGGCATCCCGGCTTTGTGGAGTTTCCCGTGTTCCGGCCGATGTGATCACAAGGCAGGAAGCCTTGCACTCGGCGGCCGGGCTCTTTTCAAAATGGCGAAATCCCGTCTTCCTAACCCGGGGAAGGCAGGGCTGCATCGTGGTGGATGATTCCGGAACACACGAGATTCCCGGACTTCGGACCACGGACAAGATCGATACCGTGGGCGCAGGAGACAGCGTGGTTTCTGGCATAGCCGCTTGCCTGTCCATCGGATCACCACCCGCAGAGGCCGCCTCCTTCGGAAACCTAGTCGCTGGCGTTACCGTTCAAAAGCTGCACCAGACCGGGACTGCCACCCCGGACGAGATTCGGGCGCTTCATCGTTGCGCGACATACATGGAGCTTGATTAGGAAAAACGAGGCTCTGGTTCTTCCTAAGCCGCTCGCTCGGAAAGCGCCCTGAGGCGTTTCGTGCACTGCACCATGGAGCGCATGGTGTGATAGCATATCTTCCACCCGTGGCCCAAGGCATCGTCTATGGGTGTGCCGTCACGCGCCAGTCGCTCGAACCATTCCCCTCCCCCGGGCAGATGAACAAACCTCTTAAAGACGAAGGCATGCACATTGCAAAACGCGTTCCAGTACTTCTCGTCCCCGAACATCGCATACGCATCCAGCATCCCGACAAGCGCTTCGGCCTGCTGCCAAAACTGTTTTTCGGTCAGTTGGGTCGGCTCGTTTTGTGGCCCCTCGACAAAGACACCTCCGACCTCCCAATCAATTCCATAGCTAGCACAGTGATCAAAGATCTTTCTCACAACCTCACGGTAGGTGTCACGAGGCTGCCCGAGCACATCGGCAGCGTGCAAAAGAAGCCAGGCAAACTCCACGTTATGGCCATAGGACGTCGAATTCAGGGGCCTTGCCAGCCCATCCACAGGCTTTGCATCTCGCCCCAAATCCACGGCAAACATTATGGCGGGAAGCGGCCTAAAGTCGGGCGTAAACTGGATGTAGCCTGTTCCGAAGTTCGGATCGAGCATCCGACTGATAATCAGGTCGATGACTTCAAGAAGACGTTCTTTGTGCGAAGGATCACCAGTCATTTCATAGAAACTGGTGAGCGCCTCCATCGCATGCATGTGCACATCCATGCTCTTGCGGTCACCTCCGTATTTGCCCGGCCTTTCCAGCCGCCAGTCAGGATGGAAGAGTTCGAAGAACCCGCCGTTTTTCGGGTCAACCATGTGGTTGCGAATCGCATCAAAGGTGCGGTTGGCCGTGATCCTTCCCCGCTCATCGCTCGTCGCCATGAAGTATTCGCTGAAGGCATACAGGCCGAAAACCTGACCGTAGCCGACCTTTGCCGTGACGGTGGCGACACCCCTTCGATCCGCGATCCACACCCAGCCCCCGTTCTTCTCATCCCAAAGATGCTTCAGCAAGAAGTCGGCTGCCCATCTGGAAAGCTCCTCGCACCTTCCGTTTCCATATCCAGCACGGTGGGTGCTAGCCATGGCATAGAGCATTCGGATTTGAGAGAGATATGTTTTTGCAGTTTCACCCGTAGGCCTTCCATCTCGACCAAAATATGGCAAAAAGCCTCCGAACTCCTTGTCCACGGAACGCTCTATCCAGAAAGGCATCAATACGTCGACCAAGTATGTCTCTGTCTTTTCGCGGAGCGCGTTTATTTCCTCTCTTGTGGGCATGGATCGTGCAAGGGCTGGCTCTGACGGGCACCTGTACCACCACTAGATCGCGCTGCCCAAAGCAAGCTGATGCCTTCGTAGGCGATCTTATCAACACTTGGGGTCATACTCTGCCGTGGGTACTGGAACAAAAAAGCCCCATCCGAAAAAATTATAATCGGAGGCCCAGGACGTCGGCTCTCTCTCAAAGATTGGGGATCCGAGATCCGAACCTTCGGTCCCCAACCTATGGTGGAGGCCCCTCTTTACCCGCTGTCGTTATGGAACCTGCCGATTTCGGTTATTCACTCGAGGCGCCGTGACACTCAATCCTGGGTCTTGTCACCACATAGACTTTGAAAGACACCAGCAATATTGACGAGGCGTTTGGCGTTCGCCACGGCGAGCGCTTGAACCCCTTCTGCCAGGATGTCTAATTTACCCCGCCGCGCCCTTTCAAGGCGACCTTTCCAGCGCTTACCCACAGCCTCGTCGGCCATCGCAATTGCACGCGTTTCCGTCGCGCCATCCTTAAGTCCGCGAAAGACGACTTCTCTCCAAAGGCGTTCGGCGCGGGCACGAAGCTCATCCTCAGCTAGGGCCGCTCGATTTCCTGACGCAATGCAATCGGCCAGACTTCGACATGTTTGCTGCCTAGGCCATTGAGCGATCATCTGTTTCCGAGCTCGTGAACGCATTCTATTTTGCCGTTGACCAGCTTTGTGCGCCTGTAGCCACGCCAGATAATCTGAAAGCGCCTGGGTGCCCCAGGCTTTGGCATCGTCCTTCGTAGGGAAGCCATCCTGCGATTTCTCAACGGTAACACCCCGGGAAGTCTTTCTCCGGATAACTTGAGCACTGAAACCTTCGAACGAAGGTGCGACCGTAAAATCGTACTTTTTCATTGTACGGCGTTGGGGTGTCACTGGGGGTCCGCTGCTACGCCTCCGGTGGTAATTACTATGACTGGGATTGAAGTCACTCTTTGGCCTTGAGCTTCCGATTTGTCTTTCTTGGCCGTCCACCTCTCCGACCGTTCAATTGGGCAGCAATCGATTTCTTAGGACTCGTTGCTTTACCTCCCATGCGCCCAAGCGCGGCCGCGGCATAACTCCTCGGTGCTGGTGGCGTTTCATCTGTCTCCACATAAGAATCAAGTGCGAGTTTCAACGCATCTTGAATCTCCTTGGCCGCAGCTTCGCGAGAATCACCGTGCGCCATCACTCCAGGCATATCGTTGACTTGAGCAACGTAACAATCATCGCCTGGAATTGAGCTATACCATATACGAACTTCGTAATCTTTTGCGGAATGTTTCATGAAAGACCTTGTTTTCTGAGTTGATCGCGGACTTGTCGCACTTGGTAGGATTTCGCTTTGCCGCCCGAGTCTTGTAGGTTGATGAGATCAAAGCCGAGCTTCCCGAAGATGTTGTGACTGCCACTCTGTTTGCCAACCTAGCCAAGCCTAATGAGGAGGTGGCAAAGCTCATCATATTCAACGTGGCGTCGCTCTGACCGGTCATCAACTTTTCGAGCGTTTTCTTCCAATTGCTCATCTCTTGGCAAAGGAACCCAAACGCTTGGGTTATGCAAAGAAAATCGCCGGACGTTTGGCAGCAACACCCGTTAAATTCCATATCGTTCCAGCACGGTGGAGGCCGAAAAAGTGCGCTAGGCACAATCCGAATCCGAAGATGTCCAAAAAAAACCTATCCGCTGCGTTTGAATCCTGTATGGTAGACTAGGTTGTTGTTTAGTACGAACCAAAGGGTGCTAAAAACCTGAATCGCGGTGCTATTGACATGGGACCCATTTAGGGCCTTTTTGAGTCCATGCCAACAATCGTTCTTAAATCCCGCGTAGACCGTTCGAATGCCGCCGCCGCACGGCGAGTGCTAACTCGCTTGGGCTTAAAACCTTCCGATGCCATAAATGCGCTTTTTGCCCAGATCGCCAGCCGCAAGGCACTGCCCTTCTCCCTTGCGACGTCCGATTCTTCCTACGCACGAGAGGAATATGGCTTGGATAAGAAAGCTATAATCACGGTTGGGAAGAGCCTTCGGAAGCAGATTGAACAGGAACGCCTAGATGGCACGGTTCAAAGCGTCTCGAGCATCGCCGACTTGAGGGAGTGAAAGTCGAGTCTACCGCGTCGTTCCGGAGGTGCCTACGTGGCCTCTCTGATGAGAGGCTCCAGTCCATTCTGGACGCCATGCACGCAGTGGCCGAGTCCTACGGCCGTCCCCATCTACACGCTGGAATCGGCTTACGAGTGATCGGTGACTTCATGGAGTGCCGCGACGCTCTCGACCAGCGGCTGGTATTCCAAAGACAAGGGGGGTCGCTAGTGTTCGACTTCTACGGGAACCACGACGAGGTCCGCGCGTTTCTGAGAAATCAGCAGTGAAAGGGACTCAGAAAGGCGTTTAGCACCGCGTTCGAATCCTGTTTGGTGGACCAGGTTGTTGTTTAGCACGAACCAAAGGGTGCTAAACTTTTTCTGCGAACAATAATTCTGGGTGCTAAACCGGGGTCGCCTTCCTCGCTAAACCCCAGGAGCGATGAGGCCCTGAAGCCAACTCAGAACTGGCTGCCTCTGAAGGGCTAAACACTGGGTTCATCATGAACGCCGAACGAGGGCATTATGGAAGCAGAGCTTAAAAGTTGTTGGTTTGCTTGTTGTTGTGATCCCATCGATTGTGGCCCCTCAACTTGAGATTGGGTGGCCACAGGGCAATCTCTTGAGCCAGATGATGTCATGTTATACCTTGACATTTTAATTCTTTCGTCATGCTTTAGCCTGCATGTCTATTGACCTCCGCCCTTCCCTACTCAAAGCATTGGATTCGGCCATTCAGCCGATGCAAGCTGCTCGGTGCGCTGTCATACGCCCCAGTCGTGGTTGGTTAAAGGCCATTCGTGAATCGCTGGGCCTGAGCCATGCTGCGGTTGCCAACAAGATCGGCATCAGCCGCCAAGCGTATTTCGAAATAGAGCAGCGGGAAGATCGTGAGAAAATTTCGATCGAAAACCTTAGCCGTGCCGCTGCCGCACTCAAATGCGAGTTGGTCTACTTCCTTGTGCCTCAGGCAAAGGACACGGAGACGTTCGCGACCCTCGCCACCAAGGAGGACTCGAAGACGCGAAACCTTGAGGCTGCCGAACACTCAATGGTCCTCGAGGGGCAAGGGAGCCTACGTAAGACGGACGACAAGAACATCGAGTTGGCAAAGATGATATTCTGGCTGCGGCAAAACCTCGAGCTCTATGAGCTAATCTCGGTAAATGTTGAGAGCTTAAGGGCAGTCGGAGCGAGTGAAGCCCTATTTAGCCATATTCATCGGTTGGCGATGGAGGCAATCGCCGTAACGTTATGTAAGATCTATGAAGAGGAGAAACGGAATGAACTTAACTCAATAATCGGTGTCATCAACGCACTTCCTGAAAGAGCTTCGTACACTCAAGCACAATTACATTCAGTCGAACGCTTCGCTGAGAAACATGGGATGCGCAAGGAGTGCGACCATCCAAAGGAATATCTGGCACAGCTCCTTCTAGAATTCACTGTTGCCCACGAGAAGGGGTTCTCAAGCCTAAGACAATTCCGGAACAAATTCGCGAGTCATAGCGAACATAAATTCGAGCTCGGAACTCTACCGTCGTTTGAGGAATTTGAAGCCCTCTACGCATTCGCAGATGGGTTCTATCGCCTAATCTCCGAGGAATTCCTCAATGTCGGACCAGCCCTCTTTGAGCTGTATGTTCGGAATGGATTCAAGAGGCTATTGAAAGCGATCGGCATAAAACATCCGGTGCAAAGATTCCCCTTCTAGTCATGGCGGATCATCTTTGGCAGGCCGAACCAGGCCAAACTGAACTAGACGAAAGTGAGAAGCTCGACCTAATCCCGAGCCTAATCACGCGTTCGCAGCTCAATGAGTATGAATTACTGAACACAGCAAATGCTCGAGATTGGGCTATGTCCTCTAGCGTCCAGAAGCGAGTTGACTTGCTCACCGACTTCTTCGCCCGGGAGCTTCATCGAAAGATGTTTTCGAGTGTCTGGAAATGGGCTGGCAAATACAGAACCACCGATCGCAATGTGGGCTGGGAGCCACATCGAATAACCGAGGGGGTGAGAGTCGCTTTCGACAACGCCAGGCATTGGGTTACACACAACACCTATTCGGTCGCTGAGTCGGCTATAAGGCTGCATTACCATCTCGTAGCGATTCACCCGTGGTCTAACGGTAACGGAAGGCACGCTCGATTGATCGCTGACGTCTTGATGGTTTCTCGCGGAATGAAAGAGCTTCCTTGGGGTGGCACGCGGTCCGACCTCCTAAGAGCCGGTACGACTCGAAGCCACTATATTGAAGCCTTGAGAAAGGCGGACGGCGGAGCGTTTGAGCCTCTCTTGGACTTCTGTTCAGGAAGGTAGGGCTACCTTCCTTGTCGAAACGGCTGATTATCGCTCACGCCTATAATCGGTGGGAGCAAGTCCGGTCTCCTTTCTAAAGAGCTGCGCGAAATGGCTCGGGTTAGAATAGCCGACTTCGTTGGCGATTGTGATCACGCTATTCTTCGTTTCTCGCAGCAGGCGCCGCGCAGCGTCGATCCGCAGTTTGATTTGGTATTGTGAGGGAGGAACGCCTGTGGCGCGTTTGAACAGGCGGTTGAAGTGAAACTCACTCATTCCGTCCTGCTCCGCGAGCCGCGGGAGGCTGAACTCCTCGGCAAGGTGCTCCGCCATCCAGTCGGTGATATCGCTGCATGCTGACGATTTCGATGCCGCCTACTCAGTATTGTGTGGTTTACCTGACGTGGATCCCGGCAAGCTCGCAACTGCGGCCGTAGCGCGGGTGCCTTGGTGGCTGTCGAATTGGCTCTACGCCACAGCAATGTAAGAGCGGTCGTTGGCCTCGACGGGTCATATGGAACCAGTGGAGGCGCTAGCGTCCTTAGGCGGTTGCCCGAGTATGATACGCGGCAAGCTGGCAGTCGGAATCGCCCACAGTCGCTATCAACCGAATCTTGCGGCCTATGAGGCATACCTGAAGACCTGCCACCTCGCTGCGAAGGTCACGCCCGAGTCGCTCAAACTGGCGCAGCGCTGCTACGAACAGGCGAGCGAATTGGACCCGGCATTTCCACTCCCTCACATAGGAATAGGCCTCAATTGGGTGTCCGTGATGATTTTCGGCGGGCGCCCCACTCATGAGGCAGTGCCGGCTGCGCGTGCTGCAGCCCTAAAGGCGTTGTTGCTCGATCCCGCGCTCCCGGAAGCGCATGCACTCTTGGGCCTACTGGCGGCGTTGTACGAGCTGGATTGGGCTGCGGCAGAGCGTCACTTCGATCACCCGATGGCGAAGCAGGCAAGCTTCACCACCTTTCGCCCGATTTATGGCTGGATGCAGTTTCAGCGCGGAAATACCGAATCTGCGATTGATTTGGCCCGACGTGCGATCGAGGAGGACTCCCTCGACGTCTGGCCACGAATGAACCTGCAGGCGTACCTGCAATACGTCGGCAGGGAAGCGGACGCACTCGATCAACTTCAGAAAGTCCTGGAACTTGACCCCAATCAGGTCGTTGCTCTCGTGGCGATGTCGATGCTCGTTACTTACCGAGGCGACCTGGCTCAAGGGGTGAGCTTAGCGCGGCGCGCCCACACGATTGCCCCGTGGTATCCTGATG
Source organism: uncultured Opitutaceae bacterium (assembly GCA_937889545.1). Lineage (GTDB taxonomy): Bacteria > Verrucomicrobiota > Verrucomicrobiia > Opitutales > Opitutaceae > Palsa-1447. The sequence goes on from CALAOT010000110.1 coordinate 49,858, forward strand.
CAGTGGCTGCACTCGCGGGGCTTCTGCACCTCCAAGGAGAGGCCGCCGAATCGCAGACTCTTGCGAAGACCCTTGAAGCTAGTGATGCCCCGGTTCAGGCGCTATTCCACCTGCTCCGCGGCGAGGTGGATGTGGGAGCCGACTGGGTGGAGAAGGCCATCGAGCAGCGCGACCTTTCGATGATGATCTACCTGCGCTTTGTCGCCTGGCGGGAGCTCCGGGCGAGCAACCGCTGGCCGAACATCGCGAAGATGCTGAATCTGCCGGAGACCGCTAGGACTTCAGTCGCTTTATGAACTGGGCCTCGAAGATCTCATATACCAGCTGCCGCTCCTCAATGACGATGGCTTCGATAGCATTGTCCGACGCATAGCTGAAAATGACTCGGTGCCGGCCCACGCGAAGGCGATAGTAACCCGCTAGATTGCCCTCCAATGCGCGAATGTCTCCTCGCTCTGAACGAAGAGCCCCGAGTGCTAACTTGACCGCCCGCCTCGGTTCCTGAGCGAGCCTACGCGCATATTCAACGACCTGCGTCGACGGCCGCAAAACACGTGCCATTAGGGAATGTCGCCCAGACTTCCGAACTGCGTGCGGCCGGCCTTATGTTCGCCTATCGCGTGCATCGCCGCAGCGTTCCCCATAATCTCAAGCGTCTCGGCAATCGCACTCATACGCTCATGCCCGATCATGCAGGCCACGGGCTCGTCATGACGGGTGACCGTGACTACATTTCCCTTTTCGGCAGCCTTGACCAAAGCAGGGAACGAATCCTGGCCTTCTGTGATGCTCACGGTAGATTTCATGACAAAACCTGTAGTTTTATCCAAATTGAAGTCAACATTTTCTAAGCGCCTTGAGAGGCTCGGTTTGTAGGACGAAGCGAAAAGATGTTTAGCGTCGGCCTCAAGAACCACAGCGTCCCGAGATGCCGGTGAGTCGAGATCAGGAATCGCTAAACAGGCAACCCGTAGTACCCATTGTCTTCCAAGCATCTGCCGGATCCATGTAACATTCGGTTCAATTCCCGGATGGTGGAGCAGATCGGGATCAAACCGACGACCTCGTCGTTGCGAACGACGCGCTCTATCAACTGAGCTACTGCCCCGTGAGGAAGGGAAGTTATCTAAAATCCAGCACCGGCAAGTCCACAACAATCATGGGGCGGATCCTCAAGCTATGCGGGCGTGGTCGGCTTCGCCGCCCATTCGCGCAAAAATCAGCTTGCCGGCCCCCGTCGGGAGCAGGCTGACGATCTCGACCGCGACATGCTGGCCAATGTGCGGGCGGCCCCCGGTGACGACAACCATCGAGCCGTCGGCAAGATAGCCGATCGCCTGCCCCTCCTCCTTGCCGGGCTTCACGAGCTCGATCTCGAGCCTCTCCCCGATCATGAGCTCCGGCTGGAGGGACTTCGAAAGCTTATTCAGATTGAGCCACGGGACGCCCTGGAACTCGGCCATCTTGGCCAGGTTGTAGTCGGTCGTGAGCAGCTTGGCCCGCATCGATTGGGCGAGGAACACGAGCTTCGCATCGACGTCCTCCCTTCTGGCCACCTCGCTCTCGATGATCCGGATGTCCAGGCTCTTGATCGCGCGCAGGGCGTTCAGCACGTCAAGCCCCCGGCGGCCGCGCGCCTGCCGCATGGGGTCCGTCGCATCCGCGATCGACTGGAGCTCAGCCAGGACGAAGCGCGGGATGACGAGCGCCGCGCTCAGGAATCCCGTCTCGCAGACCCGGGCGATCCTGCCGTCGATGAGGACGCTCGTGTCGACGACGACGAGCGGGACGTCCACCTCGTGCGGGACGAACCGGACATACGGGATGACGAGGTTGAACTCGTCCTTGCCGCGAAGCGCGATGACGGTCCCCAGGTAGGGGCAGACCAGGAAAAGCGCGAGCCGGGCGAGAAAGATCATCTCGGGATCGCCGTCCGCGAAGAGCGGCGACGTCCCGACCAGGTTCGCGATGACGGAGCCGACCGCGATCCCGAACGTCAGCGCCGACAGCCCCCGGAGCGAGAACCCCTTGAGCATCACGTCAACCAGTACGACGAGCGCGCCTATGCAGAACCCGATCGCGGATGCGGTCACCCGATAGTTGTCCCACTCGCGGACCGTGTAGCACACCAGCCATCCCCCCGCGGTGCACAGGAGCACGAACACGAGCCGGATCGGGAAGAGGGTCTTGTTCATGGCTTCGGCTGGGAGCCCCGCCCGGTGAGCAGCCACACGAGGACCGGCGCGACGATGAATACGGCCATCACGACGAGGATGATCGCACGCACGCGGCGCGCGTGCGCGTCCGGCTTTGCTCTCTCGGGTGTCTCGGTATCCATTTCAGAGGACGGAGGCAACCTGACTGCGGCCAAAAACGCAATCCCACGAACGGCTCGACAGCAGGGTGGGATTTTGCGTCCTTGCGGCTATGCTGGAGCAGCTCACAGTCCTCGCACCGGGCCTGATCGGGGGTTCCGTCGCCCGGGCTGCGCGGGCGCGCGGCGCCGCGCGCCGGATCGTCCTCTGGGCCCGGCGGGCCGAGGCGAGGATCGCCCTGGCCGAGCAGCCATGGTGCAGCGCGACGAGCGAGACGCCCGAGGAGGCGGTGGAGGGCGCAGCCCTGGTGGTCATCGCGGCGCCGGTGGACCGCATCGTGCCCCTGGCGCGCCAGATCGCCCCCCGCCTGAAGGCGGGCGCCATCGTCTGCGACGTCGGCAGCGTGAAGGGCGAGATTTCCCGGCTGGGACACGAGGCCGTCCACGGAAAAGCCCACTTTGTGGGAACCCACCCCATGGCGGGCTCCGAGAAGACGGGCTGGGAGCACGGCAGCGCCGAGATGTTCGAGGGAAGGACGTGCTTTGTCACGCCGGCCGATTCCACTGACGCGGGCGCGGTGGCCAGGGTCGTCAGCTTCTGGAGGGACCTCGGGGCGGAGGTGGTCACGATCGACCCCGACAAGCACGATGAGATAGTCGCCCACATAAGTCACCTTCCCCAGCTGCTCGCCTCCTCGCTCTGCGCGTTCCTCGCCACCCGCGACCCCGCCTGGCGCAACTACGCGGGCGGGGGCCTGAGGGACACGACCCGGATCGCGGCCTCCGATCCGAAGCTTTGGAGGACGATCCTCGAGGAGAACCGGGACGAGGTCCTGCGCGCGCTTAGGCGATTCCAGGATGACCTTGAGGGGTTTCATGCGGCGCTGGCCAACCGCGACTTTCTCGAGGTGATGTCCCGGCTGGAGCGCGGCCGGGCCTACCGCGACAAGTTCCGCCCGTCTCCGTGACCCCTCCCCTGCAAGATCCCCTTGCGGTGAGGCCGTTTGTCCGGCCGGTCCGCGGCAGCGTGGGCCTTCCCGGCTCCAAGAGCCTGACGAACCGGGCGATGCTGCTCTCCGCGCTCTGCGACGGCCCCGTCACCCTCACCGGCGCGCTCTTCAGCGAGGACACGGTAATCATGGCGGAAGCCCTCCGAAGGCTCGGCTTCAGCGTGGCCGGGGACGAGGCCTCTCGCGAAATCCGGGTCGAGGGGCGCGGCGGCGAGGTCCCTGCGGGCGAAGCCGAGCTCTTCGCCGGCCTTTCGGGAACGGCGGCGCGGTTCCTCACGGCCCTCTGCGCCTCCTCGAGGCGCGGCGTGTACCGGGTGGACGGGGTGGCGCAGATGCGCAGACGACCGATGAAGGGCCTGATCGACGCTCTCCGCGCCCAGGGCGCCGACATTCGGTGCCCCGGGGCGGAGGGCTTCCTCCCGGTCGAGATCCATGCCTGCGGACTGCGCGGCGGGCCCGTCGCAATCGACGCCCGGGAAAGCAGCCAGATGCTCTCGGCGCTCCTCATGGTGGCGCCCCTCGCCAGGGAGGCCGTCGTTGCGACTCCGGAGGCCGGGGTCCGCATGCCCTTCGTGCGGATGACCTTGCGCCAGATGGCCCAGTTCGGCCTAGGGGTTCCTGGGCGCGATGGCGCGCACGGGACGATCCGGGTGAGCCCGGCCGCGTACCATTCTCCCGGGACGTACGCCGTCGAGCCCGACGCAACCACCGCCAGCTATTTCGCGGCCCTGCCGCTCGTCACCGGCGGGTCCCTGAGGCTCGACGGGCTGGGGCCGGCGGTCAGCAGCCTTCAGGGCGACCTCCGGTTCCTAGACGTCCTCGCGCAATGCGGGGCGGCCGTGACGGTCGGCGGCGGCGGGACCACGGTCTCATTCGCAGCGGACGCCCGGCCCCGCGCGACCACGCAGGATTTCTCCGGGTTCTCGGACACCTTCCTCACGCTCGCGGCGATCGCGCCGGTCCTCGACGGGCCGACTCGGATCCACGGGATCGGCCACACGCGCGGGCAGGAGACGGACCGCGTCGCCGGGATGGCGGGCGAGCTGAGGCGCCTCGGCCAGGAGGTCATCGAGTCGGAGGACTCGCTCGAGATTCGCCCGGGACCCCTCCGCCGCGGCGTCACCGTCGAGACCCACGGCGACCACCGGTTTGCGATGAGCTTCGCGGTCCTCGGCTGCCGCGACCTGCGGGGCGACGGGCAGCCCTGGCTCTCCGTCGCCGGCCCGGCCTGCTGCGCGAAGACCTTCCCGGGATTTTTTGAATTGCTCGGCCGTGTTCGCGGAAAATCCTCGGGAACCTGACCATCCGATGTCCGCCAATCCCTTCATCATCGTCGCGATCGACGGCGGCGCGGCCTCGGGCAAGTCGACCACATCGCGGATCCTGGGCGAGCGGTTCAGCCTCCTCCACTCCGACACGGGATCATATTACCGCGCCGTGACGGCCGAGATGCTGCACCGCGGCGCGTCCCCGGACGACATCGGATCGGTCAAGGCCGCCCTCGCGGACCTGCGCCTGGGAACGCGCATCGAGGGCGGCTCGGCCGAGATCGAGATCTCGGGGCGCAGGCCCGGCGACGAGATACGCAGCCGGGAGGTCAACGACGCCGTCTCGCATTTTGCGGCGATTCCGGAGGTGCGGGAGTCGCTCCTCGGCTATCAGCGCGGGCAGACCGCCGCCGCCAGGAAGGGGGGATTCCGCGGGCTCGTCATGGAGGGCCGTGACATCGGGTCCGTGATCTTCCCCGACGCCGATTTCCGCTTCTTCCTCCACGCGGAATCTGCCGAGCGCGAGCGGCGTCGCGAGAAGGAGGGCCGGGTGGACAGGGTGACCGAGCGCGACCGGATCGATTCGTCCAGGAAGACGGCGCCGTTTTCCCGCCCCGCGGGCGCCATCTCGATCGACACCACCCTGCTGACGATCGCGGAGGTGGCGGACCGGATGGCCGCATTCATCGCGCCGAAGTTCGCGCCATGAGCTCGAGGCACCCCCAGCTCGAAATGGAGCCAGTCTACGGCTTCTTCTACGGACTCTGCCGGCTCGTCTACCAGATGTTCTTCCGCGGGGATGTCGCCGGGCTCGAGAACCTCCCGGAGACGGGCGGCTACATTGTCGCGGCAAACCACGCGAGCCACCTCGACCCCCCGATCGTCGGCATGTTCCTCCCGCGCCAGGTGAGCTACTTCGCCCGCAAGACTCTATGGAAGCCCGGCGTCGCCGCCTGGTGGCTCACCACCGTCGGCACGATTCCCGTCGACCGGGACGGCGGGATGAGCATCGACGCGATCAAGCGCGTGCTCCACACGCTCTCCCACGACAAGGTCGTCATCGTGTTCCCCGAGGGGACGCGCTCGCTCACCGGCGAGCTGCAGCCGCCCAGGCCCGGCGTCGGCCTGATCGCGTGCAGGGCGCAGGTACCCGTCGTGCCCGCGCGGGTGTTCGGCTCGTTCGAAGCGTTCGGAAAGAAGGGAAGCCTCCGGCTGGGCACCCCCGTCTCGGTGGCATACGGGCGCCCGCTCACCCCATCCGAATACGACCGCCCAGAGGACGGCAGGGAACGCTATGCGCGGACCGCCGCGCGCATCATGGCGGCCATCAACCGGATAGAGCGGCCATCGGCCTCCGTGGTCTGACGTTCGGCAGGGGCCTACTCGAGGCCGGCCGCCTTGCGAGCGCGCCTGATAACTCCCGCGGCGACAGAACGGGCACGGGCGGCCCCATCCCTGAGCACCTGGTCGACGTAGTCGGGGTTCGCCAGAAGCTCGGCGCGGCGCGCGCGCGCGGGCGCGAAGAAGGCCCAGAAGTGCTCGAAAAGCCCCTTCTTCAGGTCGCCGTAACCCAGCCCACCGGCCCGCAGGCGGGCCTCGTAGTCCGCAGCCACGTCGGAGGGCGCCAGCAACTTCAGAAACTGCACGCATATATTGCGCTCCGCGTCGGGTTTCGGCTCAGCTGGCGTCCTGCTGTCCATGACGATCGACATGATCTTTTTCCGAAGCGCCTTCTCATCTGCGAATATCTCGAGCGTGTTCCCGTAGCTCTTGCTCATCTTCTGGCCGTCCAGTCCGGGAATGTTTCCGCAGTCGCGGCGTATCACGGGCTCAGGCACGACGAAGGTCTCGCCGTAGGTCTGGTTGAACTTGGCGGCGATGTCGCGTGTCATCTCCAGGTGCTGCTTCTGGTCCTGGCCCACCGGAACGGCGTTCGTGTCGTAGAGGAGGATGTCCGCGGCCATCAGCACCGGGTACGCGAAAAGCCCGAAATTCGGCGAGATGCCCTTCGCGGTCTTGTCCTTGTAGCCGTGGGCGCGCTCAAGGAGTCCCATCGGGGTCAGGCTTCCGATCAGCCAGGTGAGCTCGCACACCTCGGGCAAGTCGCTCTGGCGCCAGAACACGCTTTTCACCGGGTCGAGGCCGCAGGCGAGCCAGTCGACCGCGACCGCCCGGGTGTTGGCAAGCCGCTCATGCGGATCGGTGATCGATGTCATCGAGTGGTAGTCCGCGATGAAGTAGAAGCAGTCGCCCTGCGCCTGCGCCTCGATGGCCGGACGCATGGCGCCGAAGTAGTTGCCGATGTGAACCGGACCGGTGGGGGTGATTCCAGTGAGCGTGCGCATCTCAGACCTTTCGGGGGGCCAGTTCGACCTCCTGCCGGGCCCTCGCGACCGTCGATGGGGCGAGAAAGCCGCCGAACGCGATCGCCGGCATCACGAGCGACCTCGGGCCTAAGAGCGTCCCGGGGTTCAGGACGGCGTTGCAGCCGACTTCCGCCCCGTCGCCGAGGATCGCCCCGAATTTCCTGAGGCCCGTGTCAACGAGCCCGGTCGGCAACCGCACGGCCACCTCCCTGTGGTCCAGCCTGAAGTTCGAGCAGATCGCGCCGGCGCCCAGGTGGGCCCGGTTCCCGAGGATCGAGTCGCCCACGTAGTTGAAATGCGGCGCCTGCACCCCGTCCATGAGGAGGCAGTTCTTGAACTCGCAGGCGTTGCCAAGGACGCATTCCTCGCCCACGATCACGTTTCCCCTGATGAACGCACCCGGCCGGATCTCCGTTCCCGCGCCGATCCAGACGGGGCCGATTATGGTGGCGTGATCCGGAAGCGCGACGCTCGGGTCGATGTGAACGCGGCCCTCCACATGGACGCCTGGGGGCGCCTTGGGCGGCCTCGGCTGGTTCAGATGCACCTCCAGCGCCGGCGCGATCTGCCCCAGCCAATCCCACGGGGCCGCGTCCGGGGAAAAGAAAGCGCGAAAAACGGCGAGCGAATCGGGGAGCGCGAAAAATTCGGAGGCCTTCACTGGGCATTCAGCGTGCACAAAAAAGCCGCCGGTTGACAGCGGCTTTTTTTGGCCTTCCCGGGGGCCGCGAACCGGCTCAGCGGCGGCTCAAGCCGGGGGCACAGGCGCCCAGTCGGCGTCCGGGTTGAATTCCGTCATCGCGGCGGCGATTTCGGCGCTCTGGGCGCCGAGGTTGCACTCATAGACCCTGCCCCCCTGATTCACGATGAAGGTCATCACTCCCGACTCCCCCCAGTGGGCGGGATACGCCATCAGGGCAAACCCGGCGACCATGTTGCCATTGATGACGTAGCTATAGGCCCCGCCGGGCGCCGCCGGGCCCTGAGCCGTGAGGATCTTGAAGAGGTACCCGTGGAACGGCTGCGGCTGGCCCTCGGCCGTCGTCCGGGTGTAGCCCTCCGCGCGTTCCTCGGCCACGAGCGGCCCAAAGGGGCTCTGGTCGTCGTCGGGCGACGCGCGCCAGTAGAGCCCGTCCCTCTTGCCGGAAGTGCTCCTTATCCTCTGCGCGTACTTGAACACCGCGCTCCCGTCGCGATCCTCGCTCGCGTACTCGCGCTGTGCCGCGACATAGGCCCGGCAGACCCCGATGGCGGTGAGTTCGCCCTTGCCGATCCGCCGGTTTATGACCTCGTCCTTGCCCGCCACGGTGTCGAAGTACCACGAGCCGTCCCTGCGGACGAGCGGGATGGGCATCGGCCAGTTCTGGGCCCCTATGTTTAGGACAAACCGGTCGTCCGCCTTCCTGACCCAACGGGCATACTGCCCAAGGGACTTGGCGAAGGAGGCAAACTCGATCGCGTCCTGCTTTGGGTCCCCCGAAAGGAGCTCCTTTACCTCGGGCCCGAAGATTGCGTCGACGGCGGGCCTGTCGCCGGTCCTGGCCGCGGCCACGAGGGCCCTCACCGCCTCGTCCGGCGAGCTGAAGTGGCGCTGCTGCACCGCGGCACCCGGGGAATCCGCGCGCAGCCACGGCCCGGCGCAGGCCGCAAGCAGGAGCGCGGCGGCGATCACGCGCATTGGGCGATTGGTCTGGAGTGTCATGGTGCCGGAAGGTTGGGTCTTAGCGCCGGTCCCTGGCGCCCTGCGCGGGGGATTCGGAGCGGGCAGGGGCTGATTTCGCGGCGGGTGCCGATTTCGCGGCGGGTGCCGATTTCCTGACCGGTGCGCTCCGGCTTGTCTGCCCGCGGCTGCTTTCGGCCCTGGTGTCCGCGCCCCGGCTGTATCCGCCGTACAAGTCGCCCTTGGGTGCCGGCGTCGAGGGCGTCGGCGCCACCGCGCCGCCATACCCGCGGTAGTTGGGACGGGCCGGGGTCGCTTCGGCCGGCGGATGATAAGTCGCGATCGGACTGCGGGCCAGTACCCGCGCGCCAGCGCTGGGCCGCGCATTCGGAGAATTCACCCGCGCGCCAGCGCTGGGCCGCGCATTCGGAGAATTCGCCCCCGGCCTGTAAAAATCCCGCACGAGCGCGTGCCCGCGGCGCGGATCGGGGTGCCAGCGGACGCCGCCGAAATGGGGATCCCGCCAGTCGCGCCGGTATGCCCAGCCCGGATGCCACGGGCCGGCCCAGATCCCGAAATTGTCCCAATCGCATTCGAAGCCAAGCCACGCCCCCACTGGGAATCCGACGCCAAAGGTGACATACGGCCCAGCGTATCCTTCGGGCGCGTCGCCGTAGACCATATCCGGGTCGTACTCGGGAACGTACATCGTGTCCTGCTGGGCGGGTATGACACGGATGTCGTCGCCCTCCATGTCGACCTGCTGCTGGGGGGTATCGACGAGCGTGCCCGCCGCCTTGGCCTTTGCCCGCAACTGCTGGATCGACTGCATGACGTCGGCCGGCTGCATCGCGAACGCCGCCCCGAGGGCGCGCGTCCAGTCGAGGTTGTCGTTCATCCATTTCAGCACGTCCGGATAGTGCGCCAGCCCCCTCACGCTCGGATCCCAGGGCTGGGCGTCGATCCCGGACGGATTCCCGCCGGACGCGACGTATTGTGCAGCGAGGGAGATATCGGAAGGCGCGGTCGACGCAGGGAGGATGAGCGCAATGAGCGGATCCGGGTAGAGCCCGATCGGCGCCAGCAGCTGGTCGAGCTGCTCCGGGGTGTATGCCGTCCCCGCAACGCCCTCGGCCGGCGCCTGCGCCCGCAGCGAGACCGCGAGGCAAAGGGCTGTGAACAGGGCAAGGGGAGCCTTCATGGGTTTCTGCCTAGCAAGACAGCTCCCGAGGCCCGATGGTTGCGAACATAAGCGCGATTTCCCAAGAATTATGGACTCCCCGTCCGGGCAGGCGCGGCTCGCGCGCTTGCCGCTGGCTCCCCCCCGAGCACCCTGGCAAACGTCTCTGCATCTACGTTGCCTCCCGTGAACACCGTGCCCACGCGCCGGCCCGCGACGGCCTCGCGCTCGCGCAGCACCGCGGCAAGCCCCGCGGCGCCTGCGCCCTCGGCCGCGTTGTGCGTGTCGGAGAAGTATGCGCGCATCGCCGCCCCCACCTCGGAATCGGACACGGTGGCGATGCGCTCGGCGCCCCGCAGGATGGACCCGAGGGCGTCGGGGTCCGGCGTGGAGCAGGCCATGCCATCGGCGATCCGCGTCGTGGACGGATGGGGGACGATGCGCCGAGCCTCAAACGACAGGGCGATCCCCGGCGCCTGCTCGGAGGCGACGCCGACTATCGCCGTCGCCAGCCCCAGCGCGTCGCGCGCGGCGATGAGCGCGCAGATGCCCGATCCCATGCCGATCGGGATGTAGACGCGCTCGAGCGGGGGGCTGCTCCGGAGGAAGCAGAGCATTGAGACGGCGTTCCCCCATGCGAGGTCGCGGTGGAACGAGGGCATCCAGTGCAGCCCGCGTTCCCTTGCAAGCCCCTCCGAGTGTACCAGGGCGGCCTGAAAATCGTCGCCGTGCTCGACCAGCTCCGCGCCGAGGCCGCGCATCGCGCGGTTCTTCTCGGCGCTGTTGCCGCGCGGGACCACGACGACGCAGGCGAGCCCGTGTCGGGCGGAGGCGAAGGCCAGCGCCTGTCCGAAGTTACCCCGGGTGGCCCCCAAGATGCCTCGCACCCCGGGCTCCCTCGCGACAAGCCGGCTGACGTAGTTCAGCGCCCCGCGGATCTTGAACGAGCCGATCGCGGTGTGGTTCTCATGCTTCACCCAGAGCTCGCAACCCGCGCGGGCGTTGAGAAGCGGCCACGAGAACTGGGGCGTGGGCGGAACGACCGCGTCAATCCCCGCCGCGATGGCCTCGATCTCGGCGCGTGTCGGGAGATGCCCCATGCCGGGAGGGTGCGCGCCGCGCGGCCGTTCTCAAGCCTTGTCGAGCCGCGGACCAGCGGCTGGTGGCGCTACTGCCGCCCGCGGAAAATGGACCGGGCGAAAAGGCTCGAACCCTCCATCATGGGTTTTCAATAGGCACAAATCCTACGGCTAAGAAGAACCGGCGTCCATCCAACACACAGAATCACACACATCCAGTTCTCGGTCCTCGGGACTCATCAAATCGGGGTAACATCGCCGGCTTGCGTTCTGGACTTGACGCCGGCTTCTGCCGAAAAGCTGGGTGTCGTTCCTATGGGTTGAGCCTGGGCTATCCTGGCTCGGCGTGTATAGGCAAGCTGTATGACCAAAGCCTGCACCGTCATCAGTATTATCCTAAGATCCAGCCAGAATGTGCAGGTTTGTGCGTAACGGAACTCTGGCGGTGGCGTTCGGGAGGAATCCTGCGAAGGGAATCGGCAGGGCCACAAGGCAAAGCTCGGCAGGCCGTTTCGTACCGGCGCCTGCGAAGGCTTCGTTTCAAATCCGCAAGCTGCACGGCTGCCCCTCTGCACCGCCGCCTACCTAGTAGGGAAAGACCCCATATTTCGGCGAACCATTTGGGGCGATATTTAGCTGCCCCAGTGTTCCCATGTTAAAGGCTATCTCCATCCTCAGCCTTATAGCCGCCTTTATTCTTCTCGTTGTAGTCGGCGCCGTCCGTAAGGCCCCCGAGGGTTATGAGGACGCGGATGCCTTCCACCTCGGAAAAGCGCCGGACCCACCGCCGGTGGTCATTGACAGGGCGGCCTTGTCGTCATGCCTGCGTTTGAGGGCATCTGAAGGTTCAGTACAGTCCCCTACCCATCCCAAAGCTCCAACTTTAGACACTTGAGTCATCGTGACTGACGGAGACACAACCTTTTTGCGCAGGCTCAAAATCACTGAACGCGACGGCGAATCTGCGGCTCTGGTTGATTCCACCCGCAATAAGCGCAATTGCGGGTTTACTGAACCCCTTTACCCAGTGCCCTCTTTCCCGACAACGATGTCAGTATTCCTTACGGTTTCTCCGCCACGAGTGTGCCGCGCTTTATTCAATAGATGTTTTTTAATCCCACACCTGCGAGTTGTGTTGTTATGTAGCGAGACTCGTTGCGTGGCTCGGAGCATATGGCGCGGAACAAGCTTATATATACAATGAGTCGCGATGAAGACACATCTGACCTATCCGGATTAAGACCGAAACAAAAATGGAAGCGATGAACAGGAGAATACAGACAATGAAGACGGCTTCCTTCCCGATGGCGGTACAGATCTGCGCAAGGCTACTTCTTATCGCCATCGTATTTGCGGTTGGGGTGACGTAATGGATCAGGGCGCCATGGCTGGTGACGTAAACCTTGGAACGGCCAACAATTTTTCGGTTCTGGCTGCCTCCACAATAACAAACACCGGCCCAACTGTTATTAACGGAGGCAACGTCGGGTTATCACCAGGAACTTCGATTACTGGCTTTCCTCCAGGAATAATAGATTCCCCTTACACAACTGACGTGGCCGATGCGGCAGCTCTACAAGCCCAAAAAGACTTGACCATTGCTTATAACGCTGCCGCTGGACTCGCACGGACTTCAACTCTCACGGGTACGGATCTCGGGGGACTAACTCTGACGCCTGGTGTTTACTTCTTTGCTTCCTCAGCAGAGCTCACGGGAGCCCTGACACTCAATGACATGGGAAATCCCGATGCAGTCTTCGTTTTCCAAATCGGATCAACCCTCACCACGGCATCGGGCAGTTCAGTAGTATCGATCAACGACCCCTCCACCCCGGGCATCAGTGTTTTTTGGCAGGTCGGCAGTTCGGCGACGCTCGGAACAGGCACTGA
>CALAOT010000111.1 GCA_937889545.1 uncultured Opitutaceae bacterium
AGGCCGCGGGGGGCGCCGCGCCCGCCGCCGAGGCCCCCGAGGAGGCCGAGGGGCCGCCGGAATCCCCCGATCTCTACGCGGAGGTCCCCCCCTTCGTGACGGCCACGCAGATCCGCGAGGCCATGGACGAGATCGCCGCCGAGCTGGCCGCGGCCGACGACGGGCTCGTCCTCGTCGACGGCGCTAGCGGCTACCGGCTGGCGACGCAGCCGCGCTTCGCCCGCTGGACACGGATCCAGCCGCGCTTCGCCCGCTGGATCCGGATCCTCCGGGAGGAGGCGGCGCCGGCGAAGCTGAGCCAGGCGGCGGTGGAGACGCTGGCCGTCGTGGCCTACCGGCAGCCCGTCACGCGCGCCGAGATCGAATCGGTGCGCGGCGTCTCGGCGGACGCGGGCCTTGCGAAGCTCCTCGAGCGCGAGCTGATCACGGTCGTCGGCCGCGCGGACCTCCCCGGCCGCCCGATCCAGTACGGGACAGCCGACCGATTCCTCGAATTCGTGGGCATCAAGTCGCTCGACGAGCTCCCGGCCTCGGATGTCCTCTCGTCCCGGCAGATCGACGCGTGGCTCAGGGGCGGCCCCGCCGGGCACACCCCCAACGACGCGGACATGGGCCTCGACGAGAACGAGCTCGCGATCGGAACGCCCGCGGAGGCGCCGCAGGGCGCCCCGCAAGACGCCGTCACCTGATGGACCTCGACCCCATACGCAGGAAGATCGACATCCTCGACAAGAGGCTGGTCGATCTCGTCAACAAGCGCCTCGCGCTCGCCGCCGAGATCGGCAAGATAAAGCGCAAGACGGGGGGCGAGATCTACGTCCCGGAGAGGGAGGACGCCGTCATACGGAAGGTCTGCGCGCAGAACGAGGGTCCCGTCAAGAACGAGGCCCTCTGCGCCATCTACCGGGAGATCATGTCCGCGGCGATCGCGCTCGAGAAGCCGCTCCTCGTCGCCTACCTCGGGCCCGAGGCGAGCAACACGCACGCCGCCGCTATGAAGAAGTTCGGAGCGAGCGTGGACTACCACTCGATGGGGACGATCGAGGACATCTTCATCGCGGTGGAGAAGGGCGAGTCGGACAACGCCGTCATCCCGATCGAGAACTCGACGGAGGGGAGCGTGCGCGAGGCGCTCGACAGTTTCGTCGAAAGCGACCTGAAGATCGTCGGGCAGATCTACCTCGACATCTCGCACGCGCTCATATCGCAGGTGCCCCTGGAGAAGATCGAGCGGGTGTACTCGAAGGACCAGGCCCTGGCCCAGTGCCGCCACTGGCTCCAGCGCCACCTGCCCCACGCGCAGCCGGTCGAGGCGCCGAGCACGACCCGCGCGGTGCAGATCGCGAAGGAGGATCCCAACGGCGCGGCGGTCGCGAGCGAGACGGCGGCCGCCTATCACGGCGTCCCGGTGCTTGTCCGCAACATCCAGGACAAGTCCGACAACACGACCCGCTTCTTCGTCCTCGGGCGCAAGCCCTCCGGGCCGGTGGGGGGGGGGAAGGACATGACGAGCTTCCTGATCTCGCTCGGCGACGAGGCCTCGGCGCATTCCGGCTCGCTCCTGAAGATGCTGATGCCCTTCGGCGAGCGCGGGATCAACCTCTCGAAGATCGAGTCGAGGCCGAGCAAGAAGAGGCCCTGGGACTACTACTTCTTCATCGACGTGACCGGCCACCACAATGACGCGCCGATGAAGGCCGCCGTGAGCGAGCTGAAGAGGTTCTGCCCGATGGTGAAGTGGCTCGGGAGCTACCCGACGGTGAACTGACGCCGCGCGGCCCCGTTCAGCTCCCGTGGGCCCTCTTCACGAGGAAGTACAGCACGGCGACGCAGAGGGCCATGACCGCGAGCGCGGCCGCGAAGTAGAGGAGGCAGCCGACCTTCGCCCTCTTCTGGATCGAGACGGCGGGCTGGCGGAACTCGGCGAGAATGGCCTCCGCCTCGCGGTCGACCGGGGGGGCGTCGGCGGGAGGCGGGGGCTGCGCGGCGGACTGCTCCGGCGCGGCGCTCCCCTCGAGCCCCGCGATTTCGCGGTCCAGCCATGCGAGATGCTCCCGCAGGAGGCCCCGCTGGCGCCGGAATTCGTCAAGGCGGTCGGACACGGGAGCCCGGCCCCGGGGGTCAGAGCGACGGGACTACCGAGACCCTGCGGTGCGGCTTGTCGAACTGGACGACGCCGTCCTTGAGGGCGAAGAGCGTCCAGTCGCGGCCAACGCCGACGTTCTTGCCGGGATGAAGCTTTGTGCCGCGCTGGCGGACAAGGATGTTGCCGGCGACCACGACCTCGCCGCCGAACATCTTGATGCCAAGACGCTTCGAATGGCTTTCGCGGCCGTTTGTGGATGTTCCCTGACCCTTCTTGTGCGCCATAACGTGGTTCTCCTCAGACTTTGATGGACTCGATCTTGATGACGGAAAGCTCCTGGCGGTGGCCCTGCTTGCGCTCGTACCCTTTCCGTTTCTTCTTCTTGAATACGATGATCTTATGTCCGCGCTTGTTCTCGAGAATCTTGGCGGAAACGGTCGCGCCCGGAAGGGTGGGCCTGCCCACCTTGAAGTCGGCGCCCTCGCCGGCGGTAAGCACGTCCCTTATCTCGACCATGGCGCCGGCTTCCGTGTTCGGATAGCGGTTCACGATGAGGATGTCGCCCTCGGTTATGGTGAACTGTTGCCCCTGAGTCTTGATGGTGGCTCGCATGAAATAAAACCGCTAAATAAGCGGTTCCGGAGATTTCATAGCAAGGCTATTTTGGCGGAGTGTAGTCAACGAGCGTCGCGGTGCCGGACCCGAACCGGAAGGCGACCTCGAACCGCACGGGAAGGTGGCGGTCGTCGTCCGTCTCGATCCAGACCCGGACGGTCGAGCCCCTCTTGAAAAACCCGACAGGGGCGGTCTTCTCCATCCTCGGGACGAGGACAACGGTTTTGAAAAGGCCGAGCGTCGTGAGGACATACGCGGTGTCCTCGGCGCGGATCGTGAGCGGGAAGAACTGGTCCTCGAAGATGACCAGCGCGTCGCGCTGCTCCCCGAGCTTGAGGTTCCAGGAGCGGGTCTGGATCAGGGCCAGGATCAGGTCGTTCGGGATGCCGTTTGGCATCGGGATCTTCCTCGTCTTGCTCGGGCGGATCGCGTCGGTGTACGTTGCCTCCGACCTGCCGTAGTCGAACGCGACCGAGTTCTTGACCTGCTTGTTGCGATACGCGCTCCACTCGCTGGTGGAAACCAGGAGGCCGCTCGGCAGCCTGTAGACGGACTCGCCCCGGCCGTCGAATGGGAAGATCCCGCGCGCGAGCCCCGAGGTCCAGGTCGTCGTGGTGATGCGCAGGACCGCGCTGCTCCCGGAGCCGAGCGAGTCCGCGGCTATCTTGATCCTCCCGACGAAGGGGATGAACCCCCAGCGCACGCTGTACGTGAGGGTTTCCCCGTCGCGAAGCCCGATCGGCTGGGCCGGTGCGGCCCCGCGGGCCGCGGCCGCGCAGGCCGCAGCCGCGGCGAACGCCAGCCCGACGAGCCCAAGAATATGCCCGAATGCGTTTGCGCCGGCGGGCATTTGGATACGTTTGGGGTTTGCGACCATGGAAGCGGTGACCCATATACACATTAAAGGCGCCCGCGAGCACAACCTAAAGAACTTGGACCTGCGGATCCCCCGCGGCCGGTTCGTCGTCATCACGGGCCCCAGCGGGTCGGGCAAGTCATCCCTCGCTTTCGACACGATCTACGCCGAGGGCTACCGGAAGTACATGGAGAGCCTGTCGACGCAGGCCCGCCAGGTGCTCGACCAGCTGAAGCGCCCCGACGTCGACTTCATCCACGGGCTCTCGCCGGTCCTGGCGATCGAGCAGCGGACCGGGGGCGTCTCTCCGCGGACCACGGTCGCGACAGTCACCGAGGTGGCCGACTACTCGCGGCTCCTCTGGGCCATCGCCGGCGAGCAGCGCTGCCCGAAGGACGGCGGCCGCGTCGTCCAGCGCTCGCTCGACGACAACGTGAGGCGGGTCCTGGAGGAATTCGCCGGAGAGCGGGTGATGCTGCTCGCGCCGGTGCTGCGCGCGAAGCCGAGCGTGCTTCGCGGCGAGCTGCCCCGGCTCCGCCAGCGGGGGTTCCAGAGGATCCGGATCGATGGCCGCGTGCGGGAGCTGGACGAGGCCAGCCTGGTGCCGACGGGGGCCGCGGAGATCGCGGTCGACGTGGTCGTGGACCGCCTGGTCGCGTCGGCGGAGCAGCGGAGCCGGGTCGCCGATTCGCTCGAGCTCGCGTTCCGCGAGGGCGGCGACCGCGCGATCGTCATGGCGCAGAGGAACGCCGACGATCCCTGGAGGGAGATTGCGCTCAGCCAGCACCTTGCGTGCGACGTGTGCGGGGACGTCTTTGAAAAGCTCACCCCGCGGCACTTCTCGTTCAACCATGCCGAGGGGGCCTGCCCCGGGTGCGGCGGCCTCGGCCGGAAGCTCCATGCCGCCGAGGAGCTGATCGTGCCGGATCCCGGCAAGTCCGTTCGCGGGGGCGCGATCAAGCCGTGGCGGATCGGCGGCAAGAATCTCATCATCAAGCACAACGCCATCCTCAAGCAGCTCGCCGAGCAGCTGCCTTTCGATCCCGAGACTCCGTGGAAGGACCTTCCCGGGGAGACCCGCTCCTCGCTCCTGCGCGGGACGGGCGGCCGCCTTTTCTCATTCAAGCTGCGCCGCATGCGCGAGGCGCGCGCGCTGCCGTTCGCGGGCATCATGGCCGACATCGAGCAGAGCTTCCGCGACACGCAAAGCGAGGGGTTCCAGGCCCGCCTGTCGACCTTCATGGTGGCGGGCCCGTGCCCGGAGTGCGGGGGATCGCGGCTGAACCGGCGCAGCGCCGCGGTCCGCCTCGGGCCGCCCGAGGCGCCGCTGGGGTTCGCCGGGTTCATGGCCATGGACATCTCCGCGGCCCACGCGTTCGGCGAAGGCCTTGTCACGGCGCTCGGGCCGAGCGAGGCCCTGCGGGAGGTGGTGACCGGGATCGAGCAGCGGCTCAGGTTTCTCCTGGACACGGGCCTCGGCTACCTGAGCCTCGACCGCGACTACGCGACGCTGTCCGGCGGCGAGGCCCAGCGGGTGCGGCTCGCGACGCAGCTCGGCATGGGCCTCATCGGGGTCATCTACGTTCTCGACGAGCCGAGCATCGGCCTCCATCCGAAGGACAACGATAGGCTCCTTGCCCAGCTGCGCGGCCTGCGCGACCGGGGCAACACGGTCCTCGTGGTCGAACACGACGAGGAGACAATGCGCGCGGCGGACGAGATCATCGAGCTAGGGCCCGAGGCGGGAGTGGAGGGGGGGCGGCTGCTTTTCCAGGGCACGCCGGCCGAATGCGCAGCGCTGCCGGCGCGCGCGTCCCAAACCGGGCCGTACCTCGCCCGCAAGCTCTCGGTCCTGAAGGACGCCGCAACCAGGACGCCGGACGGGGCCTGGCTGACGGTCCGGGAGGCCAGCGAGCACAACCTGCGCGGGATCGACGTCCAATTCCCGGCGGGGCTCCTGACGTGCGTCACCGGCGTGTCGGGCTCCGGCAAGAGCACGCTCGTCAACGACGTCCT
This sequence comes from uncultured Opitutaceae bacterium, assembly GCA_937889545.1. Classification (GTDB taxonomy): domain Bacteria; phylum Verrucomicrobiota; class Verrucomicrobiia; order Opitutales; family Opitutaceae; genus Palsa-1447. The sequence goes on from CALAOT010000111.1 coordinate 5,574, forward strand.
CGCCGCAGCGGCAGCGCGCAGGCTCAACGGCGCAAAAACCATTCCCGGAAAGCACCGGCACATCGAGAACCTGGACTTCTTCGAGAAGCTGGTGCAGGTGGACCAGGAGCCGATCGGGCGGAGCCCCCGCTCAAACCCGGCGACCTTCACCGGCCTCCTCGACCTGCTGCGCGACCTGTTTGCGCAGGTGCCGCTCGCCCGGGTGCGCGGCTACAAGGCGAGCCGCTTCTCGTTCAACGTCCGCGGTGGGCGCTGCGAGCGCTGCCAGGGCGAGGGCGTCATCAAGCTCGACATGCAGTTCATGGCGGACGCCTACGCCCCGTGCACCAGCTGCGGGGGGCGCAGGTACAACCGCGAGACGCTCGAGGTGCTGTTCCACGGAAAGTCGATCGCGGACGTGCTCGACATGACGGTGCGGGAGGCGATCCAGCTTTTCAGGAACATACCGCGGGTGATCGACAAGCTTCAGACCCTGGACGCGGTGGGGCTGGGATACCTGGCGCTCGGCCAGTCCGCGGTGACGCTGTCCGGCGGCGAGGCCCAGCGGCTCAAGCTCTCGCTCGAGCTGAGCAAGCGCCAGCAGGGGGCGAACCTCTACATCCTGGACGAGCCGACCACGGGGCTTCACTGGGTCGACATCCAGCGCCTGATGGACCTGCTCTTCAGGCTTCGCGACGCCGGCAACACCATCCTCGTGATCGAGCACAATCTGAGCGTCATCAACCTCGCGGACTGGATCATCGACCTGGGGCCGGGCGGCGGGCGCGACGGCGGCGAACTTGTCTTCGCCGGGCCCAGGACGGCGATCGAGGCGTGCGAGCGCTCGGAGACCGGCGCCGCGCTGAGGCGCTGGCGCGCCCGCTGACGCCGGGCGGCTATCTCTTCACGAGGCCGAGCCCCATTGCGCCGCCGGCGAGGAGCACGAAGCCCGAGACGTAATACTTGACGTGGTCGGTGGTGTGGTCCCGGCCGTCGATCTTCTGGCCGAGCTTGGACAGCGAATCGTCGGCCCTGCCCAGGAGGGAATGCTGGCGCTCGTAGCCCGTGTAGATCAGCCAGATGCCGGCGATGAGCGCCGCGACCGAGAGGATTTTGACCATGAGCCGAGGATGGCAGCCCGGCCCCGTCAGTGCAAGGGGCGCCGTCGCCGGGAGGGGCGGGGACGAAGCCCCCCGGATTTGGTTTGCGTAGGCCAGTGCGGGGATTTGAGCATCGCCGCAGGGAAAGCATGTCGTCCGCGAAACTCCTCCGCTGTTCCTGGCTCTGCGCATGCGCGTGGCTGGGCGCGCTTTCGGGTCCGGCGCCTTCGTTCGGCGCCGGGACGGGGACGGCCCACACGTTTGCCATCGGCGCCAGCGACTTTCTCCTCGACGGCCAGCGCCTGCAGATCCGCTGCGGCGAGATCCATTCCTCGCGCGTCCCCCGCGAGTACTGGCGGCACCGGCTGAAGATGGCCAAGGCGATGGGGCTGAATGCGGTCTGCGCCTACCTGTTCTGGAACCAGATTGAGCCGCGGCCCGGCGAATTCAACTGGTCGGGACAGGCCGATGCCGCCGAGTTCTGCCGCATCGCCCAGCAGGAGGGCCTGTGGGTCATTCTCCGGCCTGGCCCCTACTCCTGCGCGGAGTGGGAGATGGGCGGGACGCCGTGGTGGCTGCTCAGGGAGGCCGACATCAGGCTGCGCAGCAGCGACCCGCGCTACCTCGGGCCTGCGAAGGCGTACCTCGGCGCGGTCGGCCGCATGCTGGCGCCGCTTCAGGTGACGCACGGCGGGCCGATCCTGATGGTGCAGGTCGAGAATGAGTACGGCCTCTACGGCGACGACGCCGGCTACATGGGCGCGATCCGCCAGGCGCTGATCGACGTCGGCTTCGACGTGCCGCTGTTCGCCTGCAATCCGCCGAGCGCCATGAAGAACGGCCTGCGCGCCGACCTGTTCCAGGCGGCGAACTTCGGCAGCGACCCGGCGGGCAACTTCCAGAAGCTGCGCGCGCTTCAGCCGCAGGGTCCGCTCCTGTGCAGCGAATTCTACCCCGGCTGGTTCGACACCTGGGGAGAGCCGCACCATTACGGCGAGACCGCGCGCTTCCTTGCCGACCTGAAGACGATGCTCGACGCCGGCGCGTCCTTCAGCATCTACATGGTGCACGGCGGCACGACCTTCGGCCTGTGGTCGGGCTGCGACCGCCCCTTCAAGCCCGACACGTCCAGCTACGATTACGACGCGCCGATCAGCGAGGCGGGCTGGACGACGGATAAATTCCAGCGGACCCGGGAGCTGCTCGCAAGGTACCTGCTGCCGGGCGAGACGCTGCCCGAGCCGCCGGCGAGGAATCCCCTCATCACCTTCGCGCCAGTTGCGGCGACGGAGGCCGCCCCCGTGCTGGAGAATCTGCCCCCCGCGCTGGCCGACGACCAGCCGCGCAGCATGGAGGAGTACGGCCAGGGCTACGGCTGCATTCTGTATCGCACGACGATTCCGGCCGGCCCCGCCGGCGCGCTCGAGGCGGCGGCGGTCCGCGATTTTGGGTTCGTCTTCGTGGACGGCAGTCGCGTTGGGGTTTTCGACCGGCGCACGAGCGCCGCCATGGTCAGGCTCCCCGCGCGCGGGGGGCCTTCCCGCCTCGACATCCTCGTGGAGCCGATGGGCCGCATCAATTTCGGCGCGGAGATGGCCGACCGCAAGGGACTGGCCGCTCCGGTGAGGCTGGGAGGCGAGACGCTCACCGGATGGAAGGTCTTCCCGCTGCCCCTTGATGACGGGATGCTTGCCGGGCTCAAGTTCAAGGCCGCAGGCAGGGGGGGCGGACCCGCCTTCTGGCACGCGTCCGTCGGGCTAGGGAGCCCCGGCGACACGTTTCTCGACATGCGCGGTTGGGGAAAGGGCGTCGTGTGGGTGAACGGCCACTGCCTGGGGCGCTATTGGAGCATCGGCCCGACGCAGACAGCCTATGCGCCCGGCTGCTGGCTGCGCGCCGGCGCGAACGAGGTCGTGGTCCTGGACCTGTCCGGGCCGACGGACCCGGTGGTCGCCGGGCTTGCCGCGCCCATTTTGGACCAGCTCCGGCCCGGTCTCGATTTCCCGAAGTAGCGCCTCTTGGATGCGCCGCGGGAGCCCGCCCCGCCGGGCGCCTCACGCGGAGCCGCCGGTCAGTCGCCGAGCCAGACGTCCCTGTAGGGATGGTGGTCGAGCAAGGTCGGGCTCCACCCGCGCACGGACGGCTGGATCAGGAAGACGTGGGTGTAATGGTAGAGGGGTATGACCGGGGCCTCGGAGAGAAGGATCCGCTCCGCCCTCGCGTAAAGGCCGTTTCGCGCAGCCGGGTCCGCAGTCCTCGCCGCCGCAAAGAGGAGCGCGTCATATCCGGCGTTCGACCACCCCGTGAAATTGTTCCCGCTGTCGGCGCGCCAGATCTCAAGGAACGCCGAGGGGTCCGCATATTCCGCGATCTCCGAGGAGCGCAGCAGGTCGTAGGCGCCCGCCCTCCTGGCCTCCTCCGTGCTCTTCAGCTCCTCATTGACGAGGGTCACCCGCACTCCCAGCTCCCGCCGCCACATCTCCTGGATCGCCTCCGCGATCACGCGGTGGGTTTCGGAGGTGTTGTACAGGAGGTCGAGCACGGGAAGCCCCGCGCCGCCCTTGTGGCCGGACTCCGCCAGGAGCCGCCGTGCGTCGTCCATCGTTGCGCGCTGGACGGGGTCCGGCTCATAGGCGCCGAGTCCCGGCGGAGTGAAGGAATAGGCGGCCGTCTGGCCGCCCCGCAGGATCCTATCGACGATGGCCGGCCGGTCGACCGCGAGTGCAAGCGCCAGCCGGACGCGCGCGTCGCCCAGGGCGGGCCGCCGAACATTGATCCTCAGGAAGTACGTCCCCAGCAGGGGGTCAACCCGCAGGAGGCCGGGCGCGTTCCTGCGGTAGGCGTCGATCTTGCTGGGTGGCAGCGTCTCGGTCACGTGCAACTGCCCGGAGCGGAACGCGCGCTCCTCCGCATCGATCGAGTCGAAGGCGTGAAAATGGATCTCGCGAAGCCTCACCCTGGCCGCATCCCAGTAGGTCGGGGACCGGGCGACCACGATCTCCTGGCCGTGGCGCCACGACTTGAGCACGAATGGTCCGTTGCCGACCCAGCTTTCCGGCGCGGCCCAGGGATTGCCCCTCCGGGCGACGGGGCCGTACTTGGACACGGTCGCGATGTGGACGGGCATCCAGGCGGGGCTGCTGAGAACGGAAAGGAACCACGGGGCGGGGTGCTCGAGAACCACCGTGAGCGTGCGCGGGTCGGGGGCCCGCACCCCGACCCCTGAAAAGTCGCGGGCGCCCCGGTTGAACGCCGCGGCCCCCCGGATGACGTAGAGCTGGCTCGCTTTCGTGGCGGCGAGCTCGGGCGTCAGGATCCGGCGCCAGGAGCCGAGAAAATCCTGCGCGGTGACCGGGTCGCCGTTGGACCAGCGGGCGCCGGCGCGGAGGTGGAAGGCATACGTGAGCCCGTCGGGCGAGACGTCCCAGCGCTCCGCGACGCCGGGAACGGGATGCAGGTCCACGGGGTCCTCGGACAGGAGCCCCTCCAGCAGCGAGGAAAGGACGGTGTAGTCGGACGATTGGGTCGCCAGGTGGGGGTCGAGGTCGGCCAGGTCCGGCCCGATCCCGCGGTGGAGCACCTGATCCCGGTCGCCCGAGCGGACGTTGGTGTCGCCGCGCGAGCAGCCACCGGACACGACGCACGCCGCAAGTGCGGCTGCGAGCGCGGCGACCCCCGGCTTCATGCTTTCTCGATAAGCGCGACGGCGTGGGCCGCGATCGCGAGCCCGCGACCGATATCGTCCACCCCCTCGTTGCTCGTAGCCTTGAGGCCGATCGAGGTGGAGGCGAGCCCCGTGCAGCCGGCGAGCGCGGCCTTCATGTCCGCGATCCGGTTCGATATCCGCGGCCTTTCCGCAATGACGGTGACGTCCAGGTTGACCGGCCTCCAGCCGTCCTCGCGAAGAACCTGGACGATGCGCCGGAGCAGGATCTGGGAATCGGCGTTGAGCCAGGTGGTGTCCGTGTCGGGGAAGAAGTGCCCGAGGTCCGGGAGTCCCGCAGCCCCGAGGAAGGCGTCGCAGATCGCGTGGATGATGCAGTCGGCGTCGCTGTGGCCGTCCAGGCCGAAGTCGGACTCGAACCGCACTCCGCCGAGGACGAGGGGCCTTCCCACGACCGTTCGGTGGATGTCGTAGCCGTGCCCGATTCGAAGGGACATGGCGTTTTCCTAACGGGTCACGGGCCGGACGCCAATAGGAATTCTACGTACGCCAAGTCCTGCGGGGCGGTCAGCTTCGGATTGGGATATGCGTTCTCGACCAGGGCGACCGGATGGCCGAGCAGCTCGACCGCCGCGGCGTCGTCGGTGACGCGCAGCCCGCGCGAATTGACCCGGGCGTAGGCGCGCTCGATCAGGGGTTTGGAGAACACCTGCGGGGTCTCCATGGCCCAGAGCCGCGACCGGTCGACCGTGCGCAGGCGGCCGCGTCCCCGCTTCTCCTTGATCGTGTCGGTCACGCGGTGCGCCAGCGCGACCGCATGCCTGCGCCTCACGATCTTGTGGAGGGCGACGAGGTGCTCGGGGCGGATCAGGGGGCGCGCGCAGTCGTGGATAAAGACGTGGTCGATGTCCCCGGGCAGCGCGTCAAGCGCCGCGGACACCGAGTCCTGGCGCTCCCGGCCTCCCCTGACCAGGAGGGACGGGGTGGGCGCAAAAGCCGACAACGCAGTCATTTGCGAGCGGTCGCGGTATACGACGACGTAGAAGTCCGCGACGCCGCTCGCCGCGAAGGCCGCCGCGGAATGGGCGAAGACCGGCCGCCCGGCGAGGGGAGCGAGCACCTTGTCCGGAACGGCTCCCGCCATGCGCTTTCCAGCGCCGGCTGCGAGCAAGATGACTGCTGTGCGGGACATGGGAAGGGTCGGTCCTTACTGGGGGACGGGAAGCCTACCCGAGCGCGGGCCCGAGCGCCACACGGAAAATCATGGCGCACGGGGAATTTTTGGGGAGGATTGCCGCCGACTTGAGCGCCCTGAACGTACCGGCCCCGGCCAAGATCAACCTGTTCCTCGCCGTCACGGGCCGCCGGCCCGACGGCTTCCACGACCTGGTGTCGGTGGCGGCGCCGCTCGCGTGGGGGGACACGATCTCGGTCGGCGCGCAGGACGGCTCCTTTTCCGTGGCGTGCGACGTCGGCGGAATTCCGACGGACGGCACCAACCTTGTGATCCGGGCCGCGGCCGCGTTCGCGGACGCGACGGGCTGGCGGGGCGGCGCCCATTTCTCGATCTCCAAGAGGATCCCGGCGGGGGCTGGGCTGGGGGGGGCCAGCAGCGACGCCGCGTCCGCCCTGGCGGCGCTGAACGGGCTGGCCGGCGCTCCCCTGGACGACGCGTCGCTTGCCCGCGTCGCGTCCGGGGTCGGCTCGGATTGCGCGCTTTTTCTCCACAAGGGCCCCGTGGTGATGCGGGGAAGGGGAGAGCGCGTGGAACCGCTCGGCCCGGCGGCGTCCCGGCGCATCCGCGCCAGGCGCGTCCTGGTCTTCAAGCCCGGGTTCGGGATACCCACCCCCTGGGCCTACGGAAGGCTGGCCGAGTTTCCGCAGGGCTGCGTCCCGGCGTCCGAGGCAGAGGCGAGGCTTGCCTCCTGGACGGCGAGCCCGTCTGCGCCGGCGGGGGACCTCCTGTTCAATTCCATGGAGCGGCCGGCGTTCGCCAAGTTTGCGGCGCTTCCCCTCCTCCTGGGCCTGATCCGGGCCCGATGGGGGATTGCGGCGGGGATGACCGGGAGCGGGAGCGCGTGCTTCGCGCTCCCTGCCGACGACGCCGACACGGGGCCCATCGCGGGCGCGATCCGCGAGGCGTGGGGGCCGTCCGCATTCGTGGTCGACACGCGGTTCGCCTGAGGTCCGGCGCCGGTTTCCCGGCGGGTCCCGGAATTCCCGGTGAATCGCATTGACCGATCCCCGGGGGAAAACGTTATCGTGGGGGGCTGCCGCCCCGCCCCTACCGAAGGCGACACTGCCATGTCCACGGATTCGAGCGCAAAAGACGAGATCGTCGTGCAAGGCATATCCGCCTCGCAGGGCATTGCCTATGGGCAGATTTTCGTCTACCTGCAGAGCAAGGTCGAGATCCCCGCCTACCGGGTCGGCCCCGACAAGCGGATCGACGAAATCGCCCGGTTCGACAAGGCGCTCCTGGTGACGCGCCAGCAGATCTCGAAGATCCAGGCCGAGGTCGAAAGGACCCTCGGCAAGAACGAGGCGCTGATCTTCGACGCGCACCTGCTGGTGCTCGAGGACGAGGCCCTGATCTCGGAGACGATCCGCGAGTTCGAGACGACCGGCCTGAACATCGAGACATGCTTCGACACCGTCTCCAAGAAGTACATCCAGGCCTTCTCGGAGATCGACGACGAATACCTGCGGGAGAGGGCCGGGGACATCCGCGACGTCGCGCAGCGAGTCCTGCAGAACCTCCTGGGCCACGCCGAGAACAGCCTGAGCCAGCTCGTGGAGCGGCGAATCGTGGTCGCGAACGACCTCTCGCCCTCGGACTCCGCGGGAATCAACCGGGGTTCGGGCATGGCGATCGTCACCGATTCGGGCAGCAGGACGAGCCACGCGGCCATCGTGGCCCGTTCGATGCAGGTGCCCGCCGTCGTCGGCGTCCGCGACCTCTCGAATCGGGTGAAGACGGGCGAGTGGGCTCTTGTGGACGGGTACGACGGGATCGTCATCCTGAACCCGTCGGAGGACACCCTTTTCCGCTACGGCAAGATCCAGACGCAGAAGAAGTCCGTAGAGATCCGGCTCCTCGAGGCCAACCGGCAGAAGGCAGTCACGCTGGACGGCGTCGAGGTTGCCCTGATGGCGAACATCGAGAATGTGGAGGAGGTGGCCCACGTGAAGGAGTTCTTCGCCCAGGGGGTGGGCCTTTACCGGACCGAGTACCTCTTCCTCAACGCATCCCGGATCCCCACCGAGCAGGAGCAGTTCCTCGCCTACAAGGCCGTCGTCGAGGGGATTTCGCCCAATCCCGTCATCATCCGCACGCTGGACCTGGGCGCCGACAAGCCGATGACGTCGGACCCCGGGCTGTTCCCAAAGGAGGACAACCCGTTCATGGGCTCCCGGGCGATCCGGTTCTGCCTCGAGCACAAGGATCTGTTCAAGGACCAGCTGCGCGCAATCCTGCTCGCGAGCCACCACGGCAAGGTGAAGCTGATGTACCCCATGATCAGCGGCATCGAGGAGATGGCGCAGGCGAACGGGGTCCTCGAGGAATGCAAGGCCGAGCTGCGCCAGAGGAACCAGCCCTTCGACGAGGTCCTCGAGGTGGGCGCGATGATCGAGATCCCGAGCGCGGCGGCCACGGTCGACATCCTCGCCAAGCAATGCGACTTCTTCAGCATCGGCACGAACGACCTGATCCAGTACATGCTGGCGATCGACCGGGGCAACGACCGCATCGCCCACCTGTACGAGCCGGCGCACCCGGCGATCCTGCGCACGCTCAAGCGGATCGTCGAGGACGCCCACCGCATGGAGGTGCCCGTGGGCGTTTGCGGGGAGATGGCCAGCGACCCCGTCTACGCGCCGCTGCTTCTCGGGCTCGGGGTCGATTCGCTCAGCATGGCGCCGCGCCTGCTCCCGGCGGTCAAGTACCTGGTCCGGGCGATGAAGATGTCCGATGCGCGCGATCTCGCGGTGGAGGTCCTCGGCATGGCTTCCTCGGGCGACATCTACGCGAAGTGCGTGCAGTTCCACCGCTCGCGGGTCGCCTTCGACTGAAGCGGCCCCTTCGGGGCCCGCGGGTGGGAGGCCCTAGGCCCTGGTCGCGCTCGCGAGGAGGGTCTCGAAATAGGGCTCCACGGTCTCCCTCGATACCGGGGCAACCTCGATCTTGATGAACTTGGCCTTCTTCAGGAAGGCCTCGAGGGCGCTCTCCCTGAAGCCGAGCCAGAGGTCCGCGTAGAGCTCGCGGGCCTTCTCGAACCCGTGCTCGGCCAGATCAAGGATGAGCAGCTGCCCGCCCGGCCGCAGGATGCGGTGCGCCTCGTCCACGGCCTTCTGCGGGTGCCGGGCATGGTGGAGGGCCTGGCTCAGGATCGCCAGGTCCACCGACTCGTCCGCCAGGGGCACCTGCTCGATGTCGCCGAGCTTGTACGTGAGGTTGGTCAGGCCGTTCTTGCGGGCCAGCTCGGTCCCCACCTCGACCATCCGGGGGGAGTTGTCGATGCACCAGACCTGCTTGGCGTTGCGGGCGAGGAGCTGCGAGATCATCCCTTCCCCGGCCCCAAGGTCGGCGACCACGACTTGGGGCACCAGCCTGAGCGCGAGCCGCCCTATCGCCTCCCAGGAGCGCCCGGGGCAATGGCTGCGGCCAAGCCGCCCCGCGATCAGGTTGAAGTACTGCTCGGAGACGCGCCTGCGCTTGGCGAGGACCCGGTCCAGGTGGCGGCCGTCCTCGGCCAGGACCTCGAGGCCTGCGACGCTGTCGACGGCCGCCCTGACGAGCGCAAGCTGCCCGGGCTCCAGGTGCGGCCGGAGCGAGTAGAAGGCCTTCTTGCCGTCGCGCCTGTCGACCACGAGGCTGGCCTGGCGCAGGAGGGCGAGCTGCGAGGAGATCCGCGACTGGCCCATCCCGAGGATTTCCTGGAGCTCGGCGACGGAGAGCTCCTCGCGCATAACGAGCGCGATCAGGCGCAGGCGCGTGGGGTCCGACAGGATCTTGAGGGTGTCCCAGGATGAATTCACTGCCGGCGCACGGGTGCGGGTTTCACGCTCCAAGGAGACGCAGGGGGCCCTCGCGCGGGAAGCCGGTCAGGCGTAGCGCGCGATGCTGACGAGCGAGTAGGACTCCTCCGTCGTCCCGCTCTTGACCTTCACCGTTTCGCCCGGCCGCTTGCCCATCAGGGCGGCGCCCAGAGGCGTCTTGTAGGAGATGACGTGGTGCTCGGGATCCCCGTCCCAGACACCGAGAATCGTGTAGCGGGAGGTGGTTCCGTCCGGGATGCGGACCTCGACGACGCTGCCCACGCTCACCTGGTCGACGGAGGCGTCCTTGAAGTCCGTGATCCTGGCATGGGCTAGCTCGCGCTCGAGCTGGCGCTTGTGGGACATGAGCAGCTGCTGGTCCTGCTTGGCCATCTTGTACTCGGAGTTCTCGCGGAGGTCCCCGTGCTCGCGGGCCGAGGCGATGGCCTTGGAATTCTCGGGAATCCTCTTGGACACGATCGACTCGTACTCCTCGCGCTTGCGCTCGTAGCTCTGGCGGGACACGAGCAGCTGCTCCTCCTTGCCGTCGGCGGCTTCGGCGACGAGCGACTGGATGTTCGGGAAGATCTTGATGAAGCGGGCGAGGAGCGACTTCTTCGTGAGCTCCTCGAAGCCCTGGTTCAGGAGAAGCGTGTTGGCCAGGTCGCGCGCGGTCTCCGGGTCGGCCGTCGACAGCAGGTCGGCGATCAGCTCGGAGTCGTCGCTCAGGATGTCGCCGAGCGGGATTCGCCGGGCGCTTGCGGCCTGCAGCGCCTCGTAGTCGATGGCGAAGAAGATCGCGCCCAGGAGGCGGGGCGTGATCAGGTCGTTGAGCAGCTTCGCGAACTTCTTGGAGTGCCTGTTCTTGACGATCCAGAGCAGCACCGGCGCGCGGAGGTTCTGCTCCGTCTGCCAGCGCTTGAGCGTGGACGCGAGGTCCTCGGAATAGCCGCTCTCCACGAGGAAGTTGATGCACTCGGTCGTGAACTTGCCCTGCGAGACCTTCAGCAGGCTGAACACGATGTCGCGGCATTCGATCGGGTGCGTCTCCTTGATCAGCTCCAGGAAATGGCCCTGGAACTGGACCGGCATCTTCTCGGCGATCCCGGGGAGATCCCGCAGGTTGGCGACCAGCAACGCCTGCGATGGCTCGAATGTGGACGGGTCCACCCCGGCGACCTTCGCAATCCGGTCGCGGACGTGGGCGCCGTAGAGGCGCTCCGCCGCATCGAGCAGGTTGCTGTCCTTCACGGCATCGGCGACCCCCTTCAGGACGTCCGCCAGGTTGGCGTTCGCCTCCCTGTGGGCCGAGGCCGCAGCGTAGTCCTCCGCGAGCGAGATCCGGCGGCGTGCCGAGCGCGTGGAATTGAACTGGTCGAAGATCTCGTCCTCGGCCGACACGGGCGTCTCCCTCAGCACATAGCACTCCGTCTTCTTCTGCGGCACGGAGACGCGGGGATCCTTGGCGACGGCCTTGCGGGCTTCGGCCCACCACTTCTTGAACTTCTCCTCGCCGACCACCTGGGCGAGCGTGATCTCGAGGTCGATGGCGGTCGTCGCCTTGTTGGGATAGGATTCGAGGGCCTCGACGATGAGCTGGGCCGGGTTGTCGGCGATCAGCTCGGCGACCTTCTTTGGCTCCGTCTCCTTGCGCACCAGAACATGGTTCTCTGGAAGGACTTCCATCGTCCCGACGCAGAAGGCCGGGTCCATCGGGTGCGCCTTCTTGCCCTTGAAGTCGATCACGAGGCGCATCGTCGCGTCGTCGAAGCTCTTGATCTGGCCGAAGCCCCAGCTCCTGTGGATCACATACGCGCCCGATTTCATGGCCTCAAGCTTGGGCTTGAAGGCCTTAAGTGAAGGATTTTTGGCGATAACTGCGGAAACGGCTTCGGAATTCATAGTTGCGCAAACGTACGCGTGAACCGGAGAGTAAAGCGGATGATGGCGAAGATTGTCAAACCGAGTCTCCACGAGTCACGGGGTCTTTTTGAAATCATAATTGTCGGAAACTGCAGATTGTGCCACATTGCGCCATGCACGGAGTTGGAACCATAGCAGCCTATCTTGTCGCCGCTGCGGTGGTGCTCATCTGCATCATGGTGCGCCACCATCGCGGGCGCGGTACGCCAAGGACGTGACTTCCATGCCAAAGAAGCAGAAGTTCAAGCCGGGCAAAGAGTCCAAGAAGCAAGCCACGCTCAGGCGAGGTTCCGCGCAAGGCGCGCTTGATGCGGTCCGGAAAGCGAAGGGCCGAAGCTCGCGCAGGCGCGGCTAGGGTGGCGCCTTCCTTGCGGGATCCTGCTTGGCCGCTGGAGACCGGGTCGCTTGTTCCTGCGTTCGAGCGCGTCCAATGCGATGAGATGGGACCGCGGGTGTCGCTTTGGTCATTGAAGATAGGCGACGTGTTCGTTTCGTGGATGCCTTGAACTCAAAAAGACCCAGTGGCCTCCACGACGCGTGGTCGTCCGCGGTGAGTCTGGTCGCCCGGTGGCTGGACCTTCGCGAGAGGATCGACGTCCTCATGGAGTCGCTTCCGGCATCGATGGGGGGCGCCGAGCGCGCCCGATGCCAGCACCTGGTCTTCGGGGTGGTGAGGCACTTCGGGCGGATCGAGACGGTGCTCGGCCGGCTTGTCGCCCATCCGCCTCGCTTTGTGACCCGGGCAGCCCTCTACGTCGCGGCGTTCGAGCTGATCGAGGCCTCGGCGGAAGGCGGCGACGCGGGCCAGCCGGCGCGGATCGTCCATCATTCGGTCGAAAAGACGAAGACGATGGCGAGCCCCGCCGAGGCGCGCCTCGTGAATGCGGTCGTCCGCAAGATGGCGACGATCCTTCCGGGCCAGCGGCCCCCGGGCCCGATCGCCCCGGCCGACGCCCTCGCCGACTTTTTCTCGCACCCCGAGTGGCTCGTGAGGCGCTGGCTCGCCGCGCTCGGCGCCGGGGCGACCCGGAGCCTCCTCGAGTGGAACCAGTCGCCGGCGCCGCTCTACGCACGCTGGCGCGACCGGTCGATTCCCCCCGCCGACTGGCTGCAGCCGTCCGAATGGAAAGGATTCTACACGGTGCCCTCGGGCCGCTGGCCGGACGTCGGGCCGCTCCTCAAGTCGGGATCGCTCTATCTCCAGGACCCGGGCACCCGCCTGGCGGTGGAACTGCTCGGTCCGGGGCCCGGCGAGCCCGTGCTCGACCTGTGCTCGGCGCCGGGCGGCAAGAGCCTGCTCATCGCCGACGCGATGGGCTCGGGTCGGATTGTGTCCATGGACGTTCCGGCCTCCCGGATCGACCGGCTGAAGGAGAACCTCTCGCGCACGGGGGAGGTCGAGGCCGCCCTGGTCCAGGCGGATCTCCTCAAGGGGCCGGCCGCGGTCCTCCGGGAGCACAGGCTGCCGGTCGAGTACCCGGCGGTCCTGGTCGACGTGCCCTGTTCGAACACGGGGGTCATGCGGCACCGGGTCGACGTCAAGTGGAGGCTCCAGGAGGGCGACTTCGCCAAGCACGCCCGCCACCAGGGGGCGCTCCTCGGGGCCGCCGCGAGGCTCCTCGCGCCGGGCGGGCGCCTTGTCTACTCGACCTGCAGCATAGACTCCGCCGAGAACGAGAGGGTCGTCGACGCCTTCCTCGACCGGAACCGCGCGTTTGCCCTGGAGAAAAGCGCGGTTGCCGTCCCGTGGATTGACCGCCACGACGGCGCGGCGGCCTTCCTCCTGCGGAGGGCCTGAATAGCAGCCCCGATCCCCTGATGATCCCGAAAACCGGGGCCCTCGCCCTGATTCCACTCCTGCTTGCGTCGGCCCGCGAGGCCCGCGCGGCCGGCCGCGACTGGCCCGAGTACCTTGGGGGCCCCGAGCGGAACCATTACTCCACGCTTGACCAGATCAACACGTCCAACGTCGGGAAGCTCAAAGTGGCCTGGGAGTTCCACTCGGGGGACTTCGGCCAGGTGCAGTGCAACCCCATCATCATCGGCGGCGCGTTGTACGGCGCGACGGCGACGAGCCAGATCTTCGCGCTGGACGCGGCGACCGGCAGGCAGCTCTGGCGGTTCTCCGATCCCAGGAACCTCAACGCGTACGACAACGACCGCGGCGTCACCTACTGGTCGGACGGGCGCGGCGGGAGGATCCTCTGCACGATCGGCTCCTGGCTGTACGCGCTCGACGCGCGGACCGGCGCGATGATCCCGGGCTTCGGCGACGGCGGAAGGGCGAGCCTCAATGCGGGCCTGGGCGCGCAGGCGCAGGAGAAGTGGGTGGTGTCGACGACCCCGGGGACGCTGTTCGGGGACCTGCTGTTCATGCCGACGCGCGTGGGCGAGGACCAGGACGCAGCCCCCGGGTACATCCAGGCCTTCAACGTGCGGACCGGCACGCTCGGCTGGGTGTTCCGGACGATGCCGTACCCGACCGACCCGGGCTACGAGACCTGGTCAAGGGACGCCTACAAGAACACCGATGTCGGCTCGGCGAACTGCTGGGCGGGGATGGCCATCGACCGCAGGCGGGGCATCCTCTACGTGCCCACCGGCTCGGCGGCGCCCGATTTCTGGGGCGGCCACAGGCTGGGCCAGGACCTCTTTGCCGACTGCCTTCTGGCGCTGGACGCCGCCACGGGGAAGCTGCTCTGGTACCGCCAGACGATCCACCACGACATGTGGGACCGCGATCTTCCCGCCCCTCCGGTGCTGCTGGCGGTGCGCCACGGGGGCCGCATGGTCGACGCGGTCGCCCAGACCACGAAGACCGGCTTCGTCTTCCTGTTCGACCGGGTGACCGGCGAGCCGCTCTTCCCGATTGAGGAGAGGCCCTTCCCGGGATCCAGCCTCGATGGCGAGCAGGCGTGGCCGACGCAGCCCGTCCCTAGCAAGCCGAAGCCCTATGCGCGCCAGACGCTGACGGACGCCGACATAAGCCCGTACGCCGAGAACCGCGACGCGCTCCTGGCGCAGCTGCGCGCGGCCCGCACCGGACTGTTCCAGCCGTTCGGAAAGGACGACACGGTCCTATTCCCTGGGTTTGACGGAGGGGGGGAGTGGGGCGGGCCCGCCGTCGACCCCGACGGGATCCTTTACGTGAACGCGAACGAGATGGCGTGGATCGCCTCGCTGTCGGACGCGCCCAAGGAGGCCGACCTCGCCCAGATGAGCCCAGGCCGCAGGCTCTACACCCTGTACTGCGTCACGTGCCACGGACCCGGGCGCGCGGGCCTGCCGGCGGGCGGGATCCCATCGCTGGTCGGCATCGGCGCGCGACTGGCGCGCGCCGATGCCTTCAACCTGGTGACGACGGGCAGGAGGATGATGCCCGGATTCACGACGCTGTCCAAGGCCGACAAGGAGGCGCTGGTCGGCTACCTGTTCGGCGACGAGCAACCCGCCGCCGGCCCGGGTGCGCCGCGGGATTCCGGCGAGGTTCCCCGCATTCCCTACCGCTTCAACGGCTACAACAGGTTTGTCGACAGCAGGGGCTACCCCGCCATCTCCCCGCCCTGGGGCTCGCTCACGGCGATCGACCTGAACACGGGCGAGCACGTCTGGAGGATCCCGCTCGGCGAATTCAAGGAGCTTACGGCGCGGGGCATCCCGCCGACCGGCACGGAGAACTACGGCGGGCCGGTTGCGACCGCGGGCGGCCTGCTTTTCATCGCGGCGACGAAGGACGGCATGTTCCGCGCCTTCGACAAGCGCACGGGCGGGCTCCTCTGGCAGGTCGCTCTGCCGGCTGGCGGCTTTGCGACCCCGAGCACGTACGAGGTTGGCGGCCGGCAGTTCGTGGTTGTCGCGTGCGGGGGCGCGAAGCTCGACACGCCCAAGGGCGACAGCTACGTCGCCTTCGCGCTCCCGTAGGGAGCGCCCAGGCGGGGCCGCTGCCTACGGCACCAGCTCGACGACCGCGAGCAATCTCTCACTCTCCTGCTTGCCGTCGATGAACGTGAAATCGATCCGGCCGGGGCCGGCGATCAGCTTGTCATAGCGGGCGGGGTCCCAGCTTCCCACGGGCTCCCCGTTGATCCGCGATACCAGGTCGCCCGGCCTGACGCCGCCGGCCTCCGCGGGCGAGCCCGGCGCGACCCCGGTCACCTTCCAGTAAGCGGGGTTATTTCTGAAGCTCAGGCCCGTCCCCCGGAGCGCGGGGATTGCCAGCGAATCGTCCGCGTTGTGCTGGAAGAAGACCTCGTTGTCCTCCTGGTCGAAGGTGATGGTGAAATGCCTCAGGACCCCGCCGCCCAGGGAGGACAGCTCGTCCGTGAGCACGGCGACCGGGCGCGGGATGTCGAAGGAGCCCATCCTGACGACGTCCGCCAGGCGGCCGACCCTGGAGGAACGGTCGCCCGTCAGGGTGCTGACCGTCGGGCCGCCGACCGGGCCGAACGAGAACCTCAGGGCGAGGCCGGCCGGGTTTATGGCGATCGCCGCGGTGCTGCCGGAATCGATCAGGGCCGCGAACTCCCGGTCGCCGAGCCGGACGGGGATCAGGGGCGTCTTGTCGGCGTTGTCGAAGAGGATGGCCTCGCCCGGCAGGCCGTCCTCCGGGATCCTCGAGAGGAGCACGATCCGCTCGTGCGGGTAGTCGAGCGTGAGGACGGCGTTCCGGAAGAGCGGGAAGCCTAGGATCCCGTCGATCTTGACGCCGAACTGGGCGGTCAGGTCGGCGCAGTCGTAGACAAGGACGGGCACGTACTCGAAACGGGCGCTCCCGAGCTGGATCTTCCTCAGCGTGACGGCGTTGAGGAGCGCCGATCCGCCCTCGGACGAGCGCACCCGGACCTGGGGCACGTACGGGCCAGGCTGGGCGTCCGAGGCGTAGCGCCTCGCCAGGTCGGGCGAGACGAGCGTCACCGAGGAGCCCGTGTCCATGACGAAATGGTAGGGCCCGTACTTGTCCCACTTGGTCTCCACGATCAGGACGTTGTCGAGGAGGCGGCAGAGAAGCGTCACGGGCCGGGAGCCGATGAAGGTGAGCCCGGGCTTGGGCGCGGGGCGGTGGACGCCCAGGCAGCCCGAGGCGAAGAGGCCCGCGAGCGCCGCAAGGGCGAAGGGCAGGCGGCTCGTCATCGGGCGGCCTTGGGCAACCCCCTACTCAGGGCGATCGCCGCGGCGGCGAGCACCGCCGCCGCCACAAAGACGCTCGTAGATCCGTAGATGAAGAACACCACCCCCGCGAGAATGGGCGTGATCGCCCGGGACAGGGAGCCGAGCGAGCGGAAGATCCCCAAGACTCGGCCCTGCTCGGCGGGGCCGCTGTAGAGCGAGATGAGCCCGGTGATCGAGGGGTTCACGAGGCCCGACCCCATCGCGACGATGGCAAGGCCGGCGTACATCATCCATTGCTGGTAGCCGAGCCCGACGACAAGGAGGCCCACGCCCGTCGACACGAGGCCGCCCGCAAGCACGCGGACCTCGTCGACCTTCTTCAGCAGGATGCGCACGATGAAGCCCTGGGTGACGATCGAGCAGATTCCAAGATAGCCGAGGAGGATCCCGTTCCTGCCGGCCGAGTAGCCAAACCGCTCGGCGGCGAGGAACGTGAGGGACGTCTCCATCGCCACGAAAGCGAGCGAATAGACGAAAAAGGCGATGTTCGCACGGCGGACGCTGGGATTCTCGAGGTTCAGGATCGCGCGGATCGGGTTGCGCAGCCGGGCCTCGCGGGTCTCCGTGCGCGCGCTCTCGGGGAGCGTCTCGCGGAAGCTGCGCTTCACCCACGCGAGATTGACGGCGCACAGAAGCAGGGAAACAAGCGCCGGCACGGAGAATGGGTTGATGCCGAACCTCTCGAGCGAGGGGTGCCGCGCGAGCAGGTTGATTTGCGCGGCCGCGGCTCCGACCATCGGGCCCGTCACCAGCCCGAGCCCGTACGCCGCGCCCACTAGGCCCATTGCGCGCGACCGCTCCTGGCGCGTGGTGACATCGGCGACCGCTGCCGTCGCGACCGACAGGTTCCCGCTGAAGGCCCCGCACACGATGCGCGAGGCCACGAAGAGCCAGAACGAGCCGCTCAAGAGCCACACCAAGTAACCGAGGGCGGTCCCGGCGACCGTCATGAGCAGCACCCCCCGCCGGCCCCTCCTGTCGGAAAGCGCGCCCCAGAAGGGCGAGAAGACGAACTGGAGTATCGAATACAGGGAGAACAGGACCCCGCCGAAGAGGACGGCGGCGAAAGCGTGGTCCTTGCCGAGCGCGCGGGCCAGGGAGTCGCTCTCGGCGAGGAGCCAGCCGAGGATGCCGGATTGGCCGTCGGTCCTCAGGTAGTATCCGATCAGGTCGGGCCCGAGCGGGAAGATGATCGAGAAGCCGATCAGGTCGATCAGGAGCGTGAGGAAGATGACGCCCAGCGACAGCGGGCGCCGGGGCGAGGCGGGCGCCGTCACGACCGGTAGGGAAGAGGGTGGCTCGCGGACAGCTTCGCGGCGCGGGCCTTCACGTCGGCCACCGCCGCGGCCTCGCCGGGAGTCCCGATCGCGCGCAGGACGGCGTCGATCATGTCCGCGATGTCGCCCATGTCGCGCTCGAGCATCCCGCGGGTCGTCACGGCCGGGGTGCCGAGCCGCAGGCCGGAGGCCTGGAACGGGGAGCGGGTCTCGAAGGGAACCGTGTTCTTGTTGCAGGTGATGCACGCAAGATCGAGCGTCTCCTGCGCCTTCTTCGCCGTCAGGTCGGGCAGGGTGCTCCTTAGGTCGATGAGCATGAGGTGATTGTCGGTCCCGCCAGAGACGACCCGGTAGCCCCGCGACGCCATCGCGGCGGCCAGGGCCCGGGCGTTCAGGATGATCTGCTCAGAATACGCCCTGAACTCGGGCTTGAGGCATTCGGCGAAGCAAACGGCCTTGGCCGCGATCACGTGCATGAGCGGGCCGCCCTGGGCCCCGGGGAACACGGCCGAGTCGAGCGCCTTGGCATGGGCGGCCCTGCAGAGCACCAGGCCGCCCCGGGGGCCGCGCAGGGTCTTGTGCGTCGTCGAAGTGACAAAGTCGGCGTGGGGGATCGGGGACGGATGGAGCCCGCAGACGACCAGGCCCGCTATGTGGGCGATGTCGGCGAAGAGGAACGCCCCGGACGCCCGCGCGATCTCGCCCATCCGCGCGAAGTCGATCACGCGGGAGTACGCGCTCGCCCCGACCGTTATCATCTTGGGCCGCTCCGCCATGGCCACCTCGGCCAGCTGGTCGTAGTCGATCAGCTGGTTGTCCTCGCGGACCCCGTAGGCCACGACCTTGTAGAGCTTCCCGGAGAAGTTCGCCGGATTGCCGTGGGTCAGGTGGCCCCCGTGGCTCAGGTTCATCGCCAGGATCTTGTCGCCCGGCTGGAGCACCGAGGTGTAGACGGCGTAGTTGGCCTGCGATCCGGAATGCGGCTGGACGTTGGCGTGCTCGGCCCCGAACAGGCGCTTCGCCCGGTCGATCGCGAGCTGCTCGACCTTGTCGACGAACTCGCATCCGCCGTACCAGCGCCGGCCCGGGTAGCCCTCGGCGTACTTGTTGGTGAGGACCGATCCCTGGGCCTCGAGGATGGCCGGAATGACGAAGTTCTCCGAGGCGATGAGCTCAATGTGGCTCTGCTGGCGGCCGAGCTCGGCCGAAATAGCCTGGTGCACTTCAGGGTCGAGTCTTGAGAGCGGCGCGGTGTTCAGCATGGGAGAAAAAACTAACGGTCGGCCAAAAAGGTCCCGAGGCAAAACCTTTTTCGCGTCATCGGGGACCCGGGGCGGGGCCCTACGCGCCGCCGAGGGCCCCGGAGGGAAGATTCCTAAGGTAGGAGATTATCGACGGGATCGCGGCCACCATCTCGTCGCGGCTCGCCTCGTACGCGGGGAGCAGCTGGCCGTAGGGATCCGGGATCTCCCTGTCGCCGCCCTCCGCGACGAATTCCCGGAAAAGGTGGAGGCGGGCGGGGACCGGATCCGCGGTCAGGTCGATCAAGTCCCGCTGCTCCTCCGTCATGCACAGGACGAGGAGCGAGCGGTCCAGGAGCTCCTGGGTGACGGGCCGGCTGACGTGGCCCGTCAAGTCGACACCGACCTTCTTCAGGGCCGTCACCGAATTCGGGCTCGCGGACTCCCCGGTGCGGCTTGCCACGCCGCCCGAGACGACCTTCAGGGAGCGCAGGGGCTCGGGCTGCGCGGCCAGGGCGTGCTGCAGGAGCGCGGTCGCCATCGGGCTACGGCAAATGTTTCCCGTGCAGACGACAAGGATGTGTCCCGGATCGGGCATCGGCAGGTAAGTGGGCATGATTCGCCCCAAAAGGCAAAACCGATACTGGACGCGGCCGAGGGGCCGCTCAGGCCTTCCTCAGGGCGAGAAGGCCCCGGTGCAGCTGGACCGCCCGCTGGAGCACCGCGTCGACGAGCGGGGCGGGCGGGGAGGCCTTGTCCGCCGCCACGTCGGGCGCCTCGCTGTCCGAAATGTGCTCCTTCTCGAGGTACGCCTCGTCGACCCGCGGCTTCGCGGGATTGTCGCTAAGGAGCGATTCGACGGGCGCCCCCTTCTCCAGGGCGTCGTACGCGCGCCGGTCCACGTCGGCCGTGACGCGAACGGCGATGTCCGTGCGCAGGCCGGCCGCGGCCGGGGCGAGCACGAACAGGCCCGGCGGGCCGTTTCCCGGGAGCGAGGCGAGGAGCGAGGGGCTCGTGGCCGCGTTCTCGAGGACGAAGATGGGGGTGTGCGCGGAGACGTTGAACCTGACCCACGCGCCGAGTGCCCGGGCGTCGGTCTCGCCGGCCTTCGCGAAGCGCAGGTCGAGGACGCAGGGGCCGGGCCGTCCGGAGGGGGGCGAGGGCAGGTCCGAGGGCAGGTCGTGCACGCGGTAGTACGACAGGCCCTGGCCGAGGTCGCGCGCCTGGGGTGCCGCAGGGGCCGGGTGGGCGAGGGCGCACGCGGCCGCCGCAGCGAGGAGCCGTAGGGTGGGTTTCACACGCGCCTTAATTGCCGGGCGCCGATGTCACGGCGATAATATTTCGACGCGAAGTGGATCGACTCGCAGGTCCGGTACGCCCTTGCGGCCGCCTCGGCGAGCGAGCCGGCGACCGCCGTGACGCCGAGGACGCGGCCGCCCGCCGTGACGAGGCGCCCGGCCGCGTCCCTTGCGGTTCCCGCGTGAAGGACAGCCACGTCGGCCGGCAGGACCAGGGGGATCTCGATCGCATCGCCCGTTGGGTAGTACTCCGGGTAGCCCATCGCGCTCAGGACGACGCAGATCGCGTAGCCGGGCCTCACTTTGATCCTGTAGCCGCCCAGCGCGCCCTTGGCCGCCGCCCAGAGAAGGTCGAGCGGGTCGGTCGCGAGCCGCGGCAGGACCGCCTGGGTCTCGGGATCGCCGAAGCGGGTGTTGAACTCGAGCACCTTGGGCCCCTGCGCCGTGAGCATGATCCCGATGAAAAGGGTGCCGCAGAAGTCGATCCCCTCGGACGCGATCGCCGCCACCGAGGGCCGGACAATCGTGCGCTCGATCGCCTCCATGAGCGCGGGGGTCACCACCTCCGCCGGCGAGTAGGCGCCCATTCCGCCCGTGTTCGGGCCCTTGTCCCCGTCCCCGATCCGCTTGTGGTCCTGCGAGGTCGGGAGGATGACGTACTCCCAGCCCGAGACGACGACGAGGATCGAGGTCTCCTCCCCCTCGAGGCAGTCCTCGATCAGGATCTGGCGGCCTCCCGTGCCGAACTTGCCGCCCTCGATCATGCCCTTTACGGCGGCCTCGGCCTCCTTGAGCGTCTTGGCAACGACGACTCCCTTGCCGGCCGCCAGACCGTCCGCCTTGACGACGATCGGGGTGCGCCGCGACCGCAGGTAGTCGAGCGCGGCGGCGGTCTCGCCGAAGAACGCGGCGTCGGCCGTGGGAATCCCGTGCTTGATGAGGAGGCGCTTGGTGAAGGTCTTTGAGGCCTCGAGCCGCGCGCCCTTGGCCGAAGGCCCGTAGACGGGGATCCCCGCGCCGGCCAGCCGGTCCGCGAGCCCGAGGGACAGGGGGGCCTCGGGGCCGACGACGACGAACTCGGCCTTTTCGCGGAGGGCCAGCTCGACGAGGCCCGCGACGTCGTCGGCCTTGACCGGGAAACAGTCCGCGTCCGCCGCGATTCCCGCGTTTCCGGGGGCGCAAAGCACCCGGGGCCGGGCCGGCGACGCCGCGAACGCCTGGACAAGGGCGTGTTCGCGCCCTCCCGAGCCGACGACGAGTATGGAGCGGGGAAGGTCTGCCGGGTTCAAAGGACCTGGAGCTTTTTTCGGTAGAACTCGACGACGTCGGCGGGGTTGTCCGCGAACAGGATGTAATCCTGGATCCAGGCCGGCGCCCGCCCGGAGCGGATCATCTCGCGGATCTGGCGCCTGAGGTCGGACCAGTACTTCGCGTTGAAGAAGACATAGGGCACCCGGGGGCGGATCCCCAGCTTGAGGTTGCAGAGCTCGATTCCGATCTCCTCGAGCGTTCCCACGCCGCCGACGTTGAATATGCAGAAGTCGGCCACCTCGAACCACTTCTGCCGAAAGTGCCTCGAGGACTCCTGGAACGTATTGAAGAAGTCGACGCCGAGCTCGGGGGGCTGGGCCTCCAGCTCGAGGAAGCACGCCCCGGTGAGGGCGCCCTTGCTGCGGGCCTGGTCGGCGGCGAGCCGCATGACCCCGCCGCCCCCGCCCGTCAGGACGCCGAGGTTCGGCCCGATGAACGTGGACAGCTGCTCCATCAAGGCCGATATGCGGTCCGTGTCGGCCTTGTCCAGGCCGACGGCGGAGCCATAGAAGGCGAGGACGGTCGCCTCCTGGAACTTCCTGCCCATCTCGTCGCGGACGAAGAAGCCGTGCTCCTTCTTGTAGAGGTGGAGGTACAGGTCCTTCGTGAGCTCGTCGTACCAGTAGACCTGGATGTTGACCGCGTCGAAGATGTCGAGGCGGGCATGGGCGTTGCTCGAGAGGAAGTATCCGTGTGTGCGCGACGCCTTCCTGAACACGATCCGCCTCAGCTTGACGTCGGCGATGCGGGTCAGGAGCTCGATCTGCTCCAGGAGGTCCGGGAAGTAGTCGACTACGAGCGTGTCCGCATCCCTGGGCGCCGTGTCGATCGCCTGGATCATGGTCCGGTAACCGCAGGCCCCGCCGTTCTCCGAGCAGAGCCTCTTCACGTCCTCGGCCGTGCCCGCCTTGAGGCAGACGGAGCGGTTCTCCATCTTGGCGCTCTGGCCCTTGACGGAGATCCCCGTCATCGGGCGGGCCTCGCCCGGGTCCCTCGGCGGGCGCTCGTCCAGGGTGGCGTAGAGCTCGGCGGCCGCCCCGAGCAGCCTCTGGCGCCGCCGGGAGAGCGAATTGAACTCGGGATCCGTGGCCTCGGGCGCGCGGAAGATCTCGACCGAGACCATCGGGTTCACGACCGGGTGGTCGCCCGTGTTGTAGATCTCGAGCATGATGTTCGTCCCGAAGGTCTTCACGGGATCCAGGAGCACGGCGCTCGAGTGGATGCCGAAGTTGCCCGCCCCCTGGTTCAGCACGACGTAGTGCTCCTTCAGGTACATCGAGCAGCTCGTGAGTATCCCCGAGCGGGGCTGGATCGAGAGGGGCGAGGCGTCGTGGCGGATCTGGACCTTGTCGAGGAAGTTGCGCCCGGCCGCGCCGCTGACGATGAGCTCGAAGTTGATCCGCTGGAGCCTGGCGCTGAGCGTGTAGCTGACCTGGTGGGGCGTCAGGAAGACCGAGCCCTGGCTGTCGATGCTGATCGTGTTGGGAAGCTTGAGCCTGTTCTCCCTGATGGCCGTCCATATCTCGTCGGAAGACAGCTTTGCCAACGCGGGCGCATGGAAGAGCCGGCCGACGGGCACGCCGGGCCGCAGGAGCTTCTTCCAGTAGCCCGAGTTGGGGAAGCTCATGTCGAAGACGAACGCGTCGACGCCGAGGACCAGCCTGTTGCCGTCGGTCTCCAAGCCCACCTGGATCTGCATCTCTATCCCGATCCGGGCCAGCGAGCTGCGCTCCGTGAACTTGAGGCCGCCGATCCGCGTCTTCATGAACTCGAACTCGGCGGAATTGCGCGGCCAGAACGCGACCGTCAGGGACGCGGTCCGCTCGTCCTTGTTCCTCACGACCAGGATCTGGCCGTCCTGGCTCGTCCAAAATTGCTCCGGGCTCATGGTTGGAACCCGTGAGGCTTGCGGAAACGCCGGTGGGACTCAAGCGGCGAACACTGGTATGTAATTGCAAACCGGGCCCGCGCTGGCATGTTTCCCCCTCTTGCCGCACATGATGAACTACTCCACGAAGGCCCTGATACTCTCCCTGATCTCCGTTTCCACCGCCGCCGCGCAGGGTGCCGGCGGGGGCGCCCCCGGCCAGGCTTCCGCGCCGGCCGCCGCCCAGGCCC